>JAJPJV010000015.1 GCA_021324045.1 Actinomycetota bacterium | reverse complement strand
TCACCGACGAGTGGTTCGCCGAGTTCCCCCCTCAGGACAAGGACAAGATCCTCTGGCAGAACTGCGCCCGCTTGTTCGGGCTCCTCTGAGGGGGTCGAGATGGGGACGCAACCACGCAACCACGGCATCGCAACAGCTTGGGCTCAGGTGGCTTTGAATGACTGAGGGTCCAGCCGTCAACGTCTTTGCGGGAGTACGAGTGCTCGAACTCGCCCAATGGGTGTTCGTGCCCGTCGCCGGGGCCCTCCTCGCCGACTGGGGTGCCGAGGTCATCAAGATCGAGCCGCCGAACACCGGTGACGGTTACCGGGGCTTGGTCTCCCAGGGCATCATCCAGGTCGCCGGGGGCATCAATCAGTCCATGGAGCTCGCCAACCGCGGCAAGCGTTCGATGGCCTTGGACATCAAGAGCGAGGAAGGCCGCGACATCCTCCTTCGATTGGCGCAGAGCTGTGACGTCTTCCTAACCAACTATCTTCCCTCGACCTTGGAGCGTCTTGGGTTGGGCGTCGAGGCTCTGCGTGCGGTCAACCCCGACATCATCTATGCCCGCGGACACGGCTTCGGCATACGGGGCCCCGATGCCGACAACGCTGCCTACGACTCCACGGCCTTCTGGGCTCGGGGAGCCATCGGAGCGACGCTCACTCCGCCCGGACTCGAGTACCCCATCAATCAGCGAGGCGCGTTCGGGGACCGAAACGGCGCGGTGCAACTGGCTTTCGGGATCGCCGCCGCCCTGTACCGGCGGGAGCGTACCGGGGAGCCGTCGATCGTTGACGTCTCCCTGCTTGCCACCGCGATCTGGACGTTGGCTTCCGATGTCCTCTCGGCCCTCCAGGGGAATTTCAAAGAAGCCCCGCCACCGGGCGGGGAGCAGCACACGAAGGCGCCCAATCCTCTGGTCAACACGTATCGCACCAAGGACGGCCGCTTCATCGGGCTCGTGTTCTTACAAGCAGACCGCTACTGGGCCGACTTGTGCCGAGCGATCGGACGTCCCGACCTCGAGAACGACCCCCGTTTCGCCGACTCGACCGTTCGGAGCCAAAACCGCGAGGCCTGCATCAAGATCCTCGACGAGATCTTCGGCAGTCGCAGCTTCGCCGAATGGAACGAGGCCTTCGCCGACGAGCGGTTCCCCTGGGCACCCTACCAGCGGGTCCCCGAACTCGTCGAGGACCGCCAAGTGAAAGCCAACGGCTACATCGGCGAGGTCGCCGTCGAACCCACCGGGAGCTTTTCCATGCCGACCGGCGCGGTGCAGTTTGATGAACGTCCCGCCACGTTGCGGCGCGGCCCCGAGCACGGTGCCGATACCGAAGCATTGCTCCTCGAGCTTGGCTTCGATTGGGACCAGATCGCTCGACTGCACGACGACGGAGTCATTCTCTGACCCTGGTGCCCCACCGCAGCAACGGGGGAGAGCGGCCGACAACCCGGCGCCGCAATGGTCACGCAGCGGCGATCTCGTCGGACTTGCACGTGACGATGTCCGACGAGGCCTGGCAGCAGGACTTGGAGCCCAAGTCGCTCGATCCGGCTCCTCGGATCGAGCATGCCGAGGATGAGCACGACCGAATCCCTGAAGGCCGGGCACATCGCTCAACACCGTTAACGACCTGGCCGGCCGAAGATTGGTAGGAGCCCCGGCGGCCCCTGGGGATGGTCCAACCCGATCGACACCGCCGAGGCGGCCGTCGGAAGACTTTGGGTCAGCCGACAGGACGGAGCGGCGCTTCATCGCTCGGTCGTTTATGAGAAAAGCACCGCTGCCAACCAAAGGCGAGCGAGTCACCGAGCTTGTCCTCGCGCCGCCATCCGCCGTCTTCATGGAGGACCCCGCAGGGTCGCGGGAGCACCGCTCCATCCCGGTTGACGACGTGCGGCCGAGCGACTGTGCGCACCCCAGAGCTGTTCTGGCAGGACTGCGCACCCTTGTTCCCACTCCTTTACGGGGCCGAAGCGGCGACTGATCGGTGATCAGCGGTGATGCTCGTCACGCCACTCCCCATTTCTCTATAGTCTTCACTGGCTTCGCCTCTCCCTGTGCCCAGAAATCAGGCGAAACGTGAAATCCGACGTGGGTGAACCAAAGAAGTCCCTCAAGCTCGCGGAACAACTCGCCGACGCGATTCGTCGTCAAATCGTTGCGGGGTCGTTTCCTCCCGGAACGAACCTCGGCCTCGAGCCTGAGCTCATCGAGCGCTTCGGGGTCGGACGAGGTGTCTTGCGCGAGGCCATTCGGATCCTCGAACACCTGTCTCTGGTCGAGATGCGCCGCGGGCGATCCGGGGGACTCATCGTCCGGGAACCGAACAGACGCGCCGTCGAACTTGCCGTCAGCAGCTACCTCGACTTCAACCACGTAACCCGTCGCCACATCGTCGAGGTCCGATTGATGCTCGAGCTCACCTGTGCCGATCGATTGATCCGTAGCGCGAGCGACGATCAGTTGAGAGAGCTTCGGGAACGGGTTGGCGCTCAGATCCTGAACGAATACGAGACAAGCTTTCACGTCGCGCTCGCTGAGGCCACCGGGAATCCGATCCTGCACCTCTTTACCGATGTGATCGTCCAGACCAGCCTGATTCGATTCAATCATGGGTGCGATCTCCGGATCGGAGCGACCCCCGACCTCATCGGGGCCCATATGGAGATTGCTGACGCATTGATAGCCCGTGATCACGAACGGAGCCGTCGCCTCATCACCAATCACCTCCAGGAGATCTCCGATCAGTGGACCTTCTGAGTTCGCAACTACGCCAAGGAGCTCGACAACTCCTGAAATGGACGAACCCCAGGGATTTGGACCCTGTCAACGTGAACACCGCCCACACGACCGAAACCACCCCAAGAACGGCGCGACGACCGAGGCCTGGCGGTGACGCGGATCGGATGCGTCTTGATCTCAGCCGAAGGGATGCTCTTCTCCTCTCCAATTTCGGAATGATCCCAACACGTCGGCATCATCACCCCGAAGGCCCTGATCGCACACGAGGGACCGATGAGTGGACCTCAGCCGAGCATCGACATGCTGCGTGGAGCCCAACTCGCCGCTGCCCAGATCGACAAGCGCGGAGCGGTAGAGGGGACCCACATCACGGTCATCCGAGTCGACGACCGTGCGAACCCGACCCCGGGCATCAAGGTCGCACACACGGCACTTTCACGGGGCATCGTCGGCGTGATCAGGCGATTCAACTCCTCTGTCGGCGTCAAGACCCTTTCGATCTATCGGGGGGCCGGCATCACGTGCCGGTGGTGATCCTTGACATCACCACTGACGGTCAGTACGTGGTCGACGCGGCATGGGCGGCTGCAGCCGGATATCAACGAGGAGCAAGCTCGTAAGACCGGATTCCTCCTTGCAAGGCCCGCCAGCACCATGCAGCTCGCGCTCGGAAGCCCACCGGGCGAACCACGAAGACAGGTTCCCATGAGGTGCTCGCATCCCACTCCCTTTCGGCACCGCCGCATGTACGTAGCCGGGCCGTCGGAGGCCACCAGGATCAAGCGCCAACGATGTCACGCGCACGTCAAGATCGAGCCAAAGAAGGTTTCGATCGGATGGGATCCGTCTCTCGCAGCGGGACCCAACGCACAGATTGTCCGCCTGAGCCTCGCTGTCATCGGAGTCCCAGCTCAGCGGCCACCGCGGCGGAGCATGCGCAGTTCCGCAAACTCGCGGTCGATCGCGGCTCGTGCTAGTTCGGCACGCCCAGCCGTCAAGAGCCGTTTGGTCGCCGTCACCGCCCCGGGTTCCAACTCGGCGATCGCCGCTGCAACCCTTGCGGTCTCCTCGAGAAGTACGGAATCCGGGACCACCCTCCACGCGATGCCCATCTCGCGCGCCGTATCGGCGTCGATCCACTCACTGGAAAGCGCTGCCCACATGACGTCTGGCCAGCGCCCCTGGGCTGGAAGCAGCGCCGAACTTCCCGCCTCGGGCACGATCCCCAACGCTGTGAAGGGCATACGAAATCGTGCAGATTGTGCGGCGATCACCAGGTCACAATAGAGCAACATCGTACATCCGATCCCGATGGCGAATCCATTGACCGCCGCAAGCAGTGGCTTTTCGCACACACGAAGGACTGCGAGGAACTGAGGAAATTCCTCATTCGCAATTGCGCGTTGCTCCTCTGTGGCGCTCTGGTCGATGAGTGAACGATCAGCGCCAGCGGAGAACGATCGACCCCTTCCTGTGAGCACGATGACCCTCGTGTCTTCGTCATCCAAGGCTCGTCGTATGGCCTGGCGGAGGTCGCGGTAGTCGAATCCATTGAAGGCGTTGAGCCGATCAGGATTTTCGAACGTCAACCAGGTGACGTGTTCTTCGTGTCGTTCTCCAATCATCCGATCAGTATGACCATGAACTGCAGCCTCCTGGGCGATTGAATCAGCTCAAGCGATTCGCCAACGACGCGGCCTCAAGATCCCTACCCTGCCGCGCTAGTCTGTAACGACTCGAGATGCTGGAGGTTGGCCGTGCCAAAGGGGATCTTGATCGTGCAATCCCGTCCCTGTGATCCCGCTCGCGAGGACGAGTACAACGAGTGGTACACCAACACTCACATCCCTGAGGTCTGTGCTATCCCAGGTATTGTCCGTGCCCAACGCTACAAGGTGACCGAAGCTGAATTCGTCGAGCGCAATCCGTCGGCTCCCGAGTACGTGGCGATCTACGAGCTGGATGCCGACGATCTGGCGCAACCGATCAAAGAGCTTGCCGAGCGTGCAGCAGATGGTCGTATTCGGATGAGCGACGTGCTCCAACTCGACCCTCCCCCTCTGCTCACCGTCTACGAGCTGATCGACTAGGAGCGCGCATCGATCTCGGCTCCGGCGTCTGCCAGCGAGGGGGGCCACACCAACCAGCGAGAGCCGTGACGCCACTGCGAGACGACCATGGCGTGGTCGACCTGGCACCCGTCGGGCCCGAGACCGAAGCGACCAAAAAACGTCGTGCAACGAAGCCGACGCGCCGCATCGGCCAGCGCTCCGTCATCGACCACTCCGACTTCTTCGACACAGCGCAATGCGATCAGCCCCGCTGCGTACGCCTGGGCAACCGGATAGTCGATGTGGCTCGAGCTGCGACCGGCCGTGAGAAAGGGGATCATCCGGGCACGAAGGGATCGCAACACGTCAGCTGACCGCGGTCCGGTGTCCACCTGGAAGCGAACGGCTTCCTCCCATTGCGACGGAGCGAGCACGCCCTCGACGTCGCCCGCTGCGTCAAAGCCCCCGACACCGGCACCGACCGCAGCGAGCACGGGTGGGCGTCGACGGAGTCGTTCGACCAACGCGATGTCGTCAGCGAAGGATCCAGCGGCGAGAACGATGTCGACATCGGGCTCGTCTGGGACCTCGTGGTGCCTCAGGACGCTGACATCGTCGGCCCCGAAGCGCCTCCCTGCCTCGACCGCGCCTTCCGCCGCAGCCCGTCCAAACGCTCCACGGCCGATCGCCACGATCACCGTGGCACCTGGGATCCGCTGGGCGACGGCCTCCAGAACCGTGCGCAGGTAAACGCTGGCTGGGGAGGAAACCGAGATCACGCTGCGCAGCCGTTGAACATCGTCGGCACTGCCGCCGTGATTCCAGATCAACCGACCCCGTGCAAGACCCCATGCTCCTGCCGCTGCGACGAGGTCACTGCCGTAGGGGCCAACGAGGAGGTCCGCCTGGGCCAGCAGGCCCAGTGCGCGGCGAACGCCGGAGCGGGTGCTCGCGTCATCCACGATGACGACCTCGGGGACGCGCCGCTTGCCAGAGACGAGTACACCACCGGCATGAGCTGCATCCTCTGCCATCTGGCGAAGGCCGGCCGCAGCCAACCGCCCCATGGTTGCGTAACGCCCCGTAAGCGACATCGGCGCGCCGATGATCAATGGATCGGCCCCCTCGGGCACCAATCGATCATATGTAGGCTTCGTCGCCACGACCCCTAGGGAGCGATCCCCATGGCACATTTCGGCTCGACGTGTTAATAGTGGGGCGATAGGGCGAAGGATCCGGTCCCGATCAGTGTGGTCGGTCGGCGCAGCGCCCGCCGACGGGGGCTCGGAGGCATCTCGGCGTCCATGACACTCACACGAGAGTCACGAGGCGAGAAAGGAGGTGACCACGGTGGCTCGTAGCGGCACCAAGCCCGGCAAGGGCGTCTATAGCTGCTCCAAGTGCGGCACGACCCAGAGTCTGAAGACCGCGGCCTCGACGCTCAAGCGTTGCCCGCAGTGCGGCAGCACCCTATTCCGCAAGACGTCGGCGCCGGCCGCAGCGTAGAGAACAGGTGATCATTCACCGACCGGCTCGCGTCGCTCGTCGCTCCCTCGGGATGCTGCTACGAGGCAGCCCATCGATCCGGCGCGAGCCGGCGGTGCTCATTCGTTCACAGCGTTCCCGGAGGCGGTGCTTGGCAGTGCGGCCTCAGGCCGTAGGGCGTCGTGAATTTGTGATTCTTGATACCGATCCAGTACCAGCAATCGACAGGGTTGGGCTGGTTTGGCTTGAAGGTCAACGGTGGCGCCATTCCACCAAGGGTGTCGCCATGGAGGCTGTAGAGTCCTCCATAGATCTCATTGGTTGTCACGGGTCCTGATTTACCCGTCGTGCCAGCCTTGAGGGCTGCGCCGAAGAGGAGCCCCGAGATGTAGGAAATGGTGGCCTCCTCGTTGTAATTGGGAGACGAAAGGATCGACGGCGAGTACTTCCTGATCGCCCGCACCATCGCTTCGGTCCCCGGAGTGTCGGTGACAAAGAACGGGATGTCGGTCTCGAAGCCGATTGACTTGGCATCGAGGCCGGGGGCGTGGAGGAAGGACTTGGATACGCCACCGTCTCCGATCTCCTCCCAGGGCGTGAACCCCTGCTTGGCGCAATCTGCCGCCACTGCCTGCACTGCGGTGACGGCCTCACCGATGGCGAGGAACTGCACGCCGGCTTGTTTGGCGGCAAGACACTGAGCGGTGTAGTTGGGTTGGGAAGCCGAGATCTCGGCCACGTAGGCGACATTCACGCCCTCGGCCTTCGCCGTGGCGCGCAGTGGCGGTAGCAGCTCCTGGCAAACGGCAGCCTCAGCACAGTAGAGCTCGCCGATGTTCTTCGCACCCACCTTCTTGGCCGCCTCCACCTCGGCGATCACGAAATCATCCTCGGTTTGCCCCGCGGCGAAGAAATCCGAGCTGGTGATGTCGAAAGGTGTGACCGCCCCTCCACCGATGACCGGGACGTGGTGCTGCTCGACATATGTTGCCCAGGCCGAATCGTTGTTCGTGCTGTCCACCACCGCTACGACATGATCGCTGCCGACAAGGTTCTCGGCGTCAACCAGCGAGGCCCCTGGGTTCGAGTGGTCATCCTCCACAATCACCTTGACCTTGTACCCGTTGATTCCGCCGGCTGCGTTCACGGAGTCGGCCCATGCCTTATATGCGGGGGGACCAACCGTGTAGCTCGAAGCAAGGGGCCCGCTGCAGCTGCAAATGATGCCAACGCTGACCGTGCCCTTGGCCGCATGCCTCGGCGCGGCGGCAGCCGGACCAACGAAGACGGTGGTTGCCGTCAACAGCCCTGCAGCAGCACTCGATGCGATCAATTTCAAGGACCGCACTGAGACCCCCCTCCCCCGAAAAAGTTCTTCATTCCACGTTCGCGAATGACCGTCCGTGGACCGACTCTTCTGAGGTTATCGGGTCGGCTTCCCGCGGCGCGCACCAGGTGCCTGTGGTCGTTGACGGGAGACAACGGAGCGACACCAGGGGTACGAGTGACGAGGAAGATCGACGATGTGAGCAGCGACGAGACCCTCGATGTCGAGCGAATTGCTCCGAGTTCGTTCTGAGCCTCTTGAGAATTGGAGGTTGAGAATTCCGCAACAATTTGCTGTACCCATCGTGCTCAACCCCCCATGGCGAATTCTGGGTGGTCACAAGCCATGAGGCCGCGCCTCCGCTCGCTTGCAACCAAGACACGTTTGCTCACAGATTCGAGCTGAACGCTTCAAACGCACGCTCCAATTCATGGAGCAAGTGCCTACCTGGTACCTCGACTGCCGAATAGCCGATGGGGTGATCGATCTGCTCCTCGACCAAATACGCCCGGTCCTCACCATGGGCTCGCTGGCGCCCGCACGAGCAACGAATACGCTGACGAGCTCACCGCAATGACCTTGACCAATCCCTCCATGGCGAACCGCAGCGTCCCGACCCGGAACGCTGTCCGAGCGATCCCCTACGATGTCGGCGCGGCTGATATCCACCGGCGCACGGAGCTCGATCGCTGAAATGACAGAGCACTGAGAAAGGAACGGAGCGCCCATGACCGCTGATGTGTCAGCCTGGCAGCAGGCTGGTTTGCTCTACGAGATCGACGACGAAGTCGCGTGGCTTCGTTTGAACCGCCCTCAGAAGCGCAACGCCATGGACCACTACCCCACCGGGAACGGACCAGGCGGCATGGGGCTCAGGGATGCGCTCCTGGCGGCGATTCACGAAGTCAGCGAGGACAGCGGCGTCAAGGCTGCAATCATCACCGGCACGGGGACGGCGTTTTCCTCCGGCGCGGACCTGACGCAAGAAGGTGGCCCGATCGAGATCCCCCCTGAGCGACGCCGGGGAGCTCTCACCGCTCGAGACGACGGCCTCCTCTATGGCTGGTACCGACTCATGGAGGCCATTTGGCGCAGTGAGAAACCCTTCATCGCTGCAGTCAACGGGCCAGCCGCCGGTGGCGGCTGCCAACTCGCCTTGGCCTGTGACCTCATCATTGCTTCCGAGCGGGCCAGCTTCTGGGAAGTCTTCGTGCGCTGGGGCCTCCCTCTTGAGGGAGGTGGGGCTTGGTTGCTCACCCGATCACTCAGCTTGGCCCGCGCCAAGGAGCTCGCCCTTCTTGGGGAACCCTTGCCGGCGAAGACAGCCGAGGAGTGGGGTCTCATCAACCGCTGCGTGCCCCACGAAGCGCTCGAGCCCACCGCTTCGGAATGGGCACAGCGACTCGCCAAGATGGGCCCGCCTTCCAGCGGCCCTCGAGGCGGCATCGCCGCCGGCCCCCGCCCGGACCTCAGTGCGCGCATCGGCCACATCAAGGGTCAGATCAATGCGGCCTGGGAACAGGACCTCTGGCAGACCTTCAGGGAAGAGGTGTCCCTGTTGGCACTCGGCGGGACGCCCCCACCAGGAACCCCAGATCGCCACGACCAGGGGTCGACGGCGTCTTCGGGATAGCTGCGAGTCCAAGCCCCCCCCGAGGCACCCTGTGCGTGCGACGCACCGAACGAGCCCAAAGTACCGCCCTGACGATCGGCCCCGATGCTACGTTCCGGCCATGTCCGAGGGCTCCTCGCGAGCTGATCTCCCCCTGAGGGACCGGCGCCAGACGCTCATCGAGCGTCTGGAGCTCCGCGGCGAGGCCTTCTGCCGGGCCTACGCAAACGAGGCAGACGACTGGTTGTCATCGTTGGCCGAACGCGCGACCGAGGGGAACAGACGCCACCTGGCCCTGCTGGCGGTCGGCGGGTACGGGAGGGGTCTGCTCTTCCCGTACAGCGACTTGGACATCGTTTTGATCTACGACGGCCATCGCGATGTGAGGGCTGTCGCTGACGCGATCTGGTATCCCGTCTGGGACCAGGGCGTCCACCTCGACCACAGCGTACGCCAACCGAAAGAGGTCCTGCAGGCAGCTGAGGCCGACCTCCGCGTCGCCCTCGGGCTCCTCACTGCACGCCGCGTATGGGGTGACGAGAAGCTCGCAGAGAGCCTGGTGCACGAAGCCCTTCGTCGATGGCGTTCCGATCTGGGCAGTCGGTGGCTCCCTGCCTTCGCTGAGCAGATGCAACGGCGTCACAACCTGCAAGGCGACGTTGCCTTCCTGCTCGAGCCGGAGATCAAGGAGGGACACGGTGGGTTGCGGGACGCCCATGCACTTTCGGCAATCGAGGCCTACGCCCCGAAGCTCGGCGATTACGTCGACCTGACAGGACTGGCGAAACCGGTCGCGCTCCTCACCGCAATCAGGGTGGAGCTGCATCGCCACGCAGGGCGCGCCCTCGATCGCCTCCTCCTCCAAGAACAGGACCAGCTCGCGCAGCGGTTGTCGTTCAGGGACGCTGACGAGCTCATGGCCTCCGTGTCTGAAGCCGGACGCCAGATCGCCTGGACCGTAGACGAGGCATGGCGGCGCCGCTCCTTCTGGCAACCCCCACCACTCCGGCGAACCCGGCGGAGCGGGCGCCAACGCTTGCCCGCCGGCACGACTGCGCAGTCGTCCGAGCTCGAGGTCGAGCCGGGGTTGGTGATCGTTGCGGACGAAGTGGCTCTGTCGGCAGATGCGCGCATCGCCGAGGACTCCTCTCTCCCCTTGCGCCTCGCTGCTGTGGCGGCCGAACGAAACCTCCCAATCGCACGATCCGCACTGCATCGTCTGGTGGACAAGATGGCGCCCGCTCCGGATCCATGGCCGGTCGAGACACGAGAGGCGCTCGTCCGGGTGCTGAGCATCGGCCGTCCGGCGATCACCGCGCTGGAGGCTCTCGACCAGACGGGCTTGCTCACCCGCCTGCTCCCGGAGTGGGAGCCGGTTCGCTACCGCCCGCAGCGCAACGCTTACCACCGTTACACAGTGGACCGGCACCTCCTTGAGACCGCAGCAAACGCCGCAACCCTGACCGACCGGACCGAACGCCCGGATCTGCTGGTCATCGGTGCGCTCTTACACGACATCGGCAAGGGATATCCCGGTGACCACACCAGTGCCGGCGTCACCGTGGTCGAGCGAGTCGCGCGGCGCATCAACTGCTCGAAGGCCGACGCCGACGTACTCGTGTCGATGACGCGCCTACACCTGTTGCTGCCCGACATGGCAACGCGCCGCGATCTCGACGACCCGGCAACGATCGAAACGGTCGCCGCTGCGGTGGGCAGCCCCGAGCTGCTCCGCTTGCTGGCCGCCCTCACCGAGGCCGATGGACTGGCGACCGGTCCATCGGCGTGGACACCCTGGAAAGCCTCCCTCGTCGCCGACCTGGTCGAGCGGACCAGCCAACGCCTTGCCGGTGGCCAGGCCACGCCGCCGCGCACGACCGGCTCCGCCTGGCTCACCGATCGGCACCGTGCACTCATGGCCGAGGTTCGCGAGACCGGCCAACCAGTGGTCGTTCTCGACCCTCCCAGGGTCATCGTGGCGGCTGCTGACCGGCGCGGATTGCTTGCGGCGGTCACGGGCATCTTGGCCCTTCACGGCCTCGACGTCCGCAGCGCCGACGCCACGAGCGAGGGCGGCGTGGCGGTTGAAGTCTTCACCGCAGAGGTTTCGCGCGGTTCGTGGCCAGACACTGCTCGGCTCCGCGAGGACCTCAACGACGTCCTCGCGGACCGCCTGGCGCTCGAGCACCGGCTCGCAGCCAAGGCGCAGGCGTACGCGGGCGAGCGAAGGGCCTGGTCGGCCTACCCGGTCGCGCCATCGGTCACGGTCGACAATGCCGCATCGGCATCGGCGACGATTGTCGAGCTTCGCGCCGCTGACGAACTCGGGTTGCTGCATCGGGTGACCCGGGCGCTCTTCGACTGTGAGCTCGACGTGGTCTCCGCCCGCGTCTCGACGATCGGTCACGAGGTGGTCGACGCGTTTTACGTCAGGGACGCCTCGGGTTCGAAGGTAACCCGCCCTGAGCAGCTGCAGCGAATTGGCGAAGCCCTTCGCGCGGCGGCTGCTTGATACGCTCGAGGTGTGGCACAGGCCGTGCACCGCCGTCGAGCGCACGCCAGCCGCACGTTCCTGTGGCTGGCGCTCGCAGGAGCCGTCGTAGCAGGCGGTGCGGCGTCCGGGCTCACGCTCGCGCGATCCACGCCAACCCAGCCCAGCACCCAGGTTGCCGTTCCGCTCAAGGTGATCACCACGACACCAGTAGCGAATGAGACCAACGTCGCGCCGGACTCGCCGATCGTCATCCAGCTCTCGGCTCCGCTTACCCCCGACAGCCCGATGCCAACACTTGCTCCAGGGGTGCCAGGTCGTTGGGCGCTCATGTCGGCGACACAGCTCGAATTCGTCCCGGCCGCTCCACTGACCCCAGGCGCCCAGGAAGTCGTGACAATCCCGGGAGGTCCGGGTGGCCTGGCCAGCACCCACGGGCGCCACCTCGCACAAAGCCAGACGATCGCTTTCACCGTTGCCCCGGGATCGATCCTGCGCCTGCAACAGCTCCTGGCCGAGCTGGGTTACCTGCCCCTGACGTTCACGCCCACCACGCAACCGACGTCTCCTGCCTCCGAGGCTCAGGTTCAAGAGGGCAGCTTTTCCTGGCGATGGCCGGAACCCCCTTCGTTGACCGCGCTGTGGGCTCCCGGTACCGACAATGTCATCACCCGCGGGGCGGTCATGGCCTTTGAAGACCAACACGGCCTTGCCACTGACGGGATTGCCGGACCCCAGGTGTGGGCAGATCTCCTACAGGCAGCTGCTACGGGCCAGTCTGATCCAAAGCCGTACGACTACGTCGTGGTATCCGAGTCACTTCCCGAGAGCCTGACCGTCTACCGGGACGGAGCACCGGTCTACACGACGCTTGCCAACACTGGTGTCCCGGCTGCTCCAACCGCGCTCGGGACGTTCCCGGTCTACGAGCGATTCACCTCGACGACCATGAGTGGCACGAACCCTGATGGCTCCCACTATTCGGATCCTGGCGTTCCGTGGGTGAGCTATTTCAATGGCGGCGATGCGCTACACGGGTTCGTCCGGCCGGGGTACGGCTATCCCCAGAGCGACGGCTGCGTCGAGATGCCCATTGCCAATGCGGCGATCGTCTGGCCCATGACGCCCATCGGGACCCTCGTCACCGTCCAATAGCCAGTTCCCAATAGCCAGTTCGACACCGTGGGGCCCCACGGGCATGGGGCCCCACGGGCAGTTGGGGGTGGCCCTGCACCCGAACACCCGCTTTGCAATGCACCCGCGCTGGCGTCGAGGAACTGCCCTTAGACCACCTGCTGAAACAACGACGTGATCCACGCCAGGCGATCCAGGACGAGGAGGATCCCCAGGGCACCCAGGGCGCAACTCGAGACCACCGTGACGACGGCACCGTGCCGACGCAACCAAAGCAGCGGAGCGCTCATGTGATCGAAGAGCGCGGCCACGAGGAGGAACGGCACGCCGATCCCGAGCGAGTAGGCAGCGAGCAGCACCACTCCCTGGGCGACGTGGCTTTGGTCTGCCGACAGCGCAAGCACTGACGCCAGGATGGGACCGACGCAAGGTGTCCAGCCGAACGCGAACGCCGCCCCAGCCAGCGGCGCCGCGAGGGGCCCGACCCGGCTCAGGCGGCCCTGCAGCCGCCACTCACGGTACAGCCGCGGCGTGCGTAGCACGAGGGAGCCCAACAGGAACGTCGCCATCGCCACGACCAGGATTCCCGAGATGCGGGTCAACAGCGCTTGGTGATGGATGGCAGCTCGACCGATCGCACTTGCAGATGCGCCCAGAATGACGAAAACCGTGGCGAACCCTGCGACGAACAATGCCGTGTCCCGGGTCAATGCGCCAAGACGCCACCTTGCTCGACCACGCTGGGTGCGCTGCGTTTTTCTATCGTTTCCCGTTTCGTTCGTCGAGCTCTGTGGGCTCCCATCGGTCCGGCGCTCCACGCCAGCGCCCGCAGCCACTCGGGCAACGACCGGGGCCCCAACCGGCGACACCGAATCGAGCCCGACGTCGAGCCCGCCAACCAAGGAGAGATAGGCGGGGATTAACGGAACGACGCAGGGAGAAGCGAAGGACGCGACCCCACCACCGAACGCCGCAACCAGGCTGACGGCCGTGTTCACAGGCGCGAAGCTAGCCCGATCGCCTCCTGCCCGAATTTCGCCCGCACCGCCGAGAGGGCCGCGGACACCCCTGTCCAGGCCTCGAGCTTCGACAGCTCCAAGGCGTCCTCCTCGCGTCCTGACGGAGGGCCGGGCAGCGACCACAGCTCGAGCGCCAGCTGACGGCCGCTCTCTGTGCTCACCAACCCCGAGGCGCTCACCCCGACCAGACGCACGCCCCCGTGGAGATTGACCCCTCGGAGGAGTGCGACCGCGGTCAGGGCCACCTCCCGGCTGGTCGCGACGCCTACGTGGAGGCTCCGTGAGCGAGTAATCGTCCGGAAGTCGGCAAAGCGCACCTTGATCGAGATGGTCCTGGCTGTCCGAGCGTCTGCCTCGAGCGCGGCGGCGACCGCTTCGGCCATTGGCACCAAGCGCTGTTCGATGAGCGTCCGATCATAGAGGTCACAAGGGAACGTCTCTTCGTGACCGACTGAACGCGGAGCCCGGTCGCCCCGCACCGGTCGATCATCTCGACCTGCGGCCAACCGGATCAGCGCGGTTGCTGTCGCCCTCCCGAGCTGACGGCGAAGGATGGGCTCAGGGGCGCTGGCCAGCTCTTCGAGGGTCCGGATTCCCAGGGCTTCAAGTCGCGCCGCGGTCGCAGGACCGACTCCGGGCAGCACCCTGACCGAAAGCGGCGACAAGAATGCGGGCTCTTGTGCCGCGGTGACAGCGAGCACACCGTTGCCCGGCAAGACCTTGCCCGCCTCCACCCGTGGCTTGGCCATGCGTGACGCGAGCTTGGCGACCAACTTCGAGCGACCAATGCCCACCGAGCAACCCAGCCCGAGCTTGGCGACGACGGTCTGGCGCAACCAGCGCCCGACCGCAAACGGTGAGCCCAACCCCAACCGCCGGCGCGACCCGGTGAGGTCGAGGAAGGCTTCGTCAAGCCCGACGGGCTCCACGAGCGGCGTGACATCACGCAGGATCGTCATCAGCTCAGCACTGACCCGGCGGTACCGGTCATGGCGAGGGCCGAGGACCACGGCCTCTGGACAGAGGCGCTGAGCGCGGCTCATCGGCATCGCCGAGTGCACGCCGAACCGTCGCGCCTGGTAGTTGCAGGAAGCGACGACACCTCGGGCTCCGACGCCACCGACCAGCACTGGCTTCCCAGCCAGGCCGGGCTGGTCGAGCTCCTCGACAGCGGCAAAGAACGAATCCATGTCGAGGTGGCAGATCATCGGCCCAATGCCTTCCCCGCCGATCTGGATGTCCCTAGAGACCTCCTCGGCCTGCCCGGCAACGATGCTGCCCATCACCCGCTCCGACTCTGAGCCGCTCAAGCCAGGTTCCACGCTTCGCCTCGATGCTTCAAGTCGTTCATCCCCCCGGAGCTTCGATGCCTAGGGGGTCAGGTACAAACGTCGAAATCCTTCGGCATAGGGCACCCCCGCTCGCCTCCCTTCCTCCGCTGCTCGAGAGAGCACAGCCTCTCGGGCCCACCCGTGGTCTTCAGCAAGCTGGCTCTGATGGCACAACACTGCGCCAACCTTGCGCTCGATGGTCGCGGAGATGTCGACCCACACGTTGGGCTCGAGCGTGCCCGAGAGGTACACCACATCGACACGATGTGCGTAACCGCGTTCGGGAAAGTACTGCGGCAGCGCGGCTGCAGGAGCCAGGGCATCGAGCAGGGCCCAACCGGCCGTTCGGTGATCACGGTGGTTGAAGTAGTGCTGCCCAAAGAAGATGGCCGTCGGATCGTGCCCGCAAACGACGTCGGGCTGCAGCTGGCGAATGACCCCCACCAGCTCTCCACGAAGGTCCCTGGTGTCCTCGAGTTCGCCATCAGGAAGTCCCAGGTTGCGGTGAGACGCCAATCCGATGATCTCCGCGGCCTCCGCCAGCTCCTTTGCACGTCGCCGAGCGAGCTCCTGGCAACTGGCATCGGGATCGGTTGTTCCTCTGCCCCCGTCGGTGCACACCACAAGATGCACCTCGCATCCTGCCTCAGCCCACCAGGCCAGGGTTCCTCCGCATGCGACGTCGGCATCATCAGGATGGGCGTACACCGCCAGCGCACGGCGTGGCACGCGATCTACCAGTTCGGGCACCGTCACTTGCGCCGCTTTGGCGCGGTCGTCTTCGTGAGCAGTCCGACCTCGCGTTCGAAATCTCCAAGGTCCTCAAACCCCTTGTAGACGCTGGCAAACCGCACGTAGGCCACCTCGTCGAGGGCCTTGAGCTGTTCGAGTACCGCCACTCCGATCTGCTGGCTCGTGAGCTCAGCACCTCGATCCCGCAACACTTCTTCGACACGCTGTGCCAGGGATTGCATTGCCTCTTCGCTGACTGGCCGGTTCTTACATGCAGCCTTCACCCCCGCGATTACCTTCGCGCGATCGAAGGGCTCTCGAAGCCCTGAGCGCTTCACCACCCACAGGGGCAGCTCCTCGACACGCTCGAACGTGGTGAAGCGCCGACCACATACGAGGCATTCACGACGGCGTCGAATCGCCGCCCCCTCTTCGGCGAGGCGTGAATCGACCACTCGATCGTCATCAACAGAGCACCAAGGGCAGCGCACTCATGCTGACGTTACAGGAGGCGGCACGGAATCCAGCCGTTTCCTGAGCACAGGAACCGAGGACGGGACCGATTCGATGCGGCCTCGGGCACGTCTCACGGCAAGACGAGCCGCTCGCCCACTACAGCCCCAGCCGATCCAGTCTCCGACGCGAGCTCGGCCACGATGGGTCGCGGATCACCATCAGGCACGAGCCGGGTCGCGATGGACCACAACGTGTCACCTGGTCGAACCGTATAAAGGGAATGAGAGACAAGCAGCTGCGCCTTCGGTACTGGTGGCGCCGTGGCTGCGAGCTGGCGCACCGGCAATGCGAGGAGAACGAGAAAGGCGATCAAGCACACGAAGGCACCGGCCTTCGTGTGCAGCCGGCGCCGGCCCCTTCTTCGACCAGCAGCCCATTGCCTCGAATCTGGCGATCGGTGCGCAACAAGCGCGTCGTCAGTCGACCAACGATTCGTTGCACCCACAGCCTCCATTGAGGCCGGATGTCGGCGCTTGGCTGCCGCGATGAGCTCAGGTGCGCGCTCATCACCCACGTTATGGAGGAACGAGACCTGGTGGCGGGTGATCCGCTGCCAGTCTCCTCGACCCCCTCTGCCGACCTGCCCCTGCCAGCGCTGACTCCCCCGCGACGATGGCCGCAAACTCATCGGCCCTCGTGGGCTCGCCGGTTCAGCGGCGTCGTCAACGGCCATGATCGAACATGTGTTCGCCATAATGACTATATGAGCACGAACAGATGTTCGTGTCAAGCACCAACGAGACGACATTTTCGACGAACAGATGTTTGTTTACGGCGATGCACCTCGCTAGGATGGATTCGGGCAAACATACGTTTGTAGCGGCTACCGATCCCCTCGTAGATCGACGTCGGTACGCTCGCTCGCCGGTGGCCGCTCTTCCCGACAGCAGGAGGAGAGCCGAGAGGAGGAGCATCGAAATGGCGGAGACGCTCAGCCCGAAGCGCAAGGAGATCCTCGACGTCATTGCTGAGCGCCTTCGCGAGCGGGGGTACCCCCCTTCGGTACGCGAGATCGGGGAAGCGGTAGGGCTGAGTTCCTCGGCCACTGTCCACTCGCACCTCGCGGTACTCCAACGCGAGGGCTACCTCCAACGTGATCCGACGAAGCCTCGAGCCATCCGAGTCCGCTACGAGCCTTCAGCCGGCACTGCCCGTCCGGCGACGCCCGTGCGTCAGGTCCCCGTGGTCGGCGATGTTGCTGCGGGCACTGGGGTCCTCGCGGAGGAAAACGTCGAAGAAGTGCTCCCGATGCCGGAAGCTTTCACCGGGACTGGAACGGTGTTCATGCTTCGAGTGAGGGGCGACTCCATGGTCAACGCCGGGATCTTCGACGGCGATCTCGTTGTCGTCCGCCAGCAACCTGATGCAGAAGTGGGTGAGATCGTGGTCGCCGGCATTGCCGACAGCGAAGCCACCGTCAAACGGCTCGGCGCAAAGAGCCCGAAGATCCGCCTCGTCCCGGAGAATCCCGCCATGGCTCCCATGGATTACGAGCCTGGAGAAGTGGCGATCTACGGCAAGGTCGTCGCGGTCTTGCGCCGCCTCAGCTGAGGAGCGCAGCCAGGCAGGAGTGAGCACGCTCAAGGGATCTGCGGTCTACCCGTTCGTCGGGATGATGTGCCAACAGCGGATCCCCCGGGCCAAAGTTGGTTGCTGGCACTCCGTGCGCCCAGAACGTCGCGACGTCTGTCCATCCGACTTTGGCTTGCGGTGCTTCCCCGGACAGCGCGAGGAGGCGGGAAAGAACGGGGTGGTCGAGTGCCGGCGGTGCCCCGAGTGCCTCGTCGGTTACCGCCCAGCTATCTCCCAGCTCAGGGTCGAGCACCATGTCGAACAGCTCAGAAAGGTAGTGCCTCGCATCTGCGAGGCTCCGATCCGGAGCAAAACGATAGTTGACGGTCATTGATGCGTCGTCAGGAACGACGTTGGGCGCGACACCTCCTTCGACGGCAACCGCCTGCAGCTGCTCCACGTATTCACAGCCATCCAGGACAACCCTGCGACCCGGCCACGCTGCCACCTGCTGGAGAACCGGTACCAGCCGGTGGATGGCATTTCGCCCTGTATACGGGCGGGCGGTGTGCGCGCGTACCCCCCTCATGTGAATGACGGCGCGCATCGTTCCCTGGCACCCCGCTTCGATTCGGCACGCGGTCGGCTCACTCAGGATGGCAACATCCCCTGCAACCAGGTCGGGGCGCTCGTTCCACAAGCGGACCAGCCCGTCTTCAGCGCGTTCGACCTCTTCGCGCTCGTAGAAGCACCATGTGACATCGACGGTCGGCTGCCTGAGAGAAGAAGCCAGGTCCAAGAGGACCGCCAGACCGCCCTTCATGTCTGCCGACCCAACTCCCCACAACGTGTCGGCCTCGATCGTCGCGTCAGCATTCCCGGCGGGAGGAACGGTATCGAGGTGACCGGCCAAAATGACGCGCATGGAGCGGCCAAGGCTGGTCTTGGCGACCACGTTGTTGCCGAGTCGCTCGACTTCGAGCCATGGCCGTGCTCGAAGTTCTGACTCGATCCGATCGCTCAAGGCATCCTCATGACGGCTGACCGACGGGATCGAAACCAGCTCGGCGGCAAGCATGAGGAGGTCGGTCTCGGTCACGCCTTCACCGTCGCCACCAAAGGATCTGCCGCGATCTGGGTACCTGCGAGGGCATGGAACCGGCCGAAGTCGATCACATGCTCACCCCGTGCTCCCGCAACAGCTCGTTCAAACGAGCCTTGTCGTGACGCACCCCTTCGTCAAGGTGCTTGATCACCAACACGCAGGGGACGAAGAACTCCCCACCCGGGTAGCGACGGCGCCGGCTGGCGGAGATTGCCACGCTCCAGGGAGGGACGTAGCCCCTGCTGATCTCCTCCCCGGTCTCAGCGTCGATAACCGGAATCGAAGGGTTGAGGATTGTGCCCTCGGCGACCACGGCACCTCTGCCGATCCGGGCCCCCTGGGTAATCATCGAACGACTCCCGACCATGACGTCGTCCTCGATGACCACGGGTACCGCGTTCGGCGGCTCCAGCACCCCTCCGATCCCCACGCCACCAGAGAGGTGCACCCGGGCACCGACCTGCGCGCACGAGCCCACGGTTGCCCAGGTGTCCACCATCGTGTCGTCCCCCACGTAGGCACCGATGTTCACGTAACTCGGCATCAGCACGACTCCACGCCCGAGGTACGCACCCCAGCGAGCCGAGGCCCCAGGCACCGCTCGCACGCCCATGGCAGCAAAACCGCGCTTGAGTGGCAGCCGATCGGCGAACTCGAAAGGCCCGTGCTCGATCGTCTCAATGGCGCGGAGGCGGAAGAGCAAGAGGATCGCCTTGCGCAGCCACTCATGGACCACGACCTCGTTGCTCACCCGATCGACCTCGGCTACCCGAAGCTCTCCTCGATCGAGTCCATCAATCACCGCTTCGACCACGGCGATCCCATCGGTTTCCTCTGGCGACAGTTCCGCAACCCGTTTCCAGAGCTCTTCGACCCGCTCGCGCAGATCGATCGTCGATTGTGATTCAGCCATCGACCGTGACTGTACCGACCAGCCAGGTGGGAGCTGTAACGTTCACCCCGAGATCCAACCGGCGTCTTTCAAGCGACGTCCGACGAGCTCGAGACGATCCATCGGCTGTACCGCCGCGATGCGGACGAAACCAGCCCCGGCATCGCCATAAAACTCGCCAGGACTGACGAGGAGCCCGCCAACCTGTGCGAGGTCGGCAGTCATCGCCCACGAATCCGACCACCTCGGAGCGGCAGCAACCCACAGGTAGAAGCCACCGGCGGGCAAGCGAACTGAGCAACCGACAGCTCCGAGGAGATCAGCGAGGTACTGGAGGCGATCGCGATAGCGTTCTCGTTGCTCCCTCACGTGGTCGTCATCTTCGAGCGCAGCGATGGCACCCGCCTGGGCAGGTCCTGGGACCATCAAGCCAGCGTGTCGACGGATCTCAGTGAGATAGGTAACCAGGTCGACGTCACCAGCAATGAAGCCCACGCGAAGACCGGCAAGGTTTGAACGCTTCGACAGCGAATGCACTGCGACGACGCCGGTCGTCTGGAACTGAAGGATCGACTGAGGATCGCCTTCCCAAGTGAACTCGCTGTAGCATTCGTCAGAGAACACCGGGACCCCGTGGGCACGTCCGAACTCCGCCGCCGCATCGAGATCCGTGAGCCCGCCGCTGGGGTTCGATGGGGAATTCACCCATAGCAACAGCGCGCGATCAATGTCCCCGGGCGCGACGCGCTGAAGATCGAGCCCGTCTCCTTGGGGTGTCAGCGGTGGAACCGGAACCGCTCGGCAGCGAGCGAGCATCGCACCCATTGCGTAGGTCGGATAGGACACCGCGGGATAGAGCACGACATCGCGCCCAGGATGTCGCAAAGCCAGGTGCTGGGGAAGCGACGCAACGAGCTCCTTCGTCCCGATGCAGGCGGTGATGCCGTCAAGCTCCACCGACACGCCGAATCGGCGCTCGAGCCACCGGGCAGCGGCGCTGCGAAACTCCGTACTGCCAGCAGACTCGGGGTAACCGCGCGCCGTATCAGAGGCCGCTAGTGCGCGCATGACGGTTTCCGGTGGCGGATCGCACGGCGTGCCTACGGAGCAATCGACCAGGCCCCCGGGCAACGTTTCGGCGGCTGAGCGAAGCGCTCCGAGCCTGTGGTACGGGTATGGGGGCGGGTTAAACGGCTCGACCATCACGAGGCCGCCACGAATCGAGCGAAGCGCGCCCGAGCCGGGCCGTCCAAGGCCACGAGCACCGTCGCGCCATCATTGCCGACCAGTTGCTCAAGTACCTCGCCTTCGCGGTGCACCGCGGCGAGGACATCGCCTCGATCCCAGGGGATCTCCAGGCGCACCACTCGATCAGCCGAGCGAAGGCGATCGCCGATCGCTCGAAGCAAGGTGTCGATGCCTTCACCGGTCATCGCCGAAATGCACGCAGCCCCTTCATGCTTCGCAGCCAAACGCGCCGCGTCCTCGGAGCGGTCAGCCTTGTTGATCACCATGAGCTCGGGGAGCTGTGCTGCACCGATCTCGGCCAGGACCGCGCGCACCGCTGCGATCTGGCCCTCCGGGTCCGCTGCGGAACCGTCGACGACGTGGAGCAACAGGTCCGCCTCGGTGACGGATTGCAGCGTCGAGCGAAATGCCTCGATCAGCTGGTGCGGCAGCTTTCGCACGAAACCGACCGTGTCGGTTATGAGCACCGTTTCCCCTCCCGGAAGAAAGAGCTTGCGGGTCCGCGGATCGAGCGTCGAGAACAAACGGTTCTCGGTGAGCACGCCGGCATTGGTGAGTTGGTTGAGCAACGTCGACTTCCCGGCATTGGTGTAGCCAACGAGCGCGACTTCACGCAGTCGACTTCGGGTGCGCGATCGTCGCTGTACCGAGCGGTTCCGTTCGAGCTCTCGGAGGTCACTCTCAAGCCGATGCATGCGACGGAGCAGGCGCCGCCGATCGACCTCGAGCTGGGTCTCGCCCGGGCCGCGGGTCCCGATCCCGCCAGCCTGCTGGCTGAGCGCTACTCCCCGGCCGCGCAGACGAGGCAGCCGATATCGCAGGAGCGCCAGCTCCACCTGGGCCTTCCCCTCGGGGCTTCGCGCATTCTGGGCAAAGATGTCCAGAATGACCGCCGTGCGATCGATGGCCGTCCGACCCAGCAACCGCTGCAGGTTGCGCTGCTGCGCTGGGCTCAGCTCCTCATCGAATACCACGGTGTCGGCGTCTACCGCCTCGGAGAGCTGGGCCAGTTCGGCGACCTTTCCGCGCCCAAGGAAGGTGGCCGGATCGGGTCGGTCCCGTCGCTGCAGCGTTCGCGCTACGACATCGGCGCCTGCAGTGTCGATGAGCTGGGCAAGCTCATCGAGCCCCGCCTCGACCTCCTCAGTGCTCGCACCGCCCAGCACGACCCCAACGAGAACAATCCGCTCCCGAATAGAGCGCTCGATGAGGGTCCTCGGAACGATGTTCGTCACGTGTTCCTCGGACTGCCTGGACCCTCGAGGAACGTCATGCCGGGCAATAGGATACGAGGGACCCGACATCGACGATCACATCGGCAACCTTGTGAACCGGACCCACCAGAACGATCGGGTATGCGGGGTCGGCAGGAAGCCGCACCTCGAGCCGACCGCCAGGGTTGTGCACTGACACGCTTCGCCTGACCAATCCCCAGCCATGCGCGACGGCTGCTGCCGCCACGCTCCCCGTCCCGCAGGCAAGGGTTTCCCCGACCCCGCGCTCCCATACGCGTAGTGTGAGCGCGTCAGGACCCGGCCCAGGCCGGACGAGCTCGACGTTGATCCCGGTCTCGATCTCCTGCAGGCGAGATCCAAGTTCTGGGAGTTCGTCAAGGGTGCCATCGGCCAGAACGACCAGGTGCGGGTTGCCAACGTCAACGCGGCAGGCTTGGCGTCCGGAAAGCGCTGGCCCGTAAGGACCCAGGTCGCTGGTAATGCGGGCAACCCCCATCTCCACGCTGGCGAACGCCTCGCCATCCCCTTGTCTTCGGAGCTCGACCACTCGTGAACCTGCTGCCGTCTCGATCGCGAACCTCCCCTCGGTCACCAGTCCCGCTTCAACCGCTGCATGGGCAACACAGCGGATCCCGTTACCGGTCATCTCGGCGACTCCGCCATCAGCATTGCGCAAGTGCATGGACAGCGGCTTCCCCCGACCGCCCCGCACCGTGATGAACCCGTCTGCACCCACACCCCGCCGGCGATCACACAGCGCTCGCACCTCCTCAGGACCGAGGGACACCGCGCTGCGGGCATCGATCATCACCAAAAAGTCGTTGCCCGTGGCCTCATACTTGCTCAGCACGAGCCGTCGGGGGTTCGGGTGCGCCTGATCCTGGCCGTCGAGGAACGGCGGGAGGGTAAACACCTGCACAGTCTCGCGCCTCGACGCCCAACATCACGCACTCCGGCCTTCGAGACCGCGCCATGCGCCAAGGGATGCGGGAACTATCAGGCATGGCGGTTTCACGAACGAAGCGGCTGCGAGTGCTCGACCTGCTCCAAAGCCGATCGGAGCAAGGCCGCGGGGTCCTCCGGAGGTAGCGCCCAATGAATCCTGGGATCCCGTTTGAACCACGCCCACTGGCGCCGCGCGTAGATCTTCGTCCGCCGCACCGCTACCTCGACCGCAGCCTCGAGAGGGATGTCCATCTCGACGTGCGCCAGCAGCTCACGGTACCCCAGGGCCTGCCGAGCGGTACGCGAGATCCCTTCCCTGCGCCGGGCGAGTGCTTGAACCTCTGCAAGCAAGCCATTTTGGAGCCACGTGCGAAATCGCTCCTCGATCCGGCGGTCCACGATTGCCGGTTCGAAGGGCAAACCGATCATGATGCAATCGGTCGCCGGGTACTGCCCAAGGCCCGGTCCGAACGAGGAGAATGGCCTGCCCGACCCGATCGTCACCTCGAGCGCCCGCACGATCCTGCGACGGTTCGTCGGGGTGATCCGGGAGGCTGCCAGCGGATCGAGCGCGGCGAGCCGCGCGTACAGATGCGTCACGCCTCCGCATCGATCAGCGATTGCTTCGAGCTCAGCGGCGATCCCTGGCCAGCGACCAGGGAACTGCAGGTCGTCCACAATGGCTCGGAGGTACAGGCCGGTGCCGCCGACAAGAAGCGGCCGTCGTCGACGGGCGGCGATCTCTTCAAGTGCTCGGCACGCGAGCCGCTTGAAATCCGCAACAGTGAACTCGTCCGAGGGCTCCACCACGTCGATGACGTGATGCGGCACGAGCTGGCGCTCCGCGGGCCTGGGCTTCGCTGTCGCGATGTCCATGCCGCGGTAGACAGCCATGGAGTCAACCGAGACGATCTCGACATCCCCCAGGTCACGGGCCACCTCGAGCGCGATCTGGGACTTCCCGGAAGCCGTCGTCCCGACCAACGCAACAAGGCGCTGCCCGCGGGGTGGGGACATTCCCTGCCTCAACCGCGAGCGCAGACCGTCCAGCTCGTGGTGACGACAACCCACTCGAGCAGGCTCGAAGCAGTCCGCTCCCCGGCAGCGACGCTCATCCTGCGGCTGCAACGGGGATCCGACGCCGGTACCTCGGCAGCTCCACGATGCACTCGAGATTCCCTCGCAGGTAATGAGGCGCGGCCGAGGTCACTCGTACCAATGCCAGCGTGCCTGGAATGATCGCACTCATATCGCCATCCGGAACGAAGTGGACGATCTTTCCCTGGCGAGTCCTTCCACAAAGCACCGTCGCATCTCTCCGACTCGGACCTTCGACGAGCACTTCCTCCACCTTGCCGACTCGCTGCTGGTGACGGCTGAGGGCACAGCGCTCAACCACGACGCGCAACCGTTCGAAACGGTCTGCCACTACCTCTGGGTCGATGAACTGGTCCTCCATCGCCGCTGCTCGTGTTCCAGGTCGCGGGGAGAACACGAAGGTGTAGGCGCTGTCGTAGCCGGCGAGGCTGACGACGTCCAAGGTTGCGGCAAAGTCTTCCTCGGTCTCGCCGGGGAAACCCACGATGATGTCGGTCGTCACGGAGAGGTCCTCGATCGCGCGTCGCGCGGCTTCCAGGCGTTCGAGGTATCGCGCCGCCGTGTACCCGCGCCGCATGCGCGCGAGCACTCTGTCGCTTCCGGACTGGAGGGGGAGATGCAGCTGCTCGCACACCGCAGGGGTCTCGGCCATTGCGGCGATCGTCTCCGGTCGCAAGTCCTTTGGGTGCGGGCTCGTGAAACGGACGCGGGAGATGCCCTCGACCGATCCGACCGCGCGGAGCAGGTCGGCGAACAACGGTCGACGCTTTGTGAGATCCCGGCCGTAAGAGTTGACGTTCTGTCCCAAGAGCGTCACCTCGACCACGCCGCGGCGCGCCAGGCTCTGAACTTCCTTGACGATCTCGGAAAACGGGCGGCTGATCTCCGGCCCGCGAACCGATGGAACGATGCAAAACGCACAGGAGTTGTTACACCCCGTCTGGATCGTCACCCACGCTGCGTACGGTGTTTGGCGAAGGGCGGGAGGTTCCGCGGGAGCTCCTTGCGGGTCTGGCGCATCCATGATTTCGACGATGGGGCCGCCACCTGCCAGCGCGGCCTGCCGAAGTAACTGAGGAGCTCGCCCGAGATTATGGGTACCGAACACCACGTCTACGTGCGGAGCGCGCTCAACGATCCGCTCTCTGTCCTTTTGCGCCAGGCAGCCACCCACCGCGATCTTGAGGTGTGGCTTGGCCGCCCGAAGCGCTTTCAATCGCCCGAGATTGCCGTAGAGCCGGTTGTCCGCGTTCTCTCGAATGCAACAGGTGTTGAACACGATCACGTCGGCGTCGGCGAGATCATCGGTAGGTTGCATCCCATCAGCAACAAGGAGCGCAGACAGGCGTTCGGAATCATGTTCGTTCATCTGACACCCGAAAGTGCGGACGGCGAACTTGGGCTTCACAACCTCACTTGTGCTCGTCGAAGTCATAAACCTCCCCAGCGCGATCCTCGGCGACCTCGACGGTTTCCCGATGAAGGTCGCCTCCCTCAAGGGAACTTTCTCCCTCGAGGGAGGTTTCGCCACCTCCAAAATGTGGGATGCGTGCCGACTCACCAGTGACTAATCCCGCATTGTCGGGGCGAAGGATATGTACCGCTCCGGAAACACCTGCATCTTCCATCGCGGCAATCCCCGCACGCCGGATCCGACCAGCACGTTCCCGGGTACAAAAGCCGAGCAGTGTCGGTCCCGCCCCAGACCAGCAGCTCATCAGCGATCCGGCCGCGACCAGGGCCGCCAGGATCATCGGTGCCTCTGGGAACAGCGGGCTGCGGTAGTCCTGGTGGAGGCGATCCTCTCCTGCCTCGCGAACCAAAGAGCGATGATCGGCCAGCCCGGCGAGCAGCAGACCCATCCGGCCGAGGTTAAACGTGGCATCCGACAACCCCACCTGGTGGGGCAACACCTGACGGGCCCTGGCCGTCGAAAGCAATCGATCGGGAACGACCGCCACCACCACGAGCTCCGGGTCAAGAGGCATGCGGACCGCGCGCACCTCTCCTTTGACCATGGCAGCTGCCACGAGCCCTCCGAGCACGCTCGCCGTCGCGTTCTCGGGGTGACCGTCCAATGAGGCAGCAACCGCCAGTGGATCCCGTGCTCCGGCTGCCGCAGCCGCTGCGACCGCCAGCGCCGCAGAGGACCCGAGGCCACGCGCCATCGGAATTTGCGAGCGAACAGTGATGGCGAGGCGATCGTGCCCGATGACATCAATCGCCACCCGAGCCGCCAGGTGGCCCGCGTCGTCGGAGAGTCCGGCGCCTTCACCCTCGCTGTGCACGCTCAAGCGGTGGGCAGGCTCGATTTCGACCTCGACGTAGCGGTCGAGCGCCAGCGCGAGGGTGTCGAACCCCGGGCCCAAATTTGCCGCAGAAGCAGGAGCGCGCGCTCGCATCGAATGATCAGAATAGGCGTTGGAAGAAGCTGGGTGACGGGAGGCGTTGGTCGGTCCGAATCGGTACGGTCACCAGCTCGGGCCCGTTCCGGAAGAGCGCCCGTCCCACACGCGTGCCAGCGGGAGCACCCGCGTGCGGTCGAGAGGCGGCAACCGATGCATCGATCCGCTGCCCGGGCCAAACGAGGAGCGTTGCCGGCCGCTCGGTCACGACTGTGCTGGTGCCCGCCCCGGGGACGGACGCGACCGCCACGACAGTGCGACCCGGAACTCGGAACGGATAGACAGCACCAAGTGCCTTTTCAGCCAGGGAGTCGGCGAAATCAGCTGCGAGTGCGATCCCGTTGCTTCCGTTCACCCCGATGACTGCGGCGAGGGCAATGAGCAAGTGGTGGTGGACTCGCTCGGAGAGCGCGAGCACGTCACACCCCCCTGCAGCATCGGTGAATCCCGACTTGACGCCGATCACACCGAACTGGCCCACGAGCGGTGTATAGCTGTCGAGAGTGCCCTCGATCGGCAGACTCACGCTCGTCATGGCGACGATCTGAGAGAACGCCGGGATCGACATTGCTTTCGCGGTCAGCATCACCAGGTCTTCGGGCGTGCTCATCGACCGGGTATCGAGCCCATCCGTGTCGACGAAATGCGTCGAAGACAACCCCAACCCATTGGCCGTGCGGTTCATCTCATTGACGAAAGACGACACGCTCCCAGCGTCCCAGTTCGCGAGGACATCGCCGAAGTTGTTCGCAGAGCGAACGAGCAATCCTTCGAGGAGCTGGCGCTCGGTGAGCACCTCCCCCAACACCACGGGAATCGTGACATCGTCGCCCGCAAAGTGGTCGTAGTCAGCGACATCTTGGTATGTCACCGTGATATCCGGGCCGTTCGCATCGTCGGCGATTGGGTGATCGCGCAAGATGACATACGCCGTCATGATCTTCGTCAGGCTCGCGATCGGGGCTGGACTCCGTCGAGGTGACGTCTGCACGAGCCCGATCGCCGGGATGGCCACCGCAGCTTCTGCTCCGATGGGCCACGGCAGATCCGGCACTGGCTCACCGAGCGTTCGCACCGGATGAGGCTTCGGGTCGATGGTCGCCAACGGCGGCCCCGCGCGCGCACGAACGATCCCGACCGAAACGGCTCCAGCGACTACCACTCCTGCCATCGCCGACACCGACCATCGCCACAAACTCCGCCGAGCACGGTGTCCGTAGCGATGGGTGGCGGAGGGAACCTCGGTTGCCTGCAGTGACCCAGGAGCCCCGACCGGTCCCGCCGACGAGGTGACCTCTGGCAGTTCCGAGGGTCCCGCGCCGGTGGAGGGCCCGGAGGGATCAGCTCGTCGATCCTGATCTGGCGGTGACGCAGGCGGCGCGGAGGCGGGGGCTGGCTCCGGAAGGCCAACTGGCTCGGACGCACCCGTCGATTCCAACGCTCCCTCCCCCAGCAACTCGTATGGGTCGACAGTACCGGTCGGCGGGCAGGCAGGCCCCGCCACTCGGCGCCTGCAGACTTGCGTGCCGATCCGGTTGGGCGCTGCGCGTCCCTATGACTTGGCACTCATCTCCGAGAGCTCCTCGGGCGTCATGAGGACCGCTCGTGCCTTCGAGCCCTCCGAGGGCCCGACGACGCCCCGGCGCTCCAGTAGGTCCATCAGCCGGCCCGCCCGTGCAAAGCCGACGCGGAGCTTGCGCTGGAGCATCGACGTCGATCCCAACTGCGAACGCACTACTAGCTCCAGCGCAGCTTCGAGGAGCTCATCGTCATCGTCGTCAAGGCTTGCGCCCCGTCCGGACTTGCGGTCGTCGAGGTCACTGACGGCAACGACTGGTTCGGTCACACCCCCCTGCCGACGCCAGTGCGCGACCACGCGGCGCACTTCGGACTCCGACACCCATGGTGCCTGGATCCGTCGAGGAATGTTGGAGGAGGAGGTGAGGAGCAGCATGTCTCCCTTACCGATCAGGCGTTCGGCTCCAGGTTGATCCAGGATCACGCGACTGTCGGCAAGCGAAGACACCGAGAAGGCCATCCGACTGGGAATGTTCGCCTTGATCAATCCGGTGATGACGTCGACAGAGGGGCGCTGGGTGGCCAACACGAGGTGGATTCCGACGGCTCTCGCCATCTGGGCGATCCTGACGACCGACTCCTCGACGTCTCGGGCCGCCACCATCATCAAATCGTTCAGCTCGTCGACCACGACCAGGACGAAAGGCAGCCGCTCGGCTGTCGGCGCCTGCTCATCGGGAACAGGGACCGCCGGTACCACATCGACTGCACGGTCTTCATCCGAGCAGTCCCTACCACTGGCACGATGCTCGGCAGCTCTCGCCCGCGCTCGATCGGCAACCGCTGCAATCCGTCGCCTGGTCTCGGCTGCATCATCGTGGCCTGGATTCAGCTCGCCTCGGTCGACTGCTTCGTTGTAACTGGTGATGTCGCGCATGCCGAACTCAGCCAGAAGGTCGTAGCGACGTTCCATCTCCTTCACCGCCCACGCCAGCGCGTTCGCCGCGCGTTTGGGGTCGACCACGACTTCGGTGAGGAGATGGGGCAGACCGTTGTACTGACCGAGCTCCACGCGCTTTGGGTCCACGAGGATGAGCCGGACGTCGTCAGGGGTGGCGCGCATCAGCACGGAGGTGATGAGCGAGTTGATGCACGAGGACTTCCCCGCTCCGGTCGCCCCCGAGATGAGCACGTGAGGCATCTCCGCGAGGTTCACCATCACCGGTCGACCCGAAATGTCCTTTCCCAAGGCGACCTCGAGCGGATGAGTCGATCGCTTCGCCTCCTCTGATGCGAGAATGTCGCCCAGGCACACGAGTTGGCGCGAACGGTTGGGAACCTCGACGCCGATTGCTGACATTCCAGGGATTGGGGCAAGGATCCGGACGTCGGGAGAAGCCATTGCATAGGCAATGTCCCGAGACAGGCTCGTCACCCGGCTGACCTTGACGCCCGAGGCGAGCTCAAGCTCGAAGCGAGTGACCGTGGGTCCTACGGTGAACCCCAAGAGCCTTGTCTCGACACCGTGTGCTGCAAGCGCCGCGAGCAATGCCCGGCCCGTCGCTTCGAGCTGACGCTCGTCGAACCGCTGAGCCCTCGAGCGCGAGAGCAGCGTGGCTGGCGGAAGCCGCCAGTTCCCCGGAGCCGGGCGACGAGGGCGTTCGATCGTCGGGGCTTTCACGGATCGGGCGATGCCGTCCTCGTCGGCTGCTGGCTGATTCCCCTCGGCCTCGATGGCCTCCATGGAATCCGCTGCAGGGGTGCGCGCGCTGATGTCCTCGGCGGGGAACGCCCGAGGATGATCGTCTACCGGCACTGACGCTTCGCCGATGGTCGACGCGCTCAACTGCGCATCGTCGCTCGAGCTGTCGCCTTCGGCACCCGGTCGGACGACCAAAGAGCGGAGCAGCCTCCGGAACCGATCTGTTCCGGAGGCGACGGCGGCGGCGATCAGGGCGAGGCGCGCCCCGAGTGTGCGGAGCGTGATCCCCGTGGACACGACCAGCGCCACAGCGAGGAGCCCCGCCAGCAGGACCGCCGCTCCGGCAGTCCCGACCCCAAGCTGCAATCCACGGCCCGAGAGGATCCCCAGGTAGCCACCAGCGGCCGCTAACTGATGCGTGCTCGCACCCAGTCCAGGTGATCCCGAAGCCAGGTCCGCAAGGCCGCAGATCGAAAGGAGCGCTCCGGCGGTACCCATTGCCGCGCGCCAAGCATCGGGTCGCCGGCGACCGACCACTACGGCTACGCCAGCGACCACACAAGTCGGCGGGAGCAGGTAACGCGCCCATCCCACCACCGCTCCCAGTCCCTTGCCGATCTCGGTCCCCACGATCCCGGCGCCGCTGCCGTACAGGGCGAGGGCCAACAGGACACCGACAGTCCCAAGGCCGATCGCCCATAGATCTGCGCCGTGGTCCCCGGCCAAGCGTCCAAGCCATACCCCAAGGCGCGCCTGGCGCGGTGGATTCCGCGCCGCCTTCCGACGCCTCGCCCGCCTCCTCGATCGAGGGTGCGATCTCGCTCGAACCACTCGGCTCCTGGTGGCCACCACGGTATGTGGACGCTATCGCCGACCTCGGAGGAATCGGGGGACCATCACGGGCCGCGTCGAGCCCACAGGGGTGCGAACATATGTTCGCTATAATTCGTGCGTGAGTCCTTCCAGCCGGCCCTCGGGGTTCCGATGGCGACTCGCCGACGAGGACAGCGAGGGAACGCTGTTCCCTGATGAATGGCTCGTCGAACGTCACATCGGAACGGGTGAGTTTCGGGGCCTGGAGTTCCTCCACGTCAATGCGCGCTCGATCATCAACAAGGTGCCGGCTTCGAGCCGAGTGCCGTTTCGTTACACAATCAACGCGTATCGGGGATGTTCCCATGCGTGCGCGTACTGCATGGCGGGTGACACACCCATCTTGATGGCCGACGGGCGTTGGAAACCCATCGCCGATGTGCGCATCGGCGACCTGGTCTACGGGACGCTCCTGGACGGCAGCGAGCGGCGCCACGTCATCACCCCGGTCCTCGACCAATGGTCCACGGTCAAGCCCGCGTTCCGCACGATCCTCGAGGACGGCACCGAGCTCATCACAAGCGGCGACCACCGCTTCCTGAGTGACCAGGGCTGGAGGCAGGTCGCGCACGTGGCGCTGGGTCCGAGACAGCACCCGTTGCTGAGCGTCAATGACCGCCTAATCGGCTTCCGCCGCTTCGCCGGCCCCCCGAGGCGCGGCGTCGAGTATCGACGTGGCGACCTCAGCGGGGTGATCCAGAGCGGTGGTCCGAGCTCGTCCTCGAGGCAACTGCCGAGCGACCAAGGCGACACCGCTCCCTTCTTGGCGACCACCGTCGACCGCGAATGCCCACCGCGAACGAGCGAAGCGGTCGCCCCGACGGGCACTACCACCGCTGCGCCCCGCTCCGTTCGGCCCTGCCCGGCCCATGAGCGAGGAGCGGTGCCCAGGGGCTGCCCTCAAACCGTCACGATGGCACGAGCGGAGCTGGCCAGGCGATCTCACGTCCCTTCCCACGCCTGGGTCAAGGGTTTTTTAGCCGGCATCTTCGATACGCATGGATGCGGCGACGGCGGAGTCCTGCGGTTCTCGAGCCGCAATCCCCTCCTGCCCGCGGGGATCATGCGCAGCTTGCGCCGCCTTGGCCCCGAAGCCGTGGTCCACCTGTCCGCTGATGCCACGATGGTGGCGCTCCGCGGCGACATGAGGGGCAAGCTTCGCTCCTTCGACGTCATCGACCCGGCAAGCGCCCGAGAGCCATCCATTGACGTCGACACGCTCGAACTCGGCGCGAACCTCCGTGTGGTCTCGATCGAGTCACTCGACGTCGACCTGCCCATGTACGACCTCACAACGGGGACGGGGGACTTCGTCGCCAACGGCGTCATCTCGCACAACTGTTTCGCTCGACCGACGCACGAGTACTTGGGTCTTGGGATCGGCGAGGATTTCGAACGAAAGATCGTCGTCAAGGTCAACGCCGTCGAACGCCTACGCGCCGAGCTTCGTTCACCGAAGTGGCACGGCGACCACATCGCCATGGGGACCAACACCGACCCTTACCAACACGCCGAAGGCAAGTACCACCTGACCAGGGGCATCGTGAGGCTCTTGGCCGAGGCACGGAACCCCTTCAGCATCCTGACCAAATCCACGCTGGTCCTTCGAGACCTGCCGCTCCTCGTCGAGGCCGCAAGCAGGACCGAGGTGCGGCTCAACCTGTCCATCGGAACGCTCGACCGGGAGGTCTGGAAGCTGACCGAGCCAGGCACGCCTCCGCCGGAGAAGCGGATAGAAGCCGTACGCCGGTTGAACGATGCCGGGGTCCGCTGCGGAGTGCTCATCGCACCCGTGATCCCCGGACTCTCCGATGACGACGAACAGATTCGTGCCGTGGCGCAAGCCGCCCTCGAGGCGGGAGCCGTTTCTGTTGCTCCGATCGCCCTCCACCTTCGGCCAGGGATCCGGCCACACTTCCTCTCCTGGATCGCCACCCATCGGCCCGAGCTTCTCCCCCTCTACCGCCGACTCTTCGCCCGGAGCTCCTACCAACCGGCAACCACGACGGCGCGCTTGACAACCCTCGTCACCAGCTGTGCCCGAGCAACAGGCCGAGCAAAATCCTTGGATTCCTGACCGTTATTGCTACAGTGGGCACCCATTAGCGAGAACCATCTCCGTGTGATTCCCAACCCCTCCAACGGACATGGCAACGGCATGGTCCACGGTGCGCGGCTGAGCCGAAGCAACGGTCACGGGTTCCCCAGGCGTTCCGATCATGTGGGCGGCTTCGCGCCCCCGATCCCAGGCACTTGGTCTGCAAGCCTGTTCCCACCCGTCGCCGAGGAAGCCGAGTCCGATCACAGCTCGCGCCACGAGACTCAGCTTCTCGTGTCGTTGGTCCGCCGTCTTTCGGAGTCGACATCAGGCATCGACTCCATCTACGAGACGCTCGAGGAAGTGGCGTCTGCCTATGCGCTGGCGAACGCCACCGTTGTCGTCAACGACGACGCGCTCGGTCCACAAGCCTTCCGGCTCGGGAGGCGTCCGATCGAGGCACATGACGCGGCATCGCTCCTCGGCTCGGGGACCCAACTGGTCACCACACCAGCAAGCGTGCCTGGCACCGTGGCCAGCGGCATCGCCAACCTGTGCCAGCTCGCTCTGTCGCTCCACGTTGGGCGACATGCGGTGACCCGCGACCCGGCGAGCGGTCTCCCCTCCCTCTCGATCTTCAACGAGGCCCTGCGAGCGGCTGCAGCGCGCGGCGGCCGTTACGGTTGGATATTCACCCTTGTGCTGGTGGAGTTCGTTTCCACGGACGCAGAATCAGATCCTGCCAACCGCGCCCTTGCCCGATTGGCAGGCGATGCAATCCGGTCGACTGCCCGCACCGGCGACGTTGCCACCCGCATCTATGGCCACCGCTTCGCGGTCCTTTTGCACAATGCACAGCGGGAATCGGCAATGGCGTTCGTCCATCGCCTACGCCACCACGTCGCCCAACGCTCGCACGCCATCCGCGTGTTCGCCGGTGCAGCCGACGTACCAGCTGAGTCCGTGGACCCCGTCGAGCTCCTCCGATTGGCGAGTGCGGACCTCTCCCACCAACGCGATGAGCACGTCGCGGCGCCCGATGCCCGGACCCACAGCAGAGCGAAGTTGGAGCAAGGGACGCCAGAAGAGAGCTCCGCAGCCAGCGCGGGGACGACAACGGCGGGTCTCGATCGGCCTTCGAGCCGTCTCGGGGAGCTCGAGCTCGAGCTTCGGCTCCTCCCCGGCGTGGTCAACGTCGGACTGACAGGTTCGGATCCTGATCGTTCTCGCCCGCTCGCGGTCACGTTGGTCGTCCTCGACCCAGATCCCACCACGGCACAACGGGCAACCCGGATCGCCGCGCTTCGCGGTTTCGAGGGAACGGTGGTGGACGTGCTGACCATCGGCCAGACCGGCTCGGAACCCCAAGCCAACACCGATGACGCCCCGCCACGCGCAACCCACCACGGCACGAGCACCACCAGGACGTCCGATGGCGACGAACGGATCGCGCTCCTCGTCGCCGAGTTCGTTCCCGAAACGGGCACGACCTCAGTCAGCGTGCGGCGCGGCGACAAGGTGGGCTGTGGGCGATCCGAACTGGGACCACTCGTCGGCTCCGCCGAGGCTACCCTGAGAGCAGTCGCTGATCTCGGGGCAGCGGTCCCGCTCTACCTCGACTCGGTCAGCACGCTGCATCGTTCGGCCGACACCCCGGTTCGAGTCATTCTGCGACAGGCCTCCACAACCGGTTCCGGACCTCGGTTCATCGGGATCGCCCAGACCGGCTTGCCCACGGAATCGGCGAGCCGCGCCACCTTGAGCGCACTCAACCAGTACGTCGAGACCAGCGGTACGCCGGAGCCCTGCGAGGCCAGTGACTGATCACCGTCGGGGTGCGCATGGGGCGCCCCGTACCCCTTTCCGTCGTCGTGCCCGTTCGGATCGTACGTTCTGAGGGAAGGACCGTCTCGCCATGACCGTTGCCCCAGTGAAGCGCCCCACTCCCACCTTTCGTTACGGAGCAGCGTTCTTCGACGACCGCACCGGCATTCGCTTCGAAGCACACCATCCTCAGGAGCGGCCCGACCTGTGGATCCGCTACCTCGATGGGCTCCACAAGCGCTTCGCGAAGCACGGGTTTGGCGAGATCGTCGACCGCGACCAGTTGCTCGACGGCTCGGGTGTGTCCATGTTCTTTGTGGGTCTGGACCAAAACGACGACGTCGTCGCCGGGATCCGAATTCACGGGCCGCTCGACAGCGTCGATCAAGCTTCGACCCTCCAAGAGATGTCCCGCTCTCCCGAGATCGATCGACTCCGGAGGATCGTCGCCCGCTACATCCCCTACGGGGTGATCGAGGGAAAGGGGGCTTGGGGCCGCAAGAAGGGAGCGGGGCTCCACTCGGTGATGCAAACGCTCATGCGCTGCTGGCACCAGGCACTCGCCTGGACCGAATCCGAGGTGCTGCTCGGAGTCGTCAACGAACGGAACCGGGCCATCATCGCAGCGACGGGTGCTCGCGAACTCAGCACCCAGAGCGTTCCGTTCCCAACCGATGAGCTCCGGGCCATTCTCATGTGGGGCCGCCGGCCCAGAACAGCGAAGCTCTGCGACCCCGACCAAGCCCGGCGGTCGCGTATCGAGGCCGACCAGCTCCGCTCCCAGCTTGACAGCTCGACCTCGGGTTGGTCGTCGCCAGCGGCGCCGGCCTCGAACAGCTGGCGGTGCATCGTGCTCGACGAGCGAACACGCGCCCAGCGCCAAATCATCCGTACCCTTTCCAGCGACCCCCAGACCGTCGTCATCGACCGGCTCGCCGACCAGCGTGCGGAGCTCGAGCGCCTCGTTCCGCGCATTGGCCACGAAATTCAAGGAGAAACGCCCCGGTACGTGTACTTCCCGTGGCGCTCGACGCTCGTCAAGATGCTCGGCCCCACGGGGTTCGAACGTCTCCGCCTCGACCGCAACCGGAACAAGGTGACCCTGGAGGAGCAGGCGCGGTTCCGCAGTCTCCGCATCGGTATCGTCGGGCTCAGCGTCGGCCACGTCATCGCGCACACCCTTGCGCTCGAGGGGCTGTGCGGAGAGCTGCGTCTCGCCGATATGGACCGGATCGAGCTCTCCAACCTCAACCGCATCCCCGACGGAGTGTTCGACCTCGGGGTCAACAAGGCCGTGGCTGCCGCGCGCCGCATCGCAGAGATCGACCCCTATCTCCCGGTTCGGCTGTACCCGGCAGGAGTCGATCGCTCCAACGTCGAGGACTTCCTCGACGGCCTCGATCTCGTCGTGGAGGAATGCGATTCCTTCGACGTCAAGCTCCTGGTGCGAGAGGCAGCGAAGAAGCGCCGGATCCCGGTCATCATGGAGACCAGCGATCGGGGCCTCTTCGACGTGGAGCGCTACGACGTTGAGCCCGAGCACCAACCCTTCCACGGCTTGCTCGGCGCGCTGACCTCCTCAGAGTTGGCAAAGCTGACCATCGAGGAGACGATCCCCTACCTGTTGCGGGTCGTCGGGGCGGAGAAGGCTACCGCCCGAGGCGCCGCCTCGCTCCTCGAGATCGGTGCGACCCTTTCCACCTGGCCCCAGCTCGGGGGGGACGTCACGCTCGGCGCAGCGACGGTCGCGGCTGCAGTCCGACGCTTCGGCCTCGGCCAGCCCCTGCCTTCCGGACAGATCCGGATCGACCTCGACGAGCTGTTGGGAAGCGGGATGGCCCCACCGCCCCAGAGCGACGACCCCGCACCGGCCGCGCTGGCCCATCGCACGCTCGCGGGTCCCTCGGAGCAGCGTGCCCAGCAAGTGTTAACCGAGGAAGGGGAACCGCCGGTTCCAGAGCACCCCGACCTTGCCGTGGCCTATGCCGCTAACCGCGCCCCATCGGGAGGCAACGCGCAGCCATGGCGTTTCGAGCTCCGTCCCGGAGCGCTGTACGTCTACCTCGACATCGAAGAAACGAACGCCATGGACGTGCACTATCGGGCGAGCCACGTCGCCATCGGTGCCGCGCTATTCAATGCCCGGGTTGCCGCGGCCGCACAAGGACGCCCCGGTGTCGTCGAGCTGTTCCCCGAAGGGCCCGACGGTCCCGTCGGGGTCCTTCGCTACTCGGCAGGTGGAGCGGACGAGCGCCAGCTTGCCTCCCTCTATCGCGCCATGCTCGAGCGCGGTGCGAACCGCAAGAATGGCGACGGGTCCCCGCTTCATCCGGACCTCGTTCGCCGACTCGTGCACGCGGTCAGCGCCGAGGGGGCTCAGCTCCAGCTGATCACCGACCGCGAGCAACTCGATCGATGCGCGAACGTCCTGGCGGAATCCGATCGCCTCCGCTTCCTCTCCCCGGTGCTCCATCGCTCCATGATGCGCGAGCTCCGATGGCCAGGGCGGGACCCGCTCGAGGACGGCATCGACGTCCGCTCGCTCGAGCTGCCCCCTCATGAGCTTGCCAGCCTCTCGATCATCGCCCGACCGGAGGTCATGAAGCTCCTCGCCGAATGGGATGGCGGCGGACTCCTGACGAACCGGGCAAAGGCTGCAATCCGCACGTGCTCGGCCCTCGCGGTGGTGACGATCCGAGACAGCCGCCTGGCCTCCTACGTCAGTGGTGGGATGGCTGTCGAACGACTCTGGATCGAAGCGCAGCGCGCAGACCTCTCGGTCCAGCCCTACTCCCCCGCGTCCGCGTGGGCGCTCGACGACGAGGACTTCGTGGTGCTCGGCGGAGAAGGCTTCGCTCGGCCGCTCCGCGAGATGGACCGACAGTTCCGGTCAGCGGCCGGACTGGGCCCCGACGCCGTGCTGGCGATCGTCCTGCGGTTGAGCACCCATACGCCGCCGCCGTCCGTTCGAAGCTTCCGCCGCAGGGTCGAGCAACGGACCACCACCCTGTGTGATCGCTGAGCGGGTCGCCCTCGCCGCTCCTGATCCCTCTCACTGCCCTCTGGCCAGGGATTTTCCTGTGCGCCAACGGTGATCGACGCAGGGCGGCACAAACTATCCACGATTTTGCGCTGCGCAACCCCTACACTCCGCGTCGAGCGGACGCGTGGGCGTCGGCACCCAGGCCCGGTACACAGGAATGAGCGATCCTCTCGAAAATCCGATGGTCCCTTCGTTCTCGGTGGCGCCGTCACCGAGGGGCCGGTTGTCGGGGGCTAGGGCAAACGCTTTGACCGCGATCTCTGCAGCTGCCGGGCGGCCGAAGGTTCAGGACCCGGTGGATCATCTCCCTCCCGTCGAGACCCGTGCCACGCTCGAGCAGGCTGGGCCTTCGAGCTCTCTGAGCGCAGGACCTGCGGCCTCGGATCCACCGGCAGGCGAGGCTGGCCCCATGCGCCACGGAACCGAGGAGCCGAACGACCTGGTGCGGGCCCTGCGGGAGCTCGTGCCCCACACGGTCGCCGTGGTCGTTCTCCCATGGCCGGATCGAGCTCCAGACGCTGCAACGACGTACCGCTGGCAAGCCGTTGAGGCACCCGAGGCAACCGCGGAGCGTCTGGCGGAGGTCGTCTCCGCTCGCATGGAGCGAGAAGGTCCGTTCGGGTTCATGCGGGGGCTGGGGACCGACGAGGAGCTGACCGCATGGGCCGAACCGATCCTCGCCGAATCAGGCCGAGCAGTGGGAGCACTCTGTGTTGCCCGCCGGGGCAACACAGAGTGGACCGACGAGCAGGGTACGGCCATGCGCGTCTTCGCCTCGATGTGGAGGTCGTCATGGACGAAGTCCTCGCCCGAGTACCGCAGGAGGCTCGATGAGCTCGTCGTGAACGTCGCGCGCCGATTGATGCGGACCGACGTGGCGACCCTGCAGGAGACGCTCGACTGGACGGTCGAGACGTTGGCGCGATTCTTGGCCGCCGACGTCGCCTTCCTGCGGCGAAACGACCACGCTGCCGGAGTAAGCATCCTCGTCGCGGACTACCCACCCAGGACCGAGATCCCCGATCCTGACCCTCTGGCCGTCGTCCCATTCGATGCGGACCCGATCTTCGGTGCCCTCAAGGACCTCAAGCAGCCCCTCGCAACCCAGCGATCCCTCCTCGACGAGGAGGGTGAGGCCTACGTCAAGCGCCTGGAAGCGGGAACCGGGTTCGACTCGTTCAGCGGGGCAGCCGTGCCACTGCTCAACGGTGAAGTGACCGAAGGGGCGCTGGGGTTCCTGCGCTTTCGCGACGTCCAATGGACGACCCCTGAGATCAACGCCCTCGAGGCGGTCGCCGCGATGCTGGTGCAGTTGAACGCGCGTGTCGAGGCCGAATCCCGCCTCGTCTACCAGGCCCTCCACGATGACCTCACTGGCTTGGCCAACCGGCGGGCGCTCCTCAACGAGATTGACGAGCGCTTGCGGAACGGGACGAAGCGCATCGCGCTGCTCTTCATCGACCTGGACCGCTTCAAGTTCATGAACGACTACCTCGGCCACATCGCCGGTGACCGCGTGCTGGTGACGATCGCCGACCGCCTGCGGACGTCGGTTCGACCCTCGGATTTCGTGGCCCGCTTGGGTGGGGACGAGTTCGTCGTCGTCATGGACGCAGCCGAGGGCGAGCTCGGCGCAACGGCAACGGCCAATCGCCTGCTGGCGCTCGTCGAGGAACCCGTCGAGGTCAACGGGCAGTACGTCACCCACACCGCGAGCATCGGGATCGCGCTCGGCGAGCCGAGGCAGATGAGCGGTGTGGAGCTGCTCGGCCATGCCGATGTCGCCTTGTATGCCGCGAAGACCCAGGGGAAGAACCGGGCGATCATCTTCGACGACGTGCTCCGTCTCGAGGTCGACGAGCGCTCCGATACCGAGCTCATGCTGCGTGAGGCCCTCGAGCACGGCGGCCTTCGACTCTTCTACCAACCCGAGTTCGACTTGACCAATGGTCGCATGCTCGGCGTCGAGGCCCTCGTGCGGTGCGAGTCCCCCGTGCGTGGCCTCATCCCTGCGAACCAGTTCATCGGCGTCGCCGAAGAAAGCGGCCTGATCGTCGACCTTGGGCGCTGGGTGCTCGAGGAAGCCTGCCGTCAGATGGCTGCCTGGCGTGAGCGCTATCCGGCACGTGACCTCGTCGTGCGGGTGAACATGTCCCCGGCGCAACTGGCCAGCCCTGGGATCGTCGAGCACGTGAGCTCCGCCCTTCGCCGTGCAGGCCTGCCCGGCAGCGCGTTGTGCCTGGAGATCACCGAGCATGCGGTGATGCGCGACATCGACCGCGCGCTCAAGATCCTCGAAAAGTTCCGCGCGCTCGGCGTTCGCCTTGCGCTCGACGATTTCGGCACGGGCTTCAGTTCGATGGGCCAGCTTAAGCGCCTTCCGATTCACGCCCTCAAGATCGACACGAGCTTCGTCATCGGAGTCGCCCGGGATCCCGCAGACCAGGCCATCGTGCAGTCATTGGTCAACCTGGGCAAGGCGTTCGGGCTCGACGTGGTCGCCGAGGGCGTCGAGAGCCAAGAGGACATGGACGAGCTGATCCACCTGGGGTGCACGCGAGCGCAGGGGTTCTTGTTGGCCAAGCCGCAACCGGCCGCTTCCCTCGAGCGCATGTTGTGGCGCGGAGGGATCGACCTCGCCCGAATCTGAGCGCCGGAGGCGATCGCCGGCTTCGCCACCGCCCGTCGGCTCAGACCCCGACCACCACTGGGATCACCATCGGGCGTCGGCGGGTCCGCTCGCCCACGAAGCGGCCGAGCGATCGGCGAGCGTGCCGGCTGAGGACCTCGAGCTCACGAGCACCGTCGGCCATTGCGGTCTCGAGGGCCTTGCCCACCGTCTGGCTGGCCTCCCCGAGGAGCGCCTCGGCTTCCGGGGCATGGACCCAGCCCCGCGTCGCGATCTGGGGTGGGCTGACCAGTTGACCCCGGCGTAGGTCGACCGTGGCGACGACCATGACCACCCCCTCCTCGGCAAGTAGTCGTCGATCGCGCAGGACGCCATGCTCGACGTCACCCACGGTGCCGTCCACGTAGAGGTATCCCGCGGGCACGCTGCCGTCGCGGCGAACGCCCCTTGCGTCCAGGCGCACGGCGTCCCCGTCCTCGCACAACAGGACCTGGTCGGAAGGCACCCCCATTGCACGCGCCAGTGCGGCGTGGTGGACCAGATGCCGGTACTCGCCGTGCACGGGGATGAACGCCCGGGGTTTGGTGACCGCCAGGAGCGTCTGGAGCTCGCCCTGGCAGGCATGGCCACTGACGTGCACGCCGGCCGACTTGGCGTGGATCACTTCGGCACCACGACGATGGAGGTCGTCGATCACCCGAGCCACCGACCACTCGTTGCCGGGAATGGGGTGTGCGGAGATCACCACCACGTCGTCCTGACTGACCTGGAGGCGCGGGTTCTCTCCGCTGGCCATCAGCGCCAGCGCGGACATGGGTTCGCCCTGAGAGCCAGTGGAGATCACACAGACTTCCCCGGCCGGAAGCCGATCGATCTCCTCGACCTCGACCAACGCCTCCGCGGGAACCGAGAGCACGCCGAGTTGGCGAGCGAGATCGACATTCTTCCGCATTGAGCGACCCAGCGTGGCCACCTTGCGGCCGTTCGCCACGGCTGCGTCGATCACTTGCTGCACCCGATGGATATGGCTGGCGAAGCACGCAACGATGATCCGCCGTCCCGGCTTGGACGCGAAGAGCCGACGCAACGTGAGCCCGACGCTTGTCTCGGACGCGGTGAACCCCGGTTCTTCGGCATTGGTCGAGTCCGAGAGCAGGAGCGCGATGCCAGGACCCTCCGCCAGCGCCCCCATCCTCGCCAGGTCGGTCCGCCGGCCATCGACGGGTTGGAGATCGATCTTGAAATCGCCCGAGTGCAAGATGACGCCTTGGGGGGTATGGAAGGCGATCGCGAAGGCATTCGGAACCGAATGCGTCACCGGGATGAACTCGACGTCGATGGGACCGACGTTGCGGCGTTCACCGTCGTCGACGACGACGAAGCGTGCTCGGTCGCCCAATCCCGCTTCCTCGACTCGGTTGCGTGCGAGACCGACGGTCAGCTCCGAGCCATAGATCGGCGCTTCCACCTGCCGCAACAGGTAGGGAAGTCCTCCGGTGTGATCCTCGTGACCGTGTGTCAACACGATGGCGTCGACCCGATCGGCACGGTCTTGGAGGTAGGAGAAGTCGGGCAAGACGAGATCGACGCCGGGCATGTCGGGATCGGGGAACATGACCCCGCAGTCCAGGACGACGATCCGACTGCCGACCTCCAGGCAGGCGCAATTTCGCCCGATCTCGCCCAACCCGCCGAGGAAGACGATCCTGACGGGAAACGACCTCCTAGCCAAGTGGCCGGCCCAACTCCTCGAGGAGCCTCCGGGCCTGCAGGTCGAGCTCCGGCGGCGCCGCACCGAGCGGAAGGCGGCACTGCCCCACCCGCAAACCGAGCGCACGGCAGACTGCCTTCGCAGGCAACGGGTTCGGGAACTGCTCCGTGGACTCGAACTCATAGGAAGGGATCAGCCGAGCGTTCATCGCGCACGCACCACCGACATCGCCCTTGACGAACGCAGCGATGGTCTCGCCGAGCTCGCTGCCGATCCAATGGGAGGCCACGCTCACCAAGCCCACAGCCCCGACCGCCAGCAGGGGCAGCGTCAAGGCGTCGTCCCCGCTGTAGAGCTCGAAGGCCGCTGGCGTTGCTGCCGCCAAGCGCGCGGCGCCAGCGGGATCGCCCGTTGCGTCTTTCACCGCGACCACGTTGGGCAGCTCGCTCACGACGCGCCGGTAGGTCTCGAGGGCGATCCGGCGCCCGGTACGAGCCGGGATGTCGTACAACATGACCGGGAGGCTCGTTGCCGCGGCAACCGCCGCGAAGTGCTCGAAGATCCCCTGTTGCGAAGGCCGGTTGTAATAGGGCGTCACGACGAGCACCCCGGCAAGCCCGGCCGCGGCGGCGGCCTTGGTGAGCTCGACGGAATGGCGGGTGTCGTTACTGCCGGATCCACCGATCACCGGCACCGTCACCGACTCCGCGACCGCACGCCAGAGCTCGATCCGCTCCTCGTCGCTCAGCACGGGCACCTCTCCGGTGGTGCCGGCGACGACCAACCCGTCACTGCCGTGCGCGACCAGCCAACGAGCGAGCTCGGAGGCTGCATCCAGGTCGACCGCACCGGCCTCGTCGAACGGGGTGACCATGGCTGTGATGACCCTCCCGAATCGTGGCGGGTGGTCCAGGCGCGCCATGCGGCCAGGCTACCAGCCGGTATTCGGGAGGGTCAGGGGGTCCTCGACCGACTCGTACGCGATGACCCCCATCTCGGTGAAGCGTGCCCGCAACCAGCCATCTGCGGCATCGAGCAATCCGAGGCGCTTCAAGCTCGGAACGAGCCTGGAGAACAGCAGCGAGTGGAAGAGGCGCCGCTCGGGGCGCTCCAACGACAGGACGGTCATGGCATCAGCGATGGGAACCTCGAGGCGCTCCCATACCTCTTGCATGGCGAGGCGCTCCCGCATTCGCACCGCGGCCTCGTAGGCGAACTCCTGGCGTTCCCGCAGCTCCGCTGCGGACAGCCCGGCATAGAACTCCTCCAGGCTCAACACCCCGAAAGCGACGTGACGCGCCTCGTCGGCCATGATCGAACGCACGATCTGCTTTAGCAAGGGCTCTTGCGTCGTCTGGTGGATGAGACCGAACGCCGCAAGTGCGAGGCCCTCGACCATGATCTGCATCCCCAGGTAGGTGATGTCCCAACGGGGGTCAGCGATGATGTCGTCGAGCAGCGACGACAGGTGCGCATTGATCGGGTAATGGCCCGACAGCTTCTCGTCGAGGTACCGGGAGAACACTTCGACGTGACGCGCCTCGTCGAGCACCTGCGTCGCGGCATAGTACTTCGCATCGATCCAGGGCACCGTTTCGACGATCTTCGCAGTGCACACCAGCGCACCCTGCTCGCCGTGCATGAACTGCGAGAGCATCCAGTTCTGGTACTCGATGCCGAAGCGGAGCCAATCGGCGTCGGACCAGTGGCGAAACGTCGTTCCCGACAGATCGCTGTTGCGGAGATCGAGGTGAGGATTCGCAGCCGAATTGGCGGCAACGACCGCCTCCTGATCGACAGGGGTGTCCCAGGGCAGATCGGTCTGCGCGTTCCACTGCGCGCGTTTGGCCTTCTCGTAGAGCGCGTCGAGCTGGGGCCTGGCGCCCTTGCGATAGTCCCATGTGAACTCCGTCACGGCGGGATTGCTGACGCGATGGACCCCTGTCGGCTCCTCGCTTCCCACCGTCGACAGGATGGCTTCGAGGTCAGGCACCGATCCCAGACTACTTCGCCGCTGTGCCAGCAACGGCTTCGTGGCCATCGTGCCAGCCCCAGCACCGTGGGCTCATCGAGCCACGCTCGGGGGTGACGAACCCACGGCCAGCGCTCGTTGCGCACGCACATCGCGTCGCAGCGCCGCGAGCGCGGCAGAACCACCACTTGCGCGACGCCCTCCGGTAACTTCTGGTCCCGTGCACGACGTCAGGCGCACCCCGCTGCGTGCCCTGTCGGCCCTCGCCACTCGACGCAGGGGTGAGCCGCCGGCGGAGCTGCACGCGACGGCCGAGGAGGCAGCACTGACAGCGCTGCACCGGCTGGCCGAGGAAGTGATCGACGTCGACGCTCCCCAGGCGATGGGTCTGTACCTCTTCGCATCCGAGCACGAGGGAGCCGAGCTCGCGCTCCATGTCGAGCGCAACGTGTTCGCTGAGACGGTCGCCGAGCCCGAGTCGTTCCTGGCGACTCAGTACGGGCCCTATCGCGCGGCCAGCGTGCTCGTGTGCGTGATGGACCACCGCCGTCGGGTGCCTGCTGCCATGATGCGCCTCATCCTCCCTTCTGCCGCCGGTCTGAAGAGCCTCGATGACGCCGCGGCCAACTGGGGCGAAGAGATCCGAGAGCGCTATCGCGCAGCCGGCTGCACGAACGAGTCCGGCCAGACCTGGGACATCGCCACCCTCGCCATTGCCCCTGAGTACCGCGCGGCGGCCTTCCAGGGGCTCGTCACGATGGGGTTGTGCCAGGTCATCTCGATCGTCGGCGCTCGATGCGGCTTCACGACCTCCGTGGCGATCCTGCACGTCCCGGTCCTGCGGATGCTCCAGTGGAAGCTGCATCGGCCGTTCTCGGAGTTCCCCGACGTCGAGCCTCGCGGGTACCTCGAATCGCCAGCGAGCCTTCCGGTCTGCATGGACCTCCAGGGCTGGCACGCGCGGCTCGCCCAGCGGGATCCGGTGCTCCACGAGCTCATGACCGTCGGGAAAGGACTCGATCCCGTGCTGCGGCCGCCGGACTGGTCGGTCGCTGCAGAACTCGTCGATGCGGTGGCCACTGGCGCACGCCGGGTGCAACCGACAACGCACGCTCGAACCTGACCCGAGTCCGAAGCAGCGCCACGGGGCGGGGGGCGGGCCGATGGCCGATCGGCGGCTTCCCCGGGCGGGGTCAGGTCAGCAAGCGAAGCCCTCTGCGCGGCGCAAGGCGCCTGATCGTCTCGAGCACGGCATCTTCGGGAACGGCGCGTGCGTAGCGGTATCCCTGGGCAAGCTCGACGCCGATCGAACGCAGGAAGCGCTCCTGGTGCTCGTGCTCGACGCCTTCGGCGACGGTGACCGCGTCGAGCGCTTGGGCCATCGAGGCGATCGCTGCGACGAAGGTCTCGGCTGCAGGATCCCCGGCGGTGAGGGCCTGGACGAAGCTGCGTTCGATCTTGACGTAGTCGACGGGAAACTGTCGCAGGTAGGCAAGGGACGAGTAGCCAGTCCCGAAGTCGTCGATGGCGACCCGGATGCCCAGGCTCCGCAGGCGCAGGAGCAAGGCGGCGCCCTCTGCCGGGTTGGACAGCAAGGTCGGCTCCGAGAGCTCGATGCACAGCGACTGTGGATCGAGCCCGCTCTCGGCCAGGGCGCCACGAACCCTCGAGAGCAACGAGTCGCTCCTCAGCTGAAGCGCCGAAACGTTCACCGAGACGAACACGTCCTCAGCCACACCGCCGGCACGCAACGCGACCAGCGATCGGCAGGCGTGACGAATGACCCAATCGCCGATCTCGACCATGAGGCCAGCAGCCTCGGCGGTGGCAACGAAGAGCGACGCGGGAACCAGGCCCCGCGTCGGCTGGTCCCACCGCAACAGCGCTTCGAGCCCGACGACTGGGGTTGCCGAATCGGCAAGCCGAACAACGGGCTGGTACATCACCACGAACTCCTCGCGCTCGAGCGCACGTCGCAGGTCGTGCTCGAGGGCAAGTCGATCCGCGATCCGTTCGCGCATCGCCGGGTCGTAGACGGTCACGGTGTCCCCACCGGCTTCCTTGGCCCGGTTCATGGCCATGTCGGCGTCGCTGATCAGCTCGGCAGGACCGGCTGACCGGTCGTTGCGAGCGAGGCCATTCCACGAAGCGCTCTCGCTGATCGCCACTCCAGCGCTTGCAACGACGAGGACCTCGGAGTCCCCAAGGGCGAAGCGCGGCCGGAGGCACTCCCGAAGGCGCTCAGCCTCGCGACGTGCGGACTCGACGCTTTTCACCTTGGAGATCGCCACGACGAACTCATCACCGCCGATGCGTGCCACGAGGCCCGCCCCGCCGACCGCGGCTTGCAACCGCTCACCGACCGCGACCAGCAGCCGATCCCCGTAGGCATAACCGAGCGTGTCGTTCACCAGCTTGAAGCGATCGATGTCCAAGAAGATGACCGCAAGCGGCGCGGGCCTTCCCCGTCCTTGCGCGGCTCGTGCTGCCAACCAGTCTTCGAGCATCGTTCGGTTGGGTAGGCCGGTCAACGGATCATGGGTGGAGAGATGGGCCAGGCTGGCACTGGTGCTCCCGCTCGAGCGCAGCACCCGCACCACCCTCCAGGTGGCCAGCACGACCGCGGCGAGTGCGATCGCTCCGACACCCACTCGTTGGCCCGTCGAGCCGTCGACGTCGATCAGCGCCACGAGCACTGCGGCCGCACCGGCTGCGACCACCAGGCGTCCACCCGGAGAGCCAGCACCGATCGTGCGAGCCTGGCGAAGCGTCCTTGCCATCCCGGGGTGCACGGCAGCCAGGGCCAGTGCGACGGCGGCAGCCACATAGGGGAGCGCAACGAATCGATCGCCCCTCAGCGTGCCGATCTCGTCGAGGAGAGAAACGACGTCAGCCCCCAGGAGCATCAGGAACGAAACGACCAGGAGCTGGCCCGCTGGCGCCCGCCTGAGTGCTCGGCCGAGACCCATCCCGATCACGGCCACCATGTAGGCATCGGCTGCGGGCACGGCCACTTCCACGACACGCGTCAGCACCGGCACCGAAGCGGGCCACCCGGCGGCTCCGATGGCGAAGGCCCACACGGCGCTCGACACGACCAGCCCGACGATCACTGCATCGATCACCAGGTCCGGGTCGAACAGCGCGCGCTCACCAGGGACTCGGACGAGCCACGTCGCGCCCAGCATCAACAACGCTTCACCGACCACGGCGAGGACATCGGGGGCAACCGAGTGGTCAGGCGCGGCGGGACCGAAGGCGCCCGTTGCCACTCGCGTCGCCCACGCAGCCACGAGGAGTCCGCTGCCAGTGACGATGGTCACCCACCCACCGGTGGCCGAGGGTCGGTGGATCGCAACGCCGGCGAGCACGAGCGGAACCACGAGCAACGCCGTGCCGGCGAGCACGCCCGCGCGGGACCCGGGCCCCTGGCCGGTCACCGAGACGACCGCCGTAGCCACTCCGATGACCGCGACGAGGAGTGCGAGCCCGCTCGGGTGGCCGATCGATGCCGGGCGTGCGACACTCACCGGCCGCCTCGTCGATGGTGGTTGCATGTACGCGCAATTATCGGCACGCGCGGAACCTCGATTCGGGGATCGTGCCTTGCTCCCCTGCGCCGACGGCTCACGCCGAGCGTCGCGCGCGACCGGCACCGTGCCCGCGACCAGTGGCGGGGCCTCCATCGTGTCGAGACCGCCATTCCCGGGGCCGTCGCGGGCTGGCTCGCGGACTCAGAGGCCCAGGAGCGGACCCAACCCGATGGTCAGACCCGGCCGCCCGGGGACGGCCCGGATCGCCAGGAGCACCCCGGGCATGAACGAGCTGCGGTCATAGGAATCGTGACGGATCGACAAACTCTGGCCGGGCGCACCGAACACGACCTCTTGGTGCGCGATGAGGCCCGGAAGGCGAACGGCGTGAATCCGGACGCCGCCCGGAGCCACGCCACCACGAACCCCTTCGAGGCCGAGGTCCTTCGTGGGGTCAGAGGGGAGCGGCTCGCTCCCCTCCCGTTCACGGGCAGCGTGAATCCGCTGCGCGGTGTACAGGGCCGTTCCTGAAGGCGCATCGCGCTTTTGGTCATGGTGCAGCTCGATGATCTCGACCCCGGACATGACCGGTGCCGCAAGCTCGCAGAAAGCCACGAGCAACGCGGCACCGATCGCGAAGTTCGGTGCAACCACGGCATTACAGGCGGCGCCATCGAAGAGCTCCGCGGCGAAGGCGAGGTCTGCCTCGCTCAACCCGGTCGTGCCGACCACGGCATGCACCCCGTTGGCGGCGCACCACTTTAGGGTCTGGACCGCCACGTCGGCCCGGCTGAAATCCACCACGACCTCAGCTCTCGCATCGGAAAGCGCCCCGTGGCCCTTCGCGACCCGGATCGAGGGCACCGCGCCGCCGACGATGGAATGCAGGTCTGCACCCTCGACAGCCGGATCGACCGCCGCCACCAATTCGAGATCGTCGGTCGCGGCCAGCGCCTCGCACACTTGTCGCCCCATGCGGCCTGCAGCACCGACCACTCCGACCCGCACGACTCGCAACCTTACTTTGAGGTGGCGACCGACCCGGGATGCCGAACGCGACGTTACGACGCGTGACCGACGAGGCCGAGCGGTGCCAGATCCAACGCTTCGACGTCGAAGGGCCCGACCACGGCCAACGTACGCGGGGTCGTTGCGAACGCTCGTGCAGCTTCTCGCACGTCGTCGAGACCGACCCCGTCGATTCGAGCCAGCACCTCGTCGATCGCGAGCACCTCGCCGTGGAGCAGCAGCGCTGCACCGATGCGGCTCATCCGGGCGCCGGAGTCCTCGCTGGCGAGGAGGGTCTCGGCCCGCAGGTTGCCCTTGGCGATCGCCAACTCCCGGGCACTGATCCCCTCTTCGGCAAGTAGCTCGATCTCCGCGGAGATGATCCGGAGGACCTCGTTGATGTGCTCGGGGGCAGTCCCGGCAAGCACACCCATCGATCCTGTGTCTGCGTAGCTCGCACGCTCTGAGAAGATCGAGTACGCCAAGCCCCGCTGCTCGCGCACCTTCTGGAAGAGCCTGCTGGACAGCCCGCCGCCAAGGACGTGATTGAGCACCGCATACGCCCACCGGCGCTCGTCGAAGCGAGAGACCGACCGGGCCCCCAGGGCCAGATGGGCCTGCTCGGTCGGCCGCCGGACCACCACGAGGGGTTCGGGCTCACGCTCAGGTGGCGTGCGCTCCGCCGGCCCCCCGTCCGATCGCCCCGTGAACCGTTCCTCGATCGCGCGAGCCAGCGCGTCGTGGTCGCAATCGCCGGCCGCACTGACCACGATGTTGCGCGCTCGGTAGTGAGCCTCGAAAAAGCTCCGGATCTCCGACGCAGTCAGCGCCGCGACCGTCTCTGCAGACCCGAGCACGTCGCGCCCGAGGGGATGACCCGGGAACAAGGCCGCGTTCCATCGCTCCACCACGACGTCGGCTGGTTCGTCGGCGTGCATGAGGATCTCGTCGAGAATGACCGACCGTTCCGAATCGACATCGTCGGGGCGAAGGGCGGGATCCCAGATGATGTCGCTCAGGATGTCGAGCGCGAGCATCACGTGCTCAGCGAGCAGTCGGCAGTAAAAGACCGTGTACTCCTTGGTCGTATAGGCGTTGGAGTCTCCACCGACCTCGTCGAACGCCTCGGCGATGGCGCTGGCCGAGCGACGAGGGGTGCCCTTGAAGAGCAGGTGCTCGAGGAAGTGGGACGCCCCGCGGTGGGCAACTGGCTCGTCCCGCGATCCCGTGCCAACCCAAAAGCCGATGGCAACGGAGCGCACGTCGGCCATGCGCTCGGTCACCAGCCGAATGCCGCACGGCAGGGTCGCGACCTCGATGCTGGTGCGACCCCCGACGGTGACAGCCGGTGGCGGCAGGAAGCCTTGTGTCAACGGCGACGCTGGCGGGTCCGGCGCCGGCCGTTGCCCGCCGAGCGCCCTTCGACGCCCACGGGCCCGGGTCCCAGATCGCCGAGATCGGCAACCAGCTCCGCCTCGAACACCTCTTCGAAGGAGACGACCGGTGTGCCGCTGGGCGTGGAGCGCACACCGGCCTGCTGGTCGGCAGACCTGGGCCGATCGGCGACGGCCTCGTCGCCGGACGGTGAGCCTTCCGGGGGCCTGGCCAAGGAGAGTGACACCTTGCCCGCGGGATCGATGTCGTCGACGCGCACCTCGAGCGGTTGTCCCAGCGTGAGCACGTCCTCGACGCGCTCGACCCGCCGGCCGGCAGCCAGTGGCGACAGCTTGGAGATGTGAAGGAGGCCGTCGCGACCGGGGAGCAGGTTGACGAAGGCTCCGAAGCTCGTGATGTTCACGACTTTGCCTGCGTAGACGGCACCGATCTCCGCCGTCGGCGGTTCCAGGATGAACGAGATCCGCCGTTGTGCCTCCGCGACAGCACCGGCGTCCTTGGAGGCAATGGTGACCGTGCCGACGACGCCGTTGTCGTCCACGGAGATCTCCGCCCCGGTCTCGACTTGGAGCGCGTTGATCACCTTGCCCTTGGGGCCGATCACCTCCCCGATCTTGTCGATCGGGATCTCCATCGAGATGATCTTGGGCGCGCTCGGCGCCACCTCCGTACGCGGCGCGGCGATGGTGTCGTGCATGATCTGGAGGATCTTTAGACGCGCTTCTTTGGCCTGTCGCAGCGCCTGGGCCAGAACCTCGGCGGGGAGCCCGTCGATCTTGGTGTCGAGCTGGAGCGCCGTGACGGCATCCGCGGTGCCGGCGACCTTGAAATCCATGTCGCCGAAGGCATCCTCGGCACCCAAGATGTCGGTCAGCGTGACGTACGCGTCGCCCTCGTGGACCAATCCCATGGCGATCCCAGCAACCGGCGCCTTGATCGGAACCCCTGCGGCCATCAACGACAGCGTCGAAGCGCACACCGATGCCATCGACGTGGAGCCGTTCGATGCCAGGACGTCGGAGACCAGGCGCAGCGCGTAGGGGAACTCCTCTTGACTGGGCACGACCGGCAAGAGCGCCCGTTCGGCGAGCAGCCCGTGCCCGATCTCACGCCGCCGGGGACCTCGCATCGCCCCCGTCTCCCCGGTCGAGTACGGCGGGAAGTTGTAGTGGTGCATGTAACGCTTCGTCTCGTCGGGGGAGATGGTGTCGAGCAGCTGGTTCATGCGTGGCATGGCGAGCGTGGTGACGTTGAGCACCTGGGTCTCCCCGCGCTGGAAGAGCGACGAGCCGTGAGCAGTCGGGAACAGGTCGATCTCACAGGAGATCGGGCGGAGCTCTGACGGCCCACGGCCGTCGATGCGGATCCTTTCGTTGACGATGCGCTCACGGACGATCTTCTTCGTCAGGGCACGGACCGCAGCACGGATCTCCGGCTCACGGCCTTCAAACTCAGGTGCCAGCGCCGCCACGATCGACGCGGTGGCCTCGTCGAGGGCAGCAGAGCGCTCGGCCTTCCCCAGCGTGGCGTTGGCTGCCTTGAGGGTCTCGGTGCCAATGGCGGCGACTCTTTCGAAGACGTCGGTGCCGTAATCGCTGAAGGACTCGAAGGCGATCTGCTCGATCGGCCCGCGTTGAGCGACGAACTCCTCCACGAGGCGCCGCTGAAGGACGATCGACTCCCGGATCCAGCGCTTGGCAGCTTCGAGTCCGTCCGCGAGCACCTCCTCGGTAACTCGCGGCGCACCCTGCGCGTAGAGGTCCCAGGACCCTTCGGTACCGTTGGCCTCGACCATCATGATCGCAACGTCGGCATCGGGGTCGTCGCCCAGTGCCCGTCCCGCCACGACGAGCTCGAAGGCCGACGCATCCCCTTCCTGGTAGCTCGGGTGTGGGATCCACTGACCGTGGGCATCGAAGGCGATGCGAACCGCCCCGATCGGCCCGTCGAAGGGGATCCCCGAGACCATGAGGGCCGCCGACGCTGCGTTGATCGCCAAGACGTCGTGCGGATTCACCTGGTCAGCACCGAGGACCGTCACCACGACATGGACCTCGTTGCGAAAACCGCTCGGAAACGACGGCCGCAGGGGACGGTCGATCAGCCGAGCCGTGAGGATGGCCTGGTCAGTCGCTCGCCCCTCGCGCCGGAAGAAGGACCCAGGGATGCGGCCTGCGGCATAGGTCCGCTCCTCGATGTCGACGGTGAGCGGGAAGAAGTCGATCCCCGCTCGCACGGTCCGGGCGGCAACCGCGGTCGCCAGGAGGATGGTGTCCCCGATGCGACCCAGCACGGCACCGTCGGCGAGCGGTGCAAGCTTGCCGGTCTCGAAGGACATGGTTCTTTCGGTGCCGGAAATCGGCGCCGACACGGAGATGGGCTCGGCCATGGCGCTCCTTGTGTCGTGGGTCCCCGTGGCCGGTTCCCAGTCGTCGATCACCTCCGGTCGGCACGACCTACCAACGTCGAGGTGACCGGCGACTGGCAGCCGGTTGCCGGTACCCATCTATCTCTTCGCCCGCCCCAACAATAGGAACGTGCGCCTTCGGTTTCAGCGACGGATACCCAGACGTCCGATGATCGTACGGTACCGCTCGACGTCGTTGGCCGCGACATAGTCGAGCAGCCGACGTCGCCGGCCAATGAGCTTCATCAACCCTCTCCGGGTGTGATGATCGCCCTTGTGCACCTTCAAGTGCTCGGTCAGCTGATTGATGCGATCGGTGAACAACGCGATCTGCACTTCGGGAGACCCGGTATCAGTCTCGTGCAACCGGTGCTCAGCGATGATCTGGCGCTTGTCGGTCATGATGTCGTGCGGAAACCTTCCGGCCTCTGACGCTGGCGGGTCCCGATTCGGGCAGGCCCTTACCTGCCGATCCGACCGGCAACCACAGTTCCGTCCCCCTTACGCTACCACTCTCCAGCGCGCGACCCCCCACAACGGGCGGACCACCCGCGAGCCGTCGCCCCGGAGCGATCGGTCGAAGCGCAAGGCCACCGGGTAGCGAGGCATGGCTCGCTAGGTCGCCTCGACGGTGGCCCGCGCGGCCGCGACGTCGATGCGCATCTGCTCGACCAGCTCGTCGACCTGGGCGAACTCTCGCTGGGGATGCAGCCACGCCTCGAAGCGCACTCCCGCTCGCTCTCCGTAGAGCTCGTCGTCGAAGTCCAAGAGATGGGCTTCGAGCACGAGTTGCGCGTCGGGACGATCCCGGTAGAAGGTGGGCCTCCGGCCAACCGAGATGGCTGCCGGATGCAGCGTTGCCTGGGAGAACGGCCCGGTACCGGCGCGGACATACCACCCTGCGTACACACCTTCGGCAGGCAGCGCGATCGAGGCATCCACCGCCACGTTGGCCGTGGGGAAGCCCAGCACCCTCGAGCCGCGTCGATCGCCGGAGACCACGACCCCCCGCACCTCGTGGGCGCGGCCAAGGAGCCGCGCCGCACCGGCGACGTCCCCTGCGGCGATCAGCCGCCGGACGACGGTCGAAGACACCGCACCGTGGCCCTCCACGTCGACCATCTCCAAGCTGATCACTTCGAAGCCCAGGGATCCTCCCATTGCCTCGAGGAGAGCCACGTCGCCGCGGCGGTCGTGTCCGAAATGAAAGTTCTCCCCCACGACGACGAGCCGAGCGTTGAGACGCCGAACGAGCACTTCGTTGACGAAGTCCTCGGCGGACTCCTCTGAACGGGCCCGGTCGAAGTGGATGACGAGGACCTCGTCGACCCCGCAGTGCTCGAGCAGCTCGAGCTTCTGGTCGAGATCCGTCAGCAGCGGAGGTGCAGAGCCAGGTCGGAGGACCGTTGCCGGATGGCGATCGAAGGTGACGACGACCGAGACGAGGTTTCGTTCGCCGGCAAGCCTCCGGAGCTGGGCAATCAGCTGGCGGTGACCGAGGTGAACGCCGTCGTAGGCGCCGATGGTCACCGCCGATCCCCGGGTCGGTTGTTCGGAGTCCTCCAGGCTGACGACCTTCACCAGGGAACGAGGTTAGTTTCGTCGAGTCTCACGCCAGCACGACCGCGGGCCGCAGGCGGTTCTCCGCAGCGGCCTCGTAGACCGCGACGAGCCGACCATCGGCGACCAGTGCCCAGGGACCCGCTCCGTCCGCCCGGACGGCTGCACGATCGAGCAACGCACCGTGAGCGATGCGAGCACGAAGGCCGGGCTCCACCGGCAGCTGCGGGAGGTGCGCCACCGCATCCAACGGCGGGAGCACCAAAGCCTCGGGGCTCGAGCTCGGTCCGGCGCCCCTGGCCGACCGCAGCCCATCGGAGGGCTGGACGCCATCGAGTGACGACCGCTCCTGTCCCGCATCCAGCCTCGCGACGGCCTCCGCGAGCGCACCGAGCCGCCAGGCCTGCGCTTCACCGAACCTTCCGACTGCGGTGCGACGGAGCCATCCGAGGTGCGCACCACCGCCGAGCGCCCGTCCGAGATCATCGGCGAGCGCCCGGACGTAGGTCCCCGACGAGCACTCGATCTCCGCCTCGAAGACCCCGCACTCCCCTGCATGGCCCAGGATCTCGAAGCGGTAGACCACCACCCGGCGAGGAGCCCTCGGCACCTCGAGCCCCTGACGGGCGAGCCGATGCAACGGTTGACCGCCGACTTTGAGGGCCGAGACCATGGGAGGAACCTGATCGATCTCCCCGACGAAGCGCGCCGCAGCCTTGCGGACATCGGCAAGGGTGATGCCGGACATGTCCCAGTGTTCGATGGTCACCCCCGACCGATCGAGTGTCGAGGTCGTGGAGCCCAGCACGATCTCGGCGCGATAGACCTTGTGCAAGGAGGCCATGAACCGCAGCAGGCGCGTCGCCGATCCCAAGGCGACAACCAGGACGCCGGTGGCGTCCGGATCGAGCGTTCCACCGTGGCCCACCCGCCGCTGTCCGAAGATCTGTCGACACCGAGCCACGACGTCGTGGGAGGTCCAACCGGCTTCTTTGTCCACCACCACGATCCCGTTGACGCCATGGGCGCCGCGAGCTGCATCCACGGCCGCCTCCCCGCTCACCCACCCTCGTCTGCGGAGTCAGCCGGGTGGGTTTGCCCTTGGCGCGCCTGTTGCACGCGCCGCAGCAGCTCGTCCACCCGGAGCCCCGCGGTGATCGCCGGGTCGGCACTGAAGCGAAGTCGCGGCGTGCGCTTCATGCGGACCTGGCGGCTGACCGTGTGCTGCAACTGAGACCGACGTTCCTCGAGCACCGCGGCGGCATCCTCGGACAGGGTGCTGAAGTAAACCATCGCAGTCTTGAGATCCGCTGCCACCTCGACGCCGGTAATGGTGACGAGGCGGAGGCGTTCGTCGGCATCGGCCAGCCGTTCGAGCTCTTCGGCGAGCACCTCCCGCAGCACTTCGTTCACTCGAAGCGTCCGGGGGTAACGCCCGCTCGGGGGGTGCGCATGGTGACGACGGCCGGTGCTCATACGATCCACCCTGCCAGTCCGATCGATCGTCAGGCGCGGGGAATCTCGCGTTCCTCGAAGGTCTCGATGACGTCCCCTTCCTTGAGGTCTTGATAGTCCGAGAGGCCTACGCCGCACTCGAAGCCTGCTTGCACCTCGCGAACGTCGTCACGGAACCGGCGTAGGGACGTGATGGTGCCCCGCCAGATGATCACGCCGTCGCGCAGGAAACGGACCTTCGAGCCGCGCGTGATGACCCCCTCACGGACGTAACACCCAGCGATCGCACCGACGCGAGGGATGCGGAATACCTGTCGAACCTCCGCTTCGCCGGTCACGACCTCTTCGAATTCTGGGTTGAGCATGCCGACGACGGCCGCCTCGATGTCCTCGAGGAGCTTGTAGATGATCTCGTAGGTCCGGATCTCGACACGAGCAGCCTCAGCCATCTCTCGGGCACGGCGGTCGGGGCGCACGTTGAAGCCGATGATCGTGGCATTCGACGCCTGGGCCAGCTGGACGTCGCTCTCGGAAATGCCGCCAACGCCCCGGCGGACGAAGCCGATCCTGACGTCCTCACGCTCGAGCTTGCGGAGGCTCTCGGTCACCGCCTCGAGGGAACCCTGCATGTCGGCCTTCAGGACGAGATTGAGCGTGGCCGTCTCCCCCCGCTGGATCTGCTCGAAGAGGTCCTCGAGACGCGCCCCGGTCGTTGGGGTGGGAAGATGCCCAGAGAGCCGAGCGCGCCTCGCTCGGCTCTCGGCGATCGTGCGTGCCGTGCTCAGCGAATCGGCCTGGCGGAACTCGTCGCCGGCCTGCGGAGGCTCCGAGAACCCGAGGACTTGCACCGGCGTCGAGGGCAGGGCCTCTTTGACCTGATCACCGCGGTCGTCGATGAGAGCCTTGACCTTTCCCCATGCCGGCCCTGCGACGATTGCATCGCCGACCCGGAGCGTGCCGTGCTGGACGATGACCGTGGCCACCGGTCCCCGGCCCACCTCGAGGTTCGCCTCGAGCACCGTCCCGCGTGCCCGCCCTTCCGGACTGGCACGCAGCTCTTCGAGCTCTGCGAGCAGCACGATGTGTTCGAGGAGGTCCTCGATCCCGATGCCCTGGAGCGCGGACATCTCCACGACGATGGTGTCCCCGCCCCACTGCTCGGGAACGAGCCCACGCTCGGCGATCTGCTGCCGAACGCGCTCGGGATCGGCGTCTGCACGATCGATCTTGTTGATCGCGACGATGATTGGCACCTGGGCGGCACGTGCGTGGTCGATGGCCTCGATGGTCTGGGGCATGACCCCGTCATCAGCAGCGACCACGAGCACGACGATGTCAGTGACCCGTGCACCCCGCGCGCGCATCGCCGTGAAGGCCTCGTGCCCCGGCGTGTCGATGAAGGTGATGAGATGACCGTTCCACTCGACCTGGTACGCGCCAATGTGCTGGGTGATCCCGCCGGCCTCACCGGCAACGACATTGGTGGAGCGAATGCGATCGAGGAGCAAGGTCTTGCCATGGTCGACATGGCCCATGACGGTGACCACCGGCGGGCGGGGCCTCAGCGTCGCCTCGTCCTCTTCCTGATCCTCTTCGAAGAACTTCGCCAGGAGCTCGGCTTCGGCCTCCTCGCCAGGGTCGACGAGTCGCACGTTCGCCCCGAGCTCTGCAGCGAACAGCTCGATCATGTCGTCGGTCAGCGACTGGGTCGCCGTCACCATCTCGCCCTGGAGCAACAGGAACCGAACGACGTCGCCCGCCGAACGATTGAGCTTGGGTCCGAGGTCTCGTGCGGTCGAGCCACGTTCGACAATGATCTCCCCCTCGGGCACCGGGGCGTTCGAGGGCGTGTACGCCGTCGTCAGTTGCGTCGGTTCGAGCTCCTCGACATTGCTGCGCCGGCGCCGACGCGTCCGCCGCTGCGGCGGCCGACCACGACCAGCGAGCCCACCGCGCCCGCCCGGCTGGCCACCCATCGGGACCCCCCCACCAGCGCGCCCGCCAAACCCGCCCGGGCGCCCGAGCCCTCCCGATGGCCGGCCGGAACGGCCGGGCAAACCCGAAGCCCCCGGGGCACGCCCGCCTGGCGCCGGCGCGCGGCCACCAGGAGCAGGCCCGCGCCCGCCTGGCGCTGGCGCGCGGCCACCCCCCGCCGGGGGCCGGCGGGCCGGTGGCGGAGGGATCGGTCGGCCAGACGCGCTGAGGGGGGGCCGGCGGGCCGGTGGCGGAGGGATCGGTCGGCCAGACGCGCTGAGGGGGGGTCTCGGCGGACCGCTGGGACCGCGGGACTGGGGTGATGGGGGCGGCGCCGCCGGACGCCCTGGTCGCGTCGGAGGCGGCGGCGGTGCACCAGGGGAGGTTGCAGGACGCTGAACGGGTCGCGGGGACGGGGGCACTGGCGGCGCCTGCTCGACGTGGGGAGGTGCCCCGGCTTGCCCCGGCATCGTGGAGGGCGCGGGCCGTTCCGTGTCGACCGGAGCCGGCGATGCCGCCACGGGCTCCTCTCCGACGTGCCTTGTGCTCGTGACCACACGTGGACGCTCCCCGCCCTCAGGGCGCGGCGTCGGCGCACGTTCGACGACCTCCGGCGCCCGGGCCACTGGTGCCTTGGCGGCCACTTCCGTCGGCTGTGCCACGCGGCGCAGGCCTTCGGCGTCGGCCTTGCGCCGCACACGGTCCGCCTGCGCGTCCTCGATGGACGACGAGTGGCTCTTCACCCCGATCCCGAGGGACAAGGCGAGGTCCAAGGCCTCTTTGTTCGTCAGGCCCAGCTCTCGAGCCAGCTCGTAGACGCGGATTTTTTTTGGCAACGCTCGATCGAATCCTTCGGTGTGGTGGTTCAGGGGTCAGCCGCTCCGACACTGCGCCGGTCGTCGACCTCTGTCAACGGCTTCCTATTCTCCCATATTGCACGTCACCGCCGGGCATCCTGACTCCCCTGGCACCGGCATGCGCTCAATCCCGTTCCCCGGGGGTTCCCAGCTCCGAGAACGCACGACGAAGCTGGTCGATCATCACGCCGACCGACGACTCCACGACACGGCGCCGGAACGCACGGTCGAGGGCTCGCCGGGCTGCCGCACGCTCGAAGCAGCCGATCGAGCAGACCCATGCTCCTCGCCCAGGTCCCGGCCCGAGGGCCAGCGCCCCCTCGGGTGTGAGGACGAGTCGGACCATTCCCGCGGCACTGCCGCGACGGCGGCAACCAACGCAGGTTCGAACCGCGTGGAGGGGTTGAACGGAGGAACGCTCCTGTCTTCGTCTATCCGGGATCTGCGGGCTGTTCGGTGAGGGGTTCCGCCTGCGCTGCAGGCTCCTCGGGCGCCTCGGACCACTCCTGCGCAGAGATCGCTTCGCCACCCTCCGCCGGGCGCCACACCATCTCACCGGACTCGTCCTCGACCCACTCGCCTTCGGCCCAATCAGTGCCCGAGTACGACTCCTCTTCGTGGAGCTGCGACTCGCTCTTGATGTCGATGCGCCAACCCGTCAGCCGAGCCGCGAGCCGAGCGTTCTGGCCCTCCTTCCCAATCGCGAGGGACAACTGGTAGTCACTGACGATGACCGTCGCTGTCCCCGTCTCCTCGTCGAGCCGGACCTCGCGCACCCTCGCGGGTGCGAGCGCGTTCTGGATGAGCTCGACGGGGTCATCGGAGAAAGGCACCACGTCGATGCGCTCCCCGCGGAGCTCGTTGGTCACCATGCGGACGCGCGAGCCTCGGGCCCCGACGCACGCGCCGACCGGATCGACGTTGGGGTCGTTGGACCACACGGCGATCTTCGTCCGATGTCCCGGCTCCCGGGCGACGGCCTTCAGCTCGACGATCCCAGAGGAGATCTCCGGGACCTCCAGCTCGAAGAGGCGCTTGATCAATCCCGGATGCGTGCGGCTGACGACGATCTGGGGACCCTTCGTGGTCTTTCGGACCTCCACGATGTATGCCTTCAAGCGGGCGCCGTGGTCGTAGCGTTCGTGGGGAACCTGTTCGGCCTGCGGGAGGAGCGCTTCTACCTTCCCGAGGTCGAGCAGGGTGTAGCGATTGTCGGTTTGCTGCACGATGCCGGTGACGATGTCTCCCTCGCGACCGGCGTACTCCTCGTACTTCATGTCCCGCTCGACCTCGCGGATCCGTTGCAGGATCACCTGCTTGGCCGTCTGGGCAGCGATGCGCCCGAAATCCTCGGGGGTGTCGTCCCACTCGCGAATGACGTTGCCCTCGTCGTCGAGCTCCTGGCCGTAGACCCTGATCTCGCCAGAGTCGGGGTCGATGGTGACGACTGCCTCCTCGGCCGCGTCAGGACGCCGCTTGTACGCTGCCACCAGGGCGTTGGCCAGCGCGTCCAGCAACGTCTCGACCTTGATGCCCTTGTCGCGAGCGATCTGGGACAACGCGTCGAGGAACTCGAAGTTCGTCTTGCTCATCTCACCCCCGAGCCAAGCGCGTGCGTGCCCGAACGGCGCGGCCGCGTCGCCCCCGGCGAAATGGATCGCGAGGGCTCCTGCGACGCCTGATGTGATGCCTTCGCTGACGGACGCCGCGAGGGCTTGGGTGCCGGCGCCCACTCGAACACAGTGCGCGCTCGGTCCAGCGCCTCGAACAAAATGGCCTGGGAACCGCCGGGAACTTCTGGACCCTCCACGACGAACTTCCGGTCGTCGCTGGCCACGAGGCGGCCACGCACCTTGACGACCGCACCGCCGTCCGCGCGTGCGCGCACCGAGATGGTCTCGCCGATCGCCCGCGCGAAGTGGTCCGGGGTCCTCAAGGGTCGCTCGAGACCCGGACTCGTCACCTCGAGGGTGTAGCGCCCGGGGAACAAGTCGAGCCCGTCGAGCACCCGCGAGACCCTGCTCGTGACCTCAGCCAGCGCGTCGATGTCGACACCGCCGACGCGGTCGACGACCACTTTGACCTGGCGGGGACCACGGTGCACGTCGACCAGCTCGAGCCCTGAGGCGGCGAGCACGGGAGACAGTGCCGTCTCCAGGTCCTCCTGCATCGCCACCTCCTCTCGAACTTCGGACTCGTCGCATCCCTTCCGCCGGATCGCCCCGGCGCCCTTCGACGACCTCGCTCCCCGCCCAACCCTGCGACCCCGGCAAAAGGAAAGCGTGGGCGGCGGCCCACGCTTTACCGAGATCCTTGAGACTGGACCGGATAGCGATGCGACTATACCAGTCCCGCCTGGATTTCTGTCCGCGAAGTCCTCGACGTCCTCCTCAGTACGCGCGACCCACGATCGCGACGAGGTCTTCCTCCTCGCCGGGATCGGCCAGCCGCCCGTCCGTTGCCTGCAGGCAACGGACGCTGAGGGAATCGGCAGCCAGCTGGTCTTCCCCCTTGGGGCCGATCGCACGCCATGGCACCCTGGCGAAGCCCTCCACCCCGGCTTGACGCGCCCCCTCGACGTCGTCGACCTCATGAGTTCGCGCTCGTGCGAAGGAGGCCGCTTCGGCGTGGAGCTCCCCGGCAACGCGCGCGAGCGCGGCGGTCACCTCGGTCGTCACGCCCGCAAGGGGCACGGTGGTCTTGGTCCGCCGGTGCCGGAGGACGAGGACGGCTCGACCCTGCGCGAGGTCCCGGGGCCCGATCTCGACGCGAACGGGAACCCCTTTGAGCTCCCAGTCGACCGAGCGCCGGCCGAAGGAGACGTCACTGCGGCGATCGAGGCGGGCTCGCACGCCCCGGGTGTGGAGCTCCGCGACCACGGCCTCCGCCGCCTCGACGACGCCCTCGCCGTCCCTGACGACGAGTACGACGACCTCCGCCGGTGCGAGCGCAGGGGGGAGCCGCAGGCCGAAATCATCGCCATGGACCATGATCAACGCACCGATCAAGCGTGACGACACACCCCAGGAGGTCTGCCACGCGAAGCGGAGCTCGCCGGACTCGTCACTGAACTGGATGCCGAACACCCGCGCGAAGTTCTGACCGAGCTCATGACTTGTCCCCATCTGCAGGGCCTTGCCGTCACCCATCATCGCCTCGCACGTCCACGTACGGACGGCGCCCGCGAAGCGCTCCCGCTCGGTCTTTCGCCCGATGAGCACGGGGATCGCGGCCACCTCCTCGAGGGTGGACTGGTACACCTCGCGAAGGATGCGTAGGGCGTAGTGGCGTGCTTCTTCCTCGGTCGCGTGGGCGGTGTGGCCCTCCTGCCAGAGGAATTCCGTCGTCCGGAGGAACAGCCGGGTGCGAAGCTCCCAGCGCACCACGTTCGCCCACTGGTTGACGAGCAACGGGAGGTCCCGATAGCTCTGCACCCACTTGGCGAAGAAGCTGTTGATGACCGTCTCGCTCGTCGGCCGGATGACCACGGGCTCCTCGAGCAACCGGCCGCCACCGTGGGTCACCACGGCGAGCTCGGGACTGAAGCCTTCGACATGCTCGGCCTCGAGCCGGAGATAGGACTCCGGGATGAACAGCGGGAAGTACGCGTTCTGCGCCCCGGTCGCCTTGATCCGCTCGTCGAGAGCGGCCTGCAACCGCTCCCAGATCGCGTACCCCCATGGACGGATCACCATGGTCCCTCGAACGGGTCCGTTCTCGGCCAGCTCGGCACGCGCCACCACTTCTTGGTACCAGCGCGGGAAGTCGGTGGCGCGAGGGGTCAGCGTCGTCGAAGCTCCGGACAGAGCTGTCACGTTACCTGCCCACTCGACGACCGCTCGCCCCCGTCGGTCCTCCGACGGCCGCTCCCATCTCTTCTCTCCGCTCCAGCCCAAGACGCGCCGAAACGGTTCAGGACGCGTACCGACTGCGGATGTGGGAGATCTTCACCGCTGCGGCATTGGGGTCCGTGCCGGTTTCTTCGAGCAACGAACGACGATCAGCCTCGGCTTCTTCGGCCGCGCGCGAGTCTGCGGCGGCGAGCCGTGCTTCGACACCCTCGGCCACCAGTCGTTCGGCCTCCTCGACCAAGGCCTCGACCATCTGGTCCTCGGGAACGACCCGTACGATCTCGCCACGGATGAAAAGGTGCCCTTTGTGCTTGCCCGCGGCGATCCCGAGATCAGCGCTGCGCGCCTCCCCCGGCCCGTTCACGACGCAACCCATGACTGCCACCTGGATCGGCAGGCTCCGCTCCTCGAGGGCGGCCTGCGCCTCCTTGGCGATCGCAATCACATCGACCTGCGCACGACCACACGACGGACAGGCGATGAGATCGAGCCCCTTGCGCTCGCGAAGGCCGAGGGCCTCGAGCAGCTGGCGTCCGGCGCGCGCTTCTTCGACCGGATCAGCCGTCAGCGAGTAGCGAATGGTGTCGCCGATGCCTTCCGCCAGCAACGTTCCGATGCCAACGGTTCCTTTGATCAACCCACCCGGAGGCGGTCCGGCTTCGGTGACCCCGAGGTGAAGGGGATGGTCGAAGCACTCAGACGCAAGCCGGTATGCAGCGATCATCAACGCAACCGACGAGGCCTTGACGGAGATCTTGACATCGGAGAAGCCCACCTCTTCGAAGTAGGCGAGCTCGATGCGCGCCGACTCGACCAGGGCCTCAGGAGTCGCCCCGCCGAACCGTGCGGCGATGTCGGGATGTAAGGACCCTGCGTTCACGCCGATGCGGATCGGCACGCCCCGATCCCTGGCCTCCGATGCCACGAGCTTGATCTCGGACTCCTTGCGCAGGTTCCCGGGGTTGAGTCGAAGGCCATGGACTCCCGCCTCGAGGGCGGCGAGGGCCATCTCATGATGGAAGTGGATGTCGGCCACGATCGGCACCGGGGAGCGCGGGACGATCTGGGCCAGGCCCTCCGCAGCGGCCGCATCGTTGCACGTGCACCGCACGATGTCGGCTCCTGCTGCAGCCAGCTCGTAGATCTGGGCGAGCGTTGCGTCGACGTCGCTCGTCTTGGTCGTCGTCATCGACTGCACCGAGATCGGCGCGCCCCCGCCGATGGCCACGTCGCCGATGTGGATCTGGCGGGTCTTCTTCCGAGGGGAGAGCAGGTTGGCAGAGGGGTCCACTCACCCATTGTGCCTCCTCCCGCCGGCACCGGTGCGCCAGGACCCCCCTGACGTCCGACGTGTCCGGCGCGACGGGTCCTGGCACCGCCGGGGACAGCCCCGAGCGCTACCCGAAGGGGTTCGGCACCGGGTGGGTGATGTCGAGGTACAGCGAGGAGGAGACAAGGAGCGCGAGCACCAACATGAACGCGTAGGCGACAGGGAGGAGCTTCGCGGCGTCCGCCTGGTAGTAGGGACGACCACGGCGCGTCCGGACTCGTTCGTAGAGGGCGATCGCCACATGTCCGCCGTCGAGGGGGAGCATCGGGAGCATATTGAGGAGCCCGACGAAGATGTTGATGGCGATGAGCACCTCGATGAGCGGCCCCGCGCCGGCTCGCGCTCCCTGCGTCGCCTCCCGGACGGCACCGACGATCGAGACCGGGCGGGCGACACCGCTGCGCTGGTCCTGGGCGGCGACGCTGGGGTTGGTCACCTCGGCGATGTAGGTCGAGATCCCATGCGGCGAGAACAGGTGTGCCAGGCCGGTGACGGCGTTGACCGTCGTGTGGCCAACGACGGAGGCTGCGCCGCCCAACGCGCCAACGGGGTTCTCCGGAACTGCCGCTGCGGTGAGCTCGACGCCGATGTAGCCGTGCTGGGTCCCTGCGACCGGGCGGACCGTCTGACCGTTGTGCGTCGACACGCCGTTGACCGGGATGACCGTGATCGTCCGCTCGTGCCCGTCACGCTCGACGAGCAGGTGGACGACTTTGCCGGCGTCGTGGCTGATCACGTTGCTCAAGGAGTCCAAGGAACGCAGCGCATGCCCGTCGACCGCGATCACGCGGTCGCCGATCCGCAATCCCGCCCGCTGGGCCGGGTTCTCCGTCATGCCCTGGAACCGGGTGAAGCCCTGGATCTGCACGACCGACGCAGACGGTGCCCCGATGAACACCAGTGCCCCCCACGCGAGCACGAAAGCCATCAGATAGTGCATGAACGATCCGGCACAGGCGACCACGAGGCGCTTGCGGAAGGGCTGCTGGCGATAGGTCCGTGGCTCGTCGGCGGGATCCACCTCCTCGAGGTTGGTCATCCCGGGGATCTTCACGTACCCGCCGGCAGGGATGGCCTTGACTCCGTAAGTGGTTTCGCCTCGACGGATCGACCACAGCCGGGGGCCGAAACCGATGAAGTACTCGGTGACCTTCATCCGCGCCCACTTCGCGGCGAGCAGGTGACCGAGCTCGTGGAGCATCACCATGGCGAGGATCGCGATGATGACGATGAGCAGGTCGCCGGCGCCGAGCACGAGGGCCACCGTCACGATCGCAGCGATCGCAAGGGTGAGGCGAACGAGCGCACCGGCACTGGATGGACTCGAGGAGGTCTCGGGTGCCGGCGACTGCGGGCTCACGCCGCGAAGCGACGGCGTTGCACTGCAGCGGCGGCCCGCTCGCGCGCCGAGCGGTCGGCTTCAAGCACCGCCTCGATCGAGTCGAGCGGCTCATCGGGCCAGGAATCGAGCGTCTCTTCGACCACGGCCCCGATGTCTAGCCACCCGATTCCACCTTCGAGGAATGCCGCGACCGCTACCTCGTTCGCCGCGTTGAGCCACGCGGGAGCACTGCCTCCCGCACGTCCTGCCTGGTAGGCCAGGTCCAGGCAGCGGAACACCTCGCGGTCGGGTGGCTCGAAGGTCAACGCGAACGGCGCCGACCAGTCGATCGCACCGAATGCCGCAGGAAGCCGCTCCGGCCACCCCATCGCGTAGCCGATCGGCAGGCGCATGTCGGGCAGTGACAGCTGCGCGATGGTCGACCCGTCCACCAGCTCGACCATCGAATGCACCACCGATTGGGGATGGATCACCACGTCGATCTGGTCGAAGGGAACGCCGAAGAGCTCATGGGCCTCGATGACCTCCAGTCCCTTGTTCATAAGGGTCGAGGAGTCGATGGTGAGCTTCGGGCCCATCTGCCATGTCGGGTGCGCCAACGCATCGGCAATGCCGATCGTGGTCAACTCGTGAAGACGCTTGCCCCGGAAGGGCCCACCCGACGCAGTGATCCGCAGGCACGCCAACGGAGCCCGATCGCCGACCGACGACAGGCACTGATGGATGGCGCAATGCTCCGAGTCCACCGGCACGATCTCGGCACCGGGGGTGCGCCGGACGGCTTGGACGACCGGTCCACCGGCGATCAAGGACTCTTTGTTCGCAAGCGCGAGGCGCTTCCCCGCTGACAGCGCTGCCATCGTGACGGGCAGCCCGGCGAACCCCACCACCCCGTTGACGACCACCTCCGCCGCCGTCGCCGCTGCCAATAACCCTTCCGGACCGGCTTGCACTTCGGTTCCCTTCGGCACGCGGGCGGCCAACTCCGGTGCCAAGCTGGCGTCGCCGATCACGACCAGCTCCGGCCGCAGTTGGCTAGCCTGTTCGACGAGGCGGTCAAGCGAACGCTGCGCGGCAAGAGCAACGACTCGGAAGCGGCCGTCGCTGGCGTTGACCACTTCGACCGCCTGCGTGCCGATCGAGCCGGTGGAACCTACGAGGCTGACCCTGCGCTCATCCACGTCGTCTCTCCGGAAGGCTTCTCAGCACTGATGCATGCTCCTCGGGCAGCGGCCTCGCCAGGCGGGGCTCAGCCCAGATGGAAGGCCTTCACGAGATAGTAGGTCGCCGGGAGCACGAACAGCAGACCGTCGATGCGATCGAGCACCCCGCCGTGCCCGGGCAGGAGCCGGCCCATGTCCTTCAAGCCCAGGTGGCGCTTGACCAGTGATTCGCAAAGGTCGCCGACCGGCGAGACGATCGCCACGATCAGCCCCAGGGCCGCGGCCTTGCCGACCGTCCATGGGTGGATGAGATGGACGACGGCGACGGCGAGCACGATCGCTGCCAGCGCGCCGCCGATGAAACCCTCCCACGTCTTGTTGGGGCTCACAGAGGGCGCCATGGGGTGCTTCCCCAGCCATGCGCCAATGAGCAGTGCACCGACGTCGTAGGCGATGCCGGCAATGATGGCACCGAGCACGAACGCGATCCCATGGCGGTTGGGGAACAGCGCCGGGTTGAGCAAGAGTGCCGCATAAGACCCGAACGCGCCGATCCAGCAGAACACGAACACCGTGGTGAGCGTCCCGCGCACCGCATCGCCACGTTCCACCCCCGCGAGGAACCACAAGAAGCTGAACGCCACGAGGAGGATGACGACGAGAGGGAGGGCTGCCTGACCCTTGTTATAGGTCCCGATCATCACTGAGACTGTCGCGACCACTCCAAGAAGCGTGACCGGATGCGAACCGGCGCGGCGAAATGCCGCGAACGCCTCCGCGGAGGCGAGGCTGATGACGATGGTCACGAGCACCATGGCGGCCACGGAGCCGATCTTGAAGGTGATCAAGGTGAGCACCCCGAGGACGAGACCGGTGATCACCGCAGCACCAACATTGCGGCTCGGAGGCTCTCGCACGAGCCCGGTCTGAGCTCCGGGAGCCTGGTGAGGAGCTGGTCGGCGCCGTCGCGGTTCTCCCTCGAGGCGAGCAAGCCGTTGCTCGGCGCGCGTCCGCGGAGCGAACACGGAGCGATCCTCGTCGAACGCCGAGTCGGTCCCTCGGCCTCGACGCCCCGCCCTGCGATGCTGCGACCGGCGGCGAGGTGCTCCTTCCTCCTCGTCGAAGGGCCACCTCGAGGAGGTGTCCAGCGCGTCGGAGGATGCGTGGGATCGGTGCCATTCGGCTTCGTCGTACGCTTCGCTCAGCGGTGCCGGTTCGGTCGTCGCCCGGTGGTCATCGACCTCCCCCAGCAGCGACGACTCGCCGAGCCCAGAGGCCGCGCTCTCGGACCCGGCGGACCCGGGGAAGGCGAATTCTGGGGAGCTCCCAGTGAAGAGTTCGTCATCGTCCATCGCCTGGTCGGAGCTGCCGACGCCAGCGTCCTGGGTGTCATCGAAGGCCCCCAGAGGGTCCTCGGCGTCCTCGTAGCCGGCCGTCCCCGGAAGATCGAAGGCCCACGGCTGCCGATCGGTCTGCCCCGAGTCGTCCAGCGAACCGAGGCGGACCTGTCCCTCTCCGAGCATCGAGGGTTCGAACTCGGCCTCATGGGCACCCCAGTCGGATTCCTCTTCGCGCCAAGTCGGTGGCGGAAGGGCTGCCCATGGGTCGTCATTTGCCGGATCGTCACCGCCCCGAGCGACCACCGCAGGGACCTCGCCCGTCGCCGCCTCGGTCCAATGCGGCAGCACCGGCTCGACGATGGTCGTCTCCTCGTCGGGGATCGGCACATCTCCGGCGAGCTCGGCACCCACGATGCGAACCTGCCCCGTTCGGTACCCCGTCGGCTCCAGGCCCGCCTCCGCATCGCTCGCCTCGCGAGCATCGTCCTTGTCGGTCATCTCACCCCCCTCAAAGCTCGAGGAGCTCGTGCTCTTTGTGGGCGAGCAGGTCGTCGATGCCCGCCACCTGCTGGTGGGTGATCCGGTCGAGCTCCTTCTCGAAGCGGTCAACCTCGTCAGCCGTCAACGACCCGTCCTTGTGCAATGCCTCTAACTCGTGGCGGCCGGTTCGCCGGAGGTTCCGGACCGCAATTCGGCCCTCCTCGGCCTTGTGGCGCACGATCCTCACCAGTTCCTTCCGGCGCTCCTCGGTCAGCTGAGGGAATGCCAGACGAATCACCGTGCCGTCGTTCGACGGATTGATGCCCAGGTCAGAGGACTGGATCGCCTTCTCGATCGCCCCGAGCGCCGATTTGTCGTAAGGGGAGATGACCAAGAGCATCGCATCGGGAACGCTGAAGCCCGCAAGCTGGCGCAAGGGCGTGGGAGTGCCGTAATAGTCCACCGGTAACGATTCGACGAGTGCCGGCGTCGCTCGCCCAGTTCTGACGGTGGCGAACTCGGACCGGACGTGCTCGACGGCTTTGGTCATCCGCTCCCGGATGTCCTCAACCACCAGGCTGCCGAGCTCCTCAGTCATCTGACCAGCGTACCGATCCGCTCGCCGCTGAGCGCACGGCGCAGGTTCCCCGGGGGGGTGAGATCGAAGACGAGAATCGGGAGCCCGTTGTCCTTGCAAAAGGTGATCGCGGTCAAGTCGAGCGCCCTCAGGTCCTTCGAGACGACGTCCATGAAGGAAATTTCCTCGAACCTCGTGGCAGTGGGGTCGACCCGGGGATCCGCGCTGTACACGCCGTCCACACCCCCGTGGGTCCCCTTGTACAGCAGGTCCGCCTCGATCTCTGCCGCACGAAGCGCCGCTGAGGTGTCCGTGGTGAAGTAGGGGTTCCCCATCCCGGCCGCGAACAGGACCACACGACCCTTCTCGAGGTGCCGGATCGCCCGGCGACGGATGTAGGGCTCTGCAACCTCGGCCATGTGGATCGCCGTCAAAACCCGCGTCGGTTGGCACTGCCGCTCGAGCGCGTCCTGCAGTGCCAGCGCGTTGATCACCGTCCCGAGCATGCCCATCGTGTCCGACGTGGCGCGATCCATCCCCGCACCCGCACCGGTGGACCCGCGCCAGATGTTCCCGCCACCGATCATGACCGCCAGCTCGAGGTCGAGCTCGGCCCGAGCATCGACGATCTCGCGTGCGATGCGCTCGACGATCGCCGCGTCGATGGGTTCACCGGATTCCGGCGACGCCAGCGCCTCACCGGACATCTTGAGCACGACACGCTTCGCGCGCCTGCGCTCAGCCATCGGTCGCCTCCCGAAGGGCGATGCAGTGATCGTCGATCCCGCCGGTCAGTGAACCAACTCCATCATGGACCGATCACGACTTGCGCGAAGCGGGTGACGGTGGCGTCGCCAAGCAGCTGAGCGACGCTGCGCTTCTCGTCGTGGATGTAGGGCTGCTCGAGCAACACCCGCTCCCTGAACCAACCGTTCAAACGCCCCTCGATGATCTTCGGGAGCGCTGCCTCGGGCTTTCCTTCCTTCCGGCTGATCGCTTCGATCGTCTGGCGCTCGGCTTCGACCTCGTCGGGAGGCACATCCTCGCGTCGCAGGTACGCCGGGCGAGAGAACGCGACGTTGAGGGCTACCTCGTGCGCGAGCGCCTGATCGCCACCGGCGAGGACGACGATGACCCCGTTGACCCCGCGACCGGCCTGCTGGTGAAGGTAGGTGTCGATGACTTCCCCCTCGCCAGCTTCGAGGCGGGCCACCCGACCGACGGAGATGTTCTCCTTGAAGATCGCGCCCAGTCGGTCGATCTCGTCCTGGCGCTCGGCAAGCGCAGCTTCGCCCCTGGCGGCAACCAGCGCCGCCAGCTCGTCGGCGAGGTTGACGAACTCCGCGGACTTGGCCACGAAGTCCGTCTCAGAACGCAACTCGACGATCGCGGCCACAGGCCCCTCGCGCACGACGGCGACCGCGCCCTCGGTCGCCACTCGGTCCGCACGCGCTGCAGCCCGTGCGAGCCCCTGTTCGCGAAGCCACTGAACGGCCTTGTCGAAATCTCCACTACTCGCTTCGAGCGCTCGCTTGGCGTCCATCATGCCCACGCCAGTGGCACGGCGCAGCGCCTGGACCTCTTGTGCAGTGACGGGAGACACCTTCACACCTCCGAGACCACCGAGGCCTGTTCCGGCCGTTGCGCATCGCCCACGGAGCCCTCGGTCCCCGGCGCCTCGTCCAGTGGGGACGGTACCGCGTGCATCGGCGTGTCGACGGCCGACGACGGCGCTTGGTCCCCTGAGTAGGCCGATGTCGATTCTGCGCGAGCGGCGTCGACCCCCGATGCGACGGGCTGGACCGTCACCGGCTCCGGGCCGCCAGCCCCGTCCGCCGGTGGTGGCATTGGCGCTCGCCGCCGCGGCCGCGACGCCGCCTCCGTGGCCTCTGGGCTGGGGGTGGGACGATGGTCGGCAATGTAGCGGCCTTCCATGACGGCGTCCGCCATGACTCGGCACATCAGCGCTCCGGACCTGATGGCGTCGTCGTTCCCCGGGATCACGTACGTAATCACATCAGGGTCGCAGTTCGTGTCGACAACCGCGATCACCGGGAGGCCGAGCTTGTTGGCTTCAGTCACCGCAATGGCCTCCTTCTTGGTGTCGATCACAAAGATCGCATCCGGCAAGCGCTCCAACCGGCTGACGCCGCCGAGGTTGCGCTCCAGCTTCTCGAGCTCGCGCACGTGCCGAAGGGCTTCTCTTTTGGGCATCCCATCGAAGTCGCCGGCGGCCTGCATCGCTCGCAGCTCCTGCAGACGTCGAACGCGTGAGGAGACCGTTGCGAAATTGGTCAACATCCCACCGAGCCAGCGATGGTTCACCCAGGGCATCCCGCAGGCTTGCGCGTAGTCGGCAATCGGGCCTTGGGTTTGCTTCTTCGTCCCCACGAAGAGCAACGTCCCCCCTGATGCGACGAGATCGCGTACATACGAGTACGCCGCTTCGATACCTTCCAGCGTCTTGCGCAGATCAATGAGGTAGATGCCGTTGCGCTCCTCGAGGATGTAGCGCCGCATCTTGGGGTTCCATCGCCGGGTCTGGTGGCCGAAGTGCACTCCGGCTTCCAGCAGCTGGCGCATCGTCACGACCGCCAATGCGTCTCCTCCAATCGGTTGTTCCTCCCCGAGCGCCACACCTTCGGCAGAAGGCGACCGTGGACCGCGCTCGGGTGCGTCGTTTCCTTCATTGTTCCTGAAGCGCCGGACCGGCGCCCGCCTGATCGTACCAGGAGGACGCCCGGCCCGACCTGGTCGAGCCACCCCACCCAGCGGGGAGTCCGTGCGTCATCGGTCGCATTGTCGGTGGCCGCCTCAGGCTCGGGGATGGCTGTCGCGGTAGACACGCAGGAGGCGTTCCTTGCTCACATGGGTGTACACCTGCGTCGTCTGCAAGCTCGAATGGCCGAGCAGCTCCTGGACAATTCGAAGGTCGGCGCCTCCGTCGAGGAGATGGGTGGCAAAGCTGTGACGGAGCGCGTGGGGATGCGTGGGAACCGGGGAACGTCGGTCGAGGATGCGGCGCACGTCGCGCGGCCCGAGTCGCCTGCCGACCTGGTTCAAGAACACCGCGCCGGGGGGGCTCGCAGCAGTCTCGAGCACGGGCCTGCCTTCGGACAGCCATCGCCCGAGGAGCGCCACTGCCCGTTCGTGAATGGGGATCCGTCGCTCCTTGTCCCCTTTTCCCAGCACGCGGACGGTTGCGCCGTGGAGGTCGACGCCGGCTCGCTCCAGTCCGCACAGCTCCCCGACGCGAAGCCCAGCGGCGTAGAGCAACTCGAGGACTGCTCGATCCCGGAGCTCGAGCGCCTCGCTGCGCCGCCCGCGCATGCCTGCCGTGCGGTTCAATACGGCGTTCCCGTGGGTTGCACGCCTCGAGCTCCCCGGCACCTCGGGGCCATCCAGGAGGGTCCCGATTTCTCGACGGGACAGCACTCTTGGCAGACGGCTTGTCGCCCGCGGTGCCGAGAGCAGGCGCGACGGGTCCTCGGTCACGATCCCGCGACGCCGGCACCAGGCGAAATACGTCCGCAGCGCGGCCGCCTTCCGGGCGATGGTAGCCCGGGCATACCGGCGCGTCGCGAGGTACGCGAGGTAGCGGCGGAGCAGGATCCGGCTCACGTCCCCCGGCGTGTTCGTCGCGCTCCGGGAAGCCCAATGCGCGAAGGCAGCGACATCGGACAGGTACGCTTTGGCCGTCGCGGACGATTTCCCGCGCAACCATTCACCGAAGCGATCCAGTTCCCAGCCCGACGGGCCAGCCGACACGAGCTCACCGTAGTGCCATGGCATGATCCCTTCGGTGATGCCCACCACGACGAGGGCTCGTCAAGGGGGCGAGGAAGCGAGCCGAACGAGACGATGAGCAGCAGGATCCTTGTGGTCGAGGATGACGAGCGAATTCGCTCCTCGATGCGCCTCGCCCTCGAGGACGAAGGGTACGAGGTCCACGAAGCCGACAGTGGCGAAGAAGCGCTCGACCGCTTCGCCGCGCAGACCCCCGATGTCGTCCTGATCGATCTCATGCTCCCCGGCATGGACGGGTTCGAGTGCTGCCGCGCGATCCGGCGGCAGAGTGCTGTGCCCATCATCATGGTGACGGCGCGAACCGATACCCATGACGTCGTTGCAGGGCTTGAGGCTGGTGCCGACGACTACGTCACGAAACCCTTCGTGGCCAAGGAACTGGCAGCCCGAATCCGGGCCCTGCTGCGCCGGGCCCGGCCAGCCGAGGAGACGCCGACGATGATCACCTTCGGCGACCTCGAGCTTCTGCCCGAGCAGGGGGTGCTGCGCCGCCGTGGCGGAGATGAGATCCACTGCACGCGAACGGAGTTCCGGCTCCTGTGCGAGCTCGGCGCCAACCCCAACAAGGTGCTCAGCAGGGAGCAACTGCTCGACCGAGTGTGGGGGTACGACTACTTCGGCGACGGCAGACTCGTCGACGTCCATATTCGCCGGTTGCGCACCAAGGTCGAGCCTGACCCGGCTCTGCCGCGCCACATCCTGACCGTGCGGGGCATGGGCTACAAGCTCGTCCCCTGAGGAATCCCATGGCTCGCGGCCGCTCCGGCTGGACCGCCAACCCGGTCACGATCTGGAGGGGCTTCGGCCTGCGGGCCCGGGTCACCGGGGTCTTCGCGCTCGGGGCGCTGCTGCTCTCCCTGGCAGTCGGGGCCACGTCCTACTACGCGGTGCACCACTTCTTGACCAGCGATGCCTACAACGCGTCGGTTCGCCAAGCCGCTGCCAACGTGGTCCCGGTGGAGGACGCCCTGCTGTCTGGCATCCAGGGTCCGGACCTGCCGGCAGTCCTCCAGCGGACCTCTGGGTCCGGATCGGTCCTCTTCTACAAGCACAGCGTGTACTCCTCGCCGCTGTCGGTCTCTTCCGACGTCCCTGCCTCCCTGGACGCGCTCATCAAGAGCGGCACGCCGGCGGCCACCCAGAACGTCGAGATCGCTGGGTCGCCATATGTCGTCGTCGGATTCGCGATCCGGGTCGGCAAGCCCGTCGCCTACCTGCGAGCTCGCTACTTCGCGCTCTTCAACCTCAGCGACGTCAACCACACCCTGCACATCCTCGGCCTGGCACTCGTCCTCGCGGCTTTGCTCGCCACCGCCCTCGGGGCAATCCTGGGTCGCTGGGCGAGCGGACGATCCCTGCACCCCCTGGCGCCGGTCTCCGAAGCGGCCGTCGCGATCGCCGGCGGTCGCCTCGACACGCGACTGCCGTCGACGACGGACCCCGACCTCGTCGGCATCACCACGTCGTTCAACCGCATGGTCGATCAGCTCCAAGAACGGATCCACCGGGAGGTCCGCTTCACCTCGGACGTGAGCCACGAGCTCCGGTCGCCACTAACCACCCTGTCCACCTCCCTCGAGGTCCTCGAGGCCCACCGGGACGAGCTCTCGCCGCGAGCACGCCAGGCGCTGGACCTCCTCGCCGGCGACCTTCGCCGTTTCGAGCGCATGGTCGCCGACCTCCTCGAGATCTCGAGCTCCGACGCGGGGTCCGCCGAAGTGGCACTCGAAGAAGTCGAAGCCGGTGAACTGGTGCGACGGGCGGTCGCGGCGAGCCTGCGGAGCCTGCCGGACGCTCGGGCGCCCAGTATCGAGATCGCACCAGCGCTGGCCGACGTCCACCTCGAGGTCGACAAGCGGCGCTTCGAGCGGGTCATGGCCAACCTGCTCGAGAACGCCGCCCACTACGGCGGGGGTGCCCGCCGCGTCACCGCCGAGCCCGGTCCGAGCCGCAACGGCCACCAGAGCGTGCTCATCGCCGTGGAAGACCAGGGCCCCGGGGTTCCGGAGGCCGAACGCGAACGGATCTTCGAACGCTTCTACCGCGGCCAAGCCGCCGGGCGACGCGGCGCGGGGGCCGGGACCGGGCTGGGTCTGGCGCTGGTCGCCGAGCACGTGCGCCTCCTGCGCGGCCGTGTCCGGGTCGAGGAGGCCCCTGGGGGCGGAGCTCGCTTCGTGATCGAGCTCCCGATCGCCGACGCGCGAGCCGGCGACGACGCCGACAGTGGAGGGCTCGAAGATGGTGATCTCCCCGAGCAAGGACGCAGCATCGCTGCGGATCGCCACGGTGCAGCGAGATGAGTCGCCCATGAGGCGACGGAATCCGAGACGAGGCGTGCTCGCAGCTCCCCTTCTCGCCCTCCCGCTCGCGCTCGCCGCGTGTGGGGTGCCGGTGGGCGGACCCCCGAGAGCCATCTCGGCGAACCAGGTCCCAAATGGGGCACTGGCGGTCAACCCCCCGCCGTGCGGATCCACGCCCGGCGGCTGCAAGCCCGTCTTCCTCTACTTCGTGTCCAGCACGAGCGGAGCAGTGACGCCGGCCCCCGTGCGCTGCCTTCCGATCGCTCAAGCGCGCAGGCTTGACACCGTCCTCGATCAGCTCCTCGGTGGGCCGAGCACCTCAGACTTCGCGAGCGGGTTCACCAGCGCGATCCCTCCGGGCACGGCCCTGATCTCAGTCAGCCCGAATCCACCGCAGGGTGTCCCTCCCATGCCCACCAAGGCGATCACCGTCAACTTCACCTCCAGCTTCAACGTCCTGGCGGGGTTGGCAGAGGTCCAAGCCATCGAGCAGGTGGTGTTCACGATCGCAGCCTGGCTGGCACTCCCGGGCCAACTCGACGCACAGGTCCCGGTCGCCTTCCAGATCGACGGCCAGCCTGTACCGGTGCCCATCGGAACCGGCGCGCAAGTCTCCACGCCGGTGACCGTCGCCAACTACGAAACCGCCAGCCCCGTGACCGCGCCACCAGCCACTGCGACCTGCTCCTGAGGGCCACCGACCCGTGCGCAAGCGCGATCAGCGGCTGCCCTCGGAGGCGGGGAGCCTCGATGGATCACCGGGCCCGGCAAGCGAGAGCCCCTCTGCTGTCCCGTCTTCGGCTCGCTCCGCTTCGCCGGTCCTAGCCTCTCTCCACTGGACCCGTGGCGCGCCCGACCAGAGGTGCTCGAGGTCGTAGTACTCCCGAGTCTCTTCGGCGAAGACATGCACGACGACGTCCCCGTAGTCCATCAACACCCACGTGGCATCGCTGAGCCCTTCGATGCTCACCGGCGCCGTACCGTCCTGGCGCTTGACACGCGCTTCGACCTCTTCGACGAGGGTGCGGACCTGGCGCTCGTTGCGGCCACTCGTCAAGACGAACGCGTCGGCCACCCCTCCGATCAGGTCACCCATCGCAAGGACGACGGTGTCCTTCCCGAGCTTGTCGTCGGCCGCCCTCGCGGCGACGAGTGCAGTCCGGGGCACGGAGGTCAATGCACCACGTCCAGGACGCTCACCGTCAACCCGAGGGCTGCGGCAAGGATCCCGAGCCCCATCACCGCGCAGAGACGGCGTTGGCGGCGCGCCAGCCGTCGCTGGATCCGAAGGTTCGTCCGCCGCGGCAACGTCAATGCCAATCGCGCTCCGGGCGGTCGTCGCTCTGCTCCGTCATGCGCCCCCAGCGTACAGACCGCGAGCCCGAATGCAACGCTCCACGGCCGGGGGAACCAATCCCTCGATGGACTCACCCGCAGCCAGCAGGGAGCGCACCTGGGAGCTCGACACCTCGATCTCGAGCCCATCGACGACGATCCCCCGCCAGCCAACAGGGATCTGCGGTGCCCGCGCACTCGGGCGAGAGACGACGACGAGCGTCACGGCGCGCGCGAGGTCCTCGGAGCGGTGCCAGGTCGAAAGGCTCGCGGTCAGGTCGGCCCCGACGATGAGGAACTGCTCCGGTGCCGGGCGCCCGGCAGCTTCGGCCCGGCGCGCGAGCTCCTCCACCGTCTCGATGGTGTAGCTCGGGCCGCCGCGATCGATCTCGATTCGGCACGCCTCGATCCCCTCGGCGGCGTCAACGGCGGCTTCGACGAGGGCCAAGCGATCCTCGGCAGGGCTGATCCGTCGCCATGGAGTCTTCTGCCACGGTTCGAAGGCGACGACCAGCAGCACTCGGTCCAACTCCAGGACCTCCCGACAGCGAGTGGCTGCAGCGAGGTGACCGATGTGGGGTGGGTCGAAGGTCCCCCCCAACAGCCCGAGACGCTCAGCCGCTGGCACGCCCATGGGCCGGGAGCCTACGAGTCGTCGTCGGCTCCGCATGCCGATCACTCAACCAGCTGCCCAGTCCCGACCTGCCAGCAGCCGGGCGCGGCCGTTGATGGTTGCGGCAGCGATCGCGGCACTTATGCTTGTTCGGTGGTCAGCCGCTCCGAACCCCAAGCCCCATCGAGACCAACGGCCTCACGTGATGGCATTCTCATCGCCGAGAACGCCGGCTGGCATCCCGGGTCGTGGCGCGACCTCCCGGCCGCGCAGCAACCGGTGTGGCCCGACGAGCAGGCCCGCAAGAAGGTCGAGGCCCAGCTGGCTGCCCTCCCCCCGCTGGTCTTCGCCGGAGAGGTCCGTGCGCTGACCGCGGCACTCGCCGAGGTCAGCGCGGGCCGAGCCTTTCTGCTGCAGGCAGGGGACTGTGCGGAGTCGTTCACCGAATTCTCCGCCGACTCCATCCGAGACAAGTTGAAGGTGATTCTCCAGATGGCGGTGATCCTCACGTACGCGGCAGGGGTTCCCGTCGTCAAGGTCGGCAGGATCGCTGGCCAGTTCGCAAAGCCCCGCTCATCGCCAACTGAACGAATCGGTGACCAGGAACTCGAGGCCTATCGGGGCCACATGGTCAACGACGACGCCTTCAATCCAGAGGCTCGCAGGCCTGATCCGTCACGGCTGATCACCGCCTACCACCAATCGGCAGCAACGCTGAACCTGCTTCGCGCGTTCACCAAGGGTGGGTTCGCCGATCTCGCACAGGTCCACGCCTGGAACCAGGAGTTCGTCGCTTCGTTGTCGGAGGGCCGTCGTTACGAGCGCATCGCCGCCGAGATCGACGCCGCGTTGCGTTTCATGGCGGCCTGCGGGATCGACCTGGCTGCAGAAGTCGTCCTGCACCAAGTCGACTTCTGGACCAGCCATGAGGCACTCATCCTTCACTACGAAGAAGCGCTGACGCGGTGGGACTCGCTCACCGGGATGTGGGTGGATTGCTCGGGACACCTGCTGTGGATCGGCGAGCGCACCCGGCAAGCCGACGGCGCCCACGCAGAGTTCCTCTCCGGCGTAATCAATCCGGTCGCGTTCAAGATCGGACCTGAGGCTACCCCCGACGAGGTGGTCGCACTGTGCGAGCGTCTCGATCCGAACCGCGTCCCGGGACGGCTGACCCTCATCACCCGATTGGGAGCCAGGCGCGTGGAAGAGCGCCTTCCGATGCTGATCCGAGCGGTTCGCGAGGCGGGGCATCCGGTGGTCTGGGCGTGCGACCCCATGCACGGCAACACCTTCGTCAGCGAGGGTGGCCGCAAGACCAGGCGGTTCGACGACATCGTGGAGGAGCTCCGTGGGTTCTTCGCGGTGCACCGGCGAGAAGGGACCTGGCCCGGCGGAGTGCACATCGAGCTCACGGGCGACGACGTGACCGAGTGCCTCGGGGGCACGGAGGAGATCGCCGAGGGCGACCTGCACCAGCGCTACACGACCACCTGCGACCCGAGGCTCAATGCCCGTCAGTCCCTCGATCTGGCATTTCGGATTTCCGACCTCCTGCGCCCGTCCGGGGCTGGGCACGCACCGTGAGGCCCCTCGCCACTACCGGGTCGTGACATCGTTGTAGCGACGGAGCGTCCACCGGCCCCTTTCGTCGCGCTCCCACTCGGTCATCGAAGCATGCTCCGTGCGCAGCTGGAGCCGCCGAACGCTCCGATCGAGGGGGAGGAAACGTAGCATCGTCGCTTCGATGACGCCGGCATGGCAGGCGATCACCACCAGCTCTCCGGCGTGGACAACGGCAATTCGTTCGACGGCCCTCGAGGCGCGCTCGACGAAGCCGTTCCAGCTCTCCCCCCCGGGGGCGATGGGGCGCTCAGGACCCCGGTCCCAGTCCGGCGCGCCGAAACGCTCACTGAACTCCTCCCAGGTCAGCCCATCGGCCTCTCCTGGGCGGAGCTCGGAGAGCTGCTCGTCGGTCTCGATCGTGATCGGCGGACCGTCGCACCAATGGTCGAGCGCGGGAGCGAGGATCTCGGCGGTCTCGATCGCCCTGGCGAGCACCGACGAGTACAGGCGGGTCACCCCGGCAAGCTCCCCGCTCCGGAACAGGCGCTTGGCGAGTGCCTCCACCTGCGCGACCCCACGCGGGGTGAGCCCCGTGCACCCGCGCACGCCGCCCACGATGCCACGCACGTTGCACTCTGCCTCACCATGACGGACCAGCACCATCCGGGTAGGGCGGACCTCGTCCAAGGCCGTCACGACGCGTCGCCGCTCGCGGGAGGCGACCAGACCCGGTACTGCGGACGCTCGAGCGCGGGCCTCGTCCACTCGCTCACCACTCCGGTGCCTGGGGAATCGTCCACTTCGCTCACCGTGAGGCTCCTGCCATGTTCATGCCAGCTCCGACACAAACTGCTCGAGTTGGCGCAGGTTCCGACATTCCACCACCGCGTCGCAGTAGGGCGCGTAAGCCGAGATCGCTGAGTCACCCGAGTCCCAGTACTCACGCGGCTCCGGATTGAGCCAGTAGACATGACGTGCTCGGCGCTTGAGGTCGGCGAGCACCTCCGCGTGCGTCGCGTGATAGTTGTTGCGGGCGTCCCCCAGGATGAGCAGGCTCGTCCTCGAGGTGATCGAGCGTCGCCATCGCTCCGAGAAGACCACGAGCATGTGCCCATAGTCGGAGTGCCCGTCGATCCAGCTCACGTCCGCCTCGGTGCTGATGCGTGCCACCGACTCCGCCGGATCGTCGCACTCCTCGAACAGGCGCGTCACCTCATCGATCCCATCGACGAAGGCAAAGCTCCGAACCCGGGTGAACTGCGAGCTGATGGCGTAGACGAGGTGGAGCGTGAAGCGGGCGAACGACGCAACCGACCCGGAGATGTCGGCGAGCACGACGATCTCGGGCTTGGACGGTCGCGGATGACGAAAACGGGGATCGATGGGGGCTCCGCCGGTGGACAGTGAACGCCGGATCGTCGCCCGAAAGTCGAGATGCCCCCGGTGACCGTGGCGGCGGCGACGCACCAGCTTGGCAGCCAACTTCCGTGACAATGGCCGCAGTGCGCGGTGGAGCATCGCCAGTTCCTCGCGTGTGGCGTGCATGACCTCTATGTCCTCGGGTGAGGGCTTGCGAATCGACTTGGCGAGTGCTCGGGCACCACGGTCGAGCACGAGGCGTCGGCGAATTTCCGCTTCGATCACCTTGCGAAGCTCGTCGATGCGGAACTGGTACTCGTCTCGCGCGAGCCGCTCCTCGAGAGCCGTCCACGGTCGACCCGAAGGACGCGCCGTGAGCATGAGCCGTTCGAGAACGGCATCAAGATCGAGCTTCCGCAGCGTCCGATAGAGGTAGTAGGTACCACCGACGGGTCGACCAGGCTCGACGCCCGCGTAGCGCGTCACCGCGTGACGCGCTACGGTTCGCATGAGTCCGACGTCACCAGAGACCAGCGCTTCGTAGAGCAGCGCTGCAAGCTCTTCGCTGCTGGGGACATCGAGCCCTCCGTCAATTGCCGATGTGTGCGAGCGCAGCCACGTCTTGCCCGTGGCACCGTCGCCTTCAATGGCCGCTCCGTCGAGGTGCTCGGTCTCCTTCGGCTCGGCACTGTTGAACCGGTTCGCGAAATAGACGTCGAACGCGGTCTCAAAGGTCGGCCAGTGCCACGCAGATTTCACGAGGGTGATGCCCAGTGCCGCTTTCAGCTCCTCGCGGTTCTCGATCGGCACGTGGTGGATCGCTCTGGCTGCGTCGATGTGCTCCGTGGTCGAAACAGGCAACCCGGCGCTTCGCAGCTCCTCGACGAACCCGGAGAGCAACTCGAGCACGGAACCGATTTAGTGCTTCTGTAGGGGCTGCTTCGCGAACGCCTCGTTGGCGGTCGTCAGCAGCTCTTTTGCCGCCTTGTCGATATCGCTTTGGTACTTGAGCAAGATGTGCAACGTCTCGCCAGCAACGGTGGCGTCGATCGAGGAGACACCCAAGACCACCAGTGTTCGTGCCCAGTCCAACGTCTCGGACACAGAAGGGAGTTTCCGGAGGTCGAGCCCACGCACCGACCGGACGATGCGAGCAACCTGCTCGGCGAGTTCTCCGGTGATTCCCGGCACCCGAGTTCGCACGATTGCCTGCTCCCGCTCCAGGTCCGGGTAATCGATGTAAAGGTAGAGACAGCGACGCTTCAGGGCTTCGGAGAGCTCACGGGTGTTGTTCGAGGTGAGGAAGACCAACGGCAGTCTCGTGGCTCGAACGGTGCCCAGCTCTGGAATCGAGACTTGATAGTCGGAGAGCACCTCGAGGAGCAGTGCCTCGGTTTCGAGCTCCACGCGATCGACTTCGTCGATGAGCAGGACGACCGGATCCGATGAGCGGATCGCCTCGAGCAACGGCCGTGTCAGGAGGAACTCTTCTGAGAAGATGTTCTCCTCGAGCTCCTCCCACGTCGCCGTCGCCTCGGAATCCCTCGATCCGTCGAGGATCTCGCCTGCTTGGATCCGCAGCAGCTGCTTGCGATAGTTCCACTCGTAGAGGGCCTTGGACTCGTCCAGGCCTTCGTAGCACTGCAGGCGGATCAGACGGCTGCCTGTGAGCTCGGCGACCGATTTGGCGAGCTGGGTCTTCCCGGTTCCGGCTGGCCCCTCGACCAATACCGGCTTGGAGAGGCGGTCTGCGAGGTAGACGACGCTGGCAATCGCGGTGTTGGGAAGGTAACCCGTCCGCTGGAGCCCCTCTGCGACCTCCTGGGCGGAGGCGAACCGTGGTGCTTCGCCTTCGGGGAGTCCGAGATCGGCAGCACTCACCTGGCTCATCGTCGTACCTGCCCGTTGCCTCGAACCACCCATTTGGCGCACGTCAGTTCGCGCACCCCCATCGGTCCGCGAGCGTGAAGCTTCTGGGTCGAGATGCCCACTTCGGCACCCAGACCGAACTCACCACCATCGACGAAACGCGTGGACGCGTTCACCAGAACCGCCGCAGCGTCGACTTCGCGCGTGAATCGCTCTGCAGTAGCCACATCCGTGGTGACGATGGCTTCGGAGTGTCCGGAGCCGTAGCGGGCGATGTGCGCGAGCGCCGCATCGAGATCGTCGACGATGCCCACGGCCAGTTTCAACCCAAGGAACTCCCGCGCAAAGTCGTCCTCGGTTGCGGGGGCGACCTGCGGCAAGATCCTTCGGACCTCGGAGTCGCCGACCAGCTCCACCCCTTCGAGCGACGCGGCAATCCGCGGCAGGAACCGCTCCGCGACCGCGCGGTGCACCAAGAGGGTCTCGGCAGCGTTGCAGACTCCCGGACGGGAAAGCTTCGCGTTGACGACGATCTCCTCGGCCATTGCGAGATCAGCCGCCTGGTCGACATAGACGTGACAGTTCCCGTCGCCGTCGAGAACATAGGGAACCGTGGCATTCTCGACCAGCGAATCGATCAGCGCTCTGCCGCCACGGGGGATCAGGCAATCGATGAACCCTCGCAACCGCATGAACGCGATCGCCGACTCCCGACTGGTGTCCTCGACGAGGGCGACGCCGTCATCGGGTAGCCCAGCTTTGACCAGCCCCTTGCGCAAGGCCTCGACGATCACCCGGTTCGAGCGCAAGGCGGACGACGAACCCCTCAGCAAGACCGCGTTCCCGGCCTTCACGCAGAGCCCGGCAGCGTCACTCGTGACGTTCGGACGGTTCTCGTAGATCACGCCGACCACGCCAAGGGGAACTCGAACTCGCTGGACCGACAGTCCGTTCGGGCGCACCCAGCCCTCGATCACCTCACCGACGGGGTCCGCGAGTGCGGCGACGTCCCGCAGTGCGGTCGCCATGGCGGTGATCCGCGCACTGGTCAGGCGCAGCCTGTCCAGCGCTGGGTCGTCGAGCGATTCCGCGCGTGCCTGCTCGAGATCAGCCTGGTTGGCGGCAAGGATGGCCTCAGCATCAGTCTCGAGCAGCTCTGCCGCCGCGCGCAATGCTTCGTTCTTCAAAGCGGACGACGAGACCGCGAGACGGCGCGAGGCCTCTCGGGCGCGCCCCGCCAGGGCCTCGAGAGCCGTGGTGGTCACTAACCCATCGTACCGCCGAGGCCCGGGGGCTCGGCCACACCGGGACCCCAGGCCAACCAGAAGGACGCGAGATTTAGAGGCTCAGCGGATAGGCACGCACCCCGGTGACCACCGATTCCGCCAGTCGATGAGCTTCGCAGTGATGATGAAGACAACCGCGAGGGCAAACTGCGCGAGGCG
>JAJPJV010000034.1 GCA_021324045.1 Actinomycetota bacterium | reverse complement strand
TGCCCCGGGGCAGCCAGGGTTCTGGAAGGAGTTTGCTGTTGATGTACACCTGGCCATCGTGATCCGAGATGGTCTGGCCGGGGAGGCCGATCACACGCTTGACCAGGTCCGCCACTGGCGGCCCCGGGCAGTCTTCCTTCGGTGGCCGCCGGAATACCACGATGTCGCCGGTATGGATGCTCCCGAAGTCATAGCTCAGCTTGTCGACGATGATGCGATCGCCGACCTGCAAGGTGGGCTCCATCGACCCAGAGGGGATGTAGAAGGTCTGGAAGACGAAGGTGCGCACCAAGAAGGCGACGAGCACCGCGACAGCGACGATCGCGATCCATTCGATGACCCGCCTGCGGTAGCGATGGCGTCGCTGGACGACCCGCTGGACGCCACTGGGTGGCGTGGGGACCCCGGTGTTGGGGTCCTCGCCATCGAAGGATCCGGCGACCGGTGCCTGCGGGCTGGGGCCCGGCATGCGACCGACCACGACCGGGGTGGTCTCGCCTTTCGGGGTCGCCTCGTCGGTCACGGACCGAGCAGGCTACTCGACGCTGACGTGGATCGGACCTCGGCCGAGGGCAGGTGAATTCTGCTGGCGCTCACAGGGAGGCGATCAGCCGCTCGACGCGTTCGTCATGGGAGCGGAAGGGGTCCTTGAGCAGCACCGTTCGCTGCGCTTGGTCGTTGAGCTTGAGGTGGACCCAATCCACGGTGAAGTCGCGCCGGCGTTCCTTGGCCCGGCGCACGAAGGCACCACGGAGCCGAGCTCGCGTGGACTGTGGAGGCTCGAGCATGGCCCGGGCGATGTCTGCATCGGTGCAGACGCGTTCGACTTCGTCGTGGTCCTGAAGCCGGTAGTACAGGCCCCGGGATCGGTCGACGTCGTGGTAGATGAGGTCGAGAAGGGCCACCTTCGGGCTGGCCAGCGACAGCTGGTGGCGTTGGCGCACCTCTTCGATCAGCCGGTACTTGGCAACCCAGTCACACTCGCGCCACAGCGACAGCGGATCGGACTCGAGGCCTTTGAGGCACCGCTCCCACATGTCGAGCGCCTGGTCCTCTTCTGGAGGGAGCCCGCGATGATCGCGGAACCGCTGAGCGCGCAAGAGGTACTCGATCTGGATGTCCAGCGCTCGCATCTCCCGGCCATTGGCGAGACGGACACGCCGTTGACACTGGATGTCCTGGCTGATCTCTCGGATCGCTCGGATCGGGTTCTCGAGGGTCAGGTCGCGCAGCACCGTCGATGCATCCTCGAGCATGGTGAGGATGATCGCCGTGGCGCCCACCTTCAGGAACGTGGCGTACTCGCTCATGTTGGAGTCGCCGACGATGACGTGCAGGCGACGAAAGCGCTCGGCGTCGGCGTGCGGTTCGTCGCGGGTGTTGATGATCGGGCGGCTGCGCGTCGTCGCCGATGAGACGCCTTCCCAGATGTGCTCGGCCCGTTGGCTCAGGCAGTAGGTGGCGCCTCTCGGCGTGTGGAGGACCTTGCCGGCGCCGGCGTAGATCTGACGGCTCACGAGGAACGGGATCAGGACCTCGGTGTAGCGGTTGAAATCGTCGTTGCGTTCGGTGAGGTAGTTCTCGTGGCAGCCATAGGAGTTGCCTGCTGAGTCGGTGTTGTTCTTGAAGAGGTAGACCTGCCCGCGAATCCCTTCCTCACGAAGGCGCGCCTGCGCACCGCTCACCAGCTGTGCGAGGATCCACTCCCCTGCCTTGTCATGGGTCACCACGTCGCTGATCCGATCGCATTCAGGAGTGGCGTACTCGGGATGGCTGCCGACGTCGAGATAGAGGCGGGCACCGTTCTCCAAGAACACGTTGCTCGAACGGCCCCAGCTGACCACGCGTCGGAAGAGATACCTGGCAACCTCGTCGGGACTCAGGCGACGCTGACCCCTTAGGGTGAACGTCACCCCATACTCGTTCTCGAGCCCGAAGATCCGGCGGATCACGGGGTACCCGCGGTCCCTAGCGGGCGGTTCCTCGCCCGGAGGCGCCCGAGGAGCTTGCCGATCCCGTGCCCGACGAGCCCGGGGCCGCCTCTGCGCCGCCAGAGGCGGCATCCTGGCCTGCTCCGTCCTGCCTCCCATCGGTGGGCTGCTCCTCGAGCAGCGTGACGAGCTCGGCCTCGGTGAGGCGACGGAACGCCCGCCTGCCGTTCTCACGACTGAGGAACGCGACCTCCAGATGCGAGGGGCCGAGGGTGCGGTCGGGCCCTGCGAGCGCTGCGACAGCTGCCCGCAGGGCCTCCCCGAGTGACCAGTCGCTGCGCCAGGCCTGCTCCATTCGCTCCGCGATCGGCTCGGCCTCCCCTCCCAGCACCGCGAAGCGCTCCTCGTCGGTGATCGTTCCCTCGTAGGCGATGTGGTAGAGCTGGTCGTTCCCTGGAACCGCCGCGAGCTCTGCGACCAGGATCTCGACCTCGAGGGGCTTCATCTCGTGCGTGAACACGTTCCCGAGGTGCTGCGCGTAGAGATTGGCCAGGGACCGGGCGTCGACATCCTCTCGGCTGAAGGCGTAGCCCTTCGTGTCGGCGTGGCGGACGCCGGCCACGCGCAGCTGGTCGTACTCGTTGTATTTCCCAACGCCGGCAAAGGCGATGCGGTCGTAGATCTCGCTGATCTTGTGCAGGGATCGGGAAGGGTTATCGGCGACGATCAGCACCCCATCGCGATAGATCGTGGCAACGAGCGACCGGCCGCGGGCGATGCCCTTCTGGGCGTACTCGGCACGGTCCTTCATGACCTGCTCGGGCGCCACGTAGAACGGTACGGTCATCGCAGCTCCCCACCAGAGCTCATGCCACCAGGCCGCTCCTTGCGCTTGCGAGCGATGAGCGATTCGAAGCGCGCCGCAACGTCGGAGTCCTCGAGCTGGACGTAGCCATCGGCATCGACGACGGCCACGAGGGGGTAGATGCCCCTCACGAGGTCAGGACCGCCCGTCCCAGCGTCCTCGTCGGCGGCTTCGAACAGCGCCTCGATCGCCAGGTCGATTGCTTCGTCCCGTGAGAGCCCCTCTCGGTAGCCGAGCTTGATCGTCGTGCGCGCATCGCGACCGCCGGAGCCAGTGGCTTGGAAGTCTGTCTCCTCGTAGTGGCCACCGGTCACGTCGTAGGTGAAGATCCTGCCGGTTTGCCGACGGTGGTCGTAGCCTGCGAAGAGCGGGACGACTGCAAGGCCCTGCATTGCCATGGGGAGGTGCTCCCTGACCATCTGGGCGAGCTGGTTCGCTTTGCCCTCGAGACTGAGGGACAGGCCCTCGACCTTTTCGTAGTGTTCGAGCTGGACTTGGAACAGCCGCACCATCTCGACCGCGGGCCCGGCGACGCCAGCAATGGCGACTGCGGACCAACGGTCACCGGGGAAGACCTTCTCCATGGCCCGGTGGGCGATGGAGTAACCCTCGGTCGCTCGGCGGTCACCCGCCATGACGATCCCGCCGGCGAAGCGCAGGGCGACGACCGTCGTGCCGTGCATGAACGTGCTCGGCGATTGGCCCGTGGCAGACCCCAGCGGGTCTCTCGGGCCCGTCGTCGACGCGCCAGGGAGTGGTGTCGTCGGAACAGCGAGCCCGGTCCGACGCAGCAGTGCTTTGAAGTCCGGCCCCGGGTCTTCAGCCGGACTGAACAGTGGAAGGGGCACTTGCGCCTACTGCCCACCCTTCTGGACGTAGTTGCGGACAAACTCCTCCGCGTTGTCCTCGAGCACCTCGTCGATCTCGTCGAGGAGGTCGTCGAGTTCGGCCTTGATCTTCTCTCCCCGCTCGGAGGACACAGGGACGTCCTCGACCTCGGCCTCCTTGCGTTCGGGGGCGCTTCGGCGCTTCAGCTCACGCTCTGGCATGTCCTCACCCCTTCAGGAGCTCAACCGGTCCACGAGTTCAGCCGGATTGTTGCAGGCTTCGAGAAGTGCTGCCGTATGGTCGGCGGTTCCCTTGAGCGGGTCCATCATAGGGACGCGGCGCAACGGATCGGTGCCAAGGTCGAACACCAGCGAGTCCCAGTTGGCCGTCGCGATCCACTCCGGCCAGCGTGTCAGGCATTGCCCACGGAACCAAGCCCGCGTCCGCGTGGGGGGTTCGACGACGGCAGCCGCGACCTCTGCCGGATCCACCAGCCGTTCCATGCCAAGACGCGCGAAGAGTGAACGTTCCGGCCGCAGATCGTGGTACTGGAGGTCCAGTGCGGCGAGCCGGTGATCCTCCCACCCGCACCCATGACGCTCACGGTAGTGCTCGATCAGCTGCCGCTTGGCGACCCAGTCGAGCTGGCTGGCAAGGCTTTCGGGTGCCGATTCGAGGGCCGTGAGGACTGCCTCCCAGCGGTCGAGCACGAGCTCACCGACCGTCTGGCCCCCGACCACCTCGAATCCGCGTTCCTTCACGTACCGGCGGGCGGCGCCGAAGATCTCCCATTGGACCTCTAGGGCGGTGATCGTCGAGCCATCGGCCGCCTGCAGGGGTCGTCGCAGGGACAGATCCGTCGAGACCCCGTGCATCTCCCGCACGGGGTCACTCAAGGAGAGATCACGGCTCGGAAGCATCTCGTCTTCGATCATGGCAAGCAGCAGTGCCGTCGAGCCGACCTTGAGCAGCGTGGCCACCTCGGCGAGGTTTGCGTCGCCCACGATCACATGCAGTCGCCGGAAGCGCTTGGGATCGGCGTGTGGCTCGTCGCGGGTGTTCACGATCGGCCGCTTGAGCGTGGTCTCGAGGCCCACGACTTCCTCGAAGAACTCGGCACGCTGGGAGATCTGGAAATGGATGCCCGTGCCCATCCCGGCGGTCTCGGAGCCGACCTTCCCGGCACCTGTATAGATCTGACGGGTCACGAGGTGAGGGACGATCCCGGCCGCGATCCGCGCGAAGGGGACCGCCCGATCCATGAGGTAGTTCTCGTGGCAACCATAGGAGTTGCCCTTGCCGTCGGAGTTGTTCTTGTACGTCACGATGCGCGGCGCCTCCGGGAAGGCGGCCTCGGCAGCTGCCATCGCGCGTCGGAGGGTCTCCTCTCCTGCCTTGTCGTAGCGAACGAGCTCGAGGGGATCCGCACATTCTGGGGTCGAGTACTCGGGGTGGGCGTGATCCACGTAAAAGCGTGCCCCGTTGGTGAGGACGGTGTTCGCCAGGTGCGTTTCCACCATCGGTGGCATGGCACCCTCTCTCGAGAAGCCCCGCGCATCGTTGGCTGGCGTCTCGTCCTCGAAATCCCAGCCCGTCTGTCGTTGCACCGATGCCGCGTAGGCATTGACCAACAATGACGATGCGGTGACCGGGTTCCCGTCACCCCCGGAGGTGTGGATACCGAACTCGGTCTCGATGCCACACACCTTTGGAATAGCCACGCCTGGACCCTACCCGGTCCGGCCTCTATCGCCACGCCGCTTGATCGGGCTCCTCCGATGACCTGCGTTACGAAGGCACGTGTCGGACGCGGCGATCGCCCAGGGGTTGCCGGCCACCGAACCGTCACGCGGCACGGACATGCGCATCGAGGAGCTCTGCCCAAGGAGCATGTGACACGCCCTGGGTGCGCGGCAACAACCCGCCGTGCTGATCAGAGATACTGCCCGGTGCCCACTCTTTCGATGGAGCGACCACCGCGCGTCTCTCGGTCGTCGGCCATCAAGGTGCGGACGTAGATGATTCGCTCGCCCTTCTTGCCCGAGATTCGCGCCCAGTCGTCGGGATTGGTGGTGTTTGGGAGGTCCTCGTTCTCCTTGTACTCCTGACGGATCGAGTCGATCAGGTCCGGGACCCTGATCCCTCCGGGTTCGCCCGCGATCTCTCGCTTGATGGCGAGCTTCTTGGCCCGGCGAACGATGTTCTCGATCATCGCTCCGGAGGCGAAGTCTCGGTAATAGAGGATCTCCTTGTCGCCGTTTTGGTAGGTCACCTCGAGGAAGCGGTTCTCTTCGGTGTCCCGGTACATCTCCGCGACGGTCTGCTCGATCATGGCCTGCGTGGCTTTGGCCGGATCGCCTCCCCCGAGGCGCTCGAGCTCCTCGGGGTCGATCGGGAGGTCAGGCGTCAGGTACCGGGCAAAAATCTGCGCCGCTGCTTCTCGGTCCGGCCGTTCGATCTTGATCTTCACGTCGAGCCGGCCAGGCCGCAAGATCGCCGGATCGATGAGGTCTTCACGGTTGGAAGCACCGATCACGATGACATCTCGAAGCGCTTCGACTCCGTCGATCTCCGCAAGGAGCTGAGGAACGATCGTCGACTCCATGTCCGAGCTGATGCCGGTCCCGCGGGTTCGGAAGAGCGAGTCCATCTCGTCGAAGAACACGATCACCGGAACGCCTTCTTCTGCCTTCTCGCGTGCACGTTCAAAGACGAGGCGGATCTGTCGCTCGGTTTCCCCGACGTATTTGTTCAACAGCTCGGGGCCCTTGATGTTGAGGAAGTAGCTCCGGACGTCGGGCCGTCCGGTGGCTTCGGCCACCTTCTTCGCCAGCGAGTTCGCCACCGCCTTGGCAATCAGTGTCTTGCCGCAACCCGGAGGTCCGTAGAGCAGGATGCCCTTGGGTGCTGGCAAGCGATAGGTCGCGAAGAGGCGCCGGTGCAAGTAGGGAAGCTCGACCGCGTCGGTGATGGCCTCGATCTGGGCGTCGAGACCGCCGACGTCGGCGTAGGTGATATCGGGCACCTCTTCGAGGACGAGCTCTTCGACTTCGGGTCGGGGGAGCTTCTCGATGAGGAGCTGGCTGCGGGAGTCCATCAACAGGGCATCGCCCGCCCGAAGCTTCATGCCGATCAGGTCGTGCGCCAGCTCGACCACGCGCTCCTCGTCGGCGCGCGCGTAGACGATGGCGCGGTGACCGTCATCCAAGAGCTCCTTGAGCGTGACGACTTCTCCGGAGAGCTCTCCGTCGCGAACGAGCACGACGTTGAGCGACTCATTGAGGACAACCTCGTTCCCCTTCTCCAGGACGCCTGGATCGATGTCGGGATGCAGCGCCACCCGCATCTTTCGTCCGCTGGCGAACACGTCGACGGTCCCGTCCTCGTTGAGCCCCAAGAAGGTCCCGTAGGCAGCGGGGGGCTGCGTGAGCTTCTCGACCTCCTCTCGCAAGGTGGCGAGCTGCTCCTTTGCCTGTTGCAACGTGAAGGTCAGCTTCTCGTTCTGCGAGATCGCCTGGGCAAGTTGGCCCTTGGTATCGAGCAGGCGCTCCTCGAGCGACTCGATCCGTCCCGGGCTCTCCTGGAGCCGCCTGCGAAGGGTCCGAACTTCCTCTTCGGCATCCGCAAGACGCGCTCTCAGCGCCTCCAGCTCTGCCCAGGGATCGCTGCTTGCGTCGTGATCTTCTGGCCTCGGCGTCGGACTCACCTCCCTCGACCCCGGCTCCTCCATCACCCTACTGATTGGGTGAGTGACTGCACGCGATCGATGTCAGGCTCGGGGGCCCAACAAGGTCCTGCCGCGGGCTCGTCAATCGTCCGGGCGTTCCTGAAGCTCGGAGTGGATCGGCCGGGATCACAAGCTCCACTAACATGGTTGCCTACCACGGGTCGAACGACCCCAGCCCCGACTCGAAAGGGCCACTGAAGTGATCGGCTCAGCTCGGTACGGGGATTGGGTCGGCACCGGCGTTTGACCGGATCGTTGACAGGCTAACCGCCTCTCGTTACGGTCCGGGACCGGCCGGGCCTCGCGGGGATGTCGGGGTACGGTGTCCATGGGGCATACACAGGAAGGCGATGAATGAAGGTCTGGATCGACCAGGATCTCTGTACCGGTGACGGCCTCTGTGAAGAGATCGCGCCAGCGGTCTTCACCCTTCTCGACGACGGTCTCGCCTACGTCAAAGAGGATTCCGACATCAAAAACGACCCGGGTGGGTCGGCGGGCATGGCTCTGGTTCCCGAGGACCTCGAAGATGCGGTCGTCGAGGCGGCTGAGGAATGCCCAGGCGAGTGCATCTTTATCGAGCGAGACTGAGCTCATCGAGCCGGCCCGTTGGGTCCGAGGAACGGCTGTCCGGCGCCAGGGCCAAGACCTGACGGCTGGACAGCCCGTCAGGGGTTTTTCGGTGAGTCCGACACCGGTGTGGTTTCCCCGGGAACGGGGACCCGCCGAGCGGTGGTCAGGAATCCCGTGTGGGCAACCATTCGGTGGTCCGGCCGGATCGAGCGGCGATCGATGTGCCAGGTGCGTCGCAGGATCTCGACGGTCTCTGTCAACCGGAACGGCGCGGCGTCGAGGCATTCCCGGAGTTGTGCGGTCTGGTTGATCGTGGGGAGGTACGCCAACAGGATTCCTCCGGGACGAAGGGCGGTCGCCGCATGCTCCACCACTCGCCATGGTTCTGGAAGGTCGAGCAGTACCCGGTCGAGATCTCGCTCGGTGATCCCTTCGGTGACGTCGCGAATCTCGACGTCGTAAGGGGTATCCGGGCCAAGGAAGGCATGAACGTTGGCGCGCGCTCGGGCGGCGAAGTCCGCTCGGATCTCGTACGCGATCACGGTCGCTCCTGCACGCAACAGCGCCATCGACAGTGCACCTGAGCCCACGCCGGCCTCGAGAATTCGTTGGTTCGGGCCGATGTCGGCAGCGACAAGGATCGCACCAAGATCCTTGGGGTAGATGACCTGGGCCCCGCGGGGCATCTTCAAGACGACGTCTGCCAGGGTCGGTCGAAAGACCAGGAACGAACGACCGGTCGATCCCGTCACGGTGCTTCCTTCGAGCGCCCCGATGATGTCGTCGTGGTGCAGGACGCCCGCGTGGGTGTGGAAGGCGGCGCCGGGGGTGAGGGTCAGGAGGTAACGCCGGTCCTTCGCATCGACGGCGAGGACGCGCTCACCTGGCCTGAACCGCTCACGGGGCGAGACCATGCGTCGGGCAGGGTCGTCAAGCCGGTTCGTGGTGTGCGGCGGCCTCAACCGAGCGGTCGGATCTGTCGCGTACGGTGATCAGGAGGCGGTCACCGGGCACGAGTCGAGACGAAGTCACCAGGCGCTGGTCCTTCGAGCGTGCCCGCCGCAGCAGGTATGCAGCTCCGGCGATGAGGAACCATGCCCAGTGCTCGCCGCCGAGACCGCGGCGTGCAGCGGTCCGGAACAGCCGTCTCAGCAGGTAGTCCATCCTCAGAGCCTCAAAGGTCTCGCAGGGCTGATTGGCGAGCTCAGAGCCGGCGGATCTCGACGACAGCGGAGCGCTTGGTACCCCGGCGCTTCCCGAGGAGGAACGCCAAGACCAGGCTGGCTACTGCGACCGCGGCGGCGACAACCACAGGCGCGGGGATGCCCGCGGTGGTGCGCGGCCCCTCGCCGAGGAGCTTGCCGAACGCCGCCTCTAGGTCGTTGCGTGTGATCCGCCGCCCATTGTTCGTGACAGCATCAGTTCCGAGGGTCATGCCAATCCCTTTCATTCGTTCCGGCCTTCGCTCCGGGCTGCGCGCCGACGGCGGGCAGCCGGACCCCGTGTGATCCGCCAGATGGCCGCACCGATGACCACCGTCGCCAGCGCCATCACGATGAGGTAGGGCAACCAGGAGAGATTTCCGTGAAAGGCGCCGGTCTCAGTCTCGAGGATGCGCAAGATCGCAAGAAGCCAGAGGACGACGGCAATCGCGAGCGAGATCGCGCCGAGAAGTCCGAAGACGAGGGTTCGTGCGAGCCCTTTGAGTGGCCCGAGCGTCTCCTGCTTGAGGTAATTGACGGTGAGGCGGAAGGCGTCTGTGCCCGACTCTCGGATTCGGGATCTGGATGGGCCGCTCTCTCTCTCGCCTGCCATTGCTCGCAGCCTCACTCCTCTCCGCTCCTTGCGCCGTTGCCCGCCGCGAGTTTGTGCTGCGCGACCCTACCGAATACCGGAGCCTTCGCAGGTGATCACCGGTTCCCGGCGCCGACCTGGTCGGCCTGGGCACCTCGTCGCGACTGGATGCCGGCCCCTCCTCAGGAGCATGAACTGGCGGGCAGCCATCCCCTGACGCCACCGCCCCATCGCGGTGCTGCCCGGGTAGGGTGAGCCCAATGTCCCCCGCGGCGCTGATCGACGACGCCGATCTCGAGCAGCTTGGGATCAATGTGATCCGCGGACTGGCGATGGATGCCCCGCAGCGGGCGAATTCGGGCCACCCGGGAACGGCAATGGCCTTGGCACCATTGGCACACGTGCTGTGGACCAGGATCATGCGTTATGACCCCAGCGATCCGTCTTGGCCCGACCGCGACCGGTTCGTGCTATCGAACGGTCATGCCTCGATCCTGCTCTACACCATGCTGTACCTCACCGGCTATGGCCTCACCCTGGAGGACCTCCGAAACTTCCGCCAGTGGGGCAGCCTGACCCCGGGCCATCCCGAGCGCGGGAGGCCGCCCGGGGTCGAGGTGACCACCGGACCGCTTGGGCAGGGCTTTGCCAATGGCGTCGGCATGGGGATCGCCGAGCGCTTCCTGCGTGCGCGCTTTGGTTCGGAGATCTGTAACCACTACACCTTCGTCATCTGCGGCGACGGCTGTCTCGAGGAGGGGATCTCCCATGAAGCGGCCTCGCTGGCAGGCCACCTCGGGTTGGGACGTCTCGTCTACATCTACGACGACAACCACATCACGATCGATGGTCCCACGTCGCTGTCCTACAGCGATGACGTCGCGCAGCGCTTCGAGGCCTATGGCTGGCACGTGGACCCCATCGGGGAGGCGGCGAACGACACGACACTCCTCGAAGAAGCGCTCCGTCGAGCGATGGCCCACGACGATCGCCCATCGCTCATCATCTTGCGTAGCCACATCGGATGGCCTTCCCCGAACCGCACTGATACCAAGGAGGCCCACGGCGATCCCCTCGGGGACGAGGAGATCCGGTTGACCAAGGAGATCCTGGGCTTGCCGCCCGACCAGACGTTCTGGGTCCCCGATGAGGTGCTGGCGGCCTATCGAGAATGCATCGCTCGCGGACGGTCGCTTCGTGCCGAGTGGCAGGCCCGCTTCGAGGCCTGGGACGGTGACCGCGCGGCATGGGAAGCAGCACAGTCGGGTCGAGCCCTGCCAGGCTTGGAGACCAAGCTTCCGACCTTCGAGATCGGTTCATCGGTGCCGACGCGACGGGCGATCAATGCCTGTCTGCGTGCGACGGGCGAATTGATCCCAGGGCTCGTCGCCGGGGCGGCTGATCTCACTGCGAACACCGGGATGCAGCTCGACGGGGTGGGTACCCAGTCGAAGCAGGACCCCGGTGGCCGCCAGCTCTACTACGGCATCCGGGAGCACGCCATGGCAGCCGTCATGACCGGTATGGCGGCCCACGGTGGCGTACTGCCGGTCGGCGGTACCTTCCTGATCTTTAGTGACTACATGCGTCCTGCCGTTCGTCTTGCAGCGTTGTCGCGGGCTCACGTCGTGTACGCGTGGACCCATGATTCGGTGGGGCTCGGCGAGGACGGCCCGACCCATCAGCCGATCGAGCAGCTTGCATCGTTGCGCGCGATGCCCGAGCTTGCGGTGGTCCGTCCCGCTGACGCCACCGAGTGTGCCCATGCGTGGCGCTGTGCCGTGGAAAGTGACGGGCCGGTCGGCCTCGTGCTGACCCGTCAAGGCATCCCAGTCCTCGCCGAAACAGCCGAGCGAGCCCCAGCCGGGGTGGCCCGCGGCGGGTATGTGCTGCGTCCCGAGGAGGGGCCTGGTGGGCTGGACCTCGTGCTCGTCGGGACCGGCAGCGAGGTCCAACTCTGCTTGGAGGCGGCCAGCCTGCTCGCGGCTGAGGGCCTTGGCGTTCGTGTTGTCTCGTTGCCCTGCTGGGAGTGGTTCGAGGCACAAGACGACGAATACCGGCATTCAGTCCTTCCTCGCGAAGTGCCGACCGTGGCGGTCGAGGCTGGTGCTTCACTTGGATGGGACCGCTATGCCGACGTCACCGTTGCGATTGACCGCTTCGGGGCATCCGCTCCCGGGCCGGTGGTGCTCTCACAGCTCGGCTTCACGGCCGAACACGTCGCGGAGGTTGGCCGCCGAGTGCTGGAGCGGGACGCATCGTTGGGATCAAAGGGACGATCGGCCGACCGTGACGGTCTGCCGGGGCCTCGAAACCAAACAAGCGGAGGATCACCACCATGACGCGGCTCCATGAGCTCTTTGCCGATCAGGGTCAGAGTCCTTGGATCGACGACCTTCATCGGGGTTGGCTGTTGAGCGGCCACCTCGGCGACCTGGTGTCTTCCGGGGTACGAGGGGTCACTTCGAACCCAACCATCTTTGCGAAGGCGATCGAGGCCGAAGATGTCTACGACGACCAGCTTGCGGCGGTCCTCCCTGGACGAACCATTGAGGAGGCCTACTGGGAGCTGGTTATCGCAGACGTCTCAACGGCCCTCGACGTCCTTGCGCCCGTATACGAGGCAGGCGGGACCGATGGCTTCGTGTCGCTCGAGGTGTCGCCGGCTCTGGCGAACGACACCGAGGCCACGATCGAAGCGGCGCGCGAGTTGCACGATCGGATTGCCAAGCCCAATCTGCTCGTCAAGGTTCCGGCGACCCCGGCCGGGGTGCCAGCGATTCAGCGCCTGATCGCCGAGGGCCGAAGCATCAACGTCACCCTCATCTTCGGCCTCGATCGCTACGACGCTGTGATGGAGGCCTACCTCAGCGGGCTCGAGGAATACCTGCGCGCCGGCGGGACGCGGGTGGATGCAATCGCCAGCGTCGCTTCGTTCTTCGTCAGCCGTGTCGACACCGAGGTCGACCGGCGACTCGAACGCCTGGCGGGCGGGACGGATGGAGACGAGGCGATCCTGGCGCTTCGTGGGAAGGCGGGAGTCGCCCAGGCCCAGGAGGCGTATCAGCACTTCCTGCGCACGTTCAGTGGTCCTCGTTGGGAAGCGCTGGCCGCCAAGGGGGCCCGGGTGCAGCGACCCCTTTGGGCGTCGACTTCGACCAAAAACCCTGCGTACCCCGACCTGCTCTACGTCGACAACCTCATCGGTCCCCACACGGTCAACACGATGCCTGAGGGCACGCTCCAGGCCTTTCTCGACCACGGAACCGTCGCCCGGACAGTGGATGCGGATCCGGACGCCGCGGCAGCGGTGCTCTCGCGCCTCGCGGATGCCGGCATCGACTTCGGTGAGGTGAGCCAGGTCCTCGAGGAACAAGGGGTGCGCGCGTTTGCCACGTCTTTCGAGGACCTCCTCGGAGTGCTCAGTGCCAAGGCTCCGGGGCTCGTCCCGGGTGCCGTCGGGGCGACGGAGCGTTCCCGGTGAACCTCGGTTCAACGGACAACACCCAGGGCCTGGCGGCGTTGTTGGAGAAGCGCCTGTTCGATCGCGACGCCAGCCTGTGGCCTCCGGGCAACGTCTCCCCCCAGCGCTTGGGGTGGCTGGACGTCCCCGCGCGCATCATGGGCGAAGCCCATGACCTCATGGCGTGGGCGTCAGGCGTCGAGCAGTCGAGGGTGATCCTGCTTGGCATGGGCGGTTCTTCGCTGGGTCCTGCCGTCCTGGCAGCCGTTGGCCGGTTCCCCGCCACCGCTGGAGGGTCGCGCGAGATGGTCGTCTGCGACACCACCGATCCACAGACCGTGGGTTCGCTGGACCTCTCCGATGCTTTCGTGGTCGTCTCCTCGAAGTCTGGGACGACGCTTGAGCCCAATGCCTTGCTCGCCTACGTGTGGTCCAGGCTTCCGGACCCGTCTCGCTATGCAGCGATCACCGATCCGAACACGCCGCTGGCCCGCCTCGCCGCGGAGCGGGGTTTCCGGAGGACGTTCGAGAACCCCCCGGACATCGGGGGTCGCTACTCCGTGCTGTCGTACTTCGGCATGGTTCCCGCGGCGCTCATGGGTTACGACGTCGCGGCACTGTGCGATCGGGCGCTTTCGATTGATCGGCGCCCCGCCATCGCGCTCGGGGTCGAGATGGGTGAAGCGGCCCGGTCGGGCAAGGACAAGGTCACGATCATCGTGCCCGAGCACTACGCGTCGTTCGGGCTCTGGGTCGAGCAGCTGATCGCCGAGTCGACGGGCAAGCAAGGAACCGGTTGCGTGCCCGTACCGACCACCGAGCACGAGGACGGTCACGACCGGTACCTGGTCACTCTGGATCCCAAGAGCCCCGAGGATCTCGGAGCCGAGTTCTTTCGCTGGGAACTGGCCGTGCCCATTGCTGGATCGGTGTTGGGGATCGATCCCTTTGACGAGCCCAACGTGGCGGAGTCCAAGGCAAACACCAACCGGGTGTTGTCCAACTTGCCACTCCCCTCCCTTGAGACGATGCCTCCGGACACCGTCTTTTCGTGGCTCGCCAGAGAGTTCCGTCCAGGGGACTACGTCTCGCTCCAGGCCTATCTGCCCTTCGGGCACGACGCCGCGCTCGAGACGCTGCGCCGGAGGGTGCGCGATCATCTGCACGGCGCGCCGGTCACGGCCGGGTACGGCCCCCGTTTTCTGCATTCGACGGGCCAGCTCCACAAGGGCGGGCCCAACACAGTGCTCGCAGTGCAGATCGTTCGGCGTTCGCCCCAGCCCGTAGTGGCGATTCCTGGGGAGCGCTATGACTTCGGGACGTTGATCGGTGCACAGTCCATTGGGGACTACGAGAGCCTCGTAGCCCATGGTCGCCGCGTGCTGCGCGTTGCCGTCGACGACCTCGACGAGGTGAGCTGAAGGAGGAGCATCGCCGTGCGTATCGGGATGATCGGTCTCGGCAAGATGGGCGCGAACATGACCGAGCGCCTCATTCGCTCAGGCCACGAGGTAGTGGCGTTCGACGTCTCGGCGCAGGCGCGCGAGGCCGTGGGAGCCAAGGGCGCCGTTGTCGCCGGCTCGCTCGCCGATCTCGCAGCGAAGCTGTCAGCGCCGCGAGCGGCGTGGGTGATGGTGCCGGCGGGAGAGCCCACGACGAGCACCATCGACGCGCTCGCGGAGTGCTTCGAGGCCGGCGACGTCATCGTCGATGGCGGGAATTCGAACTACAAGGAAGCCGCCCCGACAGCCGCGCGGCTGGCGACCAAGGGGATCGGCTTCGTCGATGCGGGAACCTCGGGTGGCGTATGGGGACTCGAGGAGGGTTACTGCCTCATGGTCGGAGGTAGTGAGGACGCGGTTCGGATCGTGGAGCCCGCGTTGCGATCGCTGGCACCTGAGGGGGGCTATGCCCACGTTGGTCCGGTTGGTGCCGGACACTTCGTGAAGATGGTGCACAACGGCATCGAGTACGGGCTGATGCAAGCCTACGCCGAGGGCTTCGAGATCATGGCAGCTGCCACGGAGTTCAACCTCGATCTCCATGAGATCGCCTCGATCTGGCGCTACGGTTCGGTCGTCCGCAGCTGGCTTCTCGAGCTCACCGAGCGGGCGCTGCGGCCCGGCTCGGGCTTTGAGGCCATCAGAGGTGTGGTTGCTGATTCCGGGGAGGGTCGCTGGACGGTCGCCGAGGCCATTGATCGAGCGGTTCCCGCCCCAGCGATCTCTGCCGCCTTGTATGCGCGCTTCGCCTCACGATCGCCGGACTCCTTCGGCGCCCGTCTCCTGGCCGCCTTGCGGAACCAGTTCGGAGGTCACCCGGTGACCCTTGCCTCCGGGGAGACCGGGATGGAGACGCTGACCCCGCTAGGGCCACAGACCTGAGCCAGGTGGGACGCGTGACGAGCTGGCGCGCTGAAGCTGGTGGACCTCATGGGCTTCTCGGTGTGAGGGTGCAGCGCTGAGGTGGAGGATCACCCCGTGGCACCCCGTTCCGAGGCCCCGCCGCTGGTCCTTGTCATCTTCGGCGCCTCCGGGGACCTCACTTCGCGCAAGATCTTGCCTGCCCTCGCGACGTTGGCAGACACCGGACAGCTCAACGAGGGCTTCAGTGTGATCGGGGTCGCCCGTACCCCCTGGAGCGACGAGGACTTTCGCAACGTGGCGATTCGAGCTGCGCCACAGGCCGGGCCGCGCTGGCGCAGGGTGGTCGAGCGCTTCCGCTACGTGGCCGGTGAGTATGCCGCCACCGAAACCTTCGATGCCCTCAAGGCGCTGCTCGACGACACCGATCGCCGCTTCGGCACGGGCGGCAATCGCATCTACTACCTGGCGACAGTTCCTGATGCCTTCGCGACCATCGTCGAAGCACTCGCCAAAGAGGGGTGCAATGTCCCTGGTTCCCAGGGAGCCTTCGCTCGTGTGGTGATCGAGAAGCCCTTCGGACGGGACCTGGCGAGCGCGCAGGCCCTGGATCGCACCATCCATGCGGCATTCGACGAGGACAAGGTGTTCCGCATCGATCACTACATGGGCAAAGAGACCGTGCAAAACGTCCTCGCGTTGCGCTTCGCCAATGCCATCTTCGAGCCGATCTGGAACCGGCGATATGTCGAGCAGGTGCAGATCACGGTGGCCGAGAGCATCGGTGTCGAGCACCGTGGTGGCTTCTATGAGACCGCGGGAGCGCTACGAGACATCGTGCAGAACCACGTGATGCAGGTGCTCTCGCTCACCATGATGGAGCCTCCGACCCATATGGACGCCGAGCACATCAGGGACGAGAAGGTGAAGCTGCTCAAGGCCATCGCCATCCCCAGTCCTGACGAAGCCGTCGACCGCTCGGTCCGTGGGCAATACACCGCCGGGGTCGTCGACGGGCAACCGGTCGTTGGCTACCGCCAAGAGGAAGGTGTCGCTCCGGACAGCACGACCGAGACCTACGTGGCCCTCCGGCTGGCCGTGGAGAACTGGCGTTGGGCTGGCGTCCCGGTCTACGTACGCACGGGCAAGCGGCTTCCGGCGCGCGTCACCGAGGTCGTGCTCCAGTTCCACAGAGTGCCCTTCCTTGCCTTCGAGGGCCTGATGAGCCGTGAGCTGCAGCCCAACACGCTCGTGTTGAGGATCCAGCCCAACGAAGGCATCGAGCTGCACTTCGGGGCCAAGGTGCCTGGCGAGGCGTTTCGCGTGCAGTCGGTCTCCATGCACTTCGACTATGGCGAGGCGTTCAGCGGCGAACAGTTCGCCGACGCCTACCCGCGTCTGCTCCACGACGCCATGGTCGGTGACACCACGCTGTTCATCCGAACCGACGAGGTCGAGCAAGCATGGCGGATCGTCTCTCCATACCTCGAGGCGTGGGCCGAGCCCGGCGGTGGCCTGCATCCCTACCCTGCGGGGACATGGGGCCCGCGGATCGCGAACTTGCTGCTCGAACGTTCAGGGAACGCGTGGTGGGACCGGGTTCCTGGGGCAACGGAGCGATGACCCAGGGCACGACCCTCGCGGAGCTCGCGCCGGTCCCCAGCGTTCCCGAGGCCTTCGCCCTGACGTTGGCGAAGGCCTTCGCCGCTCGCAAAGGTGCTCGGTTCGCCCTGATGCTCTCGGGTGGGCCGACAGCAGCGGCGTGCTATGGCGCAGTGGCTGGGCTCCCCGAAGGGACGATCGACTGGCCGATGGTCGATATCTACATGGGCGACGAGCGTTACGTCCCCGCGGAGCATCCCGACGCCAACCAACGTCTGGTGCGCGAGACGCTCATCGACCGGGTCGCTCCGGTGGGCTCCTTCACGCCCATACCCACCGACGGGCCGCCGGCGGACTGCGCTCAGCGCTATCAGGCGGTGGTCGCTGCCCTCCTTCGAGGTGGCGGCATCGACATGATCCACCTCGGGCTCGGAACCGACGGCCACACCGCGTCGTTGTTTCCGGGAGGTCCGGAGCTCGATGCCGGTCCTGAGGCACTCGTGGTGGTCTCCCGGGATCCCAACGGCGTCAACGAGCACCTTCGGCTCACGATCACGTATCCGGTCATCGCTGCAGCGCGCCTCGTGGTCTTCACCGTGGCAGGCATTGCCAAGCGCGACGCACTGGCGCGGGTGCGCCGCGGCGCGGATCTCCCGGCGACGCGGGTCCGCGCCTCGAGGGTCTGTTGGATCGTCGATGCAGCGGCGCTCGGCGAGGGAGGACTACGGTCGGATCGGTGAGCGAAGCATGGCACGAGGTGGGAGCGCGGTGAAGCAACTGCCAAGCGAGCGGCTGCTAAGAGGAGAGATGGCGACGCAGACCAGCGAGGTCGATCAGCTCGTCGGCGCCACCGCAGCCGAGCTTGCTCGAGAGGCCTCAGCGCTGCGGGATCGAGTACACGGCAGGCGCGTGACCTTTTCACCCAAGGTATTCATCCCGTTGACCATGCTCTGCAGGGATCGGTGCGCCTACTGCACCTTCGCCAAGGCACCTGCCCGCCTGGACGCGCCGTACCTCGGCCCAGACGAGGTCCGCTCGATCGCTTCGATGGGGCGTGAGGCTGGATGTCGCGAAGCGTTGTTCACCCTCGGTGAACGGCCCGAGTTGCGCTACCCCGCCGCGAGGCAATGGCTGGCTGAACACGGCTACGCATCGACGGTGGCATACCTGGCGGAGATGTGCCGGCTCGTCTTGGAGGAGACGGGGCTGCTGCCGCACGCCAATGCCGGTGCGTTGCTTCCAGAGGAGCTCGCCGTCCTGCGCGCCGTGACTGCCAGTCAGGGAATGATGCTCGAGACCTTGGCGCCGGTCCCTGCGCATCGGCGAGCTCCGGACAAAACTGCCGAACGCCGCCTGCACACCCTTGAGGCGGCGGGGTCGCTCTCGATCCCGTTCACCACGGGCCTGCTCGTCGGCATCGGCGAGACGCGACGTGATCGGATCGCCGCGCTGCGCGCCATTGCCGCTGTTCACGAACGTCACGGCCACATCCAAGAGGTGATCATCCAGAACTTCCTTCCCAAGCCCGGCACGGCGATGGCGCAGCATCCCCCTTGTCCTGCCGAGGAGCTGTGTTGGACGATCTCGGTCGCTCGCCTGCTCCTTCCAGCCGATGTGCACGTGCAAGCGCCACCGAACCTTTCCGACGAACTCCGGCCGTTGCTCGAGGCGGGCATCGACGATTGGGGCGGGATTTCGCCGGTCACCATCGACCATGTCAACCCCGAACGTGCCTGGCCACACCTCGACGTGCTGCGGGAGGCGACGGAGGCAGCGGGACACGAGCTGGTGCCCCGCCTGACGATCTACCCCGCGTATGCGTTGGAGCCCACCCGCTGGCTCGATGAGCGGCTGCACTTCCCGGTGCTTGACCTGAGCGACGCTGAAGGCCTCGCGCGGGAGGACTCCTGGGTCTCCGGGGGCGACAGCCCGCCGCCGCTGCTCGTGGGGACCGCCTCGGCACAGGGTCCGAGGGAGACGCTGCGGGCTTTGGTGACCCGAGAGGAAGTCCCGCCGATGGCACGCGGGGGACTCCGCCGACCGGGCCGCTTCGGGCGGAGCGCAGTCGATGAGGTCCTCGATGGCGTCGTGGCTGGCCAGGAGGTGGGTGAGGACGAGATCGTGACCCTCTTCGGCGCGCGTGGCCGGGAGGTCGCTGCAGTGGCCGCGGTGGCGGACCAGCTTCGTGCGCAGCTCGTCGGGGACGAGGTGACCTTCGTGTCCAACCGCAACATCAACTACACCAACGTCTGCACGTTCAAGTGTCGCTTCTGCGCCTTCTCGAAGGGCCCCCTTTCCCTCAACCTCCGTGGTGCTCCATACCTGCTCGACCTTGAGGAGGTGACTCGGCGGGTGGCCGAGGCGGAAGCGCAGGGAGCGACCGAGGTATGTCTGCAGGGCGGGATCCACCCGAGCTTCGACGGCGACTACTACCTGGCGGTACTCGAGGCGGTCCGCGCCGCCTCGGATCGGATCCACATCCACGCCTTCACCGCATTGGAGGTCTTCGAAGGCGCGCGCCGCTCAGGGGTCGGGCTCGCCGAGTACCTCCGCAGGCTCCAGGCCGCGGGGCTGCGTACCCTGCCGGGCACCGCTGCGGAGATCCTCGATGACGAGGTACGTGCGGTTCTGTGCCCCGACAAGATCCGCACTGACGAATGGCTCGACGTTCATCGGACAGCCCACGCCCTCGGATTGCGCTCCAACGTGACGATCATGTTCGGTGCGATCGAGCAGCCTCGCTCATGGGCTCGTCATCTCGTCCGGACGCGAGCCCTGCAGCGGGAGACCGGTGGGTTCACCGAGTTCGTTCCGCTGCCGTTCGTGCACATGGGGGCACCGCTGTACCTGCAGCGCCGCGCCCGTCGAGGGCCGACGTTCCGTGAGGCCCTTCTCATGCACGCGATCGGCCGTATCGCGTATCGGGACACGATCGAGAACATTCAGGTGAGCTGGGTCAAAATGGGCCCGGACGGTTGCCGCCAAGCGTTGGAAGCGGGTGCCAACGATCTTGGGGGGACCTTGATGGATGAGAACATCTCCCGTGCGGCGGGTGCCAGCCACGGCCAGCGAATGGAGCGTGAGCAGCTGGAAGCCCTGGTCGCTCCCCTCGGCCGACCGCTCGTCCAACGGACGACGCTCTACGGGCGGGTGGAGCCTGCCGCTGCCGCGCCGTGAACGGCCCCCCGCCGTTGACCGCGGCGATCCCAGCACTTCCTCCGCTTCCCTCACCCGACCCCGAGGCAATCGAGCGCTCCCTCGAGCTCCTGCTCGGAACGCTCGAGGTCCGCCCCTCACGACGCAACCTCCTCCGCTCGATGTTGGAGTCGATTTGGGCCCTAGCGCGCGAAGGGGCGGGTTCTGGAGATCTCAAGATCGTCGATGCGGCTTTGGGTGAGATGGCAGAGGCCTTTCGCGTGTTCATTCCCTATCGCAACGTGAGAAAGGTCACGATGTTCGGCTCTGCCCGGACGCGCCCCGACGACGAGGTCTACGTGCTCGCCCGCGACGTCGCCGCGCGGCTCGCCGATGCCGGTTGGATGGTGGTGACCGGAGCGGGTCCGGGGATCATGGCAGCCGGTACGGAGGGAGCCGGCCGTGAACGGTCCTTCGGTGTCAACATCCGCCTCCCAAGCGAAGAAGGGACCAATCCCTTCATCGCGCAGGACCCGAAGCTCGTCGAGATGCGCTATTTCTTCACGCGCAAGCTCATGCTGATGAAGGAATCACACGGGTATGCCTTCTTACCCGGTGGATTCGGGACGCTCGACGAGTGCTACGAGTTGCTGACCCTGCTGCAGACCGGAAAGGCCGTTCCTGCGCCGGTCGTCTTGGTCGAGACTGACGGGGGGACCTACTGGCACGGCTGGCGTAGGTTCCTCGAGGAGCAGGTGGTGCGACCCGGGTACGTGTCTCCCGAAGACTTGGCGTTGTTCCGGGTGGCGAACAGCGCGGAGCAAGCGGCTCAAGAGATCCTGAGCTTCTATCGCAACTACCACTCCTGTCGGTGGGTGGGCGACCTTCTCGTGCTGCGGGTGCGCGTGGCACCGAGCAAATCGGAGATGGCTGAGCTCAATCGGGAGTTCTCTGACATCGTCACCTCTGGCTCCATCCGCTATGCCAGCCCCCTGCCGCCCGAGCGGGCCGATCGTGACCACCTCGACCTCCCTCGCCTCGCGTTGCGGTTCGACCGCTTTCACTACGGCCGGCTCCGACTCCTCATCGATGCCGTCAATCGCTATGGCGACTGAGCGGATCAGTCCGCGCGTGAGGGGCTGAGAAAGGACACCGCCCGCTCGATTGCCCGGCGAGCACGGGTGAGGCGCCGCTCGGCGGAGAGGGCCCCGGCACCCTCCTCGCTGCCATCCGACTCCGAAACGACGCGCAAACGGTCGAGCGCGAGGTCGCTGAGCTGATCCGCGATGTCTTGGAGTTGCGCAACGAGCGCTTCGAGCAGCGCTGAGTCCGGCTGTCCAGCGCGTGGCGCGTTGTCTTCGAGGTCGCCGGTGGACCCCCTGAAGCCGTTCCTACGACTCCAGGCATGGCCTTCCACGGCCTGCGAGCCTAGCGGTCCCGACCGTTCCGTTCGTGGCTCGGATCGCCATCATCGCTGTTGGAGGGTGCTTGGTTCTCGCGCTGGTCCTAGGGGGGTGTGTCGCACTGGTGGCGAGCGGTTCGAATGACGATCCCGGAGGAGCCGCAAGCGTGGGCCGGGGTCCTGCGGGCGATGGCCCGGCGGTCCCGGCGTCCTGGGAAATGCTCGATCAGCAGGCGGCTGCGACATGTCCCGGTCTCCCCTGGCCGGTCCTCGCCGCGATCGGAAGAATCGAGAGTGACAGCGGTCGGTCGACCCTTCCGGGTGTCTCCAGCGGCCACAACGCTGCTGGTGCTGAGGGTCCGATGCAGTTCGAGCCTCCAACGTTTCAGGCGTACGCCACCGTCGGCCCGGGCGGAGCGGTTCCTGCCTCGCCCTACGACGCGATCGACGCGGTGTACACGGCGGCGACCATGCTCTGCGCCAACGGCGGCAGCCATCCGAGCACCCTTCCCGCAGCCGTTGGCGACTACAACCACTCGCAGCGCTACGTCGACACGGTGCTCGTCCTCGGGCAAGCCCTTGGCGCGGACCCTGCGTTGCGCTCGTGGCCCGCGATCGCCATCGCGTTCGCCGGCGCTCAGCTCGGCACCCCTTACGAATGGGGAGGGACAGGCAAGGGTGGCTTCGACTGCTCGGGCCTGGTGTGGGCTGCGTACGCATCGGCAGGGGTGCGGCTGCCTCGCGTCGCCCAAGATCAGTTCGATGCCGGGCCACAGGTCCCCGACCGGACCGAGGTCGAACCCGGCGATCTGGTCTTCTTCGGGAGATCGACCCGCACGGTCGACCACGTCGGGCTCTATGTCGGCTACGGCGAGATGATCGATGCCCCGCACAGCGGTGCAGTGGTCAGGGAGGAGCCCGCCGGCTGGCCCGACTTTGTTGGAGCGACCAGGCCGGGCTGACAAAGGAGGCGAGCTCTAGCGACTTCAACCTGAAAAAGGCTGATTGAGAACTCGCTGCCCACCAGCGCGTTTGTCTGTGCGCGGTGCTCGCGATTCTGCGCTTCTGCCGCATCGCTTTTGCTGGGAGCGTTCTTCATCCCACCACGCTCATGAAGAGCACTTCACGCGGCGGCGAGGAGGTCGTGGCTGCGTTGAACGATGCCCTGGTGACAAAGGCCGCCGAGGCGAAGGTGCTGAAGTTGACCAAGCTGCACGCCGACACCACCGTGGTCGAGGCCAACGTCGCTGACCCGGTCGACTCGAGCCGCTTGGCCGAGGGCATCGACCGGCTGGTGCGCCTGTCCCCGTGGCTCGGGAAGGCCGGCCGGGCCACGCGAACCACGGTGACCGACCGCATGGCGCACCGTCGAGCCGGCCTGGCTCAACGCCCTGCGTCGCAAGCGCGAGCTGGCCCGCGACGAGCTCCGGCGCCGCACTGGCGGCGATGGCCGCCACGACCGTCAAAGCGGCCCAACCGGTCGCCCGCAACCCACGCTGGGCCGACGCCTGGCCAAGGAGCGGGCCATGCTGGGCCGACTCGAGGAGCTGGCGAACAGGGTCGAGCGGATCGCCGAGCAGACCCGCCAAGGGGTCGTCGACGGCGTGGTGCCCGAAGGCTCGAGCCGGATCGTTTCGCTGCACGATCCCGACGCAGGACCGATCCGCAAGGGTCGTCTCGGTCGTCCCGTGGAGTTGGGCTCCAAGGCCCAGGTCGTCGACAACCCTGACGGCATCGTCGTCGACTGGCAGGTGGAGCGAGGCAACCCGCCCGACGCTGCGATGCTCGGGCCTGCGCTCGAGCGCCTCTGTGCTCGCACCGGGAAGGGGCCACGCATCGTCACCGCGGACCGCGGCTATGGCGAGGCGTCCGTCGACAGCGCTTTGCACGATCTCGGCGTTCACAGAGTCGTGATGCCGCGCAAGGGCAGACCCGGTGTGGCGCGCCTGACCGTGGAACGATCTCCCACCTTCCAAGGGGCCAGGACATGGACTGGCCACGGGATCTTCGCCCACAACTTGGTGAAGATCGGATCCCTCATGAACTAACGGGCGGGAGGCGGGTCGCCGAGCCCACCGGCATCACGTCCGATCGTCGGGAAAGCCCTTTTTCAGGTCGAAGGAGCTAGCGCATCGCGAGCTGACCAGGGTGGATGGGCGCCGGAAGGTCGCTCTCCCCCATCAGCCAGCGGTCGACCGCAGCCGCCGCAGAGCGGCCTTCAGCGATCGCCCAGACGATGAGGCTCTGGCCTCGAGCAGCGTCCCCGCAGGCAAAGACGCCTTCGACGTTGGTCGCCCAGTGATCGTCGACCCGCACCGTGCCTTGGGGCGTGAGCGACAGGCCGAGCTCAGCGACTACTCCGGAACGTTCCGGCCCCGAGAAGCCCAGTGCAAGCAACACCAGTTCACAGGGCAGCTCGAACTCGCTCCCGGGGACCGGTTCGAACTGCGGTCGCCCGTTGTCGAAGGTCGCCTTGACGCGCTGCCCGCGCAGCGCCCGCACGGCCCCCGTGCCGTCGTCGATGAACTCGGTGGTGGTCACCGAGTAGAGACGCTCTCCTCCTTCTTCGTGGGCGCTGGTCGTGCGAAGAATGATCGGCCAGGTGGGCCAGGGATTGTCGGGGGCCCGGGTCGGGGGAGGTTCGGGGAGGATCTCCAGCTGGTGCACGTGGAGCGCTCCCTGCCGATGCGCGGTCCCCAGGCAGTCGGCACCGGTGTCCCCGCCGCCGATGATCACCACGCGCTTACCACCGGCATCGATTGGCGAGGTCGCGAGCGCGCCTTCGCGGACAAGATTGGCGCGCTTGAGGTACTCCATGGCGAAATGCACGCCTCTCAGGCCCCGGCCGGGCACCGGTAGGTCCCGGGGAACGGTTGACCCCGTCGCGAGCACCAGGGCGTCGAAGCGCTCGAGGAGCGCTGCAGCAGAGAGGATCGTCACGTCGGGGGCGTTCGCCGTCCCGAGCCCTTGCTCCATCCCCGGTTCCCAGCTGCTCGACGCGAGGGTGCCTGAGCTCTCGGGGTCATCGGTGCCCGGAACAACGGGGCGGCTCCCGACGGCGGTCGAACAGCGGAACTCGACGCCTTCGGCTCGGAGTTGGGCAAGGCGGCGATCGAGGACGCGCTTTTCCATCTTGAACTCGGGAATGCCGTATCGGAGCAGGCCACCGGGGCGTTCAGCGCGCTCGTAGACCACCACGCTGTGGCCGGCGCGGGCGAGCTGCTGCGCGCAGGCGAGTCCAGCAGGGCCTGAGCCGACCACGGCGACCCGCTTGCCCGTCCGCTCAGGCGGCACCAGTGGGGTCACCCAGCCCTCGCCCCACGCTCGCTCGATGATCTCGTACTCGATGCGCTCGATGGTGACCGGCTCGGCATTGATGCCTAGCACGCACGAAGCTTCGCAGGGAGCCGGGCACAAACGGCCGGTGAACTCAGGGAAATTGTTCGTGGCGTGGAGCCGTTCGACCGCGTCGTACCAGTCGTCGCGATAGACCAGGTCGTTCCATTCCGGGATGAGGTTGCCGAGCGGGCAACCTTCGTGGCAAAAAGGGATGCCGCAGTCCATGCATCGGGCGGCCTGCTCGCGCGTCGCTGACTCCTCGAAGGGTTCGTACACCTCGTGCCAGTCCCGCACGCGTACCGGCACCGGCCGGCGCCGTGGCAATCGCCGGCCGAATTCGATGAATCCGGTTGGCTTACCCATGAGCTGCTGCCATGACAGCTTCCTCGACGGGAAGACCATGCGCTTGGGCTTTTGCGGTTGCCTCGAGCACACGGCGGTAATCGCGTGGCATCACCTTGATCATGTTGGCGACCGCGCGTGGCCAATCGCAGAGGACCCGCTCCGCGACCGGAGATCCGGTGTCCGAGCAGTAGCGCGCGAGCACCCCCCGGAGCCACTCGGTGTCATCGTCGTCGAGAGGCTCAAGCTCGACCATCTCGGGGTTGAACCGCTCGCCGAAGACCCGATCCGGGTCGTAGACGAAAGCCACCCCGCCGGACATCCCGGCTGCGAAGTTCCTCCCCGTGGGCCCGAGCACGATGACACGGCCACCGGTCATGTACTCGCAACCGTGGTCACCTACCCCTTCGACCACGGCGAGTGCGCCTGAGTTCCGCACGCAGAACCGCTCACCGACCTGCCCGCGGATGAACGCCTCGCCACCGGTGGCGCCGTAGAGGACGACGTTACCGGCGATGATCTGGTCCTCCGCAGCGAATGGCGACCGTTCCGGTGGCCTGAGGATGAGCCGGCCGCCGGAGAGGCCCTTGCCGAAGTAGTCATTGGCATCGCCGAAGAGGCGCATTGTGATGCCCTTCGGGACAAAGGCCCCGAAGCTCTGCCCTGCAGAACCGTGGAAGGTCAGCCTGATGGTCTCATCGGGGAGGCCCTTGCCGCCACAACGACGGGTGACCTCGTAGCCGAGCAGCGTACCGACGCTGCGATCCCCGTTGTTGATGGGCAGCTCCACCTCGACGGGCGTGCCTTCGGCGATCGCCGGCTCGCAACGCGCCAGGAACTGCTGGTCCAGGGCGCGATCGAGCCCGTGGTCCTGTGTCTTGGTGCAGCGAGGAGCGACGTCGTACGGCGAGTCCGGTATAGCAAGGATCCGCGAGAAATCAAGACCGGCAGCCTTCCAGTGGGTGATCGCCTCGGTGGTGTCGAGCAAGTCGACCCGCCCGATCGCCTCATCGAGTGAACGCAACCCGAGCGCGGCAAGGTGTTCACGAACCTCTTGCGCGATGTACTCGAAGAAGGTCGTCACGAACTCGGGTTTTCCGCTGAAGCGCTTGCGCAGCTCGGGGTTTTGTGTCGCGATGCCCACCGGACAGGTGTCGAGGTGGCAGACGCGCATCATGACGCACCCGGAGACGACGAGCGGAGCCGTTGCGAACCCATACTCTTCTGCGCCCAGCAGCGCGGCGATAACCACGTCACGTCCGGTCTTCATCTGCCCGTCGACCTGGACCACGATCCGGTCGCGCAGCCCGTTCATCATCAGCGTCTGCTGGGTCTCGGCAAGCCCGAGCTCCCAGGGGATCCCGGCGTGCTTGATCGAGGTCAGCTTGGCGGCACCAGTCCCACCGTCGTGGCCCGAGATGAGCACGACGTCGGCATGCGCTTTCGCGACGCCGGCGGCCACGGTCCCCACGCCGACCTCGGCGACGAGCTTCACGTGCACCCGTGCCCGCGGGTTGGCGGATTTGAGGTCGTGGATTAGCTGGGCGATGTCCTCGATCGAGTAGATGTCGTGGTGCGGCGGAGGCGAGATCAACCCGACCCCAGGGGTCGAGTAGCGGGTCTTGGCGATCCAGGGGTAGACCTTGGTGCCGGGGAGCTCGCCGCCTTCGCCGGGCTTTGCCCCCTGGGAGATCTTGATCTGAAGGTCGTCGGCGTTCACCAGGTACTCGCTCGTCACCCCGAAGCGTCCTGAGGCGACCTGCTTGATGGCGCTTCGGCGCAGGTCTCCGTTGGGATCAGGGGTGAAGCGATCGGGGTCCTCTCCACCCTCCCCGGTGTTCGAGCGGGCGCCGATGCGGTTCATGGCGATCGCCAGGGTCTCGTGGGCCTCCTTGGAGATCGATCCGTAGGACATCGCGCCGGTCGAGAAACGTTTCATGATCGATGCCGCCGGTTCGACCTCCTCGATGGGCACGGGTCCGCTCTTCGACGGCCGCAGCTGCAAGAGGCCTCGCAGCGTTGCCAGCTTGCGCGACTGGTCGTCAACCGCAGCGGTGTACTCGCGGAAGATGTCGAACCGCTTCGCCCGCGTCGCGTGCTGGAGCTTGAAGACCGTGCGTGGGTTGAACAAGTGGAACTCGCCCTCGCGGCGCCACTGGTACTCGCCGCCGGTCTCAAGCTCGCGGTGCGCGAGCTCGGTCGGGCGCTCCAGGTTCGCAAGGCGGTGCCTCGTGGCCACCTCGGCGGCCAGCACGTCGAGACCGACGCCGCCGATCCGGCTCGGGGTGCCGGTGAAGTACTCGTCGATCACCTCAGGGTCGAGCCCGACCGCCTCGAAGACCTGCGCACCGGTGTAGGAAGCGATGGTGGAGATCCCCATCTTGGACATGATCTTCAAGACGCCCTTGGTCGCCGCTTTGATGTAGTTCTCATGCGCTTGACGTGGGGATATCCCATCGAGGCGTCCGCTGGCGATCAGGTCATCGATCGACTCGAAGGCGAGGTAGGGGTTGACCGCGGCCGCGCCGTAGCCGATCAGAAGGGCGATGTGATGGACTTCGCGTGCGTCCCCGCTCTCCACGACGAGGCCGACCCTGGTGCGAGTCTTCTGGCGCACGAGATGGTGGTGGACCGCGGCGACCAGCAGCAGCGACGGAATCGGTGCAAGCTCGGAAGTCGCGTTGCGATCCGAGAGGATGATGATGTTGGCGCCGTCCTCGATCGCGTCGGAGACGCGGCGGCGCACCTCGTCGATGGCGCCGGCGAGCGCACGGCCGCCTTCGGGCGTCGGATGCCCGATCGAGCCGGCGCCTGCCACCGGGAAGAGCCCGTCGATGGCGAAGGACTTGAAGCCTGGTGTCTCACCGTGCTCGTTGACGTACAGCAGCTTCGCCAGGTCGTCGCGGTCGATGACCGGACACGGCAGCACGATCTGGCGACACGCACCTGGTGCGGCGTCGAGGAGGTTGGCCTGCGGACCGATCGTCGCGGCCATCGAAGTCACGAGGACCTCGCGGATGGCATCGAGCGGCGGGTTGGTCACCTGCGCGAAGAGTTGCGTGAAGTAGTCGTAGAGCAGGCGTGAACGGTCGGAGAGGACGGCGATCGCCGTGTCGGTGCCCATCGAACCGAGGGGTTCCTCGCCGGTGCGCGCCATCGGGGAGATGATCTGGCGAAGCTCCTCGGTCGTGTACCCGAAGAGGCGCTGATGGGTCACGACGCTCGCGTGCTGGGGGGTGAGCATCGTCCGCGAAGGAAGGTCACGGAGCGCGACCTGGTCGCGCTCGAGCCACTCGGCGTAGGGATGTGCTGCTGCGAGCTCCGCTTTGATCTCGGCATCATCGACGATGCGACCCTTCGAGGTGTCGACGAGGAACATCCGGCCGGGCTGGAGGCGGCCCTTGCGAATGACCCTTGCAGGATCGACATCGACCACACCAACCTCGCTGGCCAGGACGACCAGGTCGCTATCGGTCACCCAGTACCGGGCCGGCCGGAGCCCGTTGCGGTCGAGCACGGCGCCGGCAACGGTGCCGTCGGTGAAGGCGATCACCGCAGGCCCGTCCCAGGGCTCCATCAGGGAGGCGTGATAGCGGTAGAAGGCGCGGCGCGCCGGGTCCATCTGTTCGTTGTTCTCCCACGCCTCAGGGATCATCATGAGGACGGCGTGCGGAAGGGATCGACCGCCGAGGTGCAGGAGCTCGAGCACCTCGTCGAAGGAGGCCGAGTCGCTCGCTCCAGGCGTGCAGATCGGGAAGCAGCGCGCGAGATCTCCTGGGATCAGATCGGTTTGCAGGAGGGCCTCGCGTGCCCGCATCCAGTTGCGGTTCCCCGCCAAAGTGTTGATCTCCCCGTTGTGCGCGAGGTAGCGGTAGGGGTGCGACAGCGGCCAGCTGGGAAAGGTGTTGGTGGAAAATCGCGAGTGGACCAGCGCGATGCCACTCTCCATGCGCTCGTCGCTCAAATCGGGATAGAACTGGGTCAGCTGGTGTGCCGTCAGCATCCCCTTGTAGACGAGGGTTCGCGCGGACAGCGACGGGAAGTACAGGCCCTCGGTGGTGTGCTCGATCCGCTTGCGAACGACGAAGCCTAAGCGGTCGAGCGCCAGGGGGTCTGGGCCGCCCCGTGCAGAGGGCGGGAGCGGGCACGCGGCGGAGGGCACCAGGAACGTCTGCTCGATGGCCGGCTCGCAGCGCCGGGCGGTCTCCCCGAGGGTCGAGTCGTCGAAGGGCACCTTGCGCCAGCCCAGGACGCTCAGGCCTTCCTCGGCGGCGATGTCGGCGAACTGTGCCTTGAGCTTTGCCGCGTCCTCGGGATCGGTGGGCAAGAACGCGATGCCCGTGAGGTACTCCCCGGCATCGGGTAGGTCGATGCCGACCTCGGCGGCTGCCGGCTGGAGAAAGCGGTGCGGAACTTGCAAGAGGATTCCTGAGCCGTCGCCCGTCGCGACTTCAGCCCCGGACGCACCTCGATGGGCAAGGCGCTCGAGCACGCCGAGCGCCTGGATCACCAGTTCGTGGCTCTTCCTCCCGTGCAGGTCGGCAACTAGGCCGACCCCACAGGCGTCGTGTTCGTATGCCGGGTCGTACAAGCCGGTCGAGCGGTCGTGCGCGCGAAAGGCCATGGCCATCCTTATTTCGTCAGCAAGGGGGGCTGCCGCCTGGGACGACGCTGGCCCTGGAGCAGGTCCCTCCAGGATACAGCGATCGACGGAGCCAAGCGGCGGGGACCGAGGGCACGCGCTCGCCGGCCTCCAAGGGCGCACGGACCGATTCGCTCGAGGCTCACGGACCCGGCACTGGGCTCGTAGGCTCAAGGCGTGACCTCGCCACTGGGCAGCGTTCCCGACGCGATCATCGTCGGCGGGGGTGTCATTGGGTTGTCCGCCGCATGGCTCGCTGCGCGCGCGGGGATGCGCGTCAGCGTCGTCGACCCGGCCCCTGGCCGCGGCGCTGCATGGGTGGCGGCGGGCATGCTCGCTCCCGCAGGAGAGGCAGCCTATGGCGAGGAGGCGCTCACCCGGCTTCACCTGGCGGCCGCGGCACGCTGGCCCTCGTTCGCCGCCGATCTCGAGGAAGCGGCCCAGGACCAAGTGTGCTATCGCGCCTGTGGCACCGTCGCGGTGGCCATCGATGCTTCGGACCGCACGGCGCTCGAGGACGTGCTCGAGTTCAAGCGCTCCCTGGGCCTGCGCGCCGATCCCCTCTCGGCCAGCGAGTGCCGGCGGCTCGTGCCGGCCCTCGCGCCGGGCATCAGAGGCGGTGCGGTGTTCCCCGACGATCATCAGGTGGACAACCGGCGCCTGGTGACGGCGCTGATCGAGGCGTGCCGGCGCTCCGGCGTCGAAATGGTGTCCGAGGAGGCCTCTGCCCTGCGTCGGACGCCGACCGGCGGGGTCGACGGCGTCGAGCTGCGCGACCATCGTTTTCTGCCAGCAGGGGCGGTCGTGCTGGCGATGGGTTGGCGCACGAGGACGATCGGTGGCGTTCCGCCGGAGGTGCTCCCTCCCGTGCGGCCGGTCAAGGGCCACATCCTGCGTTTGCGAGGAGACCCGGCTGAGCCGCTCCTCGAGCGCACGGTTCGCGCCCTCGTCCATGGGCGATCGTGCTACCTGGTGCCGCGCCTCGATGGTTCGCTCGTCGTCGGCGCGACCGTCGAAGAGCGCGGGAGTGACGAGCGGCTCCAAGCCGGAGCGGTCCACGCGCTCCTCGACGATGCCCGCCAAGCGGTTCCTGGCCTTGACGAGCTCGAGCTCGAGGAGTGTGCGACGGGCCTGCGGCCGGGGTCTCCGGACAACGCCCCCTTCGTGGGATGGACCAGTCTCGAGCGCCTCGCTGTTGCCACCGGCCACTATCGAAACGGGGTCTTGTTGGCCCCGGTGACTGCCGACGGCGTCGTTGCGCTGCTGGCGGGCGCCGACGTCGCGCCCGTGCTTGCGCCGTTTTCTCCGGACCGTTGCCTGTGATCGTGCCGATGACGGGAAGTAGCGAGACGGTCGAGGTGCGGCTGAACGGCGAGGCGGTGTCGCTGGCAGCGGGGACGACGCTGAGCGAGCTCGTCGCGCGATGGTGCGGGAGCGATCGCGGGGTGGCGGTGGCGGTGAACCAGGAGGTGATCCCGCGATCGGTATGGAGCGATTATGTGGTCACGAACGGCGCTGCCGTCGAGATCGTGACGGCAGCGGCAGGGGGCTGAGAGGCGACGCGAGTAGTGGACCTTCGTAGAAGCGTTCTTCGGGCATGAAAACCGCGCTCGTCCTCGCTGGCGGCGGCGCCAAGGGTGCCTTCGAGGCCGGAGCGATCCGCTATCTCGTCGAAGAGCGCGGGCTCGTTCCCGACATCATTACGGCCACCTCAGCGGGGGCGGTGGTCGCGGCCGTCCTTGCGCAGGGCCGTACGCTCGAGGAGCTCATCGAGTGCTCCAACCAGCTCCGTCGGAACCTGCTCGCCCTCACCCATACGCGCCTGCTCTTCGCCAAACAACCGTGGGCGGAGGCGCTTGCCGGCACGTACTTCGGGCGCCTCCTCGACACCTATCTCACCGAAGCACTGCGGCCACCGGTTCCAAGCCTCGACAGCTTGGCCTCCGCCAACGGCGGCCCCTCAAGGGCGGACTCTGCTGCAAGGAGCGCTCAGGCTGCGGAGCCGCGTGCCGCCGGCTCCCTCGAGGCGGGATTCGGCCGCAGGGGACTCCGTGGCGCCGTCGGCCTGGCTGTGGAGATCGCCCGGGTCCTGCCGCGCATCCCGTGGGTGCTGCGTGGACTCCGCCGGGATCGCAGCTCGATCCTCACCCTCGAGCCACTGGGCGTCGCGCTCCGCCACGGAGGTCCCAACGGCCTGTTGCCGATCGATCCGCTGCGGGTTGCTCGTCCGGGCCTCGAGCTCCGCCTCGCGGTGACCGCCCTCGGTGCAGGCGTGCTCCGCTACGTCACTCAGGACGGCACGATCGTGGAGAGCGATGCCATCACCCCAGTGGCCGGGAGCTGTGGCAAGGTCGATCTCGTCGAAGGGGTCCTCGCGTCGGCCAGCGTCCCGATCGTGTTCCCACCCAGAGCCTTGGGCGACGACGTCTACAGCGACGGCGGGGTTCTGCACAACGTCCCGGTCAAGGCTGCCGCCCGCCTCGGGGCCGAGGAGATCATCGCCGTGCTCGCCGTGCCGCTTGCCCAGGCGCCGAGCACCCACGACTTCACCAAGGCGAGCTTGGTCGAGGTCTTCCTGCGGACCCTGGGCGGCATCGCGTTCGCCGATCGCCAGGTGGCGAACCTTCGATACCCGCTCCCACCCTCCACGCAGTTGACGATCGTGGATCCCGTCACCGACATCGTCGGCCCCTTCGAGGTCGCGCCGGGGCTCATAGCGATCGACATGGACTACGGGTGGCTCCGCGCCGCAGACGTCCTCACAGCACTCGACGAAGCCCGACGCGCGGCCCTCGTCCGAGCGACCGAGACCTTGGTTACCGCGCGCGCCCGGGCATGGTACGTCGAAGAGCAGCTCTGGCGCGCTCCTGGCGATCAGCGTGCACGCCTGAGGGAGCTTCGGCAGCTCAAGGTTCTCGTCAAGGAGGCCCTCTGCGTCCGTGACAAAGAAGGGCTCCCCGCGGTGCCGGGCGCCGATGCCTGGTGGGGTGGCTATGAGGTCCACGTCGCCGAGCGCCCGCGTTGGTTGCCGCCTGAGGGCTCGTTGCTCGACTGAAGCCTTGGCGACCCCTTCGCGGCTGGTTCCGCTCCTCGACGCTCGGGCGCTGGGCTGGGTCTCACGCGTTGCAGGAGCCCGAAGCCGAGCTGGAAGCGTCGGGGTTGATGAGCGCGTCTGCCATCGCGGAGAAGCGGAGTTCCATGGTGAGGCGGACGACGCCGGGGTGCGGGAGGTTCAGCTGAAGCATCCCGTCGCGGGTGGGCCCGACGCAGCCGCTGGAGGGATGCCAGTACGGTGACCATCGCTCGGCGATCCGGTACTGTCCTGGCGCGCGGAAGCGGATGACGATGGCCTCGACGCCCGCGCGCAGTACCCGTGCGGGCTTCGGACCGGTCACGATCGGCTCGGGGTGCGGAAGGGCGTAGACGGTCTCGTTGGGTGCCGAGAGGACGGGGACGAGCCCCGAGCGACCGCTGTGCAACAGGCGTGCCTCTGAGCGAGCACTGGGATCAAGGGGTGCGTTGGGCAACACGACGTAGTCGACTCCCTGGCTCCGCAGCCATTGGCGGTATGACGCGGGGTGCAGTGGTCCATCGGCGTACAGCAAGTCGTTCGTCGGGAAGTCTGCCTGGCGGAACCATCCGCGCACGAGAGGAATCCCGGCAAGCGGGAAGTAGTAGGAGCCCCAGTGCTCGACGGTGTCGACGACCTCGACTCGGTAGTCCGGCGCACTGTGGTGGTGCACGAAGGTGATCGCCGGCTGCCAGAATGCCGAGCTCGCTTCGTCGAATGGCCGGGTGAAGTTATCGACGGTCGGTGAGGCGACCCACACGACCGTCGCGGCCAGACCGGCTGCACAGAGCGCCCTGGGTCGCCAGTGGCGAACCGTCGCGATGAGCACGACGGCCACGATGGCAGCGAAGCGGATGCGCGAGAGGTTGGCGCCGACCGGTGAGGGAACGACGAACACCACGAACGTGACCACGAGCAACGCGATGGCAGCGTCCGCCAGCAGCCGGAGCTCGCGGACCCCGCGGCACAGAACGAGGCACAGGATGCCAAAACCCGTCACCTCGGCGAAGTTCGAGAGCGGGAAGGGGTACAATCCCGCGCTCGAGAACATCCGCATCGTCAGGGCCTCTGCCCCGCCGAGGACGAGTACCACCGCCAGGACCAGCCAGTCGCGGCGCCAGCTGCGCCTACGGACAATCGTCACGACGACCGCAGCGGCGAGGGCAAGAAAGGCCAGCGCGCTCGCCGCCAGGGAGCACAGGGCCATGAGGAGGAACGCCGTGAGGGCGAGGCCCTTGCGCCAACGGGACCGCCGATCACCGAGGGAGCGATCGAGCGTCCCGTCGGTGGCGTGCGCGAACGCCACCAAGGCGAGCGCGGCGAAGGCCGAGGCAAGGATGAAGGGATACTCGGAGCTGAGCACGATGAAGGGCCAGGTCACTGCCAAGGCGACGGTGGCCGGCACGGCCCTTGGGCCCCAGCCTCGCCGAAGGACATTGCTTCCGGCGGCGGTGCCCACCGCGACGCTGATCACCGCCAGCCGACTGATGCCGGTCAGCGCTGCGAGTGGATAGTAGAGAACGCTGTAGTTCACGAAGGCGTACATCCCGTCGTACCACTGGGTCGTCCACAGGCTGAGGCCGTCTTGTCGAAAGAGGGCGAGCCGGTACACGTGGGCTGGGGTATCGGGACCTGGGTGGACGAAGACCACCAGCAGGCTCGCGATGGCCGCTGCGGCCAGCGCCGCCACGGCATCGTTGCGCAACCCCTGGAGGTGAGCGGATCCAGCGCCTCTGGCCTGGCGGCTCGCCAGGGTCCCTTCGAGGGACTCGGCTTGCTGGCGACGGATGCCCGCTGACGTCGTCTCAGCGCTCGCGGAGGCCACCGCGTTCGATCGATTCGGCCGCGGGTTCCGCCTCGACGGCCACTGGCGAGAGCGCGTTCATCTCGTGGCGCACGCCGTGGAGTTGCTGGAGTAGCGCGAAGGCGAACCCCAGCCACGCCACGGCCACCCCGGCAAGGATGTCGAGGAAGAAGTGGTTCGCGGTGACCAAGACGACGAGGGTCGTCGACACCGGGAATGCCCAGGCAAGCGTGCGCACCACGATGTTTCGTGCGAGCAACGCCACGACGACTGCGGCCCAGATGGCCCAGGCGACATGCAGGCTGGGCATCGCGGCATAGGCGTTGCCACCTTCTTTCATGAGGAACCGCACGGAATGGGGCAAACCGCCGATCTTGCGGATGGTGTCGACGAAGCCGTAGGACGCTGGCAAGAGCCGAGGCGGCATGACCGGGAAGCACGCGTAGACGACCAAGGCGATCGCGGTGATCCAGCCCAGTGCATTCCTCATGCCGCGATAGCGATCACGGAATCGGAAGAAGGTCCAGACCAAGACGGCGATCGGCACGATGAAGTGCGCGATGCCGTAAAAGGCGTTGGCTGCGGAGATCCACCCTTCATGATGCAGTGCAGCACGCTGGATCGCTTCTTCTCGGTAGATGCCCAGCCACTTCTCGACGCCGATCTCGGCGAGCGCGTCGACTCTGGCGCGTACGGGGTTCGAGCCAATGGAGTCCCGGATCAACGTGTAGACGCCGTAGAAGCCGGCGACGTACACCAGTTCACGCCAGAACTGGATCGGCCGCTGGTTGCCCACCACGGGCCATCGCCGTGCCCTACCCACCAACCCCTCGCCGCTCCTCCGCCAGATCGCCCCCCAAGTGTACGAGCAACCCCACGCACCGACTCAACTCCGACGGCCCTCCCCTTCGACGAAGGACCTCAGGGCTACCGGTGCGGGAGCGTCCGACCAGGACCAATGGTGTGACCCCAGATCGGGTCGCCTGCGCATCAGTCCCGCCGGGAGCTCATCAGCCCACGTGGCTCATCCAGGTGGCGTACATCTCTGCGAAGCGCCCCTTGCGCTCCATGAGGTCGAACGGGGTGCCGACCTCGACGACCCTGCCTCCGTCGACGACAACGATGCGATCGGCTCGCATCGCGGTCGACAAGCGGTGCGCGATCAACACAGCGGTTCGGTTCTCGAGGAGCACGTCGAGGGCGGCCTCGATCTTGGTCTCGGACTGCAGATCGAGATTGGAAGTCGCCTCGTCGAGCACGAGCACTCGTGGGCGGGCAAGGAACGCCCGGGCAAGGGCGACGAGCTGGCGTTCCCCTGAGGAAAGCGACTGCCCACGTTCGTGGACCGTGGTGTGGATGCCGTTGGGCAGGCGTTCGATCACCTCGACGAGCCCAACCGTTCGGAGCGCCTCCCAGACCTCCTCGTCGCTCGCCTGCGGGCGAGCGAAGGCGACATTGTCGCGAATCGTTCCCGCGAAGAGAAACGGCTCTTGGGGGACCACCCCGAGCTGTCGCCGCAACGACTCGATGGTGACGTCCCTCAGGTCGTGACCGTCGATGAGGATCCTCCCAGAGGAAGGGTCGTAGAAGCGCGCGATGAGCTTGGCAAGGGTGGACTTCCCCGCTCCCGTCGGGCCCACGAAGGCAACGGTCTCACCGGGTGCGATTCGCAGGTCGATGTCCTCGAGGACGACGGTGCCCGGTTGATAACCGAAGCTGACGTGTTCGAAGACGATCTCGCCGTTGATCGCAGGTAGCTCGCGCGCGTCGGGAGCTTCCTGCACCGTGGGCTCGGTTTCCAGGAGCCCACGGAGCTTGACGATCGAGGACTGGCCCTGCTGGAGCGAGTTGTACTGCTGGGCGAGGAGCTGGATCGGTTGGAAGAACCGGTTCAGATAGAGGAAGAAGGAGATGAGCGCACCGATCGTCAGGCTGTGGTGGAGCACCATCTCGCCGCCGATGGCCAGGAGGGCAGCCTGGCCGAGCCAGCCGATCATCTGGGTTCCCGGGCCGTACACGGCGGCGATCTGGGCGGTGAAGTTGTTTGCCGCGCGGTAGTCACCGACGACATTGCGATGATGGACGATGTTGTGACGCTGCCGGTTGTGGGCCGTCACGATCCGCACGCCATGCAGGCTCTCGGAGAGATCAGCCAAGACGCTGGCAATCCCGTCACGGACCCGCAGGTAGCCGCGTTCGGATTGGCGACGGAACCAAAGGGTCAAAACCGTCGTGATCGGGATGATCAAAAAGACGGTGATCAAGGCTAGGCGGACGTCGAGGACGAAGAGCACAACGGTGATCACCGTCATCGTGAGTGCTTGCAGCACGAGTTGTGCCAAGCCGTCCTGGAGGAGTTGCTGAAGGTTCTCGATGTCGGCAGTCATGCGGCTCATGATCACGCCGGCCTTCTCGTCGGTGTAGAAATCCAGCGACAGGCGCTGGAGGTGTAGGAAGACGCGAACTCGCAGGTCGTTCATCACCGAGGCAGCCAGCCGACCGGTGGTCTTCGCTTGTCCGCGCTGACCGAGGGCGGCGAGGATCGTCGTGAGTAGGTAAATGGCGGCGACGACGCCGACGACCATCATGCTCCGGTGTCCGGGTGCCATCCCATGATTGATGGCGATGCCGGTCAACGTGGGGCCGGCTTGCTGGGCGACCGCGACGGTGATCACGAAGAGGGTTGCAGCGACGAGGAGCCAGGGGTACTCGGTCAAAAGGGTCCACAAGCTCAGCTTGGTGCGCTCCTCCGGGGTGGGCCGCTGGCTGAACTCGGCGGCGATCGGGCCGTGGTCGGGCTCGGTCGCGAGGAGTCGGTTGACGCCTTCCTGGAGCTCGCTGGGGATGCCCCCGAAGGGCAGCCCATTGACGGGTCGGCCTGGTGGGCCGATCGCTCCCCCGCCGCCGAACCCTCCCCCGCCCCAGGCCATCAGAGCACCCCCCGGGACTCGCCCAGGTCGATCTGCGGGTTGACGTCGATCGGGGTCGCACGCGCCGCCCATCCTCTGTCGAGGGCGATGCCACGGTCGTGGGCCTCGGCGTCGCGTTCGGCCCCCTGCGCGAGGACCTCGGCGTACAGGGGGGTCGTTGCCAAGAGCTCCTCATGAGTTCCCTGCGCGACGACGCGGCCGCGATCGACCAACACCACGCGTTCGGCCAGGGCGATCGTGGAGAGCCGGTGCGCGATGATGAGGGTCGTTCGTCCTGCCATCAGCGTGGCGAGCGCAGCGTGGATCTCTTGCTCGACCTGCACGTCGATTGCACTGGTCGCGTCGTCGAGGACGAGGATCGGTGGGTTCATGAGCAGGGTACGGGCCAGGGCAATCCGTTGGCGCTGCCCGCCGGAGAGGGTGTAGCCGCGTTCGCCGACGACTGTGTCATACCCTTGAGGGAGCTCACGGATGAACCCATCCGCGGCTGCCGCGATCGCCGCAGCCCGCACCTCGGCGATGTCGGCATGGGGGCGCCCGTAGGCGATGTTGTCCCGGATGGAGGCTGAGAACAAGAAGGGCTCGTCGAGGACGATGCCCACGTGTGCCCGGAGGCTCGCCAGGGTGAGGTCTCGCACATCATGCCCGTCGATTCGCACCGCACCCTCATCGACGTCGTAAAAACGCGGGAGTAGACGCGCTGCGGTCGACTTGCCCGATCCGGTGCGGCCGACGAGTGCCACCGTTTCCCCGGGGCGGATGTGGAGGTCGAAGCCATCGAGGACTCGGGTTTTGGCGGGTGCGGTGGTCGAGGGTCGCTTCGCAGATGGCGAGGACGCGGTCGAAGGGATCGTTCCCAGCGCCGGCATCTCGTAGGAGAAGCTGACCGACTCGAAGCGGACGTCGCCTCGGCAGTTCTCGAGGTCAATGGCGCCCGGGCGGTCGACGATCGTCGGCGGCTGGTCGAGGATCTCGTAGATCCGTCCAGCCGACGCCTTCGCCCGCTGCCCCATCATGACGATCATTCCGAGCATCATGAAGGGCACCTGGAGCATAAGCAGGTACGCGCTGAAGGCGAGGATCGCTCCGATCCCAAGATGGTGCTGGATGACGAGGTAGCCGCCGAACACCAGCACGAGGACCATGCCGAGCTGCGGGAGGCCCTGGACGACCGGTGTCCATGCCGCCCGGATGTCAGCATCCTTCACGTAGCTCCACCTCAGCCGCGCCGCCGCACGAGCGAGGAGGTTGAGCTGCTGGCGCTCGGCAGCAAAGGAGCGCACGACGCGCACGCCATTGACGTTCTCGTCGACGATGGTGGCGACGTCGGCCAGGCGCGACTGGATGAGCCAGGAGACCGGGAAGATCGCTCTGCGCATCCGCACGCCACCGAAGTACACGAGGGGCATGGTTGCCATGGCAACGATCGCCAACGGAACGTTGATCGAGAGCATGAAACCGAAAGCGACGAGGGCAATGCTGCATTGCACCAGGACCGACGGCGCAAAGGCCATGTACATGTTCACGGAGCGGATGTCCGAATTCGCCCGCGAGATGAGTTGTCCGGTCTGGACGGTGTCGTAGAAGGGGAACGAAAGGCGCGAGAGGTGCTCGTAGATGATGTTCCGAAGGTCGTATTCGATGTTGTAGGCGGTCTTGAAGAGCAACAGCCGCGAGATGAAACCAGCGAACCCCCCCACCACCGCGAGCCCGACGACCCACCAGACATAGTGGCTCAGCGGCACGGCGCGTGCCGCTGTTGAAGGAACCATGCTGGCCACAATCGAGTTATTGATCGCACGGTTCAATAGGTTCGGAATCTGCACCTGCAAGACCAGACCCACGAAGGACATGACGAGAGAGGTGATGAAGGTCCGCTTGTGGGCCACCAGGAGCGGGAGCGCGCGACGCAGCCATGACTTGGAGCGATCGGGGTCGATTCCGGCTCGCGGCGGTTCGTAGCGTGACGTGACTGCAACCGGCACATAGGGTGAATCCGCCAACGACTCGACTTGCACGTCGTGTTGGGAGACATGTGCCGACCCCAGCATCATCGGATCACCGCGTCATCCGGTTGCGAGCCGGGCTCTGAAGTGCGCCGTAATTGCCTGCTGCCACAGCTGAAGGCCTTCGAAGGCATGGTCGATCGCGTCTTGGTCGGGCAGGGATCGAGCGATCTCGGCGAGCCGGTCGTCTACAGCCTGGTCGGCTTCGGCAAGGAGGTGCCGGCCGGCCGGCGTGAGCTGGTGGGAGACGGTGCGACGGTCGTCTTCGTTGTGGCGCCGCTCCACCAATCCCCGGCCGACGAGGCCGTCGATCAAGGAGCTGACCGAGGGGGGCCGCACGGCGAGCCGTCGGGCCATGATCGATGAGATCGCCGACCCCTCCGACAACAAAGCGAGCACCCGATACTGAGGGACCGAGAGCCCGACGTCGGTGAGGCCAAGCTCGACTTGCTTGCTCAACCAGGCCGCTGCCCGTCCAGGGGCGACCTCGGCCTGCCCGCCCACCACCGCGATGTCTTGCAGCGCATCTCTTTCGGGGGCCATATAGTTAGAATACCTTCTTATCTCCGCCCCTCGGCGTGGTTCCTTCGTCGGCACACCGATGCCTGGTCACCAGACCTGCAGCGGGGCAGGCGGCCTCACTCCGCGGCTTCGGCAAGGGCTTCGACGAGTGCGGGGTGCACGAACATCGACTCGACGATGTCGGCAACGCGAAGCTCTGCGGTCACCGCCAAGGCAATCACCGAGATGAGCTCGGCGGCCGAGTGCCCGACGATGGAGCCTCCGAGCACGACACCAGTCGCAGGGTCCGAGATGATCTTGACGAAGCCTCGGGTGTCGTTGTCGATGAGCGCCCTCGCCGTCGAGGCGAACGGGACCTTGGTGACACGCACTTTGCGCCCCTCGGCGAAGGCCTCGGCCTCGGCGATCCCGACGTCGGCGATCTCGGGCTCGGTGAAGACGGCGGAGGGTGCCCGGGCGTAGTTGAGGTGGCGATGGGCAATCGTGTGACCGATGGCGATGTGCTCGGCGATCTTGCGACCTTGCATCGATGCCACCGAGGACAACAACAGCGTTCCTGAAACGTCCCCGGCGGCATAGATGTGGGCAACGTTGGTCTGGCAGTGGTGATTGACGGGGATGAACCCCGAGGCGTCCGTCTCGACGCCTGCAGCAGGCAGGTTCAGGCGGTCGGTATTGGGAACCGATCCGACCGCGAGCACGGCGTGGGACGCTTCGACCGTCCTGCCGTCGTCACAGGCGACTCGGACCCCCTCAGGGGTGCGAGCGATGCCTACGGCGCGCGCCCCTTTGAGGAGGCGCACGCCGCGGGCCAGGAAGGTGTCCTCGAGCGCCGCGGCGACCTCGGGGTCCTTGTTGGGGAGCACATGTTGGCGGCTCACCACGAGGGTGACCTCGGAGCCCAGCGACGTGAACATGTGCACGAACTCGACGCCGGTCACCCCGGAGCCAATGACGGCGACGTGGCTCGGGAGCTCCTTGGGCGGGTAGGCGTCGCGCGTGGTCAGGACGCGATCGCCATCGGGCTCCGCCCAGCTCGGGACGCGAGGCCGGCTCCCGGTGGCGATGAGGATCGCGTCCGCTTCCAGGCGAACGGGACCCTCAGCGGTATCGGCAACCACGACGTGCGGTTCGACGAAGCGTGCTTGTCCTCGGATCAAGCGGACGCCTTGGCGGGTCAACAGCTCGGTCACGGCGGACGCTAGACGCGTCTCGATCATCTGCACCCGGGTGGCCAGCGCCTCGAGGTCGAGCTGCGCGCGGGCGTCCGCGAGTCCCATCCCGGGCATCCGGCGCATCGCAGAAAGGGCACCGCCGGTGGCGATCATGGTCTTTGACGGGATGCAGTCCCGCAGGTGGGCCGCCCCGCCGATCACCTCGTCTTCGACAAGGGTCACCTGGACGCCCAGCCGCGCTGCCTGACTGGCCGCTTGGTTCCCTGCGGGACCGCCCCCCATGACAACGAAGTGCACCGATCTCACCCTCCACCCGGGTCGCATCCGCTCTTGGAGCGGCCTGTCCTCGACGCTCGAAGGCGAGCAGGTTGCCCGCAAGCGACGGTCCCCAGGATAGGAACTGGCGAGTACGGACCTAAGATGGCGAGGCGTTGGCGATGGAGCTCGCCGAACCGCCCCACAGGGCTGATGGCTCCTCCACCTGCACCGGCAACGACACGACGAGGACCGGTCTCGTTGGGTTCCGCGCGCCCCGAGTGGCGTCGATCGGAGGGAGGTACCCATGGGCGGACGCCCCGAGGGATCCAAGGTCACCAGTTGGCCCACCGTGGCGCCTGCAGGGGACCGATCACCCCTTCCCGGCGACGTCTGGCTGGATGCCACCAGCGCGGAGGTCAAACAGCTGTGGTGGTTCCTCGACGGTGCGATCCAAGAGCCCCATGTCCGTCAGCAGCTCTGGCGGAGCTGGGGATTGTGCTCGCGCCACGCATGGCTCCACGCCGTGGTCGAGACCGAGCTTCGGAACCAGCCCTTTTCCACCACGATCCTCTACGAAGACCTCGTCAGCAGGGCCGCGGCGACCCTGGAGCATTCCGTCGGCCCCGCTTGGGCACGGATCAGGCGACTCCGCAGTCGCGGGAAGTGCTTGACGTGCAGCGACCTCACGTTGGCGGGCCCGCCCGACCCTTCGTTCGAGTCCCGCACCTGGCGGGTGAATCGGCGGGCGCGCATTGGCCGCCTCCTTGGAGGGGCCGTCACCGAATGGGTCCTTCGGTCCTGTCCCGAGTGCCTCGGAGGCGTTGGACCCCTTTGCCGGCTTCACCTCCTCGCCGGAGCGCCGGCCGAGCCGCGCCCGGTCGCTGACGCACTGGTGGAGCTCGACGCGCGGTTGCGTCACTTCATCAAGTCCATGACCTGGGACGGCCCGACGGCAGGTCCCGAGCATCACTCGTCGTGGATCGAAGCCCTGGGATGGTGTGGCGGTTGGGCGTATGCGGCGCAGCTGCTACAAACTCAATATTGCTGATCCCTCTCCCCCACTATCGGCTCGTTCCCCCGCTCGGACCACGCGCCGCCCTGCGGTCGAGCGTGGGGCGCACGCGGAGCGCAACGCCCGGCTCTTCGGGCCGCTGCTGCGCTCCGGGCGCTTGGTCGCGGCCCCCTCGGGTCAGAAGCGATGAGGCTGCACCCGAGCACGTCGCGCGGGTCTGCTGCGCTGCGCTTCGTGGTGCTCGTCGGGGTCATGAGCTTGTTCGCGGATTTCACCTACGAGGGTGCCCGGAGCGTCATCGGTCCGTACCTGGGGCTCTTGGGTGCCGGTGCATTGGCGATCAGCACGGTGACCGGTGCCGGTGAGTTCCTTGGCTACGGCCTTCGTCTCGTGTCCGGTCCGGCCGCCGATCGCAGCCAACGACATTGGGGCGTCGCCATCGCGGGATACGTCGTGCAAATGGCCGTGGTTCCGCTGCTCGCATTGGCGGGCAGCTGGCCGATCGCCGCGATCTTGATCATCTTCGAGCGCGTCGGGAAGGCAACCAGGAACCCCCCGCGCGACGCCATGCTCTCCTATGCCGCCAAGGAGATGGGGTACGGCTGGGCATTCGGCCTTCACGAGGCGCTCGACCAGTTCGGGGCGATGCTCGGCCCTCTCGTGGTTGCGCTCGTCCTCGCCGTCACCCACGGGGACTACAAGCTGGCCTTCGCGGCCCTTGCGGTCCCTGCGGCGATCACGCTGTTGTTGCTCGGAGTCGCTCGCGTGCTCCACCCACGACCGCGAGACCTCGAGCCAGCAGCCATGACCCTTGCGACGCCACAGTTCCCTGGGGTGTTCTGGATCTATCTCTCGGGCGCCGCGCTCGTGGCGGCGGGGTTTGCCGATTTCCCGCTCATCGCGTTCCATCTCGAGCGGTCGAGAATTGTGGACGCGACGCTGGTGCCGATGTTCTACGCCACCGCAATGGCGGTGAGTGGTGTCGGCTCGTTCGTGTTCGGGCGGATCTACGACCGCGCCGGGATTGGGGTCCTTTTGCCACTGACCGTTGTTGCGACCGGGTTCGCTCCACTCGTGTTCCTCGGCGGCTTCTGGGCGAGCCTGGTCGGCGTGTGCCTTTGGGGCCTCGGGATGGGAGTACACGAGTCCATCATCCCCGCTGCCGTCACGCCGATGGTTCCCCAAGAACGCCGGGCATCAGCATTTGGACTGTTCACTGGCGGCTACGGCAGCGCCTGGTTCCTCGGAAGTGTGGCGATCGGGGCCCTATTCAACCTGTCCCTCGGCGCCGTCGTGGGGTTCTGCGTCGGGGCAGAGGTGCTCGCCCTCCCGCTCATCTGGCGAGTCCGTCATCTGGTGGAGCGACCGGGAATCCACGCCTGAGGCTTCGTGCCCCCGGGCGCTGCAGCACCAGCACGGCGAACCAGGGGACGAGCAGAAGCGACCGGGTGGGGTTGACCCTGGGATCGTCTCGAACCCCTTCGGAGGCGGGCGCAGCGGTGGTCGGCGTGCTGACGGAGCGCTTATCGAAAGCAAACCCGAGACCGGCCGATCGATTGCTCTGTTCGGGAAGCGAGCAGATGGACACAAGGGTGGGTCCGTGCTCGCGGCACGCCAGTTTGTTCCGTGCGCCGCGATGTTCGCGCTTGCCACCGGGGTGGCGAGGAGCCGTTCTTCGCCTGTCGATTTCAGCACGTAGGCCTGCTTTGAGACCGAGGGGCGCCGGAGGCAGCGGTACGCGAGCGACGCGGCGGATGTCAGTGCCGGGATCCGAAGGCCTCCGCCGCCTTGGGCCGTCGTCGGATCCTGACTATGCACCGGCGGCCGCGAGCAGTCGACCGAGGGCGCTCGGACCCGTCGAGGGGAGCCGAAGCCGCGGATGTCGAGTGATCGATGGACGACTCGAGGCTCTCGCATTCGTTATGCTGGCTGCGCCGGATGAGGCTCCGGTGAGCAACCGCTGACGGGCGCTCGAACCGCCGCTGGCTGATGGCCTCTACGCCGATTTCGACGTGGAGGAGAGCTTGGCCGGTATCGATCTCACGCCCGTGCAGATCCAGGTTTTCCAGGTGCTCGCCATCGTCGTCCTGGCTCCGCTCCTCAGCGGAGCCATTGAGCATCTCGAGGGACGGCTCCAAGGCCGTCGCGGTCCTCGGATCCTCCAGCCCTACTACGACCTCGCCAAGCTCTTCCGGAAGGAAACGCTGCTGCCAGAAGACGCCGGGTGGGTGTTCGTCGCCGGGCCGCTCGTGGCGTTCATGTGCTACCTGGTCGTGCCCTTGCTCATCCCGGTGCTCACCGCGTACCCCCTTCCGCTCGGCTTCATGGGCGACATCCTAGGCGGGGGGTTCATCTTGGGGCTGGCCGGATTCGTGGTCGCGCTCGCCGCAGCGCAAAGCGGCGGCCCCTACGCCCAGCTCGGGAGCAGCCGATCGATGACCTTCGGCGCGTTGATCGAGCCTTCGATGTTGTTCATCACGTTCACGGTCGCGCTGGTCACCACCACCGATCTCCCCTACTTCGAGGCAGCTGCATCCCGGGCATCGCTCGGCCAAGCGGTGCGCCCTGCCCACCTGCTCGCTGCTGTGGCGTTCTTCCTCGTAGTGCTCGGCGACACGGGGCGCATTCCCGTCGAGACCCATGCAAGCACGCTCGAGTTCGGGATGATCGACGAGGCGCGGCTTCTCGAGCACTCCGGTCCGCTCCTTGCCTTGCTCAAGTGGGGCTCGGCGATGAAGCAGATGATTCTCTACACGATCTTGGTGAACGTGTTCGTTGCCCCATGGGGACTGGCGGGAAGCCGCGCGCTCTCTGCGGTCCTCCTCGCCATCCCGGTCCTTATGGGGAAGGCCTTCGGGGTGGGAGTGGTCTTCGCCGTCATCGACAACAGCTTCTCAAAGCTTCGCCTGTTCAAGATCACCGAATTTATGGCTGGCGCATTCCTTTTGGCAGCACTGGCCGTCGTCGTGCTCTACCTGGGGAGCGGGTGAGATGCTGCGATTGGCGACACTGTGGACGGCCGGCGTGCCGGCGGTGGCCCCCGCCTTTTCCCCGGGTCCGTCGAGGTATTCGAGCGTCACCGAGGCGATCACGCTCGTGGTCTTGCTCACTGAGTTCGCCATGTTGCGTGCTGGACTGTCGAGATCTCAGGTGCGCCTCTACGCCTTCCAATCCTTCGCAGTCAGTGTCCTTGCGGTGTTCGTCGCGGCGAATAACGGCATTGGCGAGCTGTACGCGGTGGCGATCCTGGCGTTCGTGCTCAAGGTGGTTGTGGTCCCGGCGATCCTCACGAGGCTCCTGCGCGACGCGTACGTGGGCTTGGTTGCGAGCCATCGCCTTCGCGTTGCCACGATGGTGTTGATCGCCATTGTTGTTTCGGTGCTCGCGTTCATCGTCATCAAGCAACTCCCCATTCGCAGTCCCTCACTGCCGACGGCAACGATGGGCATTGCCTGCGCGGTGATCCTCGTGTCGTTCCTCCTTGTGATCCTGCGCTCTGATGTCGTCTCTCAAGCCGTGGGGACGTTCTCGTTGGGCAACGGCATCGACGTGGCGAATTTCATCATCGCTGCCGGCCTACCGCTCATCCTCGGGGTAGTGCTTCTCTTCGATCTCCTCGTCGCCGCCGTCGTCTTCGGGCTGCTGATCCGCGCCCACCACGGTCGCGCGCGGACGCTTTCGACCGAGACCCTCGAGCAGCTGCGGGGCTGATGCGGACGGGCATGCAGTTGGAGAACGGAGGCCAATGGTGGGCTGGGAACTGATCGTGGTGATGGTGGTGCCCTTGGTCGTCGGGCTTGCCTCGTGGTGGACACCGGCGAAGCTCTCCCGGGTCCTCTCGCTCGCAAGCGGGCTCCTGAGCTTCGTGCTCGCGCTGACGCTCATCCCTGCGAGGAGCGCGACTGCACTCTCGGGTTGGCTGCGAGTCGATGCGCTGTCGGTCGTCTTCATGGTCACGGTTGCGTTCTTGTACATGACGACGGCAGTCTTTGCAGCGGGCGACCTCCGCCCTGGCGGCGACAAGCGCTACCTGCGTCGGTTCTTCGCGGGCTTCAACCTGTTCGCGTGGGCGATGCTCATGGCAACCGCGGTGAACGGCTTCGCATTGCTGTGGGTGGCGATCGAGATCACGACGATCATCTCCGCGCTCCTCGTTGCCATCGAGGGCACCGACACGGCGACAGAAGCGGCGTGGAAGTACGTGGTGATCGCCTCGATGGGGCTCGGGATCGCCCTGTTCGGCACCATCGTGCTCTACGAGGCTGGCACCGTGGTCTTCGGGAGCTCCTACGAGCCCTTCTACTCCGAGCTTCTCCGCGCGGCAGGTCGCTTCTCGCCCGAGCTGGTGCGCCTCTCCTTCGTCCTGGCAGTTCTGGGCTTCGGCACGAAGATGGGTCTCGTCCCGCTGCATACCTGGCTGCCCGACGCACATTCCGAGGCGCCGACTGCGGTTTCGGCGCTGCTGTCTGGAGCGCTTCTCGCGGTGAGCTTCTATGCCATCCTGCGCTTCTACCAAGTAAGCATCCGGACGCTCGGGCCGGCATTCCCCCGTGACATCCTGCTCGGCTTCGGGCTGGCCTCGCTCGTCCTTTCGTCGCTCTCCCTGGCGAACCAGCGCGACCTCAAACGCCTCTTCGCCTATTCGAGCATCGAGCACATGGGCGTGCTGGCCGTCGGGATGAGCTTTTCCACTCGGATTGCCGTTGTCGGGGTGCTGCTCCACGTCCTGGCCCACGCAGCGGCCAAGAGCACGGCGTTCTTCGGCGCCGGCAGCGTTACGAACACCTTCGGGACCAAGGACATGCGCAGGATCCGCGGGGGGACCGCTGCATTGCCGTGGAGCGGCCCGATGTTGCTCCTCGCGGTCCTGGGGCTCTCAGCGATGCCCCCGTTCGGTTTGTTCCGTAGCGAGTTCTTAATCGTCTCGGGCGGGCTGACCGACCCCAAGGACGCGGTCGCTGCAGTCCTCCTCGTGCTGGGGAGCGCTGCGACCCTCGGGCTCTCGTGGTTCGCCTCCCAGACCATGCTCACGCCGGCAGGCAGGCGACCCCCGAGCGGGACCGGGGTCCGGGGCAGTTCCGAGGAGCTCGCCCCGGCCGAGGCCTGCCCGGCTCTCCCGGGGTCGCCTCCTGCCCGAAGCAGCGCATGGATCGTGGCCGCGATGGCGACCGGTCTCGGCGCGCTCGCGCTGCTCGGCGTCCACCCACCTGGCGTGCTCTCCGGGCTCCTCGAGCGAGCAGCCCGTGAGCTCGGGGCACTCCGATGAGCCCTCCGAGCACGACGCCTTCGAGCACCACAACGGTGGTCGAGGCCTCGGAGATCGCTGAGACAGTGGCTCGTGCCGTGCGCGAGGGCGGGCGCTTCGCCGGGCTCCTCGGCGCGGCGCGTCCGGATGCTCCGCCCGTGCTTCGCGCCATCCTGGCCTTCCCGGAGCGCTTCGAGATCTACGAGAGCGCGTTGGCGACGACGCGCCGGTTGCCAGCACTCACCCCGCTGGTTCCGGCAGCCGCCTGGTACGAGCGTGAGCTCCACGACCTCCTCGGGATCGTGCCGGTCGGGCATCCTCACCTCGATCCGCTGGTCATCCCCTCCGACGATCGTTCGTTACGGCGAGGAGAAGAAGGAGAGCGTGGGCGCGCTGGCGGAGCCACCGCTCGCGTCGGGGGGACGGGGGTCTTCTCCATCCCCTATGGGCCGGTTCGATCGGGGGTGTTCGAGAGCGTTGAGTACCGTATCGAAACCACCGGCGAGGAGATCCACCAGCTGGCTCCCCACGTCTTCTACAAGCACCGAGGCCTCGAGCGGCGTTTCCGCGAGTTGCCCTACGAGGATGCGCCCTTGCTCGCCGAGCGCGTCGAAGGGACGTGCTCGGTCGCCCACGCCGTGGCGTTCGCTCGGGCACTCGAGTGCCTCGGCGAGGTCGAAGTTCCGCGACCGGCAGAGCTTTTGCGGGTTCTGCATGCTGAGCTTGAGCGGATCGCCGTTCATCTCGACTCGGTCATCCGCCATACCGAAGGCGCAGGACAGGCAGAGGCTTTCGCGCGGCTGTCGCTGCACAAGGAGCGGATCCAGCGCCTGCGCGCACAGCTGTGCGGGCACCGCTTCGGCCGTGGCGTCGTGGTTCCCGGAGGCGTGTCGGGACCGCCGAGCGCTGACGGACGCCGGGTGCTCGACGAGGTGCGCAGGATCCAAGCAGCGCTGGCCGACGACCTTGATGCGTTGATGTCGACGCCATCGTTCCTGGACCGGTTGCACGGGACGGGGGTCCTGGCGCCAGAGGTCGTCGAGGCCCACGGTGCCCTCGGGCCGGTCGCGCGTGGGTCCGGACTCGCTGAGGACAGCCGGCTCGCTCGCCCCTACGGCGCGTACCGCGATCTCGATCTCGAGCCAGCTGTGCTGACCCGTGAGGGTGACGCGTTGGCGCGCCAGCAGGTCCGCCTCTTCGAGATCGGCCAGTCGTTCCACCTCGTTCGCCAGGCCCTAGACCAGCTCGTCGAAGGGGCCCAGGGTCCGTGGCAGATCGAGGTTCCGCCGTCACGGGGGCTGGCGCTCTCCTGGGTCGAAGCCCCTCAGGGCGAGCTGTTGTACCTGGTCGAAGCGGAGCCCGGTCACCTCGTCACGGTGAAGCCCCGAACAGCGTCGTTTCACAACCTGGCACTGTTTCCTCAGGCGTTCGGGGGGGACATCTTCACCGACTTCGTCTTCGTCGAAGCCAGCTTCGGCCTGTCGATCGCCGGGGTGTCGGGGTGATGGCCTGGGTATGGCGGGGGCTGCGAGAGGGCATCGTGACCACGCGCTATCCCCGCCGCGACGACGGCTACGGTCCTGGCTACCGAGGGTCCGTTCGTGTGGCTGCGGGCGCTGATCCGAGCGTGCTGCCTGCGAGGCCTGTCGAGGCGGCACCGAGCGAACAGGTCAGTGGTGCTGAGGGTGTGATGTCGGGGCCCGACGCCGGCAGTGGCGGGGGTCCTGGCGTCCTCGGGCTGAGCGATGTGGTCGATCGGTGTCCGACGGGCGCCATTGGCATCGCCTCGAGGATCCCCGGATCCGAGACCCTCCAGATCGATCGCGGCGGCTGCATCCTGTGCGGTCGCTGCGTGGATGCGCGCCCGGACCGCTTCACGTTCGATCCGCGCGTCGAGACCGCTGCGCTGAGCCGCGCAACGTTGGTCGTCCCTCAGCTCGATGCCAGCATCGGCGAAGCGCAGGCACTGGAGGGTCTCCGGTCGGACCTCTGGCGTCGGGTGAAGGCACTGCGCCGCTCCGTGCACATCCGCCACGTGGACGCCGGCTCTGACGGCTCCGAGGAGTGGGAGGTCGCAGCGCTGACCAATCCTGTCTATGACGTCGGGCGGCTGGGGATCTTCTTCACGGCGAGTCCCCGTCACGCCGATCTGCTCCTCGTGACCGGCGTCGGAACTGTCGGGATGGCATCGGCGCTTCGCGAAACGTTCGCGGCGATGCCAGAGCCCAAGATCGTCGTCGCCGCGGGCACCGACGCCACGAGCGGCGGCCTCCTTCGCCACGACGCGGCCAACTGCGGGGTCGGTGCCATTGTCCCGGTGGACGTGTGGGTGCCGGGTTCACCGCCGAGCCCCTTCAGCATCCTCCATGGGATCCTCCTCGGGCTGGGGGTGCTCCTGAAGATCAGGAGCACCCAGTGACCGGGTTGCTGCTCCTCGTCACAGGGGCGAGCTGGGGTGTAGGCGCCGCTATCGACCTGGTGGTCGGCACCGGCCGCCGATGGGCCAGGTCAATGCCGTATCTCCTCGGCCTTGTGGGATCCGTGTCGATGGCCGTGGCAGGCGTGCGAGCGGTGCTCGGTGCAACGACGACCCTGGAGCTCGGCTCGACGCTCGGTGTCGGAGAGACCGTGGTCCGGATCGATCCGCTGGCAGGACTCTTCCTCACCTTGGTCGCCGTTCTCGGCGTGGCCGTCTCCGGTTCCCTGGTGGGTTGGGTTCAGCCAGAGGGCAGGGTGCACGGACGGGGCGTGGGCGCCGGCTACCTGCTGCTTTTGGGCGCGGTCGTCGTCGTCGTTGTTGCCGGTGACGCGTTTACGTTCCTGTTTGGCTGGGAATCGCTCACGGTTGCCTCGTTCATCCTGACCGGCGCTCGACGAGGCGACGCCAGATCGGCACGCGCGAGCTGGGCGACCCTGGGTGTGGGCGTACTTGGCGGCGCGGCGCTGCTTTTCGGTTTGCTCCTGATGGCCGCGGGAGCTCACAGTGACCTGTTGTCCGCATGGAGCCGCCTCGGACCCGGCCCTGTACACACGATCGCGTCCGTTCTCGTCATTGCAGGGGTCGGGGCGAAGGTGGGCATCGTGCCCCTGCAGGTGTGGTTGCCGCTGGGGTACCCCTCTTCGCCAGGACCGACGCGCGCGGCTATGGCGGGGATATCGGTCAATGTCGGCTTCTATGGCTTGTGGCGCTTCTTTGGGATCCTTGGGCGACCGCCGATCTGGCTGGCGGTCGTGGTGTTGGTCCTCGGGGGTGCCACAGCGCTCCTGGGCATCGCGTTCGCCAGCGTCCAGGGCAGCCTCAACCGGGTGATCGCGTACTCGAGCGTCGAGCATGCCGGGATCATCTTCGTCGCATACGGCGTGGCCCTTGCTGGAGCAGCGACGCAGCGAACCGGGGTCATCGCGGTTGGCCTGCTTGCTGGCAGCCTCCAGGTGCTCGCCCACGCGGTGGCGAAATCGGCGCTCTTCGCCTCGTCGGCGTTCTTCGAATCGAATTTCGGTAGCGACGACCTCGAGCGCCTGCGTGGCGTCGGTGTCGGGCATCGAGCGAGCGCGACTTCCTTCGCGATCGCCTCGGCGACGTTGGCCGGACTGCCCCCGACCATCGGGTTCGTGTCCGAATGGTTTGTCCTCGAGGCCCTGCTGCAGGAGTTTCGTCTGCAGGTGCTCGCGGTGCGGTTGGCAATGGCGTTGGCAGGCGCCCTCGTCGCGCTCACCGCTGGCATCGCGTCACTGTGCTTTGTGCGCCTGCTCGGCCTGACGCTCCTCGGGAGACCAGGCGCCTGGAGGCCTGGTCGAGCCCCGAAGGCACGGCATCGTGTCGACGGGGAGGGCCTGGGGTCCTTCGGGTCGCTGTTCATGGCGACGTGCTGCCTCGGACTCGCAGCCGCCGCGCCATGGGTGATCCGCTACCTGAGCCTCGGGTTGGCACCGATCGTGGCGTACCATGCGACGATCGGATCACTGAAGTCGCCGTGGGTGCTCCAACCGGTCTACTCGAACTTCTCGATCCTCTCCCCTTCATGGTTGTTCGTGGTGATGCCCGTCGGCGTCGCCATCGTCGCGCTCGCCAGCGTCGTCTTCTCCCGTGGGCGTCTCCTTCGGGTACGGCGCGTGCCAGCCTGGCGTTGTGCGAGCGCGGGGTTTGACGATCGCGCTCGCTATAGCGCATTCGGGTACGCGAATGCCTTGCGTCATGTTCTGTCGAACGTGTTGGGAACGAGGAGCGAGACCATCACCGTCGACGAGGCCGCTGCCGAGGCGCCCTGCGTGCAGGTCGAGGTGCGCTCGAGCGTCGTCGAGCCCGTCGAGGCCTACCTATACCGTCCGACGAAGCGGGCGTGGCTGTGGCTGTCGGCGCGCGCCAGACGGTTGCAGTCGGGTCGCCTCGACGCGTACGTGGGCTACATGCTGGTGGCGCTCGTGGCCCTGCTCGCTGTCGTCGTGGCAATGAAGTAGCTCACGGCGTCCTGGGACTCCTCGTGTCGGCCCGCGGTCGCCGCGGCGATCTTCGGCGGAAGGACCCAGGCGGGTCGGTCTCGGGTGCATGGCGGCGCCGCCATGTCGCTTCGATGCGGCGGCTCCGATGAGGCAGTGAGATCGCCGTTCGTCGGGGTGAACGGCCAGTGGCCGCGTCAGTTGACGCCGGTCCAGGACGTACGCGTGATCTCGAGGGGTGTGGCTCAGCTCAGTTGCGAAGGGTCTGGCTCCAGGGGATGTCGCGGTCCACGGCAGGCTCGCGAGGCAGGCCGAGCACCCGGTCGCCGATGATGTTGCGCTGGATCTCGTCCGTTCCGCCTGCGATCGCGATCGATGGGCTCGCCACGCAGCCCATCGGAAGGCTGCCGCTGTTGCGCTCCAGGATGGGCGCGGTCCGGTCCTCTGGAGCTGGTTGGTATCCCTCGATGAGGACTCCGGCCGGGCCCAGCAGGTTGGGGGCCCACTCCGCGAGACGGCGATTGACAACTGAGGTCGCGAGCTTCCCGAGCGATCCCTCCGGTCCAGAGCTGCCACGCGCGCGAAGTGAGGCTGCTCGCATCTGCAAGAGCCGGAGCACCTCTGCGTCAACCCAGTGACGCATCAACTCGGCCCGCAAGCTGCGCGCGTGCGGCGAGCTGTGATCCGAACGGGCCTTCCACGCAGCGACGACCTTGGCAATGGCCCCCTGTCCTCTGGCTGGCACTCGACCCATGTTGTAGCGCTCGTAGACCAAGAGGTGTTGGGACACGCTCCACCCTGCTCCGACCGGACCGAGCCGTTCACTGTCTGGGATCCGGACGTCGGTGAGGAAGACCTCGTTGAATTGCGCATTGCCCGTCATCTGGCGTAGAGGGCGAACCTCGACGCCGGGCGCGTGCATGTCGAGCACGAACTGGGTGAGGCCCGCGTGCTTGGGGACGTTCGGATCTGTCCGGGCCAAGAGGATGGCAATGTCTGCTCGGTGAGCCCCTGAGGTCCAGACTTTCTGGCCGTTGACGATCCATGCGTCGCCATCTCGGACGGCCCGAGTGGCGAGTGACGCGAGATCGGAGCCGGCGCCAGGTTCGCTGTAGAGCTGGCAACCCAGGAGCTCGGCCGTGAAGAGCGGCCGCAGGTACCGCCGCTTCTGGTCTTCGGTGCCATAGGCAAGGATGCTCGCCGCGCCTTGGCCCGCCGCGATCGCGTTGGTGACGCGCCCGCTGGGTGGTGCGCCGGCAGCTTCGAGACGGTCGTCGACGTAGGCCTGGAGATCGATCGGTTCCCCGAGGCCCCCGTAGCCCTCGGGGAACCACACATAGGCGAGCCCGGCATCGAATTGGGCTCGAAGGAAGGTCACAGGATCCGTCGTGGCCGGGGGGAAGTTGGTGAGAAGATTGTCGATCGCTGCGTCGACCCGGACGCGACCGACGTGGTCTTCTGTGGAGGTGCGGTGAACGGGGGCACGGGTGTCTGCCATGGCATTACGTTCACAGAGATGCCAACGTGTGGCAAGCTCGCCGGGGTGCGAGAGCCGAGCGAACCGCGTGCCACGGACGCTGGGCACGGACGGGGCGTGGAAAAGGCACGGTGATAGAGATGCCAGTGAAGAGATGAAGGTGCAGATCGATCCAGACCGATGCACGGGTCATGGCCGTTGCTATTCACTCGCGCCTGATGTCTTTGACAGCGACGACTCGGGCTATGGGTTCGTCCGGATGCCAGAGGTGCCCGAGTCCTTGCGCGAGCACGCGATGCTCGCGGTCCAGAACTGCCCGGAGCAGGCAATTTCCATCGTCGACGACTGATTCCATCGTCGACGGCTGAGCCTGCATGGCCGGCGTGCGTGCTGGGAGCCACCGACCGCTCCAGTGGGGGGCCAAGGGCTCGACGGCCTGTGCCGGCGCGCAGAGTGCTCGTGCGAGCAAGCGGGGCGCTAGGGGACGACGGCTCCAACCGGGCGGTCGTTCGGGACAACGGTATTGACCAGGTGAACGATCGGTGCACCGAGCCCTGACTGCGACGGGAATCCCGCGGTCGTGGGCCGAGGAAATTGCGGCATCAACCCGCGCGGTCAGCGTCGCACGACGGCGAGCGGTCATGGGCAAACGTCGGATCCGCCCGCGGGCAGGTGCCCGGCGTACGGCATCGGCGCGTCCGTGGACCGTCGTGCGCTACGCGCCGATCGGCTGAGCGCCAACTCACGCCCAGCTCAGCATGAGATCCTTGACATGACGCAGTCCGGGAGGGAACTCGAGCTGCTCGTGCCCTGGGGTCAGCCAATAGTTGGGAATTCGCTTGTGCCACTCGCGTAGGGTCACGCGGAGCTCGCGGCGGGCGAGATGGCTGCCAAGGCAGCGGTGGACTCCCCCTCCGAATGCGATGTGAGGGTTGACTGCTCGGTCGAAACGGACCTCGAAGGCGTCGGGGAACACCGTGGGGTCCACGTTGGCCGCTCCGTAGCTGGGAATGACAGCGGTGCCGGCAGCCACCTCGACGCCGTTGGGCAAGGTGACGTCTCTCGTCGCCACACGGGGAGGTCCGCTCGGAACCGGGCTCTCCCAGCGCAACAGCTCCTCGACCGCGGCAGGGATGACGGCCGGGTCGTCGACGATCGTCCGACGATGATCGGGATGGGTTGCCAAGAAGGCATAGAAGCAAGTCAGCGAGTCGCTCACGGTGTCGAGGCCGGCGATCATGAAGAGGAACATGATGTCGAGGATCTCTTCGCGCGAAAGCCGCTCACCGTTGACCTCGGCCGCCAGGAACCTCGAGACGATGTCGTTGGTGGGTTGCTTCTGCCGTTCGTCGATCAGGGCACCGAAATAGTCATAGATCTCCGCCCCCGTCGCGTTGAGAACCGCCGCGCGCCGCTCGAAGTCGGTCGTGGAAGCAGGGTCGATCTTCTCGGGGTGCAAGATCCCGTCCCGCATGTGCATGAAGGTTTTCAACTCCGCCTCGGGCAGGCCCATGAGGCCGAGGAAGATCGATGCTGGGAACACGTCGGCAAACTCTTCGCTGAAATTGCACCAGCCACGATCGATGAACTGATCGATGAAATGGTTTGCCCGTCGGGTGATGTCGGCTTCCTGCTCGTCCATTCGCTTCGGCGAGAAGAGCGGATCGAGGAGCTTGCGATATTTGGCGTGCTGGGGGGGATCGACGTTGAGCGGGATGAGTGGCCGCACGTTGCCTAGGTGCATTTCGACCCGAGAGGAGAACACTTGGTGGTTCCGCAGGACGAACTCGGTGAGCGGTGCCGCGAAGGTGAGGGCGAACTCGGGCATCGGTTGCAGAAAACCGCCTTGTTCGATCAAGGTGCGGTACCTTGGCTGGGGATTGGCAAGGTCGAGCAATGTCTGCATGCCGAGCTGGCTGTCGGCGGTGTCCTCGACGTGATGTACCGTTGCATTGGCTGTTGCGCCAGGCTCGGTCGTCCCGTAACTCATGGGCATACCTCCAGGTTGCGCTCGACAGCATCGTCGGCCCAGTCACCGACGCTGCTCCGTCGACAGCGGGGGGTGTAACGGCCGAGTATACGCCATCAAGCGAACGTTTGTCGGAGCCGGTTGGGTCAAGCTGCCGATTTGCTCTGGCCGTCGGTGGGCAGCGGGAGTCTGCGGACGTTGCCCTGGCCGAGTCCTCCTGGTGATCAGGCTGGCGAAACTCCCGAGGTACCATCCCGATGGTGGCGGAGACCCGTGATCGGGATCGAAGGGCCAATGAGACGCGTGCTCGGATTGCCGAAGTAGCGCTGGATCTCTTCGTCCGCCAGGGTTACGCAGAGACGACGATCGACCAGATTGCCGCGGCGGCACATGTCGGCCGACGGACGGTCTTTCGGCACTTTGCCTCCAAGGAGGCCATGCTCTTCGACCATCTCGTCGTCCGTCGCGAGGTGGCCCTCCGCCTCCTTCGGGAGCGGCCAGAATCCGAGCCGGCTCTCGTGAGCTTGCACGCCGTCTTGAGGGAGCTGTGCGTGGAAGGTTACGACCGGCGTCTGCTCGCTCAGATTCGTGCAGTGCTCGCGACGCAACCGCGCTTCGCTGCAGAGCAACTCTCGGTGGGAATCCGAGAGTTCACCAAGGGCATCGTCTCTACGCTTGAGAATCGTCGAGGCGACGAGCACTCAACGCTCGAAATTCGGGCGCTGACCCTGATGGCGATGGGTTGGTTCGTGGCTGCAGCCCATGTCTATCTGGTCGAAGGCAGACCGTCACTCGTCGAATGCTTTGACGAGGTCGTGGCAACGTGCATCCATTCCAGTGTTCGTGACCTGAGCCCATCCCTCCAGGAACCGCTGACGCCCTACGGTGCCGAGGGGATCCCCTGGCGTCGGACCGCGTCGGCGATCAGCCCCTGAGGCTTGGTGGGCCTGCACCAGGCTGTGGTCGGGCTGGCCGGATTTGAACCGGCGACCTCTTGACCCCCAGTCAAGCGCGCTAACCAAGCTGCGCCACAGCCCGTGTTCGCCTCTGCGGCTCCGCGCGGAGATGTCGAACTCGCCTACCCTACTGCGGGCCGGGTGACATCGGTCACGACCCTCGCACCACGATTGCTGAGCGAGTGGCTACCGGCAGCGTCCTGGCGACACCCGCTCGTGCACGGAGGGTGCACGAGCGGGTGCACAGCTACGGATCCGCATTCGTGCCCGGAATCGATGCTCGAAGGATCGCCGTCGGCCGGAAGCATTCGTAGATGTACGCATGTTCTCGGGAGACGCTCATCGGTGACACTACTGTGACGAACTGGTGATCCGTTCGTGGCGACCGGCGTCTGCGACCTGCTTGCAGTCGCGCGGGTCGTGCGCGATCCCCTTGGGGCGATGCAGTCGTCGATCCCTGACCGATCGATGACTGCCAAGCCACGCGCATTCGCCGAGGCTGTCCGGCCGCCGTGGATGGAGCGCAACCTGGCGATCGTGCTCGGGGCACGAGCGTCCATGAGTGCAGCCCGCAGCGTCGCCGGCGTGATCACCGCGCTGTACTTGTCGGCAGAGGGTTTCTCAGGCCTGCGCATCGGGATGCTGTTCCTGTGCGTCGCGTTGGCGTCGGCAGTGATGTCGAGCGCGATCGGCGTTGTCTCCGATGCGCTCGGGCGCAAGGTCTTCCTCGTGGTGGTCCCCCTCCTCGCCTCGATCTCCGCATGCGTCTTCGCCCTCGACCGGACGGCGCCCCTCCTCTTCGTCTTCGCGGCATTCGGGAGCTTCGGGCGAGGAGCCGGGGCCGGGGCCGGGAACGTCGGGCCCTACCAGCCGGCGGAGGCCGCGTTCGTGGCCGAGAGCGTGCCAGAGGGACAGCGCACCGATGTCTTCGGGCGGCTGGCGTTCGTCTCGGCGCTGGGGGCACTGGCAGGTGGGCTCTTGGCAGGACTGGCCAGGCCCGGGAGGGCGACGGGGCTTGCCGCGGAGCTCGCGTACCGGCCGGCGTTCCTTGCAGCGGCCGTCCTGGCGGCACTGGCCGGCATCGTCGCCCTGGGCCTCTCGGAGCCTGCTCGCCCGCCGCGCAGCGGGGACAGACGCGTGTGGTTCGTGCTGCCACGTCGGTCATGGGGAGCGCTATGGCGCTTCTGGATCACCAACGGCCTCAACGGGCTGGCGATCGGGATGTTCGGTCCCTTCGTCAGTTATTGGTTCCACCGTCGCTACGGCTCATCGCCTGGTGAAATCGGCGTGCTCTTCGCCGTCGTCAACGTTGCTACCCTGATCTCCTCGTTGTCCGCAGGGCACATCGAGAGAAGACTCGGAACCCTGCGTGCCATTGTCGGCGTCCGGTTCCTCCAGGCTGCGCTCCTTGTGCCACTGGCCCTGGCGCCAGCATTCTGGATCGCTGGCGGCATCTACCTGGTTCGGATGCTCGTCCAGCGTGTCGGATTGCCGCTGCGCCAGTCGTTTACCCAGGCAGTCGCCGATCCAGCCGAGCGTGCCGGACTGGCTGCCCTCTCGAACCTGCCGGCCCAGGGGAGCCAGGCTGGCAGTCAGGTGTTGGCGGGTTACCTCTTCGACGAGGTGAGCCTGGCGGCACCGATGCTCCTCGCGGCCGGCCTCCAGGCCCTCAACGCCGTGGCGTACGGCGCGCTGTTCCGGTCCGTGCCGTCTTCGACGGCGGTGCCGTCAGGGGTCTCCGGGGTCGAGGAGGCGAATGAGATCCCGGGGGTCGGCACCGGTGCGACGTAGCCGAGGGGCGCCGAGACGCCCAGCAGCGGTACTGCCATGCTAGGGAGGACCATGATGCAGTCCTTGCTTCCCTCACTGCGACGCCGCTTTCGGGGCACCAGTGCCTCATGGTTCGCGGCCGTTGCCGGACTGGCGACCGTGGCCGTCATCGCGGCGGGGTGCTCGAATGCCGGCTCGGTGAGCGGACCCGTGGCGACGCCGACGACGACCCCAGGGGTCCTGTTGGCCACCGAACCCTCCCCGGTGGGGAGGATCCTCACGACGGGCTCGGGTTATACGTTGTACGAGTTCGCCATCGACACGCCGACCCATAGTGCCTGCGTGTCCGCAGCGTGCGTCTACTACTGGCCCCCGCTGTTGAGCAACGGCTCGCCGATGCGCGTGGGTAAGGGCCTTCGACAATCCTTGGTCAGCACCATCGTGCGACCTGACGGGGCGCGCCAGGTCACCTACAACGGCCATCCCCTCTACCGCTGGCGATCTGATACCAAGCCCGGGATGGTCCTTGGACAAGCGCTCGACAACCTTGGTGGTTATTGGTACGTGCTCAGCCCGGCAGGTCGACCCATCACGACGCAGTTCATGGTCACCTGAACCACGCTCGCATTCCCGAGGTCCGCCTGGGCACGAGGTGCGTCGTCATCACTGAGACCTCATATCACTGAGACCTCATCGGGATGCTCTCGGCAGGCTGGTGCCCTCGAGGCCATAGAGGCGCAAGGCGTTGTCCCAGAGGATCTTTCGTTTGGTTGCTGCATCCACGCGAGGCAGCTCGAGGAACGACTTGAGCGCATTGGGGTACTTGGCGTCAGGGTGAGGAAAATCCGTCGCGAAGACGACGTTCTGGGCACCGAGGAAGTCGACGACCTGGTAAAGGAGCTCCTCGCCCGGATCGCAGGAGATGAAACACTGGCGCTTGAAGTACTCGGTAGGCGTTGCGGTGAGGGAGGGGGCATCCTTCCAGGCGACGAGCTCGGCATGCTCGTCGAGGCGGTGGAGCCAGGCAGGGGCCCAGGCGGCCCCGGACTCCAAGAACGCGACCCTTAACCGGGGATGGCGCTCGAAGACCCCTTGCACGACGAGCGACGCCAGGAGCATCTGCTGCTCCATCGGGTGGACGCAGGCGTGCTGCTCGAACCACGTGCTGTGTCCGAAGCGATCGGTCCCGATGTTGTGCATCAGCGAACCGGAGCCCTCATGGAAGCAAAGCGGGGCGTCCAACCCTTCGATGGCATCGAAGATCGGATCGAAGACCTGCTCCCCCAGCATCCTCCCGCCTACGGGGTTCGGTCGGGTCCAAAAGGCACGCAGGCCCAGCTCGTGAACGGCGTAGTCGATCGCTCGGAGCGCAAGCTCGACGTCGAAGAACGGGATCGGTGCAGCACCGAGAAGCCGCCCGCCAGCGTCCGCTATGTATTCGACCAGCCATCGGCTGTAGGCGCGGGCGATGGCGTAGGCAAGTTCGGGATCCATCCCCTCGATCCAACACTCATACAGCGGGCCGTAGAGGACGGAGACGTCGATGCCTTCGACGTCGAGCGCTCGTCGCACGGCCTGCGCGCTGAAGTGGTCGGCGGCGATGTCACCGAAGCGTTGCCCGATGGTTTGGGGATCGAAGCGGAGCGCCTCGAGGGCACCTGGGGGGTGCTGCATCGCCGGCCGACCGTCGATCAAGGGTCCGGACGCGTGCTCCCCGATGCGGCCCCGATACTTCTTGTCGAGGTAGCGCTCCAGCAGGTCACGCGGCTCGAAGGTGTGGCCGTCGGCATCGATGACCAAGAGGTCTGGGGGATCTGCAGTGGTCATCGTGTTCAACGTGGTCCTCCAGTGCGCTCGCGACAGGGAGCTGCCGATGCTGCAGTGCACCCAATGGCTCAGAGATGGTGCGCCACCCAGGTCAGGCCCTGGTAGATGCGGTAGCCGAGATAGCCGACGAAGGCGACCAGCATGAACCGGAAGGTCCAGGGGATCGGGCGCCGCTGCGGCTCGACGAGGGTCGTGCCACAGGTCGGGCAGAGGCAGTCCTCGGCCAGTTCCTCGTCTTCGACGATTTGGTCGCACCGGTCGCACCAGGGCATTCAGCGCCTCACCCCGCTCTTCGTCCGACCCTCCACACGGACGCGCAGCTTGATCGGCGTCGGTCCGATCCCGAAACGCTCGCGCAGCCCCCGTTCCACGTAGCGCAGGTAGTGCTCGGCGAGGCGCGCCGAGGCGAACAAGGTGAAGGTTGGCGGTTCGATCGCGCCCTGCACGCCGTAGCGAATCCGTGCCCCTTTGGGCGGCACCGCCGCTTGCAGGTCCTGCAAGGCGCGGTTGAGTGCTCCGGTCGGGATCCGCTTGCGGTACGAACCGATCGCGGCTTGAAGGGCGGGGAGGATTCGCTGCACTCCACGGCCGGTTCGAGCAGAGATCCGGAGCACTGGCGCCGGCCCGATGAACGCGAGGCGGTCCGCGACTCCCTCGAGCACCAGTTCCCGCTCTTGCGTCTTGACCAGGTCCCATTTGTTGAGCAGCACCACGACGGGGCAGCCCACGGCTTCGATGCGTTCTGCGAGCCGCTGATCCTGGTGGGTGACCCCGACAGTGGCGTCGATGACGAGCAGCGCCACGTCCGCGGTCTCGAGCGAGGACAGCGCTCGCAAGACCGCGTAGTGCTCGGTGCCTCGCTGGGTTCTCGAGGGCCGTCGCATGCCGGCGGTATCGATGACGCACAGCGGCCCGAGCGCTGTTTCGATCACGGTGTCGATGGCATCGCGGGTCGTTCCTGGGATGTCATGAACGATGGCGCGTTCTTCACCGACCAAGCGGTTGAAGAGCGTGGACTTGCCCGCATTGGGGCGCCCGACGATGGCGACCCGGGGCGTTCGTGCCCCCAGGTCTTCACGCGTTCCCCCGTTACCGTCAGCGAGGTTGGAGTCCGATCCGTTGCGCTGCGCAGCGTGGCGCATTGCCAGGTGCGGTTGGCGTGGGGGCTCCCCTCGTGGCTCGTGGTCCAAGAGGCCGACGACGGCATCGAGCAGATCACCGCTCTGGCGCCCGTGGAGCGCGCTCACCGTGATCGGGTCGCCCAGCCCCAGCGAGGCGAACTCCCAGGCGTGCAGCTCGCGCCGTTGGTCATCCACTTTGTTGACGACGAGGAGTACCGGCACCTCGAGTCGGCGCACGACCTTGGCCACTGCGAGATCGTCCTCGGTCACGCCGACGTTCACGTCGACGACGAAGAGCACGACGGCAGCCTCCCGCATGGCTGCTTCCGCCTGGGTGGTCACCTTGGCGGTCAGCTCGTCGCCGCGTGCCTCCCATCCGCCCGTGTCGACGATCGAGAAGCGAACCCCACGCCACTCGGCCTCGATCGCGTTCCGGTCCCGGGTCACGCCAGGCTCCGCTTCGACGACTGCGACCCGGCGACCGGCGATCCGGTTGAACAGGGTGGACTTGCCCACGTTGGGGCGCCCAACGATGGCAACCACGGGCAGCTCCGGGGATCGCATTGGTGCCTGGCTCATGGTGCCGCGTTGGTACCTGTCAGCTGGTCGGGACGTTCCAGGGCGAGGCGAAACGAGCGCCCGTCGGAGGGGACCACCTCGACTGCCCTGGGGAGGTCCGCAACGGTCACCCCGTCGAGGAAGCGATCTCCCGAGAGGCAGGCGTCGGGCAGCAGGTAGCGGTGGCCTGCCGGTTCGTTCTCGAGGACCGAAGCCACGTCGGTTCCGGTGAGCAGTCCGGCGACCCCGATGTTCCCGCCGAAGAAGCGGTTCTCCACGGTAATGAGCCGGGCCTCGACGCGTGCCCGGCTGATGCAGGGTTCGAGCACCTGGGCCCCGTAGTGCCCGGTGACCACCGCGACCGGAGCATCTTGCCCAAGAGCTTGGCGCTGAGCGGCGACGTGGCTGCGAGGGGCACGGTACCCGGCTGGCGGGGCACCGTCCACCCAGGCAAAGAACCCGGCGCGCACGCCCGAGGCCCCACCTTCACGACTGCACGCCGCACCGTCGAAGGCCTCCTCGAAGGCGCGAACCATGCCGATCCCATTCTCGTGCTGGGGGAATCCTTCGTACGCCTCGGCGGGAGGGAACGGTTCCCCCGCGAGGAGGTAGTACTCGTCCGCGGCGAAGACCAACCGCCGGCCGAGGACCGAGCGGTAGATCTCCTGCCACTCGCTCACCGTCTGGCACACGGCTGCGGCCTCTTTGGGGCTATGGGGCCGCAGATCAGGCTCCGTCGAGAAGCGGCTCAGGCCCAGCGGGACGACGCCGAGGGAAGCCAGCCTCGGGTACTCGTCGAGCACCCCGCACAGCGTGTCTTCCAGGACGTGGCCATCGTTGATCCCGGGACAGACGACGACTTGCCCGTGGACCTCGATGCCGCCGTTGAGCAAGGCGCGCAGCCACCGGAGGCTCGTCGCTCCCTTCGGGTTCCGAAGCAGGGCGGCACGGACCAACGGGTCTGTCGCGTGGATGGACACGAACAACGGACCGAGGCGCTCTTCGAGGACCCGTTCGAGGTCGAGCTCGGTGAAGCGTGTCAACGTCGTGAAGTTCCCATACAGAAAGGACAGGCGGTAGTCATCGTCTTTGAGGTAGAGGCTTCGCCGCATTCCCTTGGGGAGCTGGTAGATGAAGCAGAAGGCGCAATGGTTGTCACAAGTCCGCACTCGATCGAACACCGCGGCTGAGACCTCGATGCCCAGCGGCGCCCCAGCCTCCTTGTGAACCTCGACGCGCCGGTGAACGCCGGCGCCACCCCGGCGAACCAGGATTTCGAGGAACTCGGCGTCGACCAGCTGGTGGTATTCGATGACGTCGGTGGGCTGGCGTCCGTTGAGCGAGATGATCTCGTCCCCCACCGCCAGGCCTGCGGCCTGCGCCGGCGAGCACGGCGCGATTGCCGTGATTCGGGGCGCTGGCATGGATCCAGGCTATCGGCGCCATTCCGGCGCCTTTCGCCGTGGCCAGCTCCCGCAGGCGGGGGCGTCCCGGGAGCGCCCGGCCCGGCCGGTAACCTGGCGTTCGTGGCGGTCGATCGCGTCCTTCTTGCAGAACCACGGGGTTTCTGCGCGGGCGTTGAAAAGGCCATCAAGGCGTTGGCGTGGATGGTGCGGGTCTTCGACGGCCCCGTGTACTGCTATCACGAGATCGTCCACAACCAGGCAGTCGTCGAGCAGTTCCGGGCACAGGGAGTGGTCTTCGTCGACGACGTCTCCGAGGTGCCCGAGGGCGCGCCCCTGATGCTCAGCGCGCATGGCACGGCACCGGATGTCGTCGAGGCGGCGCGCGGACGCGCCGGCCTTGTCATCGATGCCGTGTGCCCGCTGGTGACCAAGGTGCACCATGAGCTCAAGACGCGGAGCCGCAAGGGCTACACCGTGATCTACGTCGGCCACGCGGGCCACGAAGAGGCCGTCGGGACGATGGCGGTGGCCCCGGAGGCTGCCCACCTGGTCCAAAGCGAAGAGGACCTCGCTGCGGTCGCGGTTGCCCCGGGTACGCCGGTGGCGCTGCTCGCTCAGACGACGCTGAGCCACGACGAGTGGCAGGGTCTGATGGAGGCCGCTCGGAAGCGCTTCCCGGATCTTTGGATGCCGGGCCGAAGTGACCTGTGTTTCGCCACCACGAACCGCCAGGCCGCACTTCGCCAGATCGCCCGAAGGGCCGATGCCGTCGTCGTCATCGGCTCCGCCAATTCCTCCAACACGGTCGCCCTCGAGAAGGTGGCGATCGCGTCGGGCGCCGCACGAGTCGTCCGGGTCGATGCCGCCGGAGAGCTTCCTGGGGATCTTGAGGGCACCGTTGGGGTGACCGCCGGCGCTTCTGCCCCCGAGGCGCTCGTCGAGGCAGTCATCGAGCGCCTCGCCCCGCGCCATGGCGTCGAGGTCGTGAGAGTCACGACCGAGGACGAGTACTTCCCGCCGCCTCCAGAGCTGCGCGAGCTCTTGCGTGCCCTGGCCTTGGTGCTCGGCGTCCTCGTCGGTGCGCCGAGGGGCGAGCAGGAAGCGGGGTTCGAGCCGCTGTCCGAGGATCGGGGGGTGTCGGCGGCTTCGGTCTTGCTCGCGCTGTCCTCGTGAGCGACGGCGACCGCGGCGGGCTCGAGCGGCAGGTCGTCGCTGCCGCCCTTGCTGATTTCCACGACCGGCACCCGGACTTCCACCTCCATCCGGTCACTGCGCTCATCTGTGCCTACGATGAAGCCGGCACGATCGGAGACGTCCTCAAGCGCATGCCGGCAGCGGCCTTGGGCCTGCCGGTCTCGGTGCTCGTCGTCGTCGATGGGGGAAGCGACGGAACCGATCGCATCGCCGTGGCGTCGGGAGCCCTGACCGTGGTGTTCGAGCGCAATCTCGGTCACGGCGTCGCGCTGCGGGTCGGCTACCAGCTCTGCCTCGAGGGTGGCACCGAGTACGTGGTGACCCTCGACGCCGATGGCCAGAACGATCCGATGGAACTGCCCACCCTGCTCGAACCGCTCGTTGACGGCCGCGCGGACTTCGTCGTCGCCTCGCGACGCCTCGGGGTCGACCAGACCACCGATCGGGTTCGCCGGATGGGGGTGGTGGTCTTCGCCTGGTTGATCAACCGGCTGACGGGTGCCCGCCTGACGGACACCTCGAATGGCTATCGAGCCCTTCGGGCCACGCTGTTGGCGGACGTCGTCGCACGGCTCGAACAACCCCAGTACCAGACGGCCGAGCTCCTCATTACCGCACTCAGTCGAGGGTGGCGCGTCGCCGAATGCCCGACGGTTTGGCGGCCACGGGCCGCGGGGGGATCGAAGAAGGGATCGAACCTGCGCTTCGGCCTGCGCTATGCCCAGGTGATCATCCGAACCTGGGCGCGGGAACGCCGAGCAGCTCAGGCTCGCGCGGCATCGTAAGCAGCCTGGATCCGCGCCCGGAGCTCTTCGGTCAACCGGTGCACCTCACGGCGTGGGGTGCGGGTGAGGGTCTTCGACCCGCTCCCCGTCGGGTCGTTGGCCTGGCGCCGCGGGCTCTCGGTGCCACCTGGCGCTTCCCTACCGAGGCCACGGGAGGAAGAGGGCACGAGGGGGTCGCCGACCACGACCCGGACGCGGGTCGGTCGCGGGAACACGCTGCCCTTGGGCATCGCTCGATCGGACCCCCCGATCCCCAGTGGCACGATCGTGGCGCCCGTTCGCAGAGCGACGAACGCTGCCCCCTCCAAGATCTCCTTCACCGTGGCTCCTGCCTGGCGTGTGCCCTCGGGGAACATCACCAGGACGAGCCCGCGACGGAGGACCTCCTCGGCTCGGTACAGGGCGTCCCGATCCGTGCCGCTGCGATTGACGGGAAACACCCCGAGCCGTTCGAGCACCCATCCGAGGAGGCGGCTGTGCCAGAGCTCCTCCTTCGCCATGAAGAAGAGCTTGCGAGAGGTGACGAAACCGGCAAAGCCGAAATCGATGAAGGAGCGATGGACCGGTGCGATGAGCACAGGCCCGGAGGGAGGAACCTTTTCCCGGCCGACGACCACGGGACGGAACCACAGTGCCATGAACACCCAGAGCCCGCCGCGAAGGACGCGATAGAGGAGCGAACGGCGAGCATCTGGGTGGAACGGAGCTCGCCCGGGGGCGTGGGTCCTCAGCACCACGAGAGGATCTCGTCGACGACGTCTTCCACCGTGCGGCTCGTGGTGTCGATGATGTGGGCATCGGGCGCGGCGCGAAGGGGGGAGGCGGCCCTCGTGGCGTCGAGATGATCGCGGCGGGCGATGGTTGCCGGTGCCTCGTCCCCGCGACGGCGGGCACGCTCCTGCGGCGAGGCGGTCAGGAACACCTTGAGGTCCGCCTCGGGAAAGACGACGGTCCCGATGTCCCGCCCTTCGACGACCCCACCGTGGTGCTGTGCTGCCCAACGTCGCTGGCGAGCGACGAGGGCGCGACGGACAGCGGGGTTCGCAGCGATCGTCGAGACGACCTCGTTGACCTCGGGGGAGCGAATGGCCTCGGTGACATCGACCCCGTCGACGGTCACCCGCGCCCCGACGACGACGTCGACGGAGGCTGCCAGCGCGCCGAGCGCCTCAGCGTCCGCTGGATCGACCCCGCGCTCCAGTGCTGCCCAGGCGACTGCCCGGTACATGGCGCCCGTGTCGAGCCGCTGGAGGCCGAGGCGCTGGGCGACGGCCTTGGACACGGTGGATTTCCCGGCACCTGCAGGCCCGTCGATAGCGATGAGTGGTGCCCGGCCCGGCTGGCGCTCGCGCTGGCGGGCGGAACGCGCTCGGTTGTCCGCGGCTCCGATCTCGGCGTCAACGGGGTCCGCTGTCGTGGCGCCGTGGTCGACAGGTTCGAATGCCGAGGCGCCTGCCAGGCGACTGAGGTCGTCGAGGAAGCCGGGGTAGCTCGTCATGACGCCGCCGAAGCCGGTGATCGTGCTGGTGCCCTGCGCGGCGAGGGCGGCAATCGTCGCTGCCATCGCCAGACGGTGGTCGCCGGCGCTGTCGAAGCAGGCTCCCGACAGCGCAGCGCGGGGTCCCAACCCTTCGACGACGAGCTGGTCCCCGACGGCCTGCGCACGGGCCCCGAACGCTTGGAGCATGGCCACGGTGGCGGCAAGGCGATCGCTCTCTTTGACCCGCAGCTCCCCCACGTCGGAGAAGATCGTGGTGCCTTCCGCGACGGCGGCAGCGACTGCCAGCGCTGGGACTTCGTCCAAGGAAGGGATCTCTGCAGCCTCGACCCGAGTCGCCCGCAGGCGACTCCAGCGCGCGACGAGGTCGACGATGTCCGCTTCACCGGTCCGCAGCACCTCGATGCGCGCCCCCATGCGCGAGAGGACCTCGAGGAAGCCGCTGCGTTCTGGCGAGGAGTGCAGGCGGGCGACCCGCACCTCGCTCCCGGCGATGACGGTGGCGCCCACGACCCAAAAGGCCGCTTGCGACGGATCGCCGGGGACGTCGAGGTCGATCGGGCGGAGCCTCGAGCGGTGGATGCGAACGGTTCGCCCCTGCGCCGAGCCTTCCACGACGACGTCGGCCCCAGCGCGGGCCAGCAACACCTCGGTGTGGGTCCGAGTCGGCACCGGCTCGTGGACCACCGTCTCGCCGTCGGCGCACACCCCGGCGAAGAGAATGGCCGACTTGACCTGAGCGCTCGCAATCGGCGGCGTCCAGGTGATGCCCCGAAGCGCTCCCCCGATGACCTCGATCGGCGGGAGGCAGCGCGTGCCTTGACCACTTACCGTGGCGCCCATCATGCGGAGAGGCACCGCGATACGGTCCATCGGTCGCCTCGACAGCGAGTCGTCTCCGACGAGGACGGTCTTCCACGGCATCGCGGCGACCACACCGGCCACCAACCGCATGGTGGTACCGGAATTGCCGCAGTCGAGCGCACCGGCCGCCTCGTGCAGACGGTCCCTGCCCCCGACGATCCGGAGCCCAGGGTGGCCGGGCTCGACCGCGGCGCCAATTGCCTCGATCGCGTTCCGAGTTCGTCGCACATCGTCGCCGTCGGAGAGTCCTCGCAGCGTGCTCACGCCCTCTGCGAGGGCCGCAACGAGCAATGCTCGGTGGGAGATGGACTTGTCGCCGGGGACTTCGAGGCTGCCGGTGAGCGTGTAGCCACCGTGCACGCGGACGGTCGAAGGAACCATGGCAGGGTCCGGCACGTCCGTCACGACAGGTCGCCGACCGTGCAGGCGTAGCCGCGTTCGGCGATGGCCTCGCGCAGGGCTCGAGCCCGATCGGCGTCGACGAGCATGACGAGGACCCCGCGTTGGCCCTCTGCCGAGTGGGCGACCTCGATGTCGACGATGTTGACTCCGAGGCCAGTCGCCAGCGTGGTCAGCTCTGCGAGGACCCCAAGGCGATCCGGCACGGGGACCCGGAGCTCAGCGAGGTGATCGGGCCGGGTGGGCGCTCCGGGCAGGGCCCGGCGAGCCACGCTGGCCTGGTGGAGCATCTCGAGAATGCCGGCTCGGTCGGCACCCGCTACTCGGTCGCGGACACGGCGTAGGTCGACCAGCAGCTGGTCGAGTGCGGCGACGATGGCATCGGCGTTGTCGACGCAGACATCAGGCCAGATCGAGGGCTGGCCGGCGGCCACCCGGGTCATGTCCCGGAACCCCCCGGCGGCAAGGCGCAGCAGTGCGGTGTCCGCGCGCGCCGCCGCGGAGGCCTCGTTCATGAGCGTGGCCGCCACCAGGTGGGGGACGTGGGACACCATCGCGACCAGGCGATCGTGGTCGTCGGGGGTCAAGGCGACCACGTCGGCCCCGAGTTCGGTCACCACCGAGTGGACGCGCGCCAGGGCGTGGGAGTCGGTGGTCGCAGTCGGCGTCAGCACCCAGGTCGCGCCGACGAAGAGATCTGGGTCGGCGCCGTCCAGGCCGATCTGCTCGGATCCCGCCATCGGGTGCCCGCCCACGAAGCGCGGGTGCACGAGCTCTCGGGCAATGGGGCCCTTGACGCCGCTGACGTCGGTGACCACGGTGTCCGGACGATCCGATTCGGCCAAGAGCTTCCGGGCCAGCGGCACGACCTCGCTCACCGGGGTGGCGATGAAGGTGATCGTGGCACTGGGGTCGTCCCCCACGGCGTCGAGGGCACCCGCAGTCAGCGCGACATGGGCTCGCGCTTCGTCTGCGTCGAAGCCGCTCACGTACCAGCCCCGGCGTCGCAGGGCCTTTCCCAGGGAGCCGCCGATCAGGCCGGTCCCGATGACGAGCGCGCGTTTCGCCGAGGCGACGGAGGCCTGCACCGGGAAGGTCATCGCTCAACCGGGAAGGTCATCTCGCAGCCCCTTGGCGCCGTGGAGGTAGACATGGCGCAGCTCGTCGCGCGGGCGGTTCGTCGTGACGTGCAGGAGAACCCGGAGGCAGCGGGGAGTGGCTCCGGTGACAGGGATCTCGCTCGCACACAGCAGCGGGACGGCTCCGAACCCGATGTCGCGGGCTCCGGCTGCCGGGAAGGACGAGACGATGTCCGGCGTCGCCGTGAAGATGATGCTGATGATGTCGTCTTCGACCAACCCGTTGCGTTCCATGAGGCTGAGCAGCAACTCCTGGATCCGAGTCGCGACCTGGGCGGGGGTGTCCTCGTCGACGGTTGTCGCACCGCGCAGGGCACGAACGGTGGGAGTGGCGAATGCAGCTGAGCCTGACACGCAGGTGGATGCTATCTTCGGGGGCCTTTGTACCGGGTCCTTGGTGCTCGGGCCGCCTCTGCCAACGCTCGCACCTCCGAGGCGGTGAGCCTGCGCCAGGAACCCGGTGGCAGGGCCGGGTCGGTGAGGGGTCCCACGCGGGTGCGCACGAGCCGTCGGACGGGATGACCGATCGCTTCGCACATGCGCCGGACCTGTCGATTGCGCCCTTCATGGATGGTGATCCGCAGGACCCCTGGAGCCAGGACGCCGACCCTGGCAGGTCCCGTCGGGCCGTCGGCGAGGAGCACGCCGTGGCGGAGCTGGCGCAGGGCACCGCGCGATGGGATGCCGTCGACTTCGACGAGATACTCCTTTTCGACCCCTGCGGAGGGGTGCGTCAGGGCGAACGCCAGGTCGCCGTCGTTGGTGAGCACGAGGAGTCCTTCGCTGTCGACATCGAGACGACCGACGGGGAACACCGGTGGTTCGTCGGGGACGAGGGCAACCACGGTCGGTCGACCTTGCGGGTCGACGCGAGTGGTGACCACACCCCGAGGCTTGTTGAGCAGGTAGTGCACGAGCCCCGGTGCGCTCGCTACGACGATGCCGTCCACCGCGAGCCGCTGGCGCGTCGCGTCGACGCGCTGGCCGAGACGGGCGGGCTGGCCGTCGACGGTCACCCGACCTTGGGCCACCAATGACTCGCATGCACGACGACTCCCGAAGCCCGCGCGCGCGAGCACCTTCTGGACGCGTTCACACGGAGCCTGCTGCGCTTGCGGCATTCCTACAGCATGGCCGGTTCCGCGCGCGATGCCCCCGGCCTTCGGGCTCGCGACATGCCCCCGGCGTCAACCGGGTGCGCCCGCCCCGGGGCCGTGAGGGCGGAGCTGCTGCTCAAGGCTCGCTGCAGTCTCCGGGCCGGGCAAAAAGTCCTCGATCCGGGGCAGCTGATCGAGGGAAGCGAGGCCCAGGCGCTCGAGGAACAGATCAGTCGTGCCGTAGAGCACAGGTTGCCCGGGGCCTTCGGCACGCCCGACGGCGTGGATGTAGCCGCGCTGTTCCAGCAAGCGAACGACCCCGTCGACGTTGACCCCCCGGAGCGCGGCGATCTGAGATCGGGAGACGGGCTGGCGATAGGCAACGATCGCCAGCGTCTCCAATGCTGCGGTCGAGAGGCGATGGGAGACATCCCGGGTGGCGAAGCGTTCGACGTAGGGCGCGAGGTCAGGGTCGGTCATGAGCCGGAAGCCCCCTGCGACCTCGACGAGCCGGAAGCCGCGACGCGCCGAGCGGTAGTCGGCGGCCAACTGCGAGCAGATGGTCTCGACCCGCTCCACGGGTTCTTCGACCAGCTCGGCGAGCAACCCGACAGGCACCGGCTCGAGCGCGACGAGAAGCACTGCCTCGATCGCCCGAGCGACCTCGAGATCCGTCATCCGTCGTACTCGTCGAATCCAGCGCTGCGAGCGGCGGCCCCGACGAGCCCGGGCGCCTCGACCTGGTACTCACCGATCCAGGTGACCTGGAGCTCCCCAAAGGTCTCTCCCTGCCCGAGATCGACCTTGCCGATCTTGCACAGCTCGAGCAGCGCGAGGAACCGGACGATGATCTCGATGCGCGTGCCAAGGTGCGCGGTGAGCGCCCGGAAGGTCGTCGTCCCCTGGTGCGGAAGCACCGCGACGAGCTCTTCGACGGCTTCCGCAACGGTGACCTTGTCGACGGTTACGTGGGAAAGGTCGAGTCGTGGTCGCGGCCGCTCCGCGGCCACCGCGAGGTAAGCCGCGGCTAGGCGCTCAGGGGTCACGCCTGCGAGCAAATCCGGCGGGTGGACGACGAACCCCTCGTCGAGGCCGGCTTGACGAGGGAAGGAGCGCGCGGCTTGGTCGAACATCGTGACAAAGCGGTCTGCGACTGCCGCGTAGGCACGGCACTCCAGCAACCGGGCCAAGAGCAGGTCGCGCTCACAGGACCCGAGGAGCTCCTCCTCCGGCTCGACCGTGTCTGGTCCGGGGAGCAAACGCTGCGACTTGAGCTCGACCAGGATCGCTGCGACGAGCACGAACTCTGAGAGCGTGTCCATCGCGCAGTGATCCTGGGCTCGCGTCACGTGGCGGACGAACCCATCGACGATCGGGGTGAGCGGGACATCGAGGATGTCGACCTCGTGGCAGTTCACGAGATGAAGCAGCAGGTCGATGGGACCTTCGAAGACCGGAACGGTGACCGTGTAGGGCACGGACCGACCCTACCGAACTGCACCTTGAAAATCGCGCACCCTCAGTACCCACCGAGATCGCTTCGAGCTTTAGCATGTCCCGCCATGGCGAGAGTGCTCTCGGGCGTGCAACCCTCCGGTGACTTTCACCTCGGGAATTACCTGGGCGCCTTTCGCACTTGGTCGGAGCAGCAGCACGAGCACGAGTCCTTCTACTGCATCGTCAACTTGCACGCGCTCACGGTGGACCCGGATCCGGCGGCACTGCGTGAACGGACGACGAACGCTGCGGTGCTCCTCTTGGCGGTCGGCCTCGACCCGAAGATCTCCACGATCTTCGTGCAGAGCCAGGTGCCCGAGCACCCTCGGCTCGCGTGGTTGCTCGAATGCACGGCGACCATGGGTGAGCTCCGTCGCATGACCCAGTTCAAGGAGAAGGCAGGTGGTTCGGAGGGCGTCCGTGCTGGCTTGTTCACCTACCCGGTCCTGATGGCCGCAGACATCCTGCTCTACCAGGCCGATCGGGTGCCTGTGGGGGACGACCAGCGTCAACACCTCGAGCTCGCCCGGGAGCTGGCCATCCGTTTCAACCACCGCTACGGCGAGATCTTCACCGTGCCCGAGGCGTTCATCCCCAAGGTCGCGGCCCGGGTCATGGATCTCCAGCACCCCTCGCAGAAGATGTCCAAGTCGCTGCAGTCACCACAGGGGACCATCCGCCTGCTCGACGACGACGAGGCGATCGATCGCAAGGTGCGGCGAGCGGTCACCGACACCGAGACCGAGGTTCGCTACGACCCAGCGGCCAAGCCCGGTGTATCGAACCTTCTTGAGATCCTTGGTGCCGCGAGCGGGAAGGATCCCGCTGAGCTTGCCCACGCCTACAGCAGTTACCGCCAGCTGAAGAGCGATGTCGCCGAAGCGGTGGTGGAGATGCTGCGGCCCATCCGAGCACGCGCGCGTGAGCTCACGGACGACATGGCAACCGTTGCGGCCGTCCTCGAGGAAGGCGCCGCTCGAGCCCACGAGGTGGCCTCCGCCACCTATGCCAAGGCCGCCGAGGCCATGGGGATCTGAGCCCCGATCGCGCCTCCTGACCACCTGAACTGAGCTCGCGCACCGGCACGGGAGGCTGCCGTGGCTAAAAGCGGGCGGCTGTGCCTCGGAGCTATCGCCTTGCCCGGGGTGCATCGGGTCGAAGCGAGCATCACGTAGCGAAAGGGCTCAGCCTTGAAGGGCTGGTCACGCCAGCCGGACCGAAATGGGCCGTCGGCTCGTCGCATGCCGCCCCCGGGTGCTCTTGAGGCGGGAGCCGGTGACGATCGTCCCATCGCAAACAGCTGCTCCGTCCTCAATGCGGTCCATGGAATGAGGAGGAAGCGCGGCGTGCAAAGCTATTCTATAGATCCATAGAGTATATCTAGAATGGAAAGCCGCAAGGCCGTTTACGAGCAGCTGGCGCGCATCGGCAAGGTGGTGGTGCACCCCAAGCGGATCGAGCTGCTCGACCTGCTCTGCCAGGCCGAGCGCAGCGTGGAGGCGCTCGCGGAGGCGACGGGCCTCAAGCTGACGACGGCGTCCGCGCACCTGCAGGTCATGCGCCAGGCGCGCCTCGTCGAGACCCGTCGGGAGCGAACCCGCGTCATCTACCGCGCCGCGGGCGAGGAGGTCTGTCGGTTCGTCGGCGCGCTCAACGACCTTGCTCGCGCCCGCCTCGCCGAAGTCGATCAGATTCTCCGCTCGCTGGGCACCGATGCGGCGGGCACCGAGCGGGTGAGTCGGGAGGAGCTCTTGGCAAGGGTGCAGGCTGGGGACGTGGTGGTGGTCGACGTGCGACCCGCGGAGGAGTTCTCGGCCGGCCATATCCCGGGCGCCCGCTCGCTTCCCTTGGAGCAGCTCGAAGCCCGGCTCGACGAGCTCGACCCTGACCTCGAGGTCGTCGCCTACTGCCGCGGGCCGCTGTGTCTCCTTGCCCCAGAGGCCGTTGCGCTGCTTCGGAGCCGGGGGCGGAGGGCGCGCTGTCTCGAAGACGGCCTGCCTGAGTGGCGCCAGGCTGGCCTCCCGGTCGAGGAGGGTGTCAGCCCACAGGAAGGATCCAGCGAAGGGGAACGAGGTCAAGGACCACCGTGATCGGCGATCGTCGCCGGTTGGGTGGCGGTCGTGACGAGCAAGGGTCCGGCCGCTCTGGCTCGAAAACAGGAGGAAACCAGTTATGCCCGAGGGTGGGGAAACCTCCATGTCTCCTCGGCGTGGCGTCCGAAACCCATTGAGGACAAGGAAAGGAGTGCTTCGATGAAGCTCCTTATCGTCTTGAACGATCCGCCCTATGGCACGGAACGCGCTTACAACGGCCTGCGCCTTGCCGGCGCGCTCTCCAAGCGTGAGGGTGTCCAGGTGCGGGTGTTCCTCTTCGGCGACGCCGTCGGTTGCGCGATCAGGAACCAGAAGCTTCCCAATGGCTACTACCACCTCGACCGCATGGTCAGCGCGATCGTCCGTCACGGCGGGGAGATCGGCTGCTGCGGCACGTGCATGGACGCCCGGGGTCTCACCGACGAGCTGCTCGTCGACGGCGCCCATCGTTCCACCCTGGAGGAGGCGACCGACTGGACGATCTGGGCCGACAAGGTGGTCACGTTCTGATGGGTCCCGTGCGCATCGTCATCGTCGGCGGCTCCTTCGGCGGGTTGACCACCGCCTACGAGCTCCGCAAACGCCTCGCCCCCGAACGTGCCGAGATCACCCTCGTTGCCAAGGACGACCACTTCCACTTCGTCCCGTCGTTCCCGTGGGTGGCGACCGGGCGGCGCCGCCTCGAGCAGATCTCCTTTCCCCTCGCCCCTCCCCTCGCCTCGCGCCAGGTCCGCTTCGTGAACGAGACGGTCACCCACATCGATACCGCCGCCAAGGTGGTCGCCACCGACGCCGCCGAACACCGCTACGACTACGTCGTCATCGCGACCGGACACCGCAGCGCAAACGAGGCCGTCCCTGGTCTCGGGCCCTTTGACGGCCCCGGCCACTCGCCGATGTCCGCCGAAGAGACCGAGGAGCTCGCCCAGGCGATCCGGCGCCTCCTTGCCGACCCGGGACCGGTCGTCATCGGCGCAGCCCCCGGAGCGAGCTGCATCGGACCCGCCTATGAGCTCGCCTTCGGACTCGACCACCTGCTGCGCCGCCGCGGGCTTCGCCATCAGGTCCCCATCAGCCTGCTCACCCCCGAACCGTTCCTCGGCCACATGGGCATGGGCGGCGCCGGCACGATCCGCCAACTCCTCGAGGCGGCGCTCGAGGAGCGCGACATCACCTATCGCACCTCGACCGCGATCACGGCGATCACCGAGGACGCCGTCGAGACGGCTGACGCGGCTCCCAGCCCTGCGGCGTGCTCGATCGTCATCCCGCCCCTCGCCGGCGTCGAGGCGGTCGCCGCAAGTGAAGGCCTCGTGAACCCAAAGGGCTTCATCCCCGTCGACGACCACTACCGCCATGCGGTCGCCGACGGCGTCTACGCCGTCGGCGTCGCTGTCGCCCTCCCTCCGGTCGACGCCACGCCGGTACCAGTGAATTTCCCGAAGACCGGCCACATGACCGAGCAGATGGCCAAGATCGCTGCCGCCGATCTCGCGGCGCGCCTCGACGGTCGCGAGGCGTCCACCGCCGAGTTGTCGGCCCGCTGCATCCTCGACATGGGTGATCGCGCCGCCTACCTCGCCGTCGACCCGGTCCGTCCACCGCGGAACCGCATCCCGACGGTCTCCGAAGGACGTCCCTGGCTCGTCGCCAAGGTAGCCTTCGAGCGCGTCTACCTCGCCTTCGTCCGGCGCGGGAAGCTGCCCCCGACGACGCTCGGGTGGTGAGGCCGTCCTCGCGGCCGGCTGGGCGTCGTGAGCACCGGCAGTCATCGCTCTGGGGCTCGGGCGAAGCGCCCATCGTGGTAGCTGCTCCGCCTCCGGTCAGGACTTTTGGCCCTATGACGTGATCAGCGCCAGCTGCAAGCTGGGGTCGTGAGCGTCGGTGCAGAACGAGCGGAGTCCATCGGCGGAGCAGTGGGCGGATGGGTCCCTGAGGGGACCGATCCGCTTCGGGTTGCCCTCCGCCTCCGGCCGCCTCAGCGTCGGGGCGTCGAGGAACGTTTCACAGCCTCGGACCCTCCTCGAAGCTGGGATCTGACCCGGAACCGAAGGATCGCGCGCCTGGTTGGGGATCGTCGCTTTCAGTTCCTGCTCATCCTTCCCAACCAGATCATCTTTTGGACGGTCATCTTCGTCGGATTCCTCGGGACCGCGGATCCAGGGCTGAACTTCGCAACAGCGATCACCTGGTACATCTGGTTCGCGCTGGTCTTCGTGATGATGGTCCTCGTTGGCCGGGCATGGTGCGCGATGTGCCCCTTCGGCGGCTTCGCCGAGTGGGTCCAGCGACGCAGCCTCTGGCGGCGGACCCAGAAGGCCCTCGGGCTCGGCCGCACGTTCCCCGAGCCGCTCGCTCGCTACGGCTTCCTGCTTTCTGTCGGCACCTTCCTCGGCCTGACCTGGATCGAAGAGTATTTCAACATCGCCGGGCCGGGATCGCCGGCCGCCACGAGCTGGATGGTCGTCGGCATCGTGGCATCGGCTCTCACATTCTTCCTCGTCTTCGAGCGACGCACCTTCTGTCGGTACCTGTGCCCCCTGAGTGCATTGATCGGGACCGTCGGTTCGGTCGGGTCGGTAGCCGGGTTCCGCACGCGCGACCGCGAGGTCTGCCTTGACTGCCGGACGAAGGACTGCATGCGCGGCGGCGAGGAGGGATTCGGATGCCCGTGGTACACGTGGCAGGCGAGCGCCGATTCGAACCTCTCCTGCGGCCTGTGCTCGGAGTGCTACAAAGCCTGCCCGGAAGGAAACGTGGGGCTGTTCCTTCAAAAGCCCCTCACGTCGGTCATCACGCCGCGAAGGCGCAGAGTCGACATTGCATGGGCGGTCGTGGTGCTCTGGGGGCTCGTCCTCTACCAGCAGGTCAATGCAACCAACGCGTTCGCCGCCGCGGATAATTGGCTCAACAGGCACCTCGGCTTCCCTCACTATCCCAACCCCGTCGACTACGTCGGCTTCATCGCCATCGGCGCTGCGGCCACCGCTGGTGTGGCCTGGCTGATCGCAGGGATCTTTGCGAGCAAGACGATCTCCTTTGTCACCAAGGGGCCCTTCTTGGAGCGCACGAGCCGTTTCCGCAGCTTCTTCGTCCCGCTCGCCTATGGGCTCATCCCGGTGGTCGGCGCGGACTACTTCGCCCGCCAGCTTCCGAAGTTCTTCCAGCACGCACCGCGCATCGTCCCCTCCGTGCAGCACATCTTCGGGTTCTCAGGCGTGGGTTCACCGATCTATTCGACGGCGATCCTCTCGAATCCCTGGATCGTCGCAATCCAAGTGGTGGTCATCGCACTGGGAACGCTCGCGTCGTCGTGGGCCACCGTACGCATCGTCAACCGCGAGCTGGTTCCGCTGAGCACCAGCCCGATGGGCATTCGCATTGCCAGTGGGGTCTTCGTGGCAGCGTGCGGTGTGGCTGCGGCGGTGCTCTACGTGATCATGCACGCAGCGGACTGACCGGACGGGCGATCGAAGAAGGACTGGTTGAGCGAGACAGAGATGAGCGGGAGGTGATCGTGGCGACCGCAACCGGGCAGGCGGTGACCGCAACCGGGCAGCCGCAGGTGACGGTCCTCGTGGACCGCTGTGCAGGATGCCAGGAGTGCGTGATCCGCTGCCCGACGGAAGCGCTGAGCATGGACTTCCAGCACTGGGTGGTCCGCGCCGATGAACATCGCTGTATCGGGTGCCGGCAGTGCGTTCGCACCTGTCCGTTCGCCGCCATCACCGTCGGAGGCCCGTTGAGGGTTGCCGACCGCAGGGACTCGGCGCCGAGGCGCGCCGCGGGTCTCGTCGGCGACTTCGGGGAGATCCACGAGGGCTTCAGCTCCTGGGAAGAGGCGATCGCCGAGGCACAGCGGTGCGTGAATTGTCCTGATCCGACCTGCGTTCGAGGGTGCCCTGCGCACAACGACATCCCGGCCTTCATCGAGGCCATTCGGGCGCGGGATCTGGCCAAGGGCCACGAGGTGCTGCGTCGCACCTCGGTGCTCCCCGACATCTGCAGCCGGGTGTGCAACCAGGCGGCACAGTGCGAGGGTGCCTGCACGTGGTCGCTGGCTGGGGGCCCTCCGGTCGCGATCGGGCGACTGGAACGCTTCATCGCCGACCACGCCCCGATCCCACCACCCAGGCTGCCGTCGAAGGCGAGCGGGCTCTCGGTCGGCGTTGTCGGCGCAGGACCTGCGGGAATCGGTGCCTCTTGGGAGCTTCGCGAAGCCGGCGCGTCAGTGACCGTGTACGAGAAGGACGCCGTCCCTGGAGGCCTCCTCGACTGGGGGATCCCCAGGTTCACATTGCCGAGGGCTGTGGCCTCGAGGCCCTGGGAGCAGCTCGTTGCCGCGGGGGTCGACCTTCGTTGCAACACCGAGGTCTCCCCCGAGGTGCTCGAGCAGCTCCTGGCCACCCACGAGGCGGTCATCCTCGCGCATGGCGCGACGTTGCCGATGCGCTTGAAGGTCCCCGGAACCGATCTGGAAGGCGTGACGGATGCCACCGTCTTCTTGCGAGGTGCAAGGGAGTGGCTCGCCGAGCGGCCGACGGGCGCTGAGGGCTTCGTGCCCGGCGCACACTCCGATGGTGCCGATGCGCGATCGGTGCCGTTGGTGCTCGTCCTCGGCGCAGGCAACACCGCGATGGACGTCGCGCGGACCGCTCGCCGGCTGGGTTTCCGGGCGGTCTGCGTCGATTGGCTCGACGAGCGGTTTGCGCTGGTGCGCCCCGACGAGCTCCATGAGGCGCGCGAAGAAGGAGTGGAGGTGCGCTTCTCGCGGACCTTGGTCCGGCTCGACGGTGACGCGCGCCGAGTGCGACGCGCGTTGCTCGCGCCGACTCGGCAGCGGCGGCCGAACCGCTCCCCCAAGGTGCTGCGGCGGGGCTTGGAGACCTTGGACGTCGATCTCGTCGTCATGGCCATGGGGTATCGCGCGGACCCTGGGTTCGTCTCCGTGGTGCCAGCCACTTCGCCTCGGCGCTCGGTCGTCGGATTCCCGGAACGCACGTGGTTGGCCAGCGGCATCCTGGCCGGTCCCGCCTCGGGGTTCGCCTACTACTACCCCGTGGGCGCGCTGGCGTTGGCTCGGGAGGAAGGCCTGCGCCGTGCGTGGCGACCAGCGCGGGACCGCGTCTGGGTCGCCGGCGACGCGCTCGTCGGCCCGTCGACCGTCGTCGAGGCAATGGCCCAGGGACGCCGGAGCGCCCAGGCGGTGATCGCCGCCTTCAGGGGGACCAGCGGCCGGTAGGGGCGCTCGCCCGCTGCTGGGCGACGGGCCCGTGGCCAGCGGTGATTGGCGGCATGGTCAGGTCGGGGCTCCGAGGAGGTGCAGCCACCAGTTCTCTGTGTCGACGGAGAACCGGCCCAAAAGGCTCGTCCCGCCCGTGTGGACGTCCGCGGCGATGATGACGGCGATCACGACGATGGGCAGCATGAAGCGGCGCAGCCGCAGGTATCTCGGCCACCAGCGCGCCGGGAGCGCACGTTCTACCAGGACCGAGCCGTCGAGTGGGGGGATGGGGAGCATGTTGAAGATGGCCAGCCACATGTTGACCAGGCCTAGGGAGAAGAGGATCTGCGCCCACAACGGGGCTGGAGCACCTGATTCGAGGATGCTCAGCCCACCGAAGGCACGGAACAAGACTGCGGCGAGCCCAGCGAGGATGATGTTGGTGAACGGCCCGGCGAGCGACACGATGACGCCTTGGTTGCGCGGGCTCCGAAGTCGAGCGAGGTTGACCGGCACCGGCTTGGCCCACCCGAACCATCCGAATCCACCCAGGATCATGAGGGCTGGAACCAAAACGGAGCCGATGGGGTCGACGTGGGCCATCGGGTTGAGGCTCAAGCGACCGGCCCGCTTCGCGGTGTCGTCACCGAACGCGAGCGCGACCCAGCCGTGGGCCAGCTCGTGGAGGATGATCGACGGAAGGATCACGCAGAAGAGGACGACCTCGGTGCTCGTGATCCGGTGTGCCGAGAGCAGGAGCAAGCCCAGTGCCACGAGGGCGATCGTCCAGATCCAGCGCCGCCCGCGCATCGGAGGGGACGGGCGAGCTCCCGACGGTCCACCCTCCGGCGCGCCCGCCCGCCCGTTCTGAGCGCTGCCTGCGCGCCCCGACCATCCGCCGCTGGTGCCCGGCCGAAACGCACCCGGTGGGTAGTACCACGTACCGGATCCGTCGGTCCCGGTCGAGGACCGTTCCCGACCGGGACCGGTCGTGCTGCGCTGCGGCCGGGACTCAGGCGGCGGAGGTGGCCAGTGGCTGGAGCGGTCGGTCAACGGTTGCTCGACTCAGCTCCGCGACGCGCAAGCAATGCAGAGTCGAGCGGCCGGCATCGCTTCGAGCCGAGCAGGGCTGATCTCGTTCCCGCAACGCTCGCACCGCCCGTAAGTACCCGCGGCCAACCGTTGGAGGGCTTGCTCGACCTCGCTCAGTGCTTCCTTGAGCTCTCCCGCCAGTGCCTCGGCCTCGCCGCGTTCTGCGGTGACGTGGCTGGTGTCGGCGAAGTTCGGGTCGTAACGAAGGGTGCCCTCGTCGCCGTGGCCGAGTTCGGACAGCTGACGCAAGAGCTCGCTCTGCTCGGCGCGCAGCAGGCTCTCGTAATCGGTGGCCGGCGGTCCGTATGCAGAGGCTTCACTCGCCATGCGCGTCAGCCTAGAGGTTGGCGAACCGCTCTACCGCTCGGTCGGCGCTGACGTGCGTGGCCGTGGGTGCGCCCGGGGATGGGCGGCGAGGTATGCGGACCGGAGGTGCTCAGGCGACACCTTCGTGTAGATCTGGGTGGTGGCGATCGACGCGTGGCCCAGGAGCTCCTGGACGACTCGGATGTCTGCCCCACGGGCGAGCATGTGGGTGGCGCAGGAGTGCCGGAGCACGTGCGGGCTGATCGGGCCGATTCCTGCCGTGTGCGCATGGTGTCGGATGATCGCGAAGGCCCCTTGTCGGCTGAGCCGACCCCCGCGGGCGTTCAACAGCAGCGCCTCAGCGTCCCCGCGCCGACGCCACCGCTTGGGCGCGAGCAGCGGGCGCCCAAGCGGTCCAAGCCATTGCTCGAGGGCGACCGCAGCGCCGGACCCGATGGGCACGAGGCGCTCCTTGGAACCCTTGCCATAGACGCGCACGAGACCTTCGTCGAGCGCGAGGTCAGCCAGATCAAGGCCCACGATCTCAGAGACGCGCGCTCCGGTTCCATAGAGCAGCTCCAGCAGTGCGCGGTCTCTCCGAGCGAGGGGTCCGTTGCCGGAGGGGACGTCGAGGAGACGGCTGACCTCGTCCTCGGTCAGGGCCTTGGGAAGGCGCACCGGCAGGCGCACCGCATCCATGTCGTCTGCCGGATCGAAGGACCCCAGCCCCTCGTCGAAGAGGAAGCGATGCAGCCCGCGGACCGCCGAGAGCGCTCGGGCCACCGATGCCGGGCTCCGACGAGCACGGCGGAGCGCGGCCACATGTGCCTCGACGTCGTCGCTGCCGGCATTGCAGGGGTCCCGGCCCCGCGTCGCGAGCAGCGCCTCGTAAGCGGCCAGATCCCGTCGGTAGGCACTGATGGTGCTTGGCGATCGGCCACGTTCGACTGCAAGCCACGACAGGTACTCCTCGGCACCCTGGGAAAGCGCAGTGGGCACGGCCCCGCCCCGCACTAGGAGCCTGAGGGCTCCGGTGAGCTCGAGGTCTCAGGCGGACTCGACGCCAAGACGTGGCGCGCGAGCAGCAGGCCGACGATCGTGGTGGCGTCGGAGATTTCCCCGCTGAGCACGCGCTCGACGACGTCGTCGAGCGCGATGTGGGCGACAGACATCCACCGCTCTTCGGTCCCAGCCCGGGCGGGGGTGGTGCGGGAGAGCTCCGTCGCCAAGAAGAGGGTCGTCTGTTGGTCGCAGTAGCCAGGGGAGTTGAAGACGGTTGCCAGCCTGCGCAGCCTCCCTGCCCGAATGCCTGCCTCTTCCTCGAGCTCTCGTCGAGCGGTCGCCTCGAGGTCCTCGCCATCGCGGTCACAGGTTCCGGCCGGCAGTTCGAGGATCTCCGCAGCGACCGGTCCGCGGTACTGGCGCACGAGCGTTGCCATGCCCGCTCCGTCGACGGCGACGACCGCGACCGCGCCGGGGTGCCGGACCACGTCCCGCTCGAAGGCTTCACCGTCGGGATCGACGAAGCGGGCCGTGTGGAGGGAGAACACGTGTCCACGCCACAGCGTCGTGTCCTCGACGAGGCCGAAGCGCGAAGGGGCCCGATGTGCTGCCACGGCCAGGACGGTCAGGGAACGTCGCCGAGCTGGATGAGGTGCGGTTCGCGGCCTTCGGCTCTTTCGATCGCCGCTGCCACGAGCTCGCGAAACAACGGATGCGGGCGGTCTGGCCTGCTCTTGAACTCCGGATGGGCTTGCGTACCGATCCAGAACGGATGATCCGGAAGCTCGATGAACTCGACCAGTCGCCCATCGGGAGAGACGCCGGAGCAGCGCAGTCCTGCTGCTTCGAGCTTCCCGCGATAGCGCGAATTGAACTCGAAGCGGTGTCGGTGGCGTTCGGACACCACTGTGGTCCCGTAGATCGCTCCGACCCGGGAGTCGGCGTCAAGCATCGCAAAGCACGCACCCAGCCGCATCGTGCCGCCCATGTCCACCACGCCGACCTGCTCGTCCATCAAGTCGATCACCGGGTGGGGGGTGCTCGGGTCAACCTCGCGGGAGTTGGCACCCTCCAGGCCAGCCAGGTTGCGGGCGACGTCGATCACCATCACGTGCAGTCCGAGGCACAGACCGAGACAGGGAACGCCGTTGACCCGCGCGTAGGCGGCAGCGCTCACCATGCCCTCCACGCCCCGCTCCCCGAAGCCGCCAGGGATCACCATCGCATCGAGCGCTCGAAGGCGATCGGCGGAGAGCAGTTCGGGAACTTGCTCCGCATCGATCCAATCCAGGTCGAGCACCACGCTGTGGTGGAAGCAGGCATGTCGGAGGGCCTCGACGACCGAGAGGTATGCATCGGGAAGGTAGACGTACTTCCCGATGATGCCCACGCGAACAGGCCGCTCGGCAAGCTCGGCTCGAGTCACCACGTCTTCCCACTCCGAGAGGTCCACCGGACCGAGCGTGTCCTCGATGCCCAGGGTCTGGCACACGTAGTCATCGAACCCTTCCTCGTGGAGCACAAGGGGGATCTCATAGATGTTCCGAGCGTCGACCGCTGAGATCACCCCTTCGACCGGCACGTCGCAGAGCAACGAGATCTTCCGTTTGAGCTCTGCGGAGATGGGCTGATCGCTGCGGCACACGATGACGTCGGGCTGGATCCCTCGACTTCGGAGCTCGGTGACCGAGTGCTGAGTGGGCTTGGTCTTCTGCTCTCCCGAGGGTGCGAGGTACGGCACCAGCGTCAAGTGCACGTAGCACACGTTGCTGCGACCGATGTCCTGGCGAAGCTGGCGGATCGCCTCGAGGAACGGCACGATCTCGATGTCACCGACGGTTCCTCCGATCTCGACGATCACCACATCGACTTCACCGTCGTCGAGTCGCCGAATACGGTCCTTGATCTCGTCGGTGACATGGGGGATCACCTGTACGGTCTTGCCGAGGTAATCGCCTCGGCGCTCCTTGGCGATCACCGAAGAGTAGATGGCGCCTGTGGTCGCGTTCGAAGTCCGCTTGAGATTGACGTCGATGAAACGTTCGTAATGTCCGAGGTCGAGGTCGGTCTCGCCTCCGTCCTCGGTGACGAACACCTCGCCGTGTTCCCCCGGGTTCATCGTCCCCGGATCGACATTGATGTAGGGGTCGAGCTTGCACATCGTCACGCGCGCGCCGCGCATCTTGAGCAGCCGGCCGAGCGACGAGGCGGTAAGGCCCTTGCCGAGTGAGCTCGACACCCCCCCGGTTACGAAGACGAACTTCGTCACCGGCGGTGAAGGAGAATTCGCTGCGGCACTCTCACACGCTAATCGACGACCCGGCGCGTCGTGGTGGACTGGGTGCGGCGCGCGGCAGTGAACGCGCGTCCAGCCTTGAGCAGCTCGTCGGCATGCGCTCGGGCGGTGGCGCTGTCGGGGTGACCCGAGAGCATGCGCGAGAGCTCGACGATCCGCTCGGTGCCCGAGACGCTGAAGGCCTCCGTCACCGTCGAGGAGCCCACGGTGCGTTTGCGAACGACGATCTGGTGGTCAGCGAAGGCGGCCACCTGAGGGAGATGGGTCACCACGAGCACCTGGCGATCCGCAGCCACCTCGGCCAGCGCCTGAGCGAGCGCGAGGGCAGCCTTCCCCCCGACCCCTGCGTCCACTTCGTCGAAGACCATCGTCGGCGGGCCGCCCACCGCGACGAGCCGCAGCGCGAGCATGGCACGGGCCAGTTCGCCGCCGGAGGCGACTCGCGCCAATGGTCGCAGCGGTTGCCCAGGGTTGGCGCTGAAGAGGAACGTGACCTCGTCACCGGCCGCATCGGCGCCGACGGAGATCTCCAAGCGCGCCCCGGGCAACGCCAGGTCCCTCAATCGCTCGCTCGTCTCGGCGCCAAGACGTGGCGCGGCCGCCGACCGGGCGGCCCGAAGCTGGCCTTCGGCCTCCGCCAGCTCCGCTTGGCAGCGTTCGAGTTCCGATGTGATGCGCTGCGCCTGGTGATCGGCCTCCTCGAGCATCGCCAGCCGGGCGCTCGCCTGTGCACGGAACGCGAGGGTCGCTTCACGGGAGCCGCCGTACTTGCGATGAAGGTCGGCGAGAAGACGACGACGTTGCTGGACGGCCGCGAGGCGATCGGGGTCGTCGTCGCCGCGTTCGAGCACGGCGCGTAGCTCGCTTGCGACATCGGCGACCTCAGCAGCGAGCGCTCGCAAGCGTGCAGCGATGCCCGAGAGTGCGGTGTCGGAGGCGGCACCGATGAGTGCGGCAACGGCAGAACCGAGGGCGTCGAGGGCGCCGGGCTCTGACCCCGTCAGGTCGGGGTCGAGGCAGCGAAGGGCGCCGGCAGCCATCTCCTGATGGCGCGCGAGATCCGACAGCCACGCCTCCTCTTCGGCGAGACGTCGTTCCTCGTCGGGGTCCTCGAGGCCGGCGGCATCGATCTCTGTGATCTGGTGACGCAGAAGCTCGATCTCCCGGGCGCGCTGGTCGCGCTCGCCGCCCAAGGCGTGCAGCTCCTCACCGAGTGCCTGGGCGCGGCGCCGCAGCGTGTCGACGCGCGCAGGGTTCGTGCACCCGTAGTCGTCGAGCAGGCGGCGCTGCCCGCTCATCGTCATCAAGGACTGCTGATCCTGCTGACCGTGGATGTCCACCAGTTGGGGTCCGAGCTCGCTCAAGGCCGTCAGTGGCACCAGATGCCCGTTGAGCTGGCACCGGGAGCGTCCGGAGGCAGGGATCGTGCGGGTCACGATGAGCTCGTCGTCTCCGGCATCCTCGCCTCGAAGCGCGCCGCCACAATCCCGGTCCGGCGGTCCTTGCCGGCCCTCGATGGCATCGGTGAGGAAGCGTCCCTCGACGGTTGCCTCCTCCGCTCCCCCCCGTACGAGACCCGGATCCGCGCGCTGACCGAGGAGCAGCTGGAGTGCCTCGACGAGGAGGGTCTTTCCTGCTCCCGTCTCGCCGGTGACCGCCGTCATCCCCGGGCCGAAGCGCACGAGGACATCTTCGATGACTCCCAGGCTCCGGACTCGGAGGTCGACCAGCATGATCGGGATCAGAGGTCGCGTCCGTCGACGAGCGCCGTGCGGAGGCGCCCGGCGAAGCGTTCCTGGCCGAAGGAGATGAACCGAACTGGATGACGAGCGGCGCGGCAGGTCACGGTGCCGCCGGGGGCCAGCCGTCCGACTTCGCGGCCGTCGACGACCAAGACGGCCGGCCGCGTCTCGAGCACGGTGATGGAGACCTCCTGGTCTCCTTCGAGCACGATGCTTCGATCGAAGCCCAGATGAGGTGCGATCGGCGTCACGACCATCGAGCGCAGACCGGGCGCGAGCACCGGCCCGCCGGCGGAGAGGTTGTAGGCCGTCGATCCGGTCGCGGTGGCGACCAGGACCCCGTCGGCGGCGTAGACGAGGAACGGGTCACGGTCGAGCGCGGTCGCGAGCCGAACGGTGTGGCCTGGCACCGTCTTCTCCGCCACGACCTCGTTGAGGGCCAGCCACCAGCGCTGGTCGGGGTCCCCCGCCGCGCTGGTCGGGTCGCCGTCGAAGAAGGCGAACTCGGTCCCGCTCTCTGCGAGCACGACGTCTCCGCTGACGCGTACCTCCAAGGCGGTGCGCTCCTCCACCTTCGACTGACCCGAGACCGCCGCCGCCAAGGCCTTGTTCAGGTCGTCGGGTTGGACCTGGAGGAGATAGCCGAGGCGGCCGAAGTTCACGCCCATGATGGGGATCCGCTCCGGATAGGCCAGGCTTACCAGCCGCAAGAAGGTTCCGTCCCCACCGATGCTGAGGGCAAAGTCGATCCCGTCGAGCTCGCCGGCTGCCAGGGTCCTCGGATGGTGTCCATGGGAGATGAGCCACTCCGCCGCGGCGGCAGCGAGCTTCCCCGCCTGCTCGTTGTGGGGGTTGGCCAGGATTCCCACTGTTGCCATGGTGTCGGTCCGCGCGCCGGCTACCGCGACACGATCGCTTGCTGGGCGAGGCGCTCGATCTGGATGGGGGTGCACGTGGGAGCTCCTGCGCGCGCGTGGATGAAGAACTCCACGTTCCCCGATGCGCCCGGGATGGGTGATCGCACGACGTCAATGATGCCGGCTCCAGCGACCGACAGCGCAGATGCCGCGCGTTGGACCGCCGCTACCCAGATCGCCGGGTCGACGATGACCCCTCGAGTGCGGGAGACCTCGGCTCTGCCCGCCTCGAACTGAGGCTTCACGAGGACGACCAGGTCACCGCCGGGACGAACGAGGGGCCCGGCGAGGACCGGGGCCACCGTGACGACCGAGATGAACGACAAGTCCGCCGTCACCATGTCGACGGGCTCGAAGGCGGCCTCCGGGGAGGAGAGCTGCGCCGGGGTGAGGGTGCGCAGATTCGTTCGCTCGAGCACCGATACCCGGGGATCGGTGCGCAGCCGTGGGTGCAGCTGCCCGTAACCGACGTCGACGGCATAGACATGGGACGCCCCGCGCTGGAGCAGGCAATCGACGAACCCGCCGGTCGATGCGCCGGCATCGAGGACCCGAAGGCCAGCGACCTCAATCGAGAGGGCCTCGAGTGCGGCGTCAAGCTTCTCGCCCCCTCGCGAGACGAAACGGGGTCCATCTCCGGTGAGGACGACCGCCTCGGCCGGGGATACCAGGCGCGATGGCTTGTCCGCGATTGCTCCGCCGACCAAGACGCGTCCCCGCGCGATTGCCGATTGCGCTTGACGGCGGCTCGAGACGAGCCCCCGGCGAACGAGCTCTTGATCGAGCCGGCGTCGGCGTGCGGTCAGCGTCCCCTTCCCGTCATCGTGGCGGCCCAGTTCACGGTGCCGGCTGCTGCGACGGCCGCACGCTCCTGGGGGGCGCCGGTGCCGCAAGCTTCGCAGCCTTCTTCGGAACCGCTGTGGCGGCTGCCTTCCTCGTCGCGGGCTTCTTGGGAGCGCCCGCTTTCTTCGCGGTGGTCCTGGGGACCTTCTTGGCGCTCGGCTTTCCGACGGCGGGGCCCCGCGGACGACCGGCCGCCTTCCGCGAACCCGAGGCCTTCGTCGCCGAGCCCCTTGCTGCGGGGATCGGCTCGGTGGTTCTCTGCTCAGCTCCTCGATCTGGCGTTGGAGCCTCGCGGATTCGTCGCAGCACCTCACGGAGAAGATCCTCGGCGCTGCCCAAGCCCCAGGTCTGCAGTTGTTTGGAGACCTCGTCGCCGACGAGCGCAACGAGGTCCTGTGCCCGCCGACGGCTGCGCTCGAGCAGATCCTCGACCCAGCGCTGCGCGTGGTCGCTCGGGGCACCCCCCTCCTCTAGGAGCGCTCGCATGACCGCTTCGGCGCGCTCGCGCGTCAGCTTGCTGATCGTCATGCCCGCCTCGAGGTAACGGCGCCACCGATCAGTGCTGTTCATCGAGCTCCACGGTACTCGTGGGGAGCCGCTCTTGGACCCACCGAGCCACCAGGGACCCGAGATCCGCAGCGGTGATCGCCGGCGGGGGATGGGGATGTGTCCCCGGTGGGGTCACGCCCGAGTAGACCAAGGCGAAGGGACGGTCCAGTGCCCGCGCCAGTGCGCCATCGGTGGATGGACGGTCCCCGACCACGAGGTGGATGTCGGCGGCTCGTGAGCGGACGAGTGCGACCATGGCCGGGTTGGGCTTGCCTGCGATCTCGGGGCGCGTCTCTGCGGCCGTGGCGACGGCGGCAAGCAAGGCACCGGAGCCCGGGAGCAGACCCTGAGGCGTCGGGTGCGTCGGGTCGTCGTTGGTCCCGATGAGGCGAGCGCCGCGGCGCACGGCGGTCGCAGCCTGCGCGAGTCGGTCGAAGTCGAAGCGTCGAGTCCAGCCCACGAGCACGACGTCAGCGTCGCCGTCGGCGACGATGCGCGCCCCGCGCGCTTCAAGCGCCTCCCGAGCGCCGCCTTCGGCCAGCGCCAGCACGGTCGAGCCAGGCGCGACGAGTGCTGCTGCCGCTTGCGCGGAGGTGACGAAGTCCGAGGCATCGACGGCAATCCCGCAGTTGGCCATCCGTGCCCGGAGCTCGGCGATGGTCGGAGCCGAGTTGTTCGTCGCGAACAGCAACCGCACGCCGTGCGCTCGGAGCTCTTCGATCGCTGCAGCGACGCCCGGAATCGCCTGCCCGGCGAGCCAGACGACGCCGTCGAGGTCCACGACCCAGACGTTGCTGGCCTTGGCGGTCGGCGAGCGGGTGGGCTCCGGTTCTTCGAGGACGGGGGCGGTCACGACCGTGCAGGATTGCACACCGCAGGGATGGCGCCGCCACCGGGGGCGCCATCCCGAGTTCGCAGCGCTCGCGTGTGCGGGGTCCTTGGTTTGGGGACGGGTGGGGGCTAGCATCGGCCCGACCAGGGGAAGCATTCGTCGTGTCCGCTGTCGGTCGATGGCGTGGGCATCGTGGCGTCGTCGCTCGAGGAGCTGGACGTCAGACGGATGGCAATGCACGCCTGACCGTTGGCTATGACGCGAGAAAGAGGTGGGCCCGAACTGCCGGTGCTGCGCACCCGGCGCTCGCCTCGATCGTCGGGTGGCGATCGAGATCTGCGCCCGCGGGCGGACGCGAGGCCCCGAGACGATGACCGTGCGCGGTACCTCGCCGACGGCCCCCCGGGGCGCAGCGCTTCCGCGGCGATTCGGCCAGAGGGGGGCCTCGTCGCGCGCAGCCGCGAGTTGGCGCACCTGGACCACGTGCTCTGGAAGGCTCGGGCCGGGTCGTCGAGCGCGGTCGCGTTGCGGGGTGAGCCGGGCCTCGGCAAGAGCGCCCTCATCGAAGCGACGGTGGCGCGCTCCGCCGACTTCTCGGTCATCCGCCTCGCTGGAGCGGCGCTCGAAGTATCCGGAACGGTCCCTCCTGGTTGGCCCGGACCCGTCGTCGAGCTGCTGAGCGCCCAGGACCCCGACACCCTCCCGGCCCCGCCTGCCCGGACCTCCGAGCGCCGCCGGGGGGCGCGACCATTCGTCGGGACCGTGGCTTCGGCAGCCCCACGGATGGTCCTCGCTGCAGCCGATGCCCTCAGCGCGCTGCAGCGAGAGGTTCGCTCTCCCCTCCTCGTTGCCGTTGACGACTGTCACGTGCTCCCCGCTTGGTTCTCGGCGGCCCTGGCGCAAGCGGTCACGGATCACCTGCGCGATCTTCCCGTCGTGGTCCTCCTCGCATGGCGTGATACCCCCCATCTGCCCGCTCTCGAGCTCCCCAGAGGGGTCGTGACCGAGCACTGCCTCGGTGGCTTGACGCGCGCCCAGGCCGAAGTGTTGCTCCGGCACCGTTTCGGACAGGTGCCCGTCCAAGCGGTCATCACCGCCTTGGTCTCGGCGACGGCCGGGAACCCTGCGGCATTACTCGATGCCAGTAGCCGCTTGGACGCCGATCAGCTCTCCGGGTGGCGTCCGCTTCCCGAACCGCTGCCGATCGGTGACCAGCTCGCCGCTGCCTTCGCGCGGCGCCTCGAGGATCTCTCCGACGACATCCGCCGAGCCCTCGCGGCTGCGTCCGCGGGTCGTTTCCCAGTCAGCGTGCTGGACGCGGCGCTGAACGAACTGGGCTTGGGCGTCGGGATCCTCGAGCCCGCCGAGGAGGCGGGGATCGTGGTCGTTCGAGGGGAGCGGATCGACTTCGTGCACCCGCTGGTGCGCGCTGCAGCATTCCGCCAGGTGCCAGAGGAGTTCCGCAAGGCCATCCATGACGCCGTCGCGAAGGTCTTTTCGGCCCAGGGCCGGGTGGAGCGCAGTGCGTTCCACGCTGGTCAGCGCGGGGGGCGCGACGACGCCGTAGCCCGTCTGTACACCCAGAGCGCCCGGGTCGCGCTGGACCGCGGAGAGCCCGAGACCGCGGCTCGCTACGAGGAACTCGCATCGGATTTCGCCACCGACGGGGACGCCTCGGCGCTGCACCTGGCGCGTGGCGCGGCGTTGTGGTTGACCATCGGCGAGGCGCAGCGATCGCAACACTGCATCGAGCGTGCCCTGCGGCTGGAGCCCACGGCGCGGGTGGCGGCCGAGGTGCAGTACCAACAGGCGAGGGTGAGGGCCACCGCTGACCTCTCAAAGGCGGTGGCCGACGCAATGCTCGAGGCCGCGTCACGCTGCGAGGCCGACATGCCCTATCGGGCGGTCGTCATGACAGGCGATGCCGTCGCCTGTCAGCTCCTCGGCGCCTGTTCAGACGATTCCGCGCACATTGCCCATCGAGCGACGGAGCTGGCTCGCGCGGTCGGCACCCATGCGGAGGCATTGGGCAAGGCGACGCTGGCCTGCGCGCAGATCCTCGAAGGCGATGACCAGGTCCCGCCTGTGGACATCGTCGCTGCGACCTCCTTGCTCATTGGGCAAACCCAGCAGTTCGCTGCCTCGCCACACCTGGCCTATGTCATCGGAGAGGCGCTGCTGCGTATCGGGGAACGCTCGCACGCTCGTCGCTGGTCTCGCTGGATCGAAGACTGCGCGCGTTCGGTCGGGGATCGCGCCCTGAGCGCGGTCCCACCACTGCTCGAAGCCCTTGACGCCATGGGCGGGGGCAGAATCACCGAGGTCCTGAGCCATGCGGGAGCGGCAGCGGACATCGCGGAGCGCTGCAGGCACGATGTGCTGCTCGCACGGGCCCTCGGCATCCTCGCGCAGGCCCATGCGGCACAAGGCGCCTATGACCGCGGGTACGAGTGTGCCGCGCGGCTCTTCGCCATGAACAGCGAGGTTGGCCGTGGCCCGCGTGTGCAGACCCTGGTTGCGCTCGGCGCGCTCGAGCTGCAGCGAGGTCGGCCGGCATCTGCGATCGCGTGGCTCGGCGCGGCGGATGACGACGCGGTGCCAAGGGTCGGGCCGCAGGCAGCGCACCCGGCCCACGACACGGTCCGTGCAACATGGGCACCGGAGGCGGCCGAGTTGGTGCTCCTCGCCGGTGGCGCGTATCCGCTGTCCCAGCTCCTGGCGGTCGTCGAGCGTGCGTGCACTGCTCGGGCAGTACCAGCGGGCTGGCGCCCCTGGATCGCAGGGATCTGCGAGGCGGACCTCGACGTGGCATCGGGGCACTTCGAGGCGGCGGCCCTGGCATTTCGCGACGCTCCGCTGTGTCGCGCACTGGTCGAGCTTGCATGGGCAACGAAGCTCGCTGGCGCGGGCCGGACCGAGGAGGCCCAGGAGCACTTCATCGAATCGATGACGAGCTTCGAGGGCCTCGGAGCCACGGGTTGGGCAAAGCTCGCAGAAGGTGCCCTGGCCACGCTCCCGGCCCAAGGACCCGACGTCGGCCGTCACCTCGTCCTCCACGCCACGACCAACGACGGCCACACCGGCGCAGACCCCCTGGGTGAGCGAGCAACGGGCCCTCTTCATGGCGCCGAGCACCCCCGAAGGACGCGGGACCTCCAGGTGGCGGCAGCGCACGCGCCAACCGAGCATCCCCGTTGGGAGCTCATGCTCTTGGGTACCTTCGAGCTGTGGTACCTCGGCGAGGTCGTTCCGCTCCCGGTGAGCCTGGCGGCCCAAGCAGTCAAGATCGTGGCCCTGCAGCGCAGGATCCCTGTGGACGAGCTCGTGGAGCTGCTGTGGCCCGAAGCCGCCCCTGGCGTCGGCTCGCGCCGTCTGCGCAACGTCTTGTGGCGGATCCGTGCCGTTGCAGGTGAAGTCCTGGAACGAGATGGCAACTTCATCCGGATCGCCTCCGAGGCGCTCGTCGATGTCGTCGAGTTCCAGCGTCTGGCCGAACAGGCGCTCGCGCACAACACCCCACCGGAGAAGGCGTTGCAGTTGGCCCGTGAAGCACTCGTCCTGTACCGTGGCGAGCTCCTTCCTGGTGACCGCTATGCCGACTGGGCTGCCGGGCACAGGGAACGCTTCGCCCGGCTGCATCTCCAGCTGGTGGAGCTGCTCCTCGAAGACGCCATCAGGCAGGGACGCCTCCAAGAGGCGCTCGATCGGCTTGACGACCTGATCGGTGCTGAGCCCTACGAGGAGCGCCACTACCTCCAGGCGGCAGAGTTGGAGGCCCAGATGGGCAATCGGCGCCGGGCCTTGTCGACGCTGGATCGAGCCGAGCGCATGCTGGCCGATCTCGGGGTGCCGCCCTCGCGCTCGCTGCTGCACATTCGTGAAGCATTGACGCGAAACTGATCGACATGGCGATCCCTGCAACCGATCACCCTGGTCAGCTGCGCTGGCTACGACCAGCCTGCTGGCTCCTGGGGATCCTCGGGGTCGCGGCAGCGATCACGATCGCCGTCGGTCCCCTGCCCCGACCGGCAGCCGGTGGCACCTGCGGTCCCGGTGCGGGATCCGAGTCCGCGATCACCGCGTTCTTCGATCCCGGTTCCATCGGTGCCGGTCGGCAGCCGCCCTCCACCGATCTTGTCGCCCGTGAGAACTGGCTCGCGTTCGTCGGTGAATGCCAGTCGTCCACCGATGCGCGCATGCTCCTCGCGCTCTTCGTCCTGGCGCTCGCTGTCGCCGTCGCGCTCGGGGTTCCCCCGCTGGTGGGTCGCCTGAGCGCTGGGCGCCGGCATCGCGAACGCACCGGGGTTGATGCCCCAGGGCCGGCGAGTCCCCGCGAACCCTATCAATGGGCAAGCGGTGAGGCGTGGGGAGCGCGCGGTCCGCCCTCCCAGGCACCGGCCTGAACCAACCGGGCACGGATGTGGCCTCCGCGCTCGGCCGCGGCGATCTCGAGCGGTTCGAGCCACTTCCGGGCGGCAGCGTCGAAGTGCGCCGCGTCGAACTGGCTGGTACACGTTCGCAGGTCGCCGGGGTGCCATTGATGCTCGAGGACCCAGGCGATCGCCGCCGCCCAGTCATCGACGTCCCACCCGTCCACGAGGAGACCCGTCCGTCCGGACACCACGGTTTCGCTCGCTCCCCCGCGCATCGACGCGATGACCGGCCGCCCCGCATAGCCGGCTTCAAGTGGTACGAAACCGAAATCCTCGCTTCCCGGACAGATCACGAGGCTGTGCGTCGCGTATGCCTCGGCGAGCGCCGCGTCGCTCAGTACTCCCCGAAACGTGGTCGACGACGATGCCATCGACTGAAGCCGGACCCGTTCAGGCCCGTCGCCGACCACGGTGAGTGGGAGACCAAGGGATTCACAGGCCGCGATCGCCACGTCGACCCGCTTGTAGGGCAACAGCCGGGAGACGACGAGTGCTCGAGGAGATGCCGGCGGGTTGGTGAGCGCCCCGAGGTGTGAGCCGTCGAAGGGTGGATGGATGACCGTGGCCTCGATGCCGTAGCAGCGGCGGAGCCGTGCTGCCGTGCGCAGCGAGTTCGCGCTGTGCAGCTGGTGCGCAGTAGCCGCACGACGGTCCCCCCGCCGCAGGCTCCATAGCGGCAAGGAAGCCACGCGGCCCGCGAAGGTGGAGTGGAGGTACGCGCCCGGGTCGTACAAGAACCTCGGCGGTGTGTGCCAGTACACCGCAGACAGCGGATGCCGAACGTGATGCGCGAAGGCGGAGCTCGAGATGATCGCGAGATCGAAGTCCGAGAGGTCGAAGGACGCGAACTGTTTCGGGTAGGCAAGGACGTGGCGGCGGAAGTGGCGCGCGTCGTTCCCGTCGACCCATCGGTGCGCCATGACCTCGAGCGCGCGGAATTCGGGATAGGTCTGCTCTGGCGCGTACAGCGCCGTGACGATGACCGGGTCGGCCAACGTGCGTGCGAGGTGGAGCACGACGCGCTCGGCACCGCCGCGTTGAGTCAAGAAGTCATGGACCAGCGCCACGCGCACGGGGGCATTTTTCCTCTCGGCCGTCTCTTGGGCGTCACGCTGCGAAGCATCTGTTGCGGGACGCGCGTGGGATGCGCATCTGGCATCTACACAGGGTGCGATCGTTGTTGGTGGCCAGCGCAGGCGGCCACTTGGAAGAGCTGTGGTTGCTTCGCCCGCGGCTGACCGGGATCGGCGACGAGGTGACCTGGGTAACCTGGGACACTCCCCAGAGCCGTTCGCTTCTCGTGGGTGCGGATCGGGTGTTCGTGCGCCGGGCAAAGCCTCGCGACCCCAGGACCACGCTCGCCAATGCCCGCCATGCGTTGCAGCTGCTGGCACGAGGCGAGTGGGATTGCGTCGTCAGCACCGGATCGCTGCCGGCGGTGCCGTTCCTCACCGTCGCGAGGGCGCTGGGCATCCCGTGCCACTTCATCGAGAGCGCTGCCCGTGTCGAGGACCTCTCGCTGGCAGCTCGCATCCTCGAGCGAGTGCCGGGCGTTCGCCGCTACGTCCAGCACGAGGCCGTCGCCAGGGGCTCTTGGACCTACCGCGGCTCGGTCTTCGACGGGTTCAGCGCCGTGACCGCCCCCTCGGGCCCGCTGCGGCGCGTCGTGGTGACGGTGGGGGCCAATGGGTTTGACTTTCGGCGCATGATCGCCGCCTGTCGGAGGGCGCTGCCTGGGTCGGCACAGGTGCTGTGGCAAACCGGCAACAGCGATGTCGGTGATCTCGGGATCCGCACGCGCCAGCACCTGCGTCCTGAAGAGCTCCGCGAGGCGATGGAGGACGCAGACCTCGTTATTGCGCATGCTGGCGTCGGATCGGCGCTCGCAGCGTTACAGAGTGGCCACCGGCCGATCCTGATCCCTCGAAGGCGCGCCTTCGGGGAGCATGTCGATGACCACCAGGCCGAGCTCGCGCACCGCCTGGCGGTGCGCGGTCTTGCGATCGCATGCGAAGCCGATGCGCTCACCCCTGCGGTCATCGAAGAGGGGCTGAGTGCTCGTGTCATCCCCCAGGAGGATCCGGCTCCGTTCGTGCTGGATTGAGCGCCGCGGCTCCCTGCGTGCCCTGGGGCGAGATCACCCCAGCGCAGCGTTCGCCGTGGTCCCGTGACAGATCATCAGTCGGCGCGCGAGCCGTGCTGCCACGAGCTCCCCGCGGGTCATGCCGAGCCTGCCCACGAGGCCGCCGAAGCCCAGTGCTCCCCGCGCGAGGACCGGGCCGAGACCGCTGCGCCCGAGGTGGTAGATCGCTGCCGCACCGAGTGGCCCGAGCCCTTCGGTGACCACCGCCCTTTCTGTCGGTCCGCAGTGCTCGGGGTGCAGCTGCTGCAAGCGCGCGAGCCCCGCTCCCCTCAGCTCCGCCTCGCGCAGGAACGCAGAGGCACGACGGTCGTGGAGGTGCACAGCTGCCAGACTTTCGTCATGAACACCGACCAGGCCGGCTTTCGCCAGACGAAGGCCGAGTTCGCGATCGCAGTGGTACAGCGCGGGGAAATCTGTGGAGGTGAGACCGATGCTGAGCGCGTCGGTGCGGCGGAGCGAGACGTTCCCCATCCACAGGTGCTCGAGGACCGCGACCTGGCCCTGCACGATGCGTTCCCAGTGGGCCGCGTACTCCTTGGCGTACAGCAGGGTGGCCGGCGAGGCCCGGTGTGTCTGGGGAAGGCGAACCGGCATGGGTCCGACGACGACGAGGCCCTCTCGTTGCGCGTGATGGCGCGCATGTCCGGTGGCCAGGTGACACAGTGGGAGTACGTCGTCGTCGAGGAGCAGGACCACCTCGCCCTGGCTGCGCTCGACGCCGGCCTCCAGCGCGCCGAGCTGGCCGCGGTGATCGATCTGGGTGACCACCAAGCGCGGCAGTCGCGCCGCAAGCTTCCCGAGGAGCTCCATCGATGCGTCGTCGTCCCCGTCCACCACGACGACCAGCTCCGAGGCATGGGGATCGCTGCAGACCGCGTGCACCACAGGCTCCACGAGATGCGGGCGGCCCCGCGTGGCTACAACCACGCTGACGCTGGGTAAATGGTGCTCCGCCGGAGGAGCCGGGCGGTGATCGAGGACCGCCAACGTCGTCATCGCGGGCTGACCTTCATCGCGTGGGGAGCGGTGGGCGGGCGCTCGCTGGAGATCGCGGAATCCCTCGGGGGCGAGGCGCGCTGCTTCTATCCCCCCGGCGCCGCGCGCCGACCGCCCGTTGTCCTGCGATACCTGCTTGCTTCGATCCGAACGTGGCACTACCTCCTTCGCAGGAGGCCCGAGGTCGTCGTGGTCACGAGCCCACCAGTCGTCGCGCCGCTCGTCACGTTGTGCTGTGCGCGCGCGATCGGCGCGCGGGTGGTGATCGACAGCCACCCCGGCAGTTTTGGCGCGCAAGGGGACCGGGTGAGCGCGCGGTTGCAGCGCTTGCACCGTTGGCTGGTCCGCCGTGCGGCACTCTGTCTGGTCGCTGAGGACAGCTGGCGGTCCTTGGTCGAGTCCTGGGGTGGCACGGCGGTCGTGGTCCACGAAGCCCCTGGTTCCTGGCAGGCCACGAGCCCTCGCCGCCAGGGGCCCTTGCGCGTGCTCGTCGTCGGACGATTCGGTGGCGACGAGCCGCTGGAGGTCGTCCTCGGCGCCGCTCGGGCATTGCCGGGCCTGGAGTTCTCGATCACCGGCAACCCGGCGGCGTTTCCGCGGGAGCTGCGCGCCCTGGTTCCCCCCAACGCGCGCCTCGTCGGATTCCTCGACCCGGAGCGCTATCGAGCGGCGATCGTCGCCGCTGACGTCGTGGTGACCCTCACGACGGAGCCCGCCTCGGTCATGCGTGCTGCCTACGAGGCCGTGTACGCCGGACGGCCACTCGTCATCAGCGACTGGCCCGTGGGACGAGCGCTGTTCCCGTACGCGTGCCACGTCGCCAACACCCCCGAGGCCCTTGCCGCCGGGCTCCTCGAGGTCGACCAGGCCTACGCGCGCTTTGCTGCCGCGACCGCCGACGCGCGCGCGCTCCAGCTCGCTCGATGGGAGGCGCAACGGCGGGAGCTCTGCGAGCTCCTCGGCCTTCCCTACCTCCCCACGCCCTGAGGTGTGAGCCAGTTCGGTCTTCTCGACGCTGGATCGACCCCCACCGCCACGCAGGAGTCGCCCCGGGGTGCGAGCCAGGATGCGCAAGTCGCCAATAAAGGACCAGGTGGTGACGTACTGGCAGTCCAGGCGGCAGAGCTCGTCGAAGCGCAGGTCGTGCTGTCCGCACACCTGCCACAGTCCCGTCATCCCGGGTCGAACCTCGAAGCGTCGAGCAGCCCACGGCGGAAGGGCCTCGCATTCCTCGGGCACGAACGGACGCGGTCCGACCAAGGACATGTCCCCCTTGAGCACGTTGAGCAGCTGGGGCAGCTCGTCGATGCCCAAGCGCCGCAGGACGCGCCCGACCGTCGTTACCCTCGACTCGTCCTGGGGGAGCTCGGAGAGCGGCTTGGGGTAGCTGCGGAGGACTCGGGTGCGGGCGCGCCCGGTTGGTCCCGGTCGCATGGTGCGCAGCTTCAGGATCTCGAACTCCCTGCGGCCCTCGCCGAGGCGGACCTGTCGGAACAGGACCGGGCCCGGTGAGGTGAGCTTGATGCAGACGGCGGCGACGAGCATCGCCGGCGCTGCGAGGACCAGGCCAGCGGCTGCGGCGGCGAGGTCGAAGCTTCGCTTCGCGGTTCGCATGATGAAGCCTGGGGCCCCCCCGTCCAGGCTCGTCACGGGCAAGCCCGCGAGGTCGTGGAGGCTCGCTTCCCAGCTCGTCAGCTCGAAGTAGCGGGGAACGACGTCGATCGCGACGGTGCCGGCAAGCGCTCGGAGCGCGTCGGTCGTGCGGGCCGGGTGCAACCGGGAGAACGCGACCACAAGGCGGTCGATCCCCAGTGTCCGGCAGATCGCTGGCAGGTCACGGAGGCTCCCCAGCACGGGCTGTCCCGGCGCCGGGTCGTCGTCGACGAACCCCACGAAGTCGACCTGTCGAGAGCGCAGCAGCCGCCTGGCGACGTCGGTGGCGACGGTCCCGGTTCCGACGACCGCAACGCGGGTCGGCCGCGTCACCCAGCGACCGAGCGCAATCGCCAGTGCGCCCCGCCCGAGCGGCAGGACGACGGCGCAAGCGGCGAAGGCGACGAGGATGCCTGGTGGGGACAACGCCGCGGCGAGCGCGCCGCGGACGCCCGCCGAGATGGCCAGGGTGAGCAATGCGGTGAGCGCCACCGCGCCGAGGACGGCACCAACTTCGTCTGCCGGCGCCGGCGTGATGTGCCGGCGCGCGCGCCGGTAGACGCCGTTGATCCACAGAGAGCACAGCATCGAAGGCCAGGCGATGGCGACGAACTCCCCCCTCGCGAGCGCCGTGGTCGAGATCAACGCGGTGCCGAAGGCGAACGCGCCGAGCACGCCGAAGGACAGCGCCGCGTCGATCCAGACCAACCAGTGCCACAGGGGGCGTCCGTGCGTCCCCGTGCGCGCGGCCCTCGACACGTGCCGAGCGGTCGTCAGTCGATGAGCCTGCACTCCCATCCTCACCAGTCCTCGTCTTCTCGTCCTTGTCGGCTCGATGCGTTCGCGCCAGCGAGGACCTCTTCGGAGACGGTCTCGCGGATGAAAGCCGCGAGCTGTTCGAGCGATCGAATGGCGAACCGGTGACCAGTGGCAACAGCCTCGACCTCACCGACGAAGCGGCCATCGCGGACGCTCTCGGGTCGGAGCCGAAGAACGTAGGACACGAACATGCGGGCACCCTACGAATCTCCCGTCCATCGCCCGTCCCGACAAGGAGGCCTCCGAGGATCGGTGTTGCTGGGACACCGGAAAGACGCGGCCGGGACTCGCCTTTCGTATCGTCTGGACATGACGTCTGCGCCTGATCCGCTTGACGAGCCAGCAGAAGAGGTCGTCGCTGAGACCCTCCGGCTAGCGCGCGATCTCTGTATGGGAACTGCGGCCTTCGTCGTCTCCACTGGGGGAACGGTTCGTGTCGACCTTCCGCCTTCCGCTGCACCGGAGGCACGAGGGCGGATCGAGGCACTGGCTCGGAGCAGCCTCAGCCGGCCAGGTGCACAGGGTCGCGACTTGTTCTGGAATGCCGAGATCCTCGGTGAGAACGCTGCTGCCGACGAAGCCTTCGCCTGCGTCGTCGCACAGGTCGTCGCGAACGAGCGCGTGACAGGGCTGCTGGGTGTCGTCGACACCTGGCTTCCCGAGCTCGACGAGGAGCAGCGCGCGGGGCTCCTCCAGCTCGCCTCGACACTTGGGGCACTGGTGGCCTCTTCGGGTAGGAGTCTCGACGAGTTGCTCTCGGCACTGCCTGCGCCGCCGGAGCTCGTCGACACCGGGCCACCGACCATGCGACCTCCCGGCAGCGCGAAGCCAAGCCCAGCGGCCCCGGCGGAGAGAGCTGAAGAAGCGGTCCCTTCGGTTCCCTCTGCCGCGGACTTCTTGACCGAGGTCACCGAGCACCTTCCGGAGGCGCTTCTCGTCGCTCGTGACGACGGCACGATCCTCTTCGCGAACGCCGCACTGAGTCAGCTGAGCGGTCGTCGCACGGAGGAGGTCCTCGGTGCCGACGTGTCGACCCTGCTGCACCAGCCTGGGGCGGGCGTCGGGACCCCCGAGGACGAAGCCGTCCGTGCGAGTCTGCTGGGCACGCCGGTTCCAGGGCGCCGAGCAGAGCTCTCGGTCAGCTCGGGGGGAGCCATCCCCGTCGATGCCGCAGGCTCCCGCTTCACGAGCCGGGTCGCCGGGGACTGTTACGTCACGCTGCTCAGGCCGCCGGCCGCATCGGGGACTGCAGGCGGGACCAGCGAAGCGGCACTGGGGGGCCCCTCGCTGGCGACCCTGCTCGAAGCCCTCGACGAGGGCATCGAGGTCTGCGATCACCAGGGTGTCGTGCTGCTCGCCAACCGGGCGTCGCGGATACTCCAAGGGCTTGACGAAGACGTCGAGCTCGTCGGGCATCCGTTTCCGCTCTCCCCTGCGCTCCATGGGTCCGACGGCTCGCCGCTCGCGCAGGCGCACCACCCGCTCGTGCGCGCGCTGAACGGTACGGTTGTCCGCTCTGAGCAGCTCCAGCTCGTCAATGCCCAAGGGGAGCGCCGCCACATCGTCGCCTCGGCAAAGCCCTTCCCCCTCGAGAAGGAGATGGGGGCCATTCTCGTCATTCGTGACGTGACCTCCCAGCTGGAGGAGGAAGCGTGGCTGATGCACCTCGCGTTGCACGACCCGCTGACCGGTCTGGCCAACCGCTACCTCTTGCTCGACTACCTGCGCCGGGTCCTCGTCCAGTTCCGCTCACGGGGGGGCTCGGTGGCCCTTGTGTTTCTTGATCTGGACGATTTCAAGATGATCAACGATCGTTACGGCCACGACGTCGGCGACGAGGTCTTGATCGCGGTCGGTCGCCGGATCCAAGGAGCGGTGCGCTCGAGCGACGTCGTCGCACGACTCGGGGGCGACGAGTTCGTGATCGCGCATGCGACCTCCGAGGACCCCTCGGAGATCGAGCTCGTCATGTCCCGGATCCGCAAGACCCTCACGGCGCCCTATCAGGTCCGCGGGCAGACCCTGGCGATCTCTGCCTCGATTGGTTGGGTCATGGCCGATCCGCGCCACGAAGACCCCACGAGCCTCCTCGTGCGCGCCGATCGTGAGATGTACCGCCGGAAGGCGGCTCGGAGCCGCGGGGAGTCGACGCCATGACCGCGATGCCACTGGGCTCTCCGGGAAGCGCCGCGATGACGGGAGGTACGAACGCACCCGTGAGCGAGGCTCGGGCCAGCGGGCGCCGCCTTGCGACCCATCCGCTGCTGACGGTCCGCGCGGACTCCGGGTCCGCGGCAATGCCCGAGGTGCTCCAGGATGCTCGGCATCTCCTGAGCTCCGAAGGAGTCCTCGCTGACATCTTGCGCATCCGCGAAGGCTGCGCGGTGGTTCGGGTGCGGGCTGGGCGCGAGCGCTCGCCTGCGGGCGCGTGCGAGACCGCCAAGGGTCTTCTCGAAGCCCTTCCCCAGGTGGCCTGCGCCGTTCCGGGCACCGTGATGGAGACCACATGTGCGGACCGAGGCGCCGATGCCTGCCTTTTCACGCTGCTGTGGGAGCACCCTGGTACCTCGGCGGAGCCTGCAGAGGCCACCGTGACAGCGAACGGCCACGGCGAGCTCGGCGTCATGGGGCCCGGTGGCTCCGTCTCCCCGGAGGGTGCGGTCGCCGAGGATCGGGCATCCGCCGGAACGGCCGCGGCCCCCCACGATGCGCCGTCGGCCGATGCGGGGCCGCTCCGCGCGGTGGCGAGCCGAATCGCTCCGGGCCACCTCGAGCCGGCCGGTGCGACGACGGAGCCAGCTGCCCCCTCGATGGCCTCCGGCACCCCGAGGCTCCTGCGGATCCACGCGCGTCCTGGGCCGGTGGAGGGCATCGGGCATTCCCCCAGACGCGTCGGAGTGCCAGCATGGCTCGGGCGTCGGGCTTGGCTGCTGGTCTTGGCGCTCGTTGCCGGATCCGCAGGGGGATGGTTCGCGGGGAAGCATACGGCCACCTCGTACCACGCAGCGGCGACCCTGGTCGTCCAGTCGGGCGCGAGCCGGGTCGGACCTGGGAGCGCCAACGACGCGGAGGCACTGGCGACGACCTACGCGGCCTTGATCCCCAAGGACCAGGGACTGCTCCAGGCGGCCGCTGCGCGCCTGGGCATGACGAGCGCAGCCGTCGGCAAGGCCGTCACCGCCTCGGTCGAGCAGGGGACTTCGCTCGTGGTCCTCGGGTTCTCTGCCCCGACCGCGCAGCGCGCCATCGCCGGCGCGACTGCGATGGCGCGCACGGTGACCAGCGTGATCCCGATCAGCCCAGCGGTCGCGGCAGGGTCGATCACAGTGGTGAGCCTTCCGACTGCGGCGTCGCAAGGGGGGACGCTGCACCGTCTCGGCCTTCCCCTCGGTGCGGCGATCGGGTTGCTCGTCGGGTTGATCCTGGTCATGGTGGCAGAGCGGACCGATCCACGTATTGACGACACCCGCGCGCTGGCTGAGGGTGCGAAGTGTCCGGCTTCGGCGGTTCCCGAGGGCCAGACCCCGGCGGAGCTGGCCCGGGCGCTGCTGGTGGCAACCGAAGCGGAGACCACGCTCACGGTCGTGCCCCTCAGCATCGGCGACACCGCGTTGGCGATGGCGCTTGTTCGCCACTTCCATTTGAGCTGGCCGCCCCCGGGTGAGGGACCAGCAGTCGCCGTCAGCCCTGCTTTCGCCTCCGGTGCCGTCGAGCTTGCGCGCGGTTCAGGTCCGACGGTGCTCGTCCTGCGGGCCGGCACTCGCCTGCGAGAGCTGAGCCTGGCGGCTGAACGCCTCCGTGCGATCGATCGTGGTCCCATCTGGGCGGTCCTGGTGGGGCGCGGCCGACGCGCGATCGCGCCAGATGGGCCCTGAGGGCCGATGGGCTGAAGGGAACGGGCATGACGATGCCAAGAAGCCGCTGGCTGCTCTGCCTCACTCCCTCGGCGACGAGGGCACCGGTTGAGGCGAGCTGGCTGACCTCGCGCTCGCGGCCGCTGCTCCTCGGGGTGACGGGCGTCATGGCGGCGTTCGTCATGGGCGCCGTCGCCGTCGTGCACCTGCGCTTGGCCATGGCCCTGCTCCTCGGTGCCGCCGCGGTCGCGGCCACCCTCGTCAGCCCGCGCATGGGCGGGCTGCTCCTCGTGGCGCTCGTGCCGATCACCTCGGGGTTGGCACCGGGGACCCCGGTGCCCAACGTGCGGGTCTCAGAGGCCCTGATCGGCGCGATCGGTGTCACCGTCTTGGTGTCGGCCCGCCGCCGCGACGCGGTTCCCTGGACGGTGCTCGACTGGCTCCTGCTCGGCTACGGCCTCGCCTGGGCAGGCACCGGAATCCTCGACGCCAGGGCGCTGGGCGAGCACCTCTCGCTCAGCGAATGGGGCACCATCGCCGGCCAGTTGCAGTTCTTCCTGTTGTATCGGGGGGTCCGTGTCGCCCTGCGCAGCCCCGCCGAACGACGGCTCGGCGTCTTCGTCCTGCTCGGCGCCAGCGTGCCGGTCGGGGTGCTCGCCATCTTGCAGAACCTGCACTTCCCGGCCGTCGGGCGATTCATCAACACGATCACCGGCGGCGTGTACGGCCTGCAACCCGGTGTGGCGGTCACTCGAGCGACGGGACCCTTCGACAACTGGGCGGCCCTGGCCGGGTACCTGTTCCCGTTGCTCCTGGTGCTCCTGGCGCTCGCGATCGCAGGCGAGCTCCGCCACCACCAGCGCCGCCTGTGGGCCGTCGCGGGGATCGCCGTCGTGGCATTGCTGCTGACGAGGGAGCTTTCGGCGATCTTCTGCCTCGTGGTCGGGGCTGGGTTCCTCGTGACCCGCTATCGCGGCGCCCGCCGGGTTCGTCGCTGGCTGGCACCGGCGCTTCTCGTCGGTGTCCTGGTGGCCGTTCCGTTCCTCGGAGGTCGGCTGGACCAGCAGTTCGCACCCACCCCTGGTACCGGCCGGCACGCGTGGGTGCCCCAGACGCTCGGTTTTCGCGCCGAGGTCTGGTCGAGCCAGTACCTTCCGGCGATCGCCGCACGGCCACTGTCGGGCTACGGCGTCATCATCCCGCCCCGGATCAGCTGGCAGTACCCCGAATCGGAGTACATCGAGCTCCTCACCCACGGGGGAATCCCCCTCCTCGTGGTGTTCGCGCTCCTCGGGTGGGCCATGGTGGCGCGTGCACGCGCCGTCGCCCGCGCACCTGATCCCTTCGATGCGGCGCTGGGCTGGGCGCTCCTCGTCTCGGTCGCCGGCTTGCTGGCGATGAATGTCATCTGGCCCTACCTGAGCAACGGCGGGCTGCCGCAAGTCCTGTGGTGCCTCTTTGCCCTCGCGGGACCGCTCCCAGCTCGATCCCCCCATGCCGGGGTGCTCGCGGTCCCGACGCCCGCCAGGGGCATCGAGGCACTGGCTCCGTGACCCTTCGCCGATCGGTTCGCCGGGCTGCCCGTCGTGGACTTCGGCGCATCGAGCGGCGCTTCGGGCGGGCACTGCTTCCGGCGCTCGGCGTCGTGGTGGCGCTTGCCCTCGGCGCCGGCATCCTCATCTGGGCACAGCCGGCGGGGCTGGCGCCTCCCACGGCCGCGCATCGAGCTGGAGGCATGAGCCACCCCCCTAGCTCCCGGGACCGGGACGATCACCATTCCCGGGTGTCGTCGATGAAGGTCGCCTCGCAGAGCGCGCTCGTTCCCCTCGGGGTGTACGCGGGCCCCGCTGCGCCGGACGCCGCGGAGGCTTTCGCTGCCGACATCGGGGCAGCGGTGCCCTACGCCATGGACTACCTCGACGCCGGCAGCTGGCAGTCGATCGCCGATCCGACCTGGATCCTCCAGCGCTGGAGCGGGTCCGGCTTCCGGATGATCTGGGGCGTGCCGATGCTGCCCGACACCGGGACGGCAACCCTGCAACAGGGTGCGAGTGGCGCGTACGACGCCGAATTCGCCAGCCTCGGGGCGACGTTGGTCGCCCAAGGTCAGGCCTCGGCGCTCCTGGTCATTGGCTGGGACCCCCAGGACCCCAGTGTGCCCTGGTCGGTCACCGACGAGGCCGGCGCACGGCAGTACGTGGCGTACTGGGACCAGATCGTCGACACCCTGCGAGCGGTGCCGGGGTCGGACTTCTCCTTCGTCTGGGACGTCGGCACGGACGGAGGCAGCGTCACCCCGCCCCAGCTCTACCCTGGGGACGCCATGGTCACCATCGTGGCGACGGACGCGTTCGACTTCGTGCAGGCGCCTGCAGCAGATGACTGGACGACGATCGCCAGCGCCCCCTACGGGCCGGATTGGTTCCTTTCCTTTGCTCGGCGCCACCACAAGCCGATGATGCTTGCCCACTGGGGGGTCGTCCCGGTCGACCAACAAGGCGCTGGTGACGATCCGCGTTACGTGGCGGACCTGGTGACCTGGGCGAGCGAGCACCACCTCTTCGCCGCGGTTGCCTGGGACTTCTCGGGGTGGGCGATCACCGGCGGCTCGTTCCCGCGCTCGGTTGCCGAGCTTCGGCGCCTGGCGAGCACGCCTTTTCCCCCTGGCGCCTAGCAGGCCGCTCTGTCCAGCGCGCGGGGATCGCCGGGGGTTGCCCCGACGGGCTCCTCCGAGGCCCCGTTGCCGCTGGGACGCGGACGGCGGCCAAACGTCGCCGGGACGCCGGCTTCCTACGCTTGTGGCGGAACGTTATCCACCACGTCAGCGGGCAGCGCTGCTGGTCGCTGAGCCTTGACCGACGAGGAGCACGATGGACACCACCACCCACGGAGGCGTCGGCCACCTTCTCAAGATGGCGAAGACCCAGTGCGCCGCCGCGGTCGCTTTCGCCGCGCTTCGCAAGCCCGATGGCGGCTTCGCCATCGCGACGTTTCCGAACCTGACCTCCGACCCGACCTGGACGGTGGAGGCGATCGACGACCTCGTCCGGCAGACCTGGGAGGACCCGTTATTGACCGGCGGCCAGGTCGTCGTTCGGAGCGCCAGGGTCCTGCGAGGCCTGTGGTCGGGACAGGCGCACGCGACCAAGCTCGCGGCCGCGGCGCTCGCAGATCCCGACGCGCTCGACCGCCCGTGGGGTCTGCTGTGCGTCGCAGAACCGCTCGTCGGTCATTTCGAGCAGGATCAGCTCAACTTGCTTGCCAGCCTGGCAGCCCGCCTTGCCGCGTACCTTCGTGCCCGCCAGGAGCTCCTCGAACCGATCGCCCAGGGCGCGGGCTCCCAATCGGCTGCGCAGCCCCAAGGGGAACCCTCAGCTGCTGAGCCGGCGCCAGCGAACGCTCCGGTCCCTCCCTCGCCAGCAGCCGAGGGAGGGTTGGCCGCGAGCGCGCCGAGTCCGACGGTCCTTGGCGCCACAGCCCTCGAGGCTCCCGTGCCGGCGCAGGGCGCGCCAGGCACCTCGCCGCAGCCCGCTCCTGGGGGGAGCTGGGATACCGGCGCACCGTCCGCGGGCGCCCAGGGATCCGCGGAGCCCCAACCCCGGGTGGAACAGCAGGCTGAATGGGTCGAGGCCCGGCCGGAAGCAGAGCGCCCCTTTGCCGCGCCGGCCGCTCCCCCGCCGGCCGCCTCCGAGGGAGCGGTGCCGGCCTTGGACACCCTTCTCGGGCCGGATCCAGCGACGGGATTGCCGACGCTGCCGACCCTGCTCGGGTTCTTGGGTGAAGGTCTAGGCCGAATCCGCAACGGCGAAGGAGCCGTGGCGCTGATCGTCTTGACGGTCAGCCCTGTCGACGGGGCGCCACTTCCCGACAGTGCGGCTTTGGCGATCGCCGGCCGACTTCGCAACCGCGTTCGCGAGCACGACCTCGTTGCCCGGGTCGCCCCAGGGCTCTTCGCTGTGGCCACGCGTCTGCGTACGGCCGCGGTTGACCCCGAGACGATCCGCGAGCGGCTGGTGAGTGGCATCACCGGCGCGACGTCGAACGCAGGCGAGCTGACGGGGACCTCCGCCGTCGCGCTCGCGACCCCCGAGGACCCCGTTGGCCCAGAGGAGCTCTTCCGCAGGGCCACCGACCGGCTCGGCTTCCCATGACTGCCTCGGTCGCCGGCGAACCCGGCCCGATCGTGGCTCCTCGAGGCGCCGCCCTCCCCGCCTCCGCCGGCCGACGCGTCGCGCCTTGGCGCGCGGCCTGGCGTCCCGGTCTCAGCGGGCGCCCCGGCTCGTTCCTCGAGTGGAGCCTCGAGCGATGCAGCTTCGACCCCGAGGCTGTCCCAGCTCGCCGTTCGAAGCGGGGGGTACCTGTTCGTGCGAGAGGCGCTGGGCATGGCGATCCGGTTGCTCGGCGTGGTCTTCACGGTTCGCCTCATTGGTCCGACGGACTACGGCATCTACGCGGGTGCAGCCGCCTACGTGCTCTTGGCCACGGTGGTCGCCCAGATGGGGAACGAGATCTACCTGATCCGTCAGCCCGGCGAGGTCGCACGCCACACCTACGACGAGGCGTTCACCTTCTTGCTCGTGACCTCCATCGTGGTCAGCGGAATCGCCCTCGGCCTTACCTTCGCGGCCGGCCCGCTCCTGCGCCCGGTTGGGGTGCTGGTCCCCCTGCGGGTCCTTTTGCTCAGCGTGCCGATCAACGTGCTATGGGCACCAGCGCAGGCGGCCATCGAACGCCAGTTCCGCTACCGACGGATGGGATTCCTCGAACTCTCCGGGGACGTTGTCCTCTACGGCACGGCGATCCCGCTGGCGCTCGGACATGCCGGGGCATGGTCCCTCGTTGCGGGCAACTTCGCGTGGCAGAGCTGGCTCCTGGTCGGGAGTCTGGTCCTCTCGGGGCTTCGCCCCCGCCTCCGATGGTCCGGTGACGCCATGCGAGCATTCGCCAGACACGGTCTGACGTTCTCCGCCTCGTCGATGCTCGGTCGCCTCGGCGGCTTGGTCAACCCGTTGGTGGTGGGGAGCTTCGCAGGGGCCAGCGGGGTCGGGTACGTCGCGTTCGCCCTCCGGCTGGTCGACACCGTGGGCTTTGCCCAGCGCGGCGGTGCGCGGCTCGCGACGGTGGCGTTTTCGAAGATTTCCAACGAGGAGCGGGCTCGGCTGCGCTACAGCGTCGAGGAGGGATCGCTGTTCCAGCTCCTCGCCGCCGGTGTTGCGTTCGCGGGATTCGCCCTCGGGGCACGATGGATCATTCCCGGGGTCTTCGGGCACGAGTGGACGCGCGCGATCTCCGTGTACACGCTCCTCGCGCTGGCATTCGTGTGCAATGCCGCGGGGTCCATGCAGATGACGCTGTTGCTGAGCAGGGGCCGAAACCTTGCGGTCGCAGGTGCGGTCGCCGTCCAGGAGCTCGCGTTGGCCGCGGCCGCCGTCCCGTTGGTTCGTGCTTTCGGTGTCGAAGGATTCGGCATTGCCGCGCTGATCGCCCTGGTCGACCTGTTGTACCTGGACCGGATGGCTCGCAGCATCGTGAGCTTCAGCTACCGCAGGATGGCCCCCTTCGCGCTGGCGATTCTCCCGCTCGTGCTCTTTCCCCTCGTCCCCTTGCCCTGGTGCGGCCTTTTGGCGCTTCCAGGGATTCTCACGCTCTTCGTCCCGGCGATGCGATCCGAGCAGCGTCGTGTGGCGACGGTCGTCGCTTCGGCACTCGGGCGGTCGGTGTCGTGATGACTCGCGACCAGTTCGCCTCGAGCCTCGCGGCCCTGGAGCGGGCTGTGGCGGGCGACGTCGGTGAGGCTCTGCGGGTTGGGATCGACTGCGTTCAGATCGCCGAGGTCACCGAGGCGGTCGCGCGTCTCGGGGCCCGCTACCTCGAACGGGTCTTCACGAGGCAAGAGATCGAGTCCTCAATGAACGCTCACGATCGATTCCACGCATCGCTGGCTGCTCGCTTCGCAGCCAAGGAGGCGTTGCTCAAGATCTTGCGCCCCTGTGGATCGCAACCTGAGTGGCGGTCGATCGAAGTCCTCCGTCGGCCTTCTGGGGCTTGCGATCTCCTCCTGCACGGAGAGGCGGCCCGCCGCGCATGCGGCGAAGGCCTTCGAGCGCTGGCGGTGAGCCTGACCCATGACGGCCCGGTCGCCGCGGCCGTCGTGGTGGCCTTCGTTGCGGGACGTGCCAACGGCTCTGCTCGCGGCAGAGGTGACCTGGTTGGGCGGCGCTCGGCGACATCGAACCTTGCATCAGTGGTTGCGACCGGAGGTTTGCAAGATGTCTGAAAGGAGAAAGGACATGGAAGACGAGATCCGCAGGGTTCTCGCCACCTACGCACGTCTGCCCGTGGATGCGATGGCAATCGCGCCGGACGCGGACCTCTTCCGGGCCGGGATGACCTCGCACGCGAGCGTCAACGTCATGCTCGGCCTCGAGGAGGCCTTCGACATCGAGTTCCCAGAAGCGATGCTCCGCAAGGCCACGTTCGAGTCCATCGCGGCAATTCGCGACGCGATCGAAGAGTTGACTTCGGTCGGGGTGTCGCGATGAGCGTCATGCTCGATGGCCGTCCGGTCACTTCAAGTGCGCAGCAGTGCGCGAGTGCGTTCGCGCATGCAGTCGATCGGGAGGCGCGCTTTCCCGCGGAAACCGTGGCCGCGCTGCGATCCGAGCGTGCCCTCTCCCTCCTGGTCCCTCAGGAGCTGGGCGGTGCCGGTGCAACGGTCTGCGAAGCGGCCGAAGGCGTCTTCAGGATCGCTCGCCACTGCGCCTCGAGCGCCATGGTGCTCGCGATGCACCACCTCCAGGTGGCGTGCCTCGCACGTCATGGCCGCACGCCCGCCTTGCGCTCATACCTCTCCTCGGTGGCGAGCGAGCAGTTGCTTCTGGCGTCGGCGACCAGTGAGGCAGGGGTCGGTGGAGCGCTGCGGACCAGCCGCTGTGCGCTCGAACGCGAGGGGGGACGCTTTCGCCTGCAAAAGCAAGCCTCGGTGATCTCCTACGGGGCCTTCGCCGACGGGGTGCTCGCAACCTGCAGGCGTGGTCCTGATGCTCCGCCGAGTGACCAGGTGCTCGTCGTGTGTGCCCCTCCGGGCCTTGAGCTGACCCAGGTCGGCGAGTGGGACACCCTCGGGATGCGTGGCACGGTCAGCCCGGGGTTCCTCCTCGCCGCAGAGGGGCCGGAGGACTACGTCGTGCCGGATCCCTTCGGCGACATCGCCTCCCAGACGATGATGCCGGTCTCCCATGTGCTGTGGTCTCACGTCTGGCTCGGCATCGCAGCAGCCGCCATGTCCAAGGCCCGCACCTTCGTGCAGCACCAAGCGCGCAAGAACCCCGGGACCACGCCTGGGGGGGCCGGGAGCCTGGCGGAGCTCGCCGTTGCCTACCAGCAGATGGAGGCCCTGGTTCGGGATGCGACGGCGAGCCTCGAAGCCAGCTGGTCGACGCGAACCGAAGGCCTTCGAAGCGTAGTGTCGTTCAACTCGCTCAAGGTCGCGGCGTCCACCCTCGTCGTGGAGATCGTGACGCGCGCGTTGGCGATCTGCGGCATGGCCGGGTACGCCGAGCGCTCCCCGTTCTCCCTCGGTCGCCAGCTGCGGGACGCGCACGGCGCGGCGTTGATGGTCAACAACGAGCGAATCCTCGCGGACAACGCCCAACTGCTCCTCGTCTCCAAGGAGGCGCGATGACGGTGCAGAGGGCGTACCCGACGAGGACCGCCTCGCAGAGCTCCTTGAGGGACCCCCACGCAAAGCTTTTGGAGTCGCTGATCGAGGCCGAGCTGCTGTTCCCCTCGGGGGTGTCCGGGCTCTACGCGCGCTCGGCCGCCTACCAGCAGGTCACCGATGCGCTGGGGCGGCAGGTCCACGCCTGGGCGAGCTCGCTGGGTGCCACCACGATCTTCGTGCCGCCGGTGATCTCGCGTGCGACCTTCGACCGCACCAACTACCCGCAGTCGTTCCCCGATCTCATGGGCTCGGTGCACGTCTTCGAGGGCGGCAACCGCGAGCACGGCGAGCTGTTCCGGCGTCTCGAGGCCGGCGGTGACTGCTCCGCGCTCTTCGTTCCCTCCGAGGTGGTGCTCTCCTCGGCTGCCTGCCACGCCCTGTACCCGATGTGCACGGGCACGCTCCCGCCGGGCGGCCGCACCTTCGAGGTCCAGGGCTATTGCTTCCGTCATGAGCCGACTGAGGACCCGTCGCGCCAGCAGGCGTTCCAGATGCACGAGGTCGTCTTCGTGGGCGACCAGGCGGGCGCCCGCTTCCATCGTGACCGTGGCCTTGCAGCGGGCTTGGAGCTGTTGAGCCAGCTCGGCCTCCAGATGACGGCCGTTCCCGCCAATGACCCGTTCTTCGGACGCCTCGGTACGGCGCTGGCCGCCCAGCAGCGAGCCGAATCGCTCAAGATCGAGGGCATCACGCCGATCTTCGAGGGTGCGCCGGAGACCGCGGTGCTCTCGGCCAACTGCCACCTCGACCACTTCGGGGCGCCCTTTGGGATCCGGACCGCAAGCGGCGAGACGGCCCACAGCGCCTGCGTCGCGTTCGGGATCGACCGGATCGCCGTCGCCTTGTTCGCCGCCCACGGGCCGGCCGTCGACGCCTGGCCCGCGCCGATCCGGGAGCAGCTGTGGCCATGAGGTTCGAGGTGCTCCCGATCATTGCCGAGGCCTACCGCTCCCATCCGTTGCACGGACCCTCGAGAATCTGGTGCGAGACCAACTGCGCCGCGGACCTCTGGATCGAAGCGCTGCATGCGCTGGGAGCGGAGCCGCTGGCCGCGCTCGCCTTCACCTTCAGCACCGACTTCGACGGTGACCAGTGGCGGATGTTCAAGCACCCAGCGGAGGACCTCCGGCGCCTGTTCGGGATCGAAGTCGCCGAGCTCAACGTGTGGAGGCCCCTCGTACACCACGTGGCAGAGCAGGTCGGGATGGGTCGCCTGGTCACCGTCGACGTCGATGCGTGGCACCTCCCCGACACCGCCGGCCTCACCTACCGTTGCGCCCACCAGAAGACCACGGTGATGGTCCAGATGATCGATGTCGAGGCGCGTCGGCTCGGCTACTTCCACAACAGCGGGTACTTCGAGCTCGAGGGAGAGGACTTCGACGCGCTGTTTGCCGAAAACCGAAGCTCCGTCCTTGCGCCCTACGTCGAGAGCATCCGGCTCGACCGCTTCGATCCCGCGGACGCGGCGGTCCGGGCCGTTGCCCTGGAGCTTTTCGGCGAGCACCTGGAGCGGCGTCCCCCAACCAATCCCGTCGCTCGAATGGGTCGGCGCCTGCGCCTCGACCTCCCCTGGCTGCAGGCGAGCGGGCTCGAGATGTTCCACCGCTACGCGTTCGGGACGCTGCGCCAGTGCGGTGCCAACGCCGAGCTCGCGGCCGCCTTTTTGTCCTGGTTGCGCGCACTGGAGCCACGGGGTGCCTGGAGCCCTCGGGCGCTCGAGATCGCCGCGCAACGTTTCAATGCGATCGCGGCCGGCATGAAGTCCCTCGAGCTCAGCGTGGCCCGCACCGTCAGCCGGGGCAAGGCCTGCGATCTCGACACGGCCTTCGGCCAGCTGACGCGCTGCTGGGACGAGGCCTACGGCCTCTTGGAGCGGAAGCCGTGCCATGCCGGTTGACCTCCTCGACCAGGCACGTTGGGAGTGCTGCTGGAGCGCCCCGGGCGCCATCACCCATCCGGATGAGCTCGACCGTCATGGGGTGGCGTGGATCCCGGCCGCGGTTCCCGGCACGGCCGCGGCAGCGCTGCGCGACGCGGGGCGCGAGGCGATGGCGCCCCAGGACTACGACGCGCTGGATTGGTGGTTCCGCTGCCACTTTGCCGTGGAGCGTGGGGTGCCGCGTGGGCTCTTCGTGCTCGAGCTCGACGGCATCGCCACCATCGCCGACGTCTGGCTCAACGGGCGCCACTGGCACCACGGGGAGAACATGTTCCGCTCGACCAAGCTGGAGGTGACGCCGTTGCCGGGAGCCAACGAGCTCGTCATCCGCTGTGGCGCGCTGACCAGCGTGCTCGGGCGCCCCAGGCCCCGGCCGCGCTGGAAGACCTACATGGTCACCCACCAGAACCTCCGTTGGATCCGCACGAGCCTGCTGGGTCGCATCCCCGGCTGGGCCGTGACGCCGCCTGTGGTCGGTCCGTGGCGGGCCGTGCGTCTGCGCGCGCTCGGCGCCCGAGACCGGCTCACCGGAGCCCTGACGCTCGAGGCGCAGTGCCAGGGACGCGATGGTGCCGTCGTCGAGGTGATGCTCGAGCTTTGGGGGGCGCCTGTCGAGCAGCTCACGCTGGCGGTCCAAGGACAGCGGGCGGCGTTCGAGCTCGAGGCAATCGGTCCGTGGCGGACCCGTGGCAGCGCGCGCCTGGCCGTCCGAGACGTCGACCGCTGGTGGCCGCATACCCACGGTCCCCAACCGCTCTACGAGGTCCTGGCGCTGACCGACGACGGGGCACCGCTGTCCCTGGGACGCGTGGGCTTTCGCACCGTCGAGGTCAACCGCGCGAGCGGCGGTTTCGAGATCGTGGTGAACGGGGAGCCGATCTTCTGTCGCGGTGCGTGCTGGCTCCCACCGGATCCCGTGGGTATGGTCCCCCGGCGGCCAGCGCGTCGGCGCCTGCTCGAACTGGCCAAGGCCGCGAACATGAACATGCTGCGGGTCGCCGCAACCGGGGTCTACGAGGACCGCACGTTCTTCGAGCACTGCGACGAGCTGGGGATCTTGGTGTGGCAGGACTGCATGTTCGCGTTCGTCGATCCCCCCGAGGACGAGGACTTCGTCTCTGAGGTGGAGGCCGAGCTCACCGAGGTGTTCGCCACCGCGTCCGGCCACCCCAGCCTGGCCGTGGTCTGCGGCAATCAAGAGGTCGAGGAGATCGCGGCGATGAACGGCCTGCCACCCTCGAGCTGGCGGAGCGAGCTCTTCGACAAGACGATCCCCGCCCTGGTGGAATCGGAGCTCCCCGGGGTTGCCTACCTCAGCTCCAACCCCACGGGCGGTGCCCTGCCGCTGCAGATGGACGTCGGCGTGAGCCAGTACTTCGGCGTTGGCGGGTACCTCAGGCCGATCGACGACGCGCGCCGTGCCGGGGTGCGCTTCGCCGCAGAGTGCCTCGCCTTCGCGACCCCGCCCGAGCCGGCAACCGTCGAGGAAGCCTGCGGCGGGGCGTGGCGAGCCGGGCACGACCCAGCCTGGAAACAGGCCGTGCACCACGATGCCGGTCGTTCCTGGGACATGGAGGACGTCCGAGAGCATTACCAGCGGCTCCTCTTCGGTGGCGATCCGTTCATGGAGCGCTACCGGGATCCGGAGCGGGCGCTGGAGCTCGGGCGAGCCACGAACGCAGAGCTCATGGGGGCGGTGTTCAGCGAATGGCGGCGACCGGGGTCGCTGTGCGCCGGGGGGCTCGTCCTTGCCCTCGCGGACCTCCGTCCAGGGGCGGGGTGGGGCCTCATCGATGCCCTCGGACGCCCGAAGGCCCCCTGGTACGTCCTGCGGCGCGTCTTCCGGCCGCTCGGCCTGCTGGTCACCGACGAGGGGCTGAACGGCCTGCGGCTCCATGTGGTCAACGACACGGCGGAACCCTTCACCGGCGTGCTCCGTTTGGACCTCTACGCCCGAGGCGAGGTGCATGTCGAGGGCGCCACCCGCTCGGTGACGGTGGGCCCGCGACGCTCGCTGGTCGTCGAGTCCGTTGGCATGCTCGAGGGCTTTCGCGACCTCACCTATGCCTACCGCTTCGGTCCCTGCGCCCACGACGTGGTCGCGGCGTCACTGCTGTGCCCCGACGGCACGGTCGTCGCGGAGGCTGTCTACCTGCCAGGGGGCCAGAGCCGCTCGGTCGAAGACGACCTGGGACTCCACGCCTGGTTCCTCCCTCCGAGGGGGAAGGCGGAGCCCGACTGGCGCGTCGAGGTGACCACCCGGCGCTTCGCCCAGTGGGTGGCCCTCGACGTCCCCGGTTACGTGCCCGAGGACTCCTGGTTCCACATGCTGCCAGGGTCAAGACGCGTGATCCGTCTCGAGGCCGAGGGCACAACGCGGCCGCCGCGTGGGCGTCTTCGGGCGCTCAACTCCGGCTCCCCGGTCCTTATCGGGGCTCCCCGATGAGTCCCGCGCCGGATCTGTTCGAACAGGGCACGCCGCTGTGGTTCGGGCCCGCCGGCCGCCCCCTCGCAGGCTGGTTGCACCGACCGCAGGGTGCCCGCTGCAAAGGCGCTGTCGTGCTGTGCCCGCCGCTGGGCGTCGAGCACACGAGCGCGCATTCCACCTTCCGCCGCTTGGCGGTCACGCTGGCGCACAAGGGCCTGGTTGCGATCCGATTCGATTACGACGGGACTGGGGACTCGGCGGGCTCTGATGCCGACGGCGCACGGGTCAGGGCGTGGATCGCCAGCGTGGAGCATGCGACCCGACTCGCTCGCGAGAGCGGCGCACCGGCCATCGGCGTGGTGGGGATGCGCATGGGCGCATTGCTCGGGGCCGCGGCAGCGCAACGCATCGGCCCGCTCCATGCTCTGGTGCTGTGGGACCCCTGCGTCACGGGCCGGGCCTTCCTTCGGGAACAGCGGGTGCTGCACGGGTTCGACACGGACGATTCCCAGGGCGCGTCGGGGAGGGTGGAGATCCCCGGGTACGTGTACCACGCAGAGACGGTTGCGGATCTCCAGACCCTTGCGATAGGGGATCTCGGCCCCCATCTCGCCGCCCGCACCCTCGTGCTGACCCGCCCGGATCGGGCGCACACAACGGCGGGCATGGCAGCGCCTCGTGGCCCGGAGGCCTCGAGCATCGAATGGCGCGAGGCCCTCGGGCAAGCGGCCCTGCTCGACGTCGATCCGTTCCATCACGTCGTTCCCACCGAGACCCTCGAGACCGTCGCGGATTGGCTCTCGGAGGTCTTCGGCGACGAGCGCCGTCCGTGCGCGCCGATGTCTTCCCTCAAGACGAGACTTCCTGCGGAGGTCCTCGTCGAACGTCGGGGCCCGCAAGGGATCTGGGAGCGTCCGCTGTGGTTGGGTGAGGTCGGCTTGTTCGGCATCATGACCTCCCCTGGGCCCTCGCAGCGCTCTTTCGCGCCGACGGTCCTGTTCCTCAACTCCGGGTACGAGCGCCACATCGGCCCCAACCGCCTCTGGGTCGCCCTTGCTCGCCAGTGGGCGTCATGGGGGATCACCAGCGTCCGCCTCGACCTCAGCGGGCTTGGCGAGAGCCCTGTGCGGCCTGGCCAGCACCCGCAGGTCGTCCGCGCGCCGGAGGCCTTCGACGATGTCGTAGAGGCCGCGGCCGCGGTGTCCCCGGGCGATCCGCGCAACGTCATCTTGGTCGGGTTGTGCTCCGGCGCGTACCAGGCGCTGGAGAGTGGGCTGGGTCTGCACCCCCGCGCCGTATGTGCCATCAACCCCTTGCTCCGCTTCGCGCCACCGGAGCTGGCCACCGGGTCGATCGATCCGCGCCGCCGGCTCTGCCGGCCGCCGGGTGCCGCGGCGAGCGCGTACCGTCGCCTCCCGCTCCCCGAGCTCCGGCGGCGGCTGCGCCCGGTGGTGTGGGCCTGGGCGAACCGCATGCGCCGCGCCAGCTCCCCGATCCACTGGCTCGAGGAGCTGGCGGAGGCCGGCGTCGACACCGTGCTGTGCTGCCGCTCCGACGAGGCGACGCCGCTGCTGCGCGGCAGCTGGCCGGCCGTGCGCCGCCTGCGGCGCTCGGGCCGGTTGCGCATCGAGATGCTCGACGACGCCGATCATGCCCTCTTGCGCGCCCATCAGCGACAACGGGTGACAGACGTCCTCACCCGCCACCTCGTCGAGCGCTTCGGCGCCTCGGCGCTCGAGGGCATCGCAAAGGAGCACGACGAGGCGGCTCGAGCGGCCGTCGGAGCCACCGACGAGGTCGTCGCATGATGCTCCGCTGGGCCACGCGGTCGGGGGCGCGCCTCGCCGGCGGCTTCAGCGGGAGCCTCCTTCCGGTCCGGGGGCTCTCCAGCGCCGAGACGGCGTCCTGGGAGGACCTTGCCCTCCGGGCGGTCGAACCGAATCCGCTCGCGGAAGCGCACTGCGTCATTCCGGCAGCGCGCCATCAGCCCTTCGGCGCCGAAGTGGTCCTTGCGGCCGTCTGGGAGCGCGGCCACCTCGTCGCCTGCGTTCCGCTGCGTACGGTGCGTCGGTGGTACACGCTGGCCTACCCCGTCGCAGCGAACCAGGTCCGGCGCAGCACCTACGTGGGCACGCCGCTTTTGGACGCGTCCTGCGCCGAGGAAGCCGCCGTGGCGCTGCTCGAGCTCATCGCTGGCAAACGCCGCGACCTCGGTGCCCGGCTGCTGGGGCTCGACTCCCTGCGCCTGGGCGGACCGGTCGAGACCGTGCTCCGACGCGGGGCGCAGCGTCTCGGGTTGGCATGCTCGCCGTGGGAATCCTGGGAACGCGGGTACCTACTCCGGCGTTCGCAGAACGCGTACGCCGCGCATCTCAGCGGGCGCTTCCGGGCCCACCTTCGCAAGCAACGCCGCCAGCTCGAAGAGCACCTCGGGGCGCCCTCGGTGGTCCGTGACCGCGCCGGCGACCCCACGGTCATCGAGCAGTTCATCGCGTTGGAGGCGGCGGGCTACAAGGCAACCACCATTGCGCTCGCCGCCGCCCCTGGCGAACCGCAGTACTTCACCGAGATGTGCCGGCGATTCACGGCGCAGCAGCGGTTACACGCATTGACGCTCGAATGTGGCGGTGTGACCGTCGCGATCCTGATCGCACTGCGCGCCGAGAGGGGGTTGTTCCTCATCAAGGGGGCCTATGACGAGCGGTATCGGCGTTTCGGCCCGGGCACGCTGCTGCACGCAGCCTTCTTCGATTTCTTCCACGATCACACTGATGCCGCCTGGGTGGACACGTGCGCGAGTCCGAACAACGCCACGCTGCTCAAGCTCTATCCCGATCGCACGGAGATGTCGACGCTGCTGTTCTCGCTGGGCACGCTGAGCGATGGCCTCTTCGTGTCGAACCTGTCGAGCATCCGAGCGGGCTACCGGAGGATCAAGCGGGTCGCCAGGGTGCTCGCCGCTCCCAAGGAGGTCAGAGGATGAGATCGAACCTGCGTCACCACGGTTGTCCGACGGTCAGCATCGACGCGTTTCCTGAATCCCTCGTCCGCTATCGCTCGGTGTCGACGATCGTGGCCGTCGACGTCATCCGGTCGACCACCATGGCCGTCACCGCCGCGGAGCAGGGCTGGAAGTGCTATCCGGTCCCGACCCTCGAGGATGCGATCGCCCGCGCCGACACCCTGGAGTCGCCGCTTCTGGCGGGCGAGCTCGGCGGCCAGGTGCCCTATGCGTTCGAGATGGATAACAGCCCGGTCGAGCTGCTCGAGCGTCGTGACCGGCATCGACCCCTCGTGCTGCTGTCGACCTCGGGCACGCGGGTGATCTGCGGTGCCGCACCGGGCCAGAACGTCCAGGTGGCCTGTTTGCGCAACTACCGGGCGACCGTGGGAGCGCTGCTTGAGACCCAGGAGGCCGTCGCGATCATCGGTGCTGGCGCAAGGGGGGAGTTCCGCGACGAAGACGCCCTGTGCTGTGCCTGGATTGCCCGAGACCTGGTCAAAGAGGGGTATGTGCCCGCCGACGCCAGGACCGCGGCGCTCATCGAGCGCTGGGACGGCGTGGAAGTCAGCGAGATCGTGGCGAGCCCCAGCGCCGAGTTCCTGCGACGGACCGGACGCCACGGCGATCTGGCGTTCATCGTCGACCACGTCGACGACCTATGTGGCGCGGTGTGGCTCGCCGGCGGTGCGCTCGCCTACGGCAGGTGCCCATGAGGACCACGAGCACCCGAGCACGGCTCCGGACCCGGGCTGGCGACCAGCCCGCAGCGGTGATCTTGAAGATGGTGCCCGATTCCTACGCCCATGGCCGGCTGTGCGCGATCAGGACCTTGGGGAAGATGGGGGTTCGAACCGTCGTGGTCACCGAGCGCCGGGTCGACCCCGCGAGCCTCTCGAAGTGGGCAGATCGCATCGTCGTCATCCCCTTCTCCGCCACCCCTGGCGAGGAGGCAAAGGACGCGCTCGTCGCGCTCGGTCGCGAGCTTGGGGATCGCCCCGTGCTGCTGGCGACCGACGACGTGGGCGCGCTCTTCGTCGACGACCACGCCGACGCGCTCTGCCAGGTCTACCGCTTCCCTATCGGACCGCGCGGACTCGCACGCTCCCTCGCGGACAAAGGGAACCTCCACGAGCTGAGCCGCCAAGCCGGCATCCCCACCCCTGAGGCCTACTTCCCCAAGGACCGCCGGGACGCTTCCTTGTTCGCAGCCCGGAGCAGCTATCCGGTCGTGCTCAAGAGCATGGACCCGCAGCTGATGCGTCGCCGGCCCGGGGCGCGCAGCGTGGTCATCGCGAGCGATCCTGGGGCCCTGCTGCGGGGCTACGACGAGATGGAGGTCGAAGGGGACCGGCCCAACGTCATGTTCCAGGAGTTCATCCCGGGTGATCCGCTCACGGTGTGGATGTTCAATGGGTACTTCGACGCGTCCTCCCGCTGCCTGGTGGGCTTCACCGGGCAGAAGCTCCGCCAGTACCTGCCGGCAACCGGAGCGACGAGCTTGGGGGTCTGCCGGGCGAACCCCGAGGTTGCCTCGCTCGCATCACGGTTCCTCGCCGCGATCGGCTACCGCGGCATCGTGGACATGGGGTTCCGCTACGACGCCCGGGACGGCCGCTACAAGCTCTTGGACGTGAACCCGCGCATGGGTGCCACGTTCCGCCTGTTCGTCGGCTCGGGAGGGCTCGATGTCGTGCGGGCCATGTACCTGGACCTGACGGGACAGCCCGTTCCCGCCGAGGAGACGGTGGAGGGCCGACGCTGGGTGGTCGAGCCCTTCGATCTGCGCAGCTACACGATCGAGCACCGCGCCGGAGGGATCTCGACGAGGGACTGGCTTCGCTCGCTTCGCGGAGTTGACGAGTGGGCGTGGTGGGACCCGTCGGATCCCTTGCCTGCGCTCGCCGTCGCCGTGGCGATGGGCGCGCAGTCCGCGCGCGCACGACTCCGCCGCGCTCGGGGGGTTGGCCTCGGCCGGTTCCCGAGCGGCGAGCCCGAGGCGGAGACCATGAGCAACCCGGCGCTGACCGGGCAGCGGACATGACGCGATCGAGGGCAACCGGCACCGAGGCCGTGAGGGACCTCTTCGATGCCACCGCCCAGCACTGGCGCCAGGTCTACGAGGTGGGGACGACCGAGGCCCGCATCTACCAGCGCCGCCAGATGGTGGCGGTCGAGATGACTCGCCACGCCGCCGCGGGTGCGCCGGGGAGGGCCCTCGAGGTCGGCTGTGGTGCCGGGGCGATGACCGAGCAGCTCGCCTCGGATGCTTGGCGTGTCGATGCCATCGACCTCAGCGAGGCGATGGTGGACCAGACCCGCCGTCGCGTCGAAGCGGCAGGGCTCGCTGAGCGAGTGTGCGTGGCGGTCGGCGATGCCGAGCACCTGGATCGACCAGCGGGGCACTACGACCTCTGCATCGCGCTGGGCGTGCTGCCGTGGGTTGCCGACCCCCGCCGCGTGCTCGCAGAGCTGGCGCGAGTGACGCGACCCGGCGGGTGGCTGGTGGTGACCTCGGACAACCAGCTGCGGCTCACGCACCTTGTGGATCCAGCGCTCAACCCCGTGTTTCGCCCGCTTCGCCGGATCCTCGGAGGGCTCCTGCGCGGGATCGGCGTCAGGCGCCCGTTGCCGCTCGCGCAGGAGCGACGCTACCGCGCGCGCACTGTGGACCGGATGTTGCGAAGCGCCGGCTTCGAGGTCGTGATGCGCCGGACCACCGGGTTTTGGCCGTTCACGCTCTTCGAACGTCAGCTCTTCGGCGAGCAACGAGCCCTGCAGATCGACGAGCGCCTCCAGCGCTGGGCCGACGGGTCAGTTCCGTTGCTTCGCGGCGGTGGCAACCACTACGTGGTGCTCGCGCGCCGCAGCGCTTCGGGGTGCCCAGGGCGCAGGTGAGGACGCCCGAAGGCGTCGGAGTGCAGGCCACGGCGGTAGATCTCAACCCGGAGGATCTCCTCGAGCCGGACGTTGCCGAGGCGGACCTCCGCGCCGAAGTGGTCGATGAGGGCGAACTGGCTCGCTTTGGTCGGGGCCTCGAAGATCACGGTCTCGATGCCGAAGGCGTCCACGAAGCGCTCGGCACTGTCGGTATCGAGGGTGCCCTGGGCATCGAACACGCCGACCCCGGCAGCCGACTCACGAGCCTCCACCACCAGCTGCACTGCTCCGGCATCCAGCCAGGCGCGACCCTGAGCAATGAGCGCATCGGTCACGTCGCCGCCGAAGGTGCCCCCGTGCTTGTCCCCCAGCTCGAACTGGAGTTCCAGTCCACGGCTCGAGGTCATGGCCCCGATCTCCGCAGGGCTGAAGGGCAAACGGGTGAAGCCCTCGCCGGCTTCGACTCGGGCGACCCCCATCTCTGCACACAGGTCGAGGTATGCCTCGAGCCGTCCCTGCGCCGCGGCGATCTCGAATGGCCCGCCGCCGGTGACCACCGGCACCGAGGCTCGCTGGCAGGCCGCCAGCTTCGCGCGGGTTGCCGCCTCGGATCCCAGCATCCAGCACGCCATCGACAGCTTGAGCATGGCGATCAGATGACCGCTCTGCTCGAGGTGCCCGGCGAGGGTGGGAGCGTCGTACCCGGGGTCGAAGGGGACCGTGCAGGGAGGCAGCGCACGCACGCCCAACGACGCGAGGAACTCGCCGGCCAGCACGGGTCGACCTTACCCCAGCGCCCCGGCCCCACTGGGGACCAAGGCTCCCCCAGGCTGGGGATCAGACGATGCGCCACCACTCGAGGCGGCTGCCGAACGTGGTCTCGTCCCAGTTCTGCACCATCCTCCTCGGGAGCAGGAGGCGATTGCTCCACCTCGTCACACGACCGTCGACGGTCGTGCACGCCGTGGCGAACCCTGCGCGGGCAACGGATTGCACCGAGGCGCGGTCGAAGCTCGCGGCATCACCGAAGGGGTAGGCGAAGTGGTGCACCTCCACGCCGAGGAGGTCCTCGAGCTCGGCCTTCGACGCGCTGATCGTGGCGTGTTGCTCGGCCGCTGGTCTGAAGCGCAAGCGGACATGGTCGGTGGTGTGGGCGCCGATCGTCACCAACGGGCTCGCCGCCAGCGCGCGCAGCTCTGGGACATCGAGGGTGCGCGCTCGCGACGACGTCGCCGTCCCGAGGTTCCCCGGTGCCCAGTGTTGGGTCTGTGAGGCCGCCCGTTCGGGGACCAAAGGACCCGTGCCTGGCGCCGCGCTTCGAGCGCCGAGCTGGGCTGCCAGGGTGTCCACGAACTCGTCGATCACCGTTGGCGGCAGCGATCGAAGCTGTTCGGCGAGGAGGTGGAGCACCCTGCGGCCGGCCCCGGGCCCGCGGGCATCGACCCGCAACGGCGCGCCGGGGAGCTCGAGGGCGGCCCTGACTTCGTTGCGCCCGCACAGCGTCTCGGCCAGACGGTCCCACCAGAACCCCGAATCACGCCCTAAGGCCCGGCTGGGGACGAACACGGTGATGGGGATGCCGAGGCTCTCGACGATCGGCAGGGCGTGCGTCAGGTTGTCGGCGTACCCGTCGTCGAAGGTCACCGACACCTTCGGCCGATCGCCGACGGTGAGGATCTGGTCGAGCCTGACGACATCGGCGACGTCAGCGAGGAGCTCCATCTGGCGGGCAAAGCGTGCTGGGGAGACACACAACGTGAACGGATCGTCGGCGACGTCAGCGACGCGGTGGTAGACGAGGATGTTGCGGCTCCGCCGCACGCCCCGGCGGTGGCGCAGGCGGGGCATGCGCACTCGGCGCCGACCCCAGGCCTGGCGCACACGCGCGCGGGTCCCGGGATCGCCGATGTCCACGAGGGCAGCGAGCTGCCGGGTGCGCTCGGAGACCGTCACTGGCTGGCGACGAGCTCGCAGGTCCCCGCGTGCAGAAACGAGCCCGAAGCCCAGCGAGCCCGGTCTGCGGTGTCGCCCCGAGCGACTTCACCGTAGAGGGCCTCGTAGCGTCGAGCCATGGCCTCGACGCTGAACCCGCTGCGCATCCGTCGGCGTGCCGCCGCGCCCATGGCACCAGCGCGCGCGGGGTCGGCGATGAGCTCGTCGATGCCACGCGCCAGGGCTCGGGGGTCTTCGGGATCGACGAGGACCCCTGTCTCGTGGTCGACGACCAGCTCGGGGATTCCGTCGACGCGGCTGGCGACCACCGGGACGCCCTCGCGCATGGCCTCGATGACGACCAACGGCGCGGCATCCCGGCGGGAGGGCACGGCCAACACCGCCGGTCGGAGCAGAGCCCATGGATCGTCGTGCCAGCCGAAGAAGGTGATGCGATCGTCGACGCCCAACGCCCGTGCCTGCGCCTCGAGCGCTTCGCGCTCGGCGCCGTCACCGACGAGTGCCAACCTACAAGTGGGAAGGAAGGCCATCGCCTGGATGAGGATGTCGAAGCCCTTCTCGTGGGCGCACCGACCGATCGCCGCGACGAGGTTGGGCTGGGTCGGACGCGGCGCAGGTGGCCGGTCGGGGACCCCGTTGGGGATGACCGCGATCCGGCTGGCGGCCAGATGCAGCTCACGCTCGAGCGCGGTGGCGACGAAGTGCGAGACGCCGACGACGCGATCGGCCCTGCGGATGACGGCGGTGGTCAGGAGCCGCTGGCTCCGGTTCTTGGACGGGAACACCGCGTGTGCGACGCCGACCACCGGGATCCGCGCCAAAAGCGCTGCGACCACCCCGTACTGCCCGGACCACAGGTGGCGCTGGCTGACATGGACCACGTCAGCCCCCGCAGTCCGCAGTGCCCGTGCATGCTTGCGGATCGTGGCGAGATCGTGGCGCCCACGGACGTGAGGGACGACGACGGCGCCACTGCGGGGGCGCTTGGCCACGAGCGCGTCGACCACCGCAGCGTCGACGCCGATGACGACCGTGGCGATCGCCGGGTCGAGAGCCCCGAGCAGCTCGCGGGTCATCAGCTCTGAACCTCCGAGCTCCGGGGAGTCGACGTAGAAGGCGACGCGGAGGGCGGGCGAGGTGTCGCTGGGCATGTCGCAACGATCCTAAGGGGTCGGGGCCGACGGAACGGTGGACCATCGGGACGCAGCCGGTGTTGCTTCAGTACTCGCCGGTGGCTGCTGATCGCCACGGTTCGGGGTCGATCTCGAGCTCGCAGGGGATCTGCAGGTCGACGGTCCCGGGCGACACCACCCGGATCCGCGCGCCGAAGCGCGTCGGCCCGGGCGGGGCGTGCAGGGTCACCGTGGCCACACCGGCAGCGTCACCGCCGGTCGTCACCGGCCGTTGATCGAGGAGCGCGGCCCCGGCCCAGAGCTCCACGGTTGCGGCGTGGCAGGCGGCCCGCTCGCCCCCGCTCCAGCGCACCGGGATGCGGAAGCGGAACTCCCCAGGCGGCAGGGCCGTCCAGGGTCCGATGAGCACTTCTCCGGGTCGGCCGCGTGCAGCGAGCACGTGGGTTGCGCCGGTGGAGTCCTTCTCCAAATGACACCCGGGCGCCGGGCGCAGGCGATTGATTCGTTCCTGCCATGCAGCCTCGAAGATGCTCCTCAGCGCGTCGCGGAGGGCCGAGGCATCGGGTCGACGGGCCTTGCGGGCCTCTGCCCACCAGAAGAAGGAGTCCTCCGGACGCTTGCCCGCCAGGGCGAGGCGCCGGAGGACCCCCGCAGGGCCCGTCGGATCCTCCAGGGGATCGAGGGGAAGGACCTCACCGTCGCGGCGGCACAGCCACAGGCCCTTCATCGTCTCGAGCTCGAACCCCGCGAGCTCGATCAGCGTTGCGGCTTCACGAGGCGTGAGTTCGATCGTGTGCTCGGCCATGCTCCACCCGTAGGCCGCCGTGAGGTCACGGTTCGGGCTGTCGAGCACGAGCCAACCGCGATCGGTCAGCACGCGATTGGCCTCGAGGAAGAAGCGCTCCATCTGCAGAGGCCACAGGTGCTCGATGTTCTGGCCAGAGAAGATCAGGTCGATGCTCCCCGACGGGAGGGCACGTACCCCACCAGGGCCCGAGACGTCCCCTTCGATCCACTCGACGTTGGGCGGCAACTGGCTGGGGCGCGCCATGAACGCTTCGACGCCGATATGGCGTTCCACGTGGCCGTAGCAGTCCTCGATCCAGTCGAAGTACCACGCGCCGTTGGGCCCTGGGCTCAGGATCGACTTGGCGCCCGAGGGCATGTCCGCCAACGCGAGGGAGCGCGCCTCGTGCAGGGTCGCATGCAGATCGACGAAGGCTCGGGGCGGCGGCTGGTTCCACCAACCGTCGACGGGTCTTGAGAGCCGTCCGACGATCTCTTCGACGTAGGGGCGCACGGATCGGTCAAGCAGCGCACGCACGCGCTGCTTGAGCCGCGCGCGCGGCTTGAGCCGTCCGAAGACGCCGCTTGCCGCGCTCATCCTCCCAAACCCCGTCGCGCGCGTCGTGGCGACCCTCCGGCATCGCCGACCGCAGCATCGACGGGCCCCTCCGTCCCGGTCGATGGCCACAGCTCCTCGAGCTCCTTGCCGCGCGTCTCGGGGAGGAAGGCGAAGAGGCCCACCGCGAGGAGCATGGGGGTAAAGGTCGCCACCGCGCCGTCGGCGAAGCGGTTCCCGATATCGGCGATCGCGCCGAACGCCAGGAGCCCGACGACCGCGCCGAGGACGCTCGCAGCGATGCTCCATCCCGCAACCGACGCGCGCACCGACGTGGGGAACAGCTCGTTGAGGAGTGCACCGCCGGCCGGAGCCAGGACGGAGGCTGCGAGGATGCCCAGCTCGTACCCGACGATCAGGCCAAGACGCGTGCCGCTATAACTGAGGACCCCGGTGCAGATCATGGCGGTCATCGCCAGCGCTCCGGTCGGACGGCGACCGACACGATCTGCGAGCCAACGACCGACCAGGAGCCCGAGGAGGCCGAAGGCCCCTGCCACGACGACCATCCCGGCGATCACCGCTCCCGAGAGCCCCCTCACGTTCTGGGCGTACACAAAGACGAAGCTGTTGGCCGGGCCGGTGACGACATTGACCGCCACGAAGAGCGCGGCGACGATGGCAAGCCTCCGACGGAACGGGCGTGCCACGGCGCCGAGGACCGGCAGCGGATGCGTCGGTGCCGTGGCCTCGATGGCGAACCGCGAGGGCTCGACGAGCCAGCGGCGGACGACGATCACCATGAGCAGCGGGAGCGCGGCGAGCGCGAAGACCCCGCGAAACCCGATGTCGCCGACCAGGCCATGGATCACCGCCGTGAGTCCTGATCCGACGCCGTAGCCCGCGGCGATTAACGCGATCGCCTTCGCCCGGTCGGAGGCGGCGGTCTCCTCGGCGGCTCCGACCTGGGAGACTGCGTTGGTCGTGGTGAGCAAGGGCCGGCCCATGGCGAAGATCGCAACGAACCACCAGTATCCAGGGCTTGCCGCTGCCGCGACGGTGAAGAGGAGCCCGAGCACCGTGGCAACCACGAGGACGCTTCGCCGGCCGAAGCGATCGGCAAGTCCCGACAGCGGCAGGCTGCCGAGCGAGGCAAGCCGAAGCACCGCAAGGCCGATCCCGAGCTCGGTGCCCGACAAGCCCGCGCGGTCGGCGAGGGACGCCCCGTGGACCGCATGCCCGAAGGCCTTCGCGACGTCTCCCAACGCCGTAACGGCTCCGAACTGGCCGAAGCCTGATGCCAGTGCCATGCACGCCAGTGCGATGATCGCCGGGTCCCGCCAGCCACGCAGGTCCAGCCGCACGCGCGGCGCTTCAGGCGGGGGGCATCGAGCCATGTGGAGGATGGGAACCGGTCATCGCGCGGCTCCAACCCTAAGACGCTGGCGCAGAACAAGTCGAGCAGCCCGCAGGTGGATCACTGCGCGAGGCGCCCGACGAGCGCCGAGGACACCACGACCCCGACGGCCAGCGCGGCGACGAGCACCAAGAAATCCTCGCCGAGGTGCGCATGCGATCCGATCAGCATGCCTCGGAGGGCGTCGACCTCGTAGCTCATCGGATTGACCGTGCTCAATCCCTGGAGCCATCCAGGCATGACCTTCACCGGGTAGAGCGCGTTCGACGCGAAGAACAGCGGCATCGTGATGAGCTGGCCGATGCCCATCAGGCGGTCGCGTTTGAGGACGACGCCGGCCACGGTCATCGAGACGCACGAGAAGAAGCCTGCGCCCAGCATGACCGCGAGAAAGGAGCCGAGGATGGCCAATGGGTTCGCGCTGAGCGCGACCCCGAGGATTGCTGCGAGCACGAGCACGACGCAGACCTGGGTCAACGCACGGATCCCCGCTGCGAACGATTTGCCGAAGATCAACGCTGATCGAGGTGTGGGGGTGACCAGGAGCTTGGTGAGCACCCCGGAGTCCCGCTCCCAGATGATCTGAATGCCGTAGAAGATGGCGACGAAGAGCCCCGACTGGGCGATGATCCCCGGCGCCAAGAAGTCGATGTAGGGGACGTGGCCGGTGGGGATGGCGTGAAGCTTGTTGAAGGTCTCGCCGAAGATGACTAGCCAGAGGACCGGCTGGACCGCCCGAGTGAAGACCTCCGTCCGATCGTGCCGGAGCTTCTGGAGCTCGACGAGGCAGAACGTCGCCCCGCGGAGCGGATAGTCGATCCAACGTTGGTGGTCGGGTCGGGCTTCAACCCGTTCAGTTCGCGCTTCGACGAACGCTGCGGATCTCACGCAGTCCTCCTTTGCGCTCCGTGTCGTCATCGAGCACTGCGCCGGTGAAGTGTCGGAACACATCCTCTAAGGTCGCGCCCGGCCCCAGCGCTGCCTTGAGCGATTCAGGGGTGCCCTCTGCCCGGATGGTGCCGAGGTGCATGAGCGCGACGCGGTCGCAGAGCGCTTCGGCCTCTTCCATGTAGTGCGTCGTCACCAACACGGTCATGCCCGTCGCGCCGCGCAGCTCTTCGACACGCCTCCAGACGCTGTCGCGCGCCACGGGGTCCAAGCCGATGGTCGGCTCGTCGAGGAGCAGGAGTTCGGGGCGGTTCACGAGCGCCTGTGCCAGTTCGAGGCGGCGAATCATCCCACCCGAGTACGTGCCGGCGAGCCGGTCGGCGGCATCGGAGAGACCCATGACCTCCAGCGCTTCCGCCACGCGCAGCTTGCGTTCTCGTCGAGGAACGTCGAAGAGCCGCGCGAACCAGCTGACGTTCTCACGCCCGGTCAACGAGGTCTCGATCGAGAGCTGTTGGGGAACGTAGCCCAACCGGCGCCGGATCGAGAACGCAAAGCGGCGTACGTCGTAGCCGAGCACCTCCACGACGCCTTCCTGGGGCTTGAGCAGCGTGTTGAGGATGCGGATCGTCGTGGTCTTTCCCGCACCATTGGGGCCGAGCAAGCCGAAGACCGTTCCGCGTTCGATCGTCAGGTCGATCCCGTCGACGGCGACGTGGTTCCCGAAGCGGTGGCGCAGCCCGCGGCATGCCACGGCAACGGACCGAGCGACCCCAGGGACCGCGGTGCCAGCGGGGCACGTCTCGGTCGTCACGGAGCTGGCTTCTCCGGCTCCTGGGCGCCCACCTCGAGCCCGCCGTCAGCGTCCTCGAGGTGGGCGGCCAGCTGGGTCAGGATCTCCACCACGTCCTCGAGGCGCTCGCGCTCGGCAGGCAGAAGCCGGTCGAGCGCGGCCACGACGGCCTCGGTCTTGCGATCTCGCCATGCGCTCAGGCGGTTGCGCACGGTGGGGTCGAGCGCCAAGCGCACGATCCTGCGGTCCTTCGCGTCGACCTGGCGAACGAGCATCGAGCGATCGCTCAGTGCTCGGAGCAGCGTGCTCACGGTGTTGGGGGCGACGCCAAGTTGCGCGGCCGCTTCGGCAACCGAGAGCCCGGGGTGTCGACGGATCACCCTGACCAGCTCCACCTGGGCCTCTGTCAACGAGGACAGCTCCGGCGGTCTCGTTGCGATCCGACGAGTCGCCCGGCGGATCGCCGAGATCGCGTCCAGCAGACTGGACGCGAGGGCCGCGGCGTCGCGGTGGTACCGGGAGCCAGCGCGAGCCTGGGGAGCTTGAGCCCGCGGGCCAGGATCGGCTCCTGCGCCTGGCGTCCTACGAGCCTCGAGCACCCTGGGGTCGGGGCGGGTTCGTACGGGCGTCGTGGCGGCGTGCTTCACGGTGCGAGAGACAATAGCTCTGTAACAGAGCTATTCGTCCATCCCGATCTCCTCGTGACCCCATGGGACCGCCTGCCTGGGCCGCTTCGTCGAGTGCTCCGAGCTGCGGTTCGCAAACGGCGGCGACAGGGCGCGACCGGGAGCAGCGTGCGCTGTCAGCCGCGCGGCCTCCAGGATGCCACGCGAGCGCTCAGGAGAGCGCGCCGGGCGCGTTGTTGGTCGATTGGCCCCCTGCTCCACCCGAGCAGACCGACGTGCCGACCGTGCCCGTGCCCGCGTGGCCCGGAGCGGGTCCGTACCCTGGGTTCGTGCGGACCTCGACCACGTCGGAGAAGGTTCCGCTGATCAGCGGACCGGACTGGATCACCTGATCGGCGACGAGGACCAAGACCGTGGCGGGGACCGACGCCGGTGGATCAGCGCTGTCCCCCGTGCGGGCGACGAAGCTCCCGGCACATGGATTCCCCCCTTCGAACGTCACCGTATCAGCGAACCCCTTGAAGGAATCGGGTGCCTTCCCCGTCGTCATCGGGTTGTCGGCCGCCCATTGGGCCCCCCAGTACTCGACCGAGCTCCCCGTGGCAGCTTCGCTGTTGCCGATCACGAAGTACACCGTGCTCGTCGACGATCCGTTGCGGGTCGCGCTCGCGGCGGCGAACCCCCCAGGAACCAGCAGCACCAGCGCGCTGAGGACCGGCGCGCAGCACAACACTCGGATGATGGACCACCGCATCTGGCCTCCTCCCCGCGTCCTCTCCCGACCGCCAGCGTAGCCCGTGAAACGCGGAGGGTGGTGGACCAAACGCACTGCGCGTTCATCGCAGCGTTGGATCGGCGGTGCGAACGACGGTGGTGCGCGCCTGCGAATCCCGGCGCGCGGGTAACATTTCCGCGCCTTTGACCAGCAGAGAGCCGGTTCGGCGCCGCCGTCGCGCAGGGGTCTGCAGTCACTGGGATCGCCTTCCGAAGGAGGGGGTGGAGGTGTCCTCGAGATTCGCGCTACGGAGCACCGCGCGGATCGTCATGGGCGCCCTGGTGATGGTCACGCTCCTGTGGCTCAACACGACGGTGGTTGCCGCTGCAGCCACGGTCGAGCGGCTCGCGGCCGTCCGTATCGGCCGGCCCGGGGTGGTGCTGATCCGGGGACAGAACGTGCCCGACCCCTTCATGACGCGTGTCGGCGGGCGTTACTACCTGTTCTCCTCGCAGGAGGCGTTCTACGGCCCCCACATTCCCGTGCGTGTGTCACGTTCGCTCACCCATTGGGGTCGGGCGGCCGTCGATGCGCTGCCCGAGCTCCCAAGCTGGGCGGCCAACGGCTACACCTGGTCACCTGACGTTCGTTTCGTCGACGGCCGATGGGTGATGTGGTTCAACGCCCTGCTTCGCGGCGTCGATCCCCCACTGCAGACCAAGTGCATCGGGGTCGCTGTCGCCCGCCACGTCACGGGCCCGTATCACCCGGTCGGTCGGCGGCCTGCGATCTGCCAGCTGGCGGACTGGGGATCGATCGACCCCCGGACGATGCTCGGCCCCAACGGCGGGCTGTGGCTGCTTTGGAAGTCCGACAACAACGCGAATCCCTCCGGGCGCTTCGACACGAAGATCTTCATCCAGCGGCTGGCAGCCGACGGTATCCATCTGGTGGGGAAGCCCACGGAACTCATCTCGGCAAACCAACCGTGGGACTCAGGGATCGTCGAAGCCCCCGACATGGTCCACGCGGCCGGGCATTACTGGCTCTTTTACTCCGCGGGCTGGTTCAACCAGCCCACCTACGCGATCGGCGTCGACCGATGCGCGAGCCCCCTCGGGCCGTGTCGCCCGGCACGCGATGGGCCGTGGTTCGGGTCGAACCGCCAGGGAGCAGGCCCCGGGGAAGCCTCGATCTTCGATGACGGCACCCGATGGTGGATGCTCTACACGGTCCGTGCCGCGAATCCGGTGACCGGCGGGGGGGTCCGGCCGACGGCCATCGCACGGCTGGAGTTCTCTCCTCGCGGACCCACGGTGATCCCTCCTGGGTCACCCCGCTGGGCGGCGCCGCAGAGCGGTCCGCAGCTGCCGGGCATCGCTGGAGCGAACGGCGCCACCGTGCCCGTGCCAAAAGGCCCGGTCGATGGGAGCCCGGTTCCCCTGCCGGGCCGAAGCTCCCCTAGGGTTCGACCCGGCGCCGAGGGAGCACCGCCTGGAGTACCCCGGCATCGATGATCCGGTAGGGGATCTTCAAGCGGTCCAGGCGGTCGAGGAAGGTCGTCTCGTCGACGCCGCCCGGCCCGGTGATCCCCTCGCCGAAAGGCTGGGCCGCCCGTGCCGCCTCCGCGGCGGGGATGAAGAGCCATGCCGGCGAGCGAGACCGGCGCACCTGGCGGTCGAGCGCTGTCCATCGGTCGGGCTCGGAGGCGCCGACCGTGATGGCAAGCCGATCCCCGCTCAGAAAGTCGAGCTTGTAGGCCACCCAGTAGTCGGCAAAACCGGTACGGATTCCCTGACGCTCGAGGCTGGCGATCGTGGCGTGGGTGAGCTGATCGGGATCTCCCCAGCCGTTGAAGAACGACGCGAACCCCAAGCCGAAGGACTTGCCGAAGGCGAGCAGGCTGAGCACGATCGATCCGGCGAGCACCGTTGCCATCAGCGCCCTGGGGACCCGCGGCGCCCGACGCGTGGTCATGATGCGGCGCCATCGATCCCCGAGGATCGCAACAGGAGCGCCGAGCCGCCTCCCGAGCTCCTCGGCCCCTGCGACGAGTGCCAAGGCGAGCAACGCCTCCAGCGCGATCGCGTACCGCCCGTCCTGCCAGAACCAGCTCCCCGGTTGAGCGGCGACGAGGAACGGGAATGCGATCACCCCCACGGCGATGGCAACGGCACGGTCGCGACGCAACACGCAGGCCGCGAGTGCGGCAGCGACGACGAGAAGGACCACGACGATGACCGCGATGAGGATCACCCGGTGGGAGATGCCCGTGCCGGCCGGCCCGACGATCCAGACCCCGCTGTCGATGCGACGGAGGTCGAGCTGGAGCGGGAGGCTGTCGTGGAAGAAGATCTTGAGCCTGCCCCCGTACCCTGGGTTCAGCGGGGTGTTGGCACCGGGGAACATCTTGGCGTTGAGCGAAGCGAACCCCGATCGCACGTTCTCCCAGATCCACGGGAGCGCGCCGAGGCAGAATGCCACGACCGTGACGGCCCCCCGCTTCGCCCACCCCAAGCCACCGATTTCCCGTGCGCTCACCACAGCGCCCAGGAGGATCAGTCCCGCAGGGAGGAAGAAGTAGACGACCTCCGGGAGGGACCACCATCCCAGTCCGGCGAACAGCCCAAGGCCTGCAAGGTCGGCGAAGCGATGGTGGCCGTCGAGGATGCGGAGGCAAAGGAGCAGAGTCGCCATGCCGCACACCATCACCACGCCGCGGTAACCGTCCTCGATCGTCGATTGGTAGATCACCGCCAGCGGTGCTGCCCAGAACAGCGCAGCGCCGAGCGCGGCGAGCGCTGGGTCGCGGACCAAGCGGCGCGCGACGCGCCAGAAGAGCACCGCGGCGATGACCGAGAGCAGGACCGGTGTGATCGCGAGGGTCAGGCCGCTCTGCCCGGCGACGGCGAAGACGGCTGCGACCACGTACGGCTCGACGCCTCCATAGGGCTGCCCCCAGTTGAACGCGTAGAGGTGGCCATGAAGGATCTGGCGAGCCATCAAACCGATGACTGCCTCGTCGGAGCTGATCCCGTGGTGGAAGAGCAGCCACCCCCGGAGCGCGCAGCCGACCGCGATGGCGAGCGCGACGGCGAAGCGGACTGCCTTGGAGGAGGACGCATCGAGGACCTCGGGGGTCGCCTCCGGATTGCGTCCCTGCCGGGCGCGCGCGCCATCGCCTGGACCCCAGCCCTCACTCGGGCCCATGAGCTTGGCGTCCGCGGTCGTCACGCTGACAGCCTCGGCAACGCCTCAGCCGTTGGAGATGCCGAGGCGCGGACCATCGAGCGCGAGGACCTGGCCGCGCATGGAGGCGGCATCACCGGCGGACAAGACGAGGGCCTTCGCCATCTCCTCGGAGGCTCCTGGGCGTCCCAACGCTGTGCTCGCCCCCGTCTCGGCCGCATCGATCTTGGATGCCCGCCAGGCTTCGACGGCTTGCTCCGAGGCAATGAGGCCGACGACGGTGCAATTCGCTCGAATGCCGTAGAGCCCCCATTCTGCAGCAGCGACGGTCGTGCACATCTGCAGCGCCGCCTTGGCGACAGCGTCGTGCGCCCCTCCGCTGACCTCGTCCGGACAGCCGCGGACGGGGCGTCCACGATGGCGCGGCCACCGTGCATCGCGAGGCAGCGGCCCACTCCCCTCCGGCGGAGGGGGGCAACCCGGACGTCGGGATCGACGGCGTGCACGGCGCTCGCCGAGGTCGGGCTCAGGGAGCCCATGGGGAGCGACGCGCTGCCTTGTTCGCCGAGGCGTCGCCGCTCCCAAGCGCCACCAGGGTCGGTCAGACCGTCCCGATGACCGGGGTTTGCTGCCGAGGTCGGTGCGCACGACGACACGTCGCCGCCCGGTTCCGCCCTGGATCACGGCGGGGGTCCGTTCGAGTTGACCGACCCTTCGGGCGCACCGATCGCGTCGGCACCACGGCCCCCAAGATGCCCGACGCCTCCGCGCCGGTCCGTTCTCCCTGACGATGCCGACGGGGCCGGAGTCCGAGCGCGGTGCACCCGGCGAGTGTGCCATAGCCTGAGGGCATCCCCTCGGCTCATCGATACGCCATGAGCCGGCTCGCAACCGCTCGTTCGATGCATTCCTCGGTCCTGGCAACCGCTCGCCCTTCGCCGAACTCCTCGACGAGGGAGACGACGGTCATGCCCCGAGGGACGACCGTTTCCTCGCGGACACGCCCCACCACGGCCAGTACCGGGATCCGGTAGCGGGTGCCGAGCCGGTGCACGGCGCCGACGACCTTGCCGTCGAAGGAGTGGCGGTCGAGCAAACCCTCGGCGGTGACGAGCAGGTCAGCACCGCGGACACGCTGCTCAACGCCCAGCTCGCTGGCGACCAGGTCGAAGCCTGGCACGAGGCGTGCGCCGGCGCACAGCAGCCCACCGGCGAGTCCACCTGCGGCCCCCGAGCCGGGCACCTCGCCGACGGCGATCCCGTAGCGCCGTTCGTAGTGCGAGGCGAGCCGTACGAGGCGGCGATGGAGCAGCTCGACCTGCTCGGGCGTCGCCCCTTTCTGCGGCGAAAACAAGCGGGCGGTATCGACGAAGCGTGTCGTCACATCGCAAGCGACGACCAGTTCGATCTCACGCAGTCGATCAAGTGGTTCGAGCGCCCGTAAGGCACCGAAACCGCCATCGGTCGTCGCAGATCCACCGAGCCCGACAATGATCCGCCGACTGCCCGCTGCAACGGCAGCTGCGATCAGCTGGCCCGTGCCCAACGTCGACGCGGCGATCGGGTCGTTCACCTCCACCAGGGCCAAACCCGAGGCCTGTGCCATCTCGATGACGGCGCGCTCACCGTTGAGCTGCCACGGTGCGACGACGTCCCTGCCGAGGGGATCCGAGACCGTCGTCACGCGATTCGCGCCGCCGAAGGCCTCCAGGGTGCCCTCCCCGCCGTCGGCGAGCGGGATCTGCTCGCAGGCCCATCCGCCGAGCGCCGCACCGCGGGCGATTGCCGACGCGACCTCGGTCGCCGAGGCCGTCCCACGGAGCTTGTCGGGCAGAGCAACGACTCTCATCGGCCGATTGTGAATCGTGCGCGTCACGACGGCCTCACCGGTAGTGTCCGCCGCCATGGCGGACGTGTCTCCCTCCTCACCTGTCGAACCAGCGTCTCCGGTCGCGACCCGCATCGGCTGGGTGGGCACGGGCGTGATGGGGGCAGCGATGTGCCGGCACCTCCTGCAACGGGGCTATTCGGTGACGACGACGACGCGGACGCGTTCGCGAGCCGAGCCGCTGCTCGCCGAGGGCGCGCGATGGGCCGAGACCCCGGCGGCGGTCGCGGCGGCGAGCGACGTGGTCTTCACCATGGTGGGGTTCCCCGAGGACGTGCGGGCGGTCACCCTCGGGCCCGTGGGAACGCTTTCGGGAGCCCGCCGCGGCGCGGTGCTCGTCGACATGACGACGAGCGAACCGACGCTTGCGATCGAAATCGCCGAGCGTGCGGCGTCCCAGGGGGTCCACGCGCTCGATGCCCCGGTTTCCGGTGGCGACGTCGGCGCTCGCAACGGATCGCTGTCCATCATGGTCGGAGGCCCGGTCGAAGTCTTCGAGGCGGTCCGGCCGTGCTTCGAGGCGATGGGCACGACCATCGTGCGCCACGGCGGGCACGGCGCCGGGCAGCACGCCAAGATGGTCAATCAGATCCTGATTGCCAGCACGATGGTGGCGATGGCAGAGGGGCTCGTGTACGCGTCCCGTGTCGGCCTTGACGTCGAGGCGGTTCTCGCCTCCGTCGCCAGCGGCGCCGCCGGGAGCTGGTCGCTGTCCAATCTCGCTCCTCGGGTCGTGGCAGGGAACTTCGCACCGGGCTTCATCGTCGACCACATGGTCAAGGACCTCGGCATCGCGCTGGCGGAGGCGAAACGGGCGCAGTTGGCGCTCCCGGGCCTGGCCCTCGCCGAACAGCTCTACGTAGCCCTCCAAGCCCAGGGTCGTGGCCGTGACGGCACCCAGTCCCTGGTCCATGCGCTCGCAGGGCTTTCGGGCCTGAGCTGGCCACCACCGCCCCGCTGATCGCAGGTGGTGACCGGCCGACCGGAGGTCGACGCTCCGGGCGACCAGTGTCTCGCCGACCAGCAGGTCTGCGAGGCCGCGCCCCGGCGCCAGTGTCATCCTCGTTGGGTTCCTAGTGCCAGTAGCGTCGGGTGGCCTCATAGGCACGACGCATGAACGCGGGGATCGGGAGCGCTCGGAGTTCTTCGCTCAAGACCTCCACGCTCACCACCCCCTCCCATCCGCGCTCGAGCAGCGTCGTCGAGAAGCGCTCGAGGTCGAGGACCCCCTCCCCAGGCATCGTGCGTCGGTTCATGGTCTCATTGAACAGATCGTCAGAGCACGGCGCCAGGGCGTCATCGAACTGCACGTAGGCGATCTTCTCGAGCGGTACCCGGCGCAGATCGCTCCACGTGCTGTCGCCAAAGCAGAAGTGCCATGTGTCGATCATCACTCCGGCGCGTTGCGCGCCGGCGACGTCGACCACTTCGAGGCCCTCTCGGATCGACCCCACGGGTCCCAGGGGACTGAATTCGACCGCCATCCCCGCGCCAGCCTCGGCGAAGAGGGCTGCGCAGCGCCGGATCAGCGGGACGGTCTCGGTGTTGAGGCCGTTCGCAAAGACGGTGAGCACCCATCGCGCCCCGAGGAGCGCCGCGGCCTCCGCCAGTTGCTGGGCCCTCGAGAGGGTGAGCGCCGGGTCCCCGCCGATACTGAGGGCAAGCACCTCGTGGCAACGGATGTCGGATCTGGCGCAGGCAGCGACGGCATCAGGGCCCGCGCGGCTGGCGGCCACACCCAGCGTCGAGAAGCCGGCCTCCTTCGCCGCCTCGATCAACGCTTCGGTGCCGATCTCCCATCGGCTATCGGCGGTCAACCCGATCTCAGCTGTCATGCTGGCGTGCCTCCCTTCGTTGTGGTGCCTCCCACTGCGGTGCCAGTGCGCCGCCGGGGCCCGTGCCTCCTCGACCGTCGCCTGAGCCCCGAGTTCCGACCGCCTCAGGCGCCCGCCAGCCGCTCGATCACCGGAGCGAGTGATTCGGGTGCAGCGGCAACCGGTGCGACGAAGTAGCTGATGCCGTAGGCGTCGCGCGTCTCGAGCAGCTTCTCGCATACCTGCTCGAGCGATCCAATGGCAACCACTGGCGAGGAGAGGACATCCTCTTCGGTCATGGTCCGCGCGCCCGGGGTTCGCGCGGACCTCGAGGCGAGCGCAGTGAGGAATTGCTGGGCTGCCTGCGCGGGCTCCTTGGTCACGGTGACGTTCAGCAGGAGCGCACCGAGCTCGATCTCCTCGAAGCGCTGACCGGCGACCTGCTCGATCAACTCCAGCTTCTCTCGGTACGAGCGGGCGGTTATTTCGGAGAGGTCGCTCGAGCCGTGCTCACCGGGGTTGCGCGGGATGACCTGGATGATGTCGGCGTGGCGCGCCGCGGCGCTGAGCAGTCTCGGTCCACCACCACCGATCATGATCGGTGGTCGGGGTCGCTGGATCGGGGTGGGGGTCCCCGTCAACTCGGTGATCGCGAAGTGACGCCCGCGAAAGTTGAACGGAACCCCCTCGAAGCAACCCTTCAAGATTGCTACGACCTCCTCGAGCCGCGCGATTCGGGCAGAAGCCCCGGTGAAGGGGATTCCGACCTGCTCGTACTCGGACCGCATCCATCCCGCACCGATGCCGACCTCGAGACGGCCATCGGAGAGGACGTCGAGGGTGGCGAGTTCCTTGGCGAGCACCGCGGGATGTCGCAGGTCCTGGTTCAAGACGATCTGGGTGATCCGTATCGTGTTCGTTGCTTCAGCGACTGCTTCGAGCGCGATGAGCGGTGCAAAGGGCATCGTCAGATGGTCCGGCATGCCGAACGTCGAGTACCCCAGCGCTTCCGCCTTCCGTGCCGCCGCGACGAGGGCGACTCGGTCACGAGGTCGGGCAAGGCCAGTGCCGAAGCGGATCGGCCGGGGTCGAGAGCCCACGCATACCTCCTCGTATCCGGTGGGAGGGCTCGCATCTGGTGGGAAGGCGCTCCGGTCGGGAACTGACCCACCGCAAGGCCGGCGTTGCGCGCAAGGCCGCTGCCGGGGCCCATAGAGCGCCAGTATTGCGCGACGGGCATCGGCACTGCTGGGATGCAGAGCGGTTCCGATGGAGTGGTCTTCGGCGGGAAGGAGGGGTGATGGCAGCGCCAACCCGGGTAGGGATTCTCAACGACACCTCCGATGGCCCGCCGGGACCAAGCGACCTCGAGCGATGGCTGCACCTCGCGGTCGAGGAAGTGGCCAGTGCTGGTCGCATTGACCGCGAGGTGACCTTCGTCCACTCTTGGGGGCTCGGCCTCCCCGCAGGGACGGCCGCCGCCGTGGAACGTGCCTATAGCGAGCTGGTCGACCAGGACGTCCTTCTCATCGTCGGCCCGGCCATCGGCGACAATGCCCTCGTGGCGACCCCGCTCGCCGATCGCGCTCGCGTGCCCACGATCAACTGGGCCGGCTCCGAGCGGGCCAGGAGCGAGTACATGTTCCACCTTCAGGTCGGCTCCCACGAGGAAGAACCGGTCGTGCTCGTGGGACACCTGGCGTCCATCGGCGTCAAGCGCCTGGGCATCGTGTACGACCGTTCCCCCATCGGACGGCGATACCTCGAGTTCTTCGAGGATCACGCGGACGTGTTGAGCCTCCGGCTGAGCGCGGTCAGGGCGCTTTCTCCCATCGCCGAGGACGCGACCGCAGAGGTGACCGAGGTGCTCGAGGCGAATCCGGAGGCGGTCGTTTACCTCGGCCTCGGTCTTGCGGTTCCAGCGGTCGCTCGAGCACTCACCGCCGCCGGTTGGCAGGGACCCAAAGCCATGAACACCGCGGGCATCCGTGGTCATGCACCAGAGTTCGCGTCGCTCATCGACGGTTGGCTGTACATCGACATGTACTCCGACCACAACAGCACCTTCTCCGCCCTGCGCGACCACCTCGGGGGGGCTCCGAGCCACCTGCCGGCCGCCGGCTACGACCTCGGTCGCCTCGTCGCCGAGGCGGTGGCACGCGCACCGGAGCACACCCGAGACGGGCTGAAGGCTGGTCTCGAGCGGATCAAGTGGCTCCCCGCGGCCGAGGGCCATGAAGGAACGATGCTCGGCTTCGGGCATCACGACCGCGGTGCGCTGCATGGGCGTTATCTCGTGCTGCGCCAGTGGGTGCAAGGCCGCTCCGTCGAGGTGGTCAGCCCCGTCTGAGCGTCGCCGCAGCGCCCAGGCGGTAACCGGCGCAGCTTCGGGCGAGCGACGATGCTGGGTCGTTGCCCTGGCACCAGCGCTCGGGCGGCGCTGGCGCCCGCAGGCGCATCGGACGCCTCGGCGATGTGCTCGGCTATCGTCGCTTCGATGACCGAAGGAGAAGTGCCCGAGGCCGACGCCCTCGAGCAGCGCCAGCGTGTCGTTCCCGACGCCGCACTGGCGCCTCCGTCGTCGCTGGACGAAGTGCCAGAGGCCGACGCCCTCGAGCAGAGCGAGCCGGTCGACGGCGAAGAAGGGCCTCTCGCGCCAAGGACGGATTTCGAGATCCCCGAGGCCGATGCCCTCGAACAGGCCGAAGAGGTCGTTGGGGACGAGGACTACTGAGGCCTTCTCACCGGCCACGGGACCCGGCAGTGCGGTCCTCGTCGGAATCCCCCAGGCCCGCCGCCCGCGCCTCGCGAGCGACGCGCCGGGCTTCTTGCAGCGGGACCGGTGTTCTCGCAGCATTGGTGGACGCCGACAGGACGACGTCGACGGCGGTCTCTGCATCGGTGCGCCAGCCAGCGTGAACCGCCACCGGTCGCGCACCTTGGCGCGTGCACACCCAGTAACCGACGAGATCGCCGTCGAGGAGCAGGGGGCTCTTTGCCCCGCGGACCGACGGTGGGAACCCTCCATGGGCGAGCAAGGGGCGGTGGGTGACGCCGACGGTCGGCAGCTTCGTGACCGCCCCGAGGTGGACGGCCAGGCCCGCACGCCGCGGATGATCGACGCCGGTGCCGTCGACGAGGAGCACGTCCGGGAGAACCCGGAGGCGGCACACCACCTCGGCGAGGATCGGCCCGCTGCGCAGGGCAAGCAGGCCGCCAACATAGGCGCCTGCGGCATACCCTGCGACGACGACCTGGTCGTCGAGGTCCAAGGCACGACGGGGCGTTCCCGTGGCGCCACGCAACGCCTGGTCGCCCCGGCGGGAGGGCGCTGCGCCGGTGGAGCCCGGTCGCGGCGGCGTCCAGACCACCGCTGCCGCCCAACCAGGATCACCCGCCCCCCCGGGCCCGTAGCGAGGCTGGGCATAGGCGACGAAGCATCCCCCGACTCGGATGCGTACTTCGGGGCTCCAGCGCGCCGAGCCGGCGAGGCTTGCCGCTTCTCGAGCCAGCGCTTGCTGGAGCTGTCTCAGCTCCGCTTCCGTCGACGGCCACCCAGGCGCAGGCATTCCCCCAAGATCCCACGGGATGGCTCAGCGCCGTGACGCCAGGAGGCGGGGCTCGGCGTGGACCGGTCCCCTACCGAGGAGCCGGAGCTCGATGGGCACCTGGGACCGGCACCGTCTCGGTGTCGCGACCGGAGCGCAGCAGGCGCCCGGGAGTCACGCCCGTGAGCTTTCCCTCAGCGACGACGGCTTCACCGTTCACGAAGACATACTCGATCCCGGTGGACTCGGTGTAGAGGCGGGAGGCACCGCCCGGGAGATCAGTGCGCGTGGTCTCGGGTCCGAAGCCCACGGTGGCAGGGTCGAAGACGACCAGGTCGGCCCGCCATCCCTCCATGATCCTGCCTCGCTGCTTCAACCCGTACAGGCGTGCGGGAGCGTCGCTCAGCATGTGCACCGCTTCTTCGAGGGACAAGGGGCGCCGTGTGGCGACCGAGGGCGCTCGATCTCCATGCGCGCCGCCATGGGTGCGGACGTGGGCAAGCAGTGCAGTCGAGTACGTGGCCCCGCACATCTGGTCGAGGTGCGCCCCGGCGTCGCTGCCGCCGATCATCGTCCGCGGGTCGCGCCAGATCTCGACGCGTAGCTCGCGGTCCTCCTCGGTCTCCACCGGTGCAGGAGGTCGCAAGCCGGTCCGCAAGCCATCGGCGATCACGATGTCAAGGAGCGCGTCGAAGGGCTCCTGACGCCGCGCTGCGGCCACCTCGGCGACCGAGCGTCCCTGGTACTGGCGGGTGGCGGGCGAGAAGGTCTCCACGAACTGCAGGACCGGCCAGTTGGCGATGCCTCGGAGGATCCCAGCCTCCTCGGATGCGGCACCCGCGGCCAGCCGGCGACGGACCTCGGGGTTGGAGAGTGCTCTGATGCGCTCGTCGACGGGCAGTGCGATCACCTCTCGCCAGCCAGGGAGGCCGTCCAGGGGTGCTCCGGAAAGGAAGGTCATCCGCATTGGGTTCCCCGGAGGCAAGGTGAGCGCGATCACCGTTGCGCCCCGGTTGGCTGCGATGGTCGAGGCGTGCAGTTGTCGTTCGCAGAACGCGCGATTCGCTGCCGACACGCCGAGAACGTTCCAGTTGACGGGGCGATTGGCGCCGAGCGACATCGCCGTCATGAGTTCGATCTCTTCCTCGGTGAAGCCATTGAGCGATCCCGCCAGGATGAGCTCCAGGGTCGTCCCCGGATGTTCCTTCAGCACCGAAGCCAGCGCGATCATCTCGTGTCGGCTGGCCGCGCGCGATGGCACGGGTTGTCCTGCCCCGTCGTTGTGCGGTGGTGCCGTTGACGTCGAGAACCCCATCGCCCCGGCAGCTAATGCGCGTGCGAGGACCCGTGCCATCTCCTCGATTTGCGCGGGAGATGCCTCGCCCCCGACGGCGGCCTCACCCATGACGGAACGCCGGAGTGCCGAATGGCCGCAGAGGAAACCGGCGTTGACCGCGAAGGGACGGTCAAGGCGGTCGAGCCATTCGCTGAACGACGACCAGTCCCACTCGAGGCCCTGTTCGAGCGCGGCCAGCGGCATGCCTTCGACCTTGGCCATCATGCGCATGAGGTAGTCACTCGCCGTTCCCTCAGCCGGTGCGAGCGAGAAGCCGCAGTTCCCCCCGAACACTGTGGTCACCCCGTGGAGGGGCGACGGGCTTGCGGTAGGGTCCCAGAAGAGCTGCGCGTCGTAATGGGTGTGGATGTCGACGAATCCCGGTGCGACGACGAGCCCGTGCGCGTCGATGGTTCGTCTCGCGGATTCCTCGATCGTGCCAATCTCGGCGATGCGCCCGTCGCGCACTCCGAGGTCGGCGATCCTGGCGGGCGCGCCCGTCCCGTCGACGACGGTCGCACGGCTGATCACCAGATCGAACATCAGCGCCTCCTCAGCGGACCGTGGGCCTTGGCGAACATTCGTCGCGGGTCACGACGCCTGCCGTGACGCACCAGGGCCAGGGACTCCCGCGAGCCATTCGGGGGGCGGAAGCGGATGGCGGAACAGTGTCGCGGCATTTTCATGGGTCACCTTCGCCACGTCGGAATCCGGGAGCCGGCTCAGGCGCTGGCGGAGCAGGTCCTGGGTGTCCGGCCAGCTCGAGTCTGCATGGGGATAATCGCTCTCCACCATCACGTGATCGACGCCGATGCGGTCCAGGACCCGCAGTGCCGAGGGATCGTCGATGCTGCAGAACCAGAAGTTCCGTTGAACCACCTCGCTCGGCATGAGGTCTCCGTGCCAGGCCGCGTCGCCTCCGAGGCCCGAATGCGCCATCACGTAGTCGAGGCGGTCGAGCAGCATCGGGACCCAGCCGATCCCCCCTTCGGACAACGCGATGCGGATCCGAGGGAAGCGAAGCGGAACGCGCGCCCACAACCACTCGGCGGTCGTGATGGCACCACTGACGGGGAACAGGGTGGTTGCCTCCTCAAGCGGCGCCTCCGGGGATCGAGTCAGTGCCGAAGCAGCGGATCCGGTGTGGAGGCAAATGACCGTCTCGGTCTCCTCGCACGCTCGGAGCACAGGGTCCCAGTACGTGGTGTGCACCGAGGGGAAATCGAGGTTCGCAGGGTTTTCGGGGAAGCTCAGGGCTTTGAAGCCTCGCTCCGCGTTCTTGCGGATCTCTGCTGCAGCGACCTGGGGATCTCGTAGCCAGGTGATCTGCAGCGGGATGATGCGTTCAGGGTAGGTACCGGCCCACACCTCGTGGTGCCAGTCGTTCCAAGCCCGCACGCAGGCCAGGCCAAGCTGCGGATCGCGGCTGCGGGAGAATACGGTCCCTGCGAACCCGGCGATGAGCGACGGGAAGCACAACGATGCCCAGATCCCCCCGGCGTCCATGTCCGCGATTCGCTCGTGGATGTCGAAACAGCCCCTGCGCATCTCGTCGAAACGAGCAGGTTCCATCGTCCATTCGTCCTTGGGACGGCCGACGACGGCGTTCAAGCCGATATTGGGGTACGCGTGCTCCTCGTAGATCCAGGCCTGTTTGCCGTCGGCGGACTCCACCAGCTTGGGTGCCTGGCCGGCGAGGCCCTTCGGCATGCGTCCCTCGAAGAGGTCTGGTGGCTCGATCAAATGATCGTCCACCGAGATCACCGGGAAGTAGCGAGGCCTGGGTTCGGGGTCTGGGAGAAGGGTCATCTCAGCGTTTCCTCCGTGGTCCTCGTGCAATTCGTTGGTGGGCGTCTTCGGTCGGCAGGGCTCATGAGGGACTCAGTTGGTCGGAGTGGGGGATCAGCGTTCCGCATACCGGGCGCCCGTTGGCGGGAACGGGAACGAATCGGTTGCCCTGAAGCCGTACGAAGTACTCGCAGTTCCGCTTCGGCGCATGCCCAAAGTCCCGAAGAGAGAAGTTGCTCGGCGTGGGCAGCAGTCCACCCGCGGTGTAATCATGGAGCCTTCTCAGTGCAGCGATGAACGACGCCCGCGTGAGCTTCCGGCCGGCCAGCTCGAGTCCCTTGATGAACAGGTCAGCGGACAACCAGCCATTGGTGTACCCGGCTCCGATCACGCCGCTCACGTGCGCGTACTTCTTGAAGGCCGCCCTCTGGGCACGCACTGCAGGGTCGTTGACCTCGGAGGGAACCTGGCGAGTGGTGAAGTAGGAACCCTGCGCGGCCTGTACGGCAGAGCGATCGCCAAAGAGCGACTGCCCGTAGCCGTCGGGCAGCACTGCGACCCGCAGCGGCACGCCGGCCTGCTTGGCCGCGGTGACCAACGCGAGGGAGGTGTCTGCCGCCATGGCCATGTAGAGGCCGTTCACATGGGCAGACTTCATCTGAAGCGCATCACTGGTCACGTTGACCCCGTTGAAGGGGACGGTGTCGTTCAAGTACCCGACCTTGAGTCCGCCTTTGCGGGCGGCGAAGGCGAGCCCCCTGGCGCTTGCGGAGGAGGTGGGCGAAATCCCGTAGCCCAGGGTCGCCAACGTGGTCACGCCATGTTGCTTCATGAAATCGACGAGGGTCGTGTACTGCGGGAGCCCCGGATCGCAGTCACCGCTGATCGGGAACATGTTCGTATAGGGCTTCGTGCACCACTCTTCGCCGTCGTCGGCGTCGCCCACCACTGGGATGTCATTCTGCTGCAAGAACTTGGCGGCGGGGAACAGCAGGCCGGAGGTGGAGAGGAGCGCAAAGGCGTTCCGGGTCTCGATGGCGGACTTGACGGCAGTCAAGGCGGTGGTCGGACTCGATCCGTCATCGGCGAGGATCAGACGGATCTTGCGCCCGTCCACCCCACCTCGGGCATTTTGCAACGCGATCCGAACCTTGGCGCCGATGGTCGCGTCGATGCCGTCGGAGGAGGTGTTGTTGAAACCCGTGAGCGACGCCAGTTGGGCAACGGTCACCGAGTCTGCCGTCACGCCAGGAACACTCACCTGCTGAGCGCCACTTGACGCGCCGGCTGCCGAAGGGTCCGCGAGCGCGAGCAACGAAGTCGCGACGACGGCAGCGAGCAAACGGCCGGGGCGTGCACGTCGGGCGCCGCGCCGGCATCGGTCGCGCCGACCTCGCGCGTCGAGCGCCCTCGTATCTTCTCGCCGGCCCCGCAGCGCAGCCATGCGATCCCCCCGTTGTCCAGCGGTTGCTTTTGAAAACCCTACTACCGAAAAGGTGCTCGCCTCGATAGGATGGTGGCGTTCCCGAGAGCACCGTTGCTCCGGCGATTGGCCCTCGGGATCGAGGGGGTCTTCGACCCGATTGCGCTCGGGGAAGTGCCTTCCGGGCAGGCTGCTTGCACCATGAAGTACTGACGAGACAGGAGGGGGCAATGGGCATCACCAAGAACTTCGCCGTCTTCGACTGTGACGCGCACATCAACGATCCCACCAAGATCTGGGATTACGTGCCAGCCTCCAAAAAGGAGCTCGTCCGCAACACCTACTGGCGCAGCGACGACGAGGCCTGGCTCAACGGCACCCAACCGGTGATGGGCGGGGGCAACGGCCACTTCACCGGCTACAACCCGATCTGCATCGCCGGGCCCCAGATGAACAAAAAGATCATGCGCAAGCTCAACACGATGGCCTTGACCGAAGAGCAGAAGGCCTACTTGCACCACGACGGGGCCCTCGACCCCCACGCACGGGTGAAAGAGATGGACCTCATGGGCATCGACCAGGTGCTCGTGATCCCCACCATGGTGATCATGCATTTGCCCTTTGCGACCAACGCCGAAGGGGTGGAGGCTTTCTGCCAGGCCTACAACGACTTTTTGGTCGACTGGTGTGCCGAAGAGCGCGGGCGGCTCTTCGGTGCCGCGCTGCTCCCGGTCCAAGACCCCGAGCGGACCGCGAAGGAGATCGTGCGTGCCGCCGGCTTGGGGCACCCCGTCGGGCTCATCCGTCCCATCGACGCCAACGCCCGCTACCCCAACGACGACGCCCCCACGATGCTCTCGGGCGGCGGGCCCTATGACCCGGTGTTCCGGGCCTTTGAAGAGACCGGCATGGTGCTTGGGATGCACACCTTCCCCGCACCGAGCTACCCCCACCCCTTGGGGGTGGAGTACCTCGCGTCTCCAGGGGAGCTCTTCTCGCGGGCAGGCACGGACTCCCAGACGTTCTCCTTCATCCACGAGATGCAGGTGTGGCTGGCCCAGGTGCTGCTCACGGGGTTCTTGGACCGCTACCCCAAGCTCAAGATGGCGGTGTTTGAGTCCAACGCCGAGTGGCTCGCCTACACGCTGGAGACCTGCGACCGGCTCTTCCGCCTCTACGCCAAGGAGCGGCCGCCGTGGGCCAAGCGCCTTCCCTCGGAGGCCTTCTACGACCAGTGCGTGATCAGCTTCGAGTCCGACGAGATGGGCGTCTTCTACCAGTGGCGCCAGTACCAAAACATCGGGATCTGGGCCTCTGACGCCTACCACCACGACGGGGCGGACTCGTGGTCAGCGATCGCCAACATGACCAAAGCGGGCGTTCCCCCCGAGGTCCAAGAGCAGCTGCTCGGCGGCAACGCGCGGCGCATGTACGGCATCGAGCCCAAGCTCTTCGTCACCGAGGAGCCGCCCCCGATCGAGCGGCCGGCGTGGTTCCCCCAGGGTCCCGAGCTCGACGAGTGGGCCGAGATCGTCGCCCATCCCCGCGAGCACGCCGAGGAGCTGGCGAAGATGGCTGCTGCGGCGGGCAGCGCGGTGACCTCGGGGGGCATGCGGACGAGCCGAGGCGGTTACTGATGGCCGTCGTCGACGTCGACAGCCACGTCTATGAGCCCACGGCGATCTGGGACACCTACGTGGCACCCGGGGACCGGGCGTTGGCCAAGGCCGCCTTCTACCACGAGGTCGACGCCGAGGGGAACCGCCTCACGATCCTCAACGGCGCCGTGGCGCGTGAGCTCAACCGCTCTCGGCTCATCCGCCAGGCCATCTGGCGCCCGGGGATGACCCCGGAGCAGATCGGGGCCTTGGACCCTGACAGCTTCACGCCGTTGAACCCTGGGGCCTTTGACCCCGAGGCTCGCGTCAAGGACATGGAGGCCATGGGGGTCGACCTCGCCGTGGTCTTCCCCACCCTCTTCGCCGAGTACCTCCCGTTGATCGAGAACCCCCTGGCCGCAGCGACCCTGGCCGCCGCCTACAACGACTGGGTGTGGGACTTCTGCGCCCAGGGGCGCCGACGGCTCCACCCCGTCGCCTTGCTCCCCATGCACGCCTTGCTCCTCGCCCAGCGCGAACTGGATCGGGTCGCGGCGAAGGGCTTCACCTCGGTGATGATCCGCCCCGCCTTCTACGCCGCCCCCCGCATCGAGGGCCATGACCCTGCCAGCCAGATGCGCCAGGGCCTGCGGCGGATGCTGGCGGCGGCCAGCGGCGGGGCGGACTTCGGCGAGCGCGTCTTCGTCGAGGACCTCCCCTACCGGCCCTTGTGGCGCCAGCTCGAAGCGCTCGACGTCGTCGCCTGCGTGCACCCGAGCGCAGGGATCACCGGTCCCGACGCCGTGTCCTCGGGGGGGTTCGCCGAGCGGGTGTCCCAGCGCCTCGGGGCGACCCACACGGTGGCCGAGCCCATCGCCTACATGCAAGACGCCGACCTGTTTGTGACCGCGGCCTTGTTCCACGGCTTGTTCGAGGACCATCCCCGCCTGCGCCTCGCCATCTGCCATGCCGGCACCACCTGGGTCCCCTTGGCCTTGGAGAAGTGCGAGACGTACCTGTGGCTCTCCCCGCAGTTCGCCTCGGCCCAGGTGTCCCTCGAGCCCGAGGAGGTCTGGGAGCGCCACCCCATCGTGGTGAGCTTCGACGGCTGGGAGAAGCCTGTCGCCCGCATGCCCGAGCGCCTGGGCACCAAGGCCGCTTGGGGTTCGCGCTATCCCCACCACGACACCTCGACCCCCCAAGAGGCCAGGGCCATGCTCGAAGCTGAAGGGGTCGAGGCCTCGACGATCGAGGCCCTCTTGGGCGGCCATGCCGCCGAGCTGTTCCGCCTCGAGGTCCCCGTCCAGGCATAGGTGTCGGCGGGCTGGCTGCCCGTCCGGGTCGGGGTGACGCACGGACCTGTTGGTTTCGAGTAGATTACAAATCTAGCGTTTCAGTTGCATTTTGCTCGCGGTTTCGCGTTTGGGCGGTTGGTACCGAAAGGCCACGATGCGTCGACGCCACGGGTGAGAGAGGGGGTTGCAATGAGCAGTCGCTGGATACGGCGCTGGGCTGTTTTCGCGGGGGCTGGATGTCTCGCCATGGGGTTGTCCGCGTGCGGCTCGTCATCCGCCGCGGCACCACCAAGAGCGGGGTCGGGTTCGGTCATCAAGATCGGTCTCGTCCTGCCATTGACCGGTGTGGCGGCCTCAAGCTGGGTCGGCGGTCAGTACGGAGCCTTGGCTCGCATCGACGCGCAGAACGCCGCCGGCGGGGTCAACGGCCACAAGCTCCAGCTCATCGTCAAAGACGATGCATCCAGTCCAACGGAGAACACCACGGTCTCACAGGATCTCGTCGAGACCGATGGGGTCTTCGGGGTGATCAACTTCTCGCCGTTCACCTTCGCTGCAGCCCCGTATCTGCACTCGGCAGGAGTCCCGGTCACCGGGTACGCGATCGACGGGCCGGAATGGGGGGAGCAGCCGTATACGAACATGTTCGACGTGAGCCCGCCGACCCTGGCCGAATTCGGCGGCCACTACTATTACTACGACAGCGGCGTCGTGAAGTTCCTCAGGTCCCTCGGGGTCACGAGGCTGGCGGGGTTGGGGTACGGCATCTCGCCTTCTGCGACCCGTGCGGCTGAGCAGCTCCTCCAGGCCGCACAGCGGGACGCGCACATTGCGACCTGCTACAACAACACCTCGGTGCCCTTCGGGGCGACCGATTTCACCGCAACAGTGCTCTCCATCAAGTCCGCCCACTGCAATGGCGTCAACGCTGCCTTCGTTGACAACTCCGACGTCGCGCTCAGCTCGGAGCTCAAGCAAGGCGGCGTTCACGCGGTGCAGTACTACTACGAGGGCTATGACCAGCAGGTCAAGGACAGCCCAGCGTCGATGGCCGCCCTTGAGGGTGACTACTTCCCGATCAGCTTCAACTTCATCCGGCCGAACCGACCGACGGCCACGATGCTGGCGAACCTCGAGCGCTATGACCCCAGCTTCCACGCGGGTGACATCCCGAGCCTCGGGATGTACGGCTCCTACCTCGCGGCGGACCTGATGATCAAGGGCCTCGAGCTCGCCGGAAAGAACCCGACTCGCCAGGCGTTCATCTCGAACCTGCGAAAGGACTGCAACTACACCGCAGGGGGCATCCTCAGCTCGCCGACGAGCATGTGCCATTTCGCGACCCTCAATATGTTGCCGAAGAAGGAATGCACCTACATCGTGCAGCTGAAGGGGAACAACTTCGTGCTCGCCGACGGTGGCAAGCTGATCTGCAGCATCCGCCAGGCCCAGACCTGAGCCCGAGGGCAACCGTCGCATCGCGTAGCGGTCCCCGACGCGGCATCCGGTGGTGCCGTGGCGTCGCGCGCCGAGAACCTCGCTAGAGGTGGTAGAGGCGGGTCGCGTTCCCCGAGGCGATGAGCTCGACCTCCTCCGATGGCATTCCTGCGAAATGTGCTTCGAGCACCGCCCGGCTGTGGGGCCAGGTGCTGTCGGGGTGCGGGTAGTCCGTCGCCCACATCAGGTTCTCGACTCCGATCAGGTCGAGCAGGCGCATCCCGACGCGATCCTGCTCGAAGGTGGCTGCCATATTCCGGTGCCAGTAGAAGCTCGGCTTCTCTTTGAGCGCGTGGCCAGAAAAGGTCTTCCAACCGTGGTTGTCCACCATCGTGTCGAGGCGCTCCAAGAAGTACGGGATCCAACCGATCCCCGCTTCGACCAAGACGACGCGGAGGTCAGGCCAGCGTTCGAGCACGCCGCTCACCGTCCAATCGGCGATGCACTCGGCCATGAAGATCGGCGGTAAGGATTGGAAGATCCCCTTGTAGGGCGTGGGGTCCTCGGGCAAGACGTCCTCTGTCAGGTACCGGGAGCTTCCCACGTGCTGGCTGACGGGGACCCCGGTCGCGCTCAGGACCTCCCAGAGCGGGTCGTAGGCAAGATCCCAGTACGGCGGCGCACCGACCTCGCGGGGCACGAGGGGGAGCTGGACGGCCTTGCCGTGCTCGGCCACGACCCGCTCGACCTCCTTGACGGCGACACCGATGTCCTCGATCGGCAGGATGTAGACGGGGAGCAGGCGCTTGGGGTCCACCGATGCCCATTCGAGCGCCGCAGAATTGAGGGCCCGGATCGCCTCGAGGCGGTCCTTTGGCTCCAAGGTCGCGAAGGACGCGCCGCCGGAGCCGACGTAGAGGATCTCGGCCTCGACCCCGTCGATGTCCATGTCCTTCAGGCGTTCGACCGGGTCATACCCGCCCGCTCTGCCTGCGGCCGGCCAGGGACACCAGCGCCCATGTTCGGCAACCCCCTGGGTGCCCGTTGCGCTGCGATCTCTTCCTGCTTGGCCTTCTGTGGCTTCGCCCGAAGGTTCTGCGCCGCGAATGCCGCCTCCGCCGCCGCAACCTTCTCGCGCAGCGTCGGGGGGAGTTGCGCGAACAGTAGGTCCTTGGGGATCGTGACGTGGGAATCCGCAGAAATCATCCGAATCTGGTCCATGGCCCCTCCCTTTGTCCTTCGACGAAGCAGCGCTGCAAGATGCGGTAGCGGTGCTCGCGACGCTAGCGCAGGAGCGACGAGCAGGATCACTTTGAAAGCAGATTTTTCAATTCCGGTGCCGTCGAGGCAGACTGGCGACGGGAACCCGGCCCGCACTGAAGGTTCCCGAGAGACCAGCAACCGAGTCCTGACCATCGAGGTGTGACTGTGAGCATCAAGGATCGGACGGCGATCGTCGGCGTGGGTGCGACGCCCTACTACAACCGAGGCCAATCGCTCCCCCAGACCCCGCTGCAGATGGCCTGCACCGCCATCCGGGCAGCGCTCGACGATGCCGGCTTGAGCGTGAAGGACCTCGATGGCTTCGCCATTTTCGCCTCCGCCTGCGACCCGGCCCAGGTCGCGGCGACGCTCGGCGTCCCCGAGGTTCGCTTCGCAGCCTCGCTCACCTCGGGCGGTGGCGGCTCCGCCGGCTCAATCGGACTGGCATCGGCGGCGATCGTGGCAGGGATGGCCGAGGTGGTCGTCACGCTCATGACCCTCCAACAGGCAACCCGACGCTTGGGCGGGTCCGCGGTGGGCGGGCAGAGCCTCTACGGTGTGGGCGGCCGCGCCGGCCCCTATGGCGCAGGCGGGGTCGCCCCTGAGGCGGCCTTCTCGGCGAGCTCGGGACTGATCTCCCCTGGCCACAGCTTCTCGCAGCTTGCCAGCCGTCACATGCACCTCTACGGCACCAAACGAGAGCACTTTGCGCACATCGCCATCACGCAGCGCAACAACGCCATGCGTCGCCCCAGCGCGTTGAAGCGGAGCCCGCTCACGATGGAGGACTACTTCAACGCTCGAATGATCTCAGATCCGTTGTGTCTCTTCGACTACACGCTGGAGAGCGACGGAGCAGTCGCGGCCGTGGTCACCTCGGCAGAACGAGCCCGAGACCTTCGCCAGCCGCCGGTGTACGTCATGGCATCCGCACACGGTGGTCTGGGGCGGTGGGGCCCTGCCATCTTCAGTTACTTCCAGCAGCCCGACGACTACTTCGCCTCCTCGGGGCACAGGCCGGTTGCGAAGCGGCTGTACGAGATGGCCGGGGTCGGCCCGGCCGACGTCGACGTCGCCCTCCTCTACGACCACTTCTCCCCGATGGTCCTCATGCAGCTCGAGGATTATGGATTCTGTCCGATCGGTGAGGGCGGGCCGTTCGTGGCCGAAGGCAACATTGCCTGGCCCGACGGCAAGATTCCGGTCAACACTCACGGGGGCCATCTGTCCGAGGCGTACATCATCGGCATGACCCATGTGCGCGAAGCCGTCGAGCAGCTTCGCGGGGTTGCCGTCAACCAGGTGGCAGGGGCAGAGATCGCCCTGGTGACCGGTGGGCCGGCTTCGCTGCCGGTCAGTGGCACATTGCTTAGGAGGTAACGATGGCGATCAAAGGGGTGTTTCCCGCGGCGCTCGACGACCCATATGCCAACGAGGCAACCCAGCCGTTCTGGGACGCTGCCCTGAGGGGGGTCCTCACGGTTTCCCGTTGCCGCACCTGCGGCAACTGCCTGCTGCCTCCAGCCCCGGTCTGTTTCCAGTGCCAAGGTGAGGCTTTCGAGTGGGTCGAGCTTCCCGGCACCGGCACCATCTACAGCTTCACGGTCGTTCGTCATCCATTGCGGCCCGATCTCGCCGATGTCGTTCCCTACGTCTCGGGGGTGATCGAGCTCGACGGCACCCAGGGAGCCGGATGCCGAATGATCGCCAACATCATCGAGTGCGATCCAGACTCCGTTCGGATCGGCGACAAGGTACGGGTGGTCTTCGATCGGGTCAGCGACACGTACGCGGTCCCACGGTTCACCCCCTTGTGAGCGCCCCGCGGGCAAACGGCATGCGCCGTCGCACTATCGACATGCCTCAGCGCTGACCGCCGAGAACGCCTTTGGAACGGAGCTCAGCAATCCTTGAGGCGTCGTAACGGAGCTCGGTGAGGACGAGGTCGGTGTCCTCGCCGAGCAACGGTGCCCCAGGGCAGCATCCTGCAGCACGGGAGAAGCGCACGAGTGGCTTGAGGCGCGGGTATGGCCCGATCACAGGGTGCTCGAGGTCGACCAGCTCACCTTCGATCCGAGCGAGCGCCTCTTCGCCCTCCATGAGCACGGCCTCTGGAGGTCCGGGGGCGACAGCGACACACGCGACGTCCGATCTGGCAAGCTCGCCCTCCCACTCGGCTGCCGGTTTCGTGGCAAAGATGGACGCCAGCGCTTCGGCCAAGGCCTCCGCGTGCCTTTGGCGAGCGGTTGGTGTCGCGAAGCGTGCGTCTGCGTCGAGGGCCCGATACGCGGCGAGCGCCCTGGCGAGTTGCTCCCATTCGCCGGGCGCAGCCGCTGCCAGGAAGACCCACGTCCCCTCCGCTGCACGGTAGAGCCGGTACAGCGGGCCGAGCCCATAGAGCTCCTTGTCAACCGTCGGCGCCGGCGCTCTCCCCTCGTACTCGACCATGTCCTCCGATAGGACGTGGGCCATGGTGTTGAGCATGGTCGTCAGCATGGACTGGCCCGGTCCCCCGCGTCGTTTGACGAGAAGGCCCAAGAGCATGCCGGTCGCGACGGCAAGCGCAGAGTTGGCGTCAGGGTTCGAACCGCTCATCGCCGCGCCGGCGAGCCGGACGGCATGGGTCTTCACTTCGTCCATGCTGAGGTCTGCACTCTGGACCATGGTCGTGCCGAGGTTGCGTGCCGCCTGCCCTGCGCCTGCGCCGACGGTCGGGGCATAAGCAGGGCGGTGACCATACGGTCCGTCAACCCCAAAACCAGGAGCGTTGAGGTAAACGATGTCAGGGTTCACCTGGCGCACGCTGGCATCGTCGAGACCGAGGCGCGTAGCGACACCGGCTCGGAACGAGCACAGCACGATGTCTGCTCGACGGAGGGCTCGGAGAACAATCTCCTTTCCCTCCGGTGTCCGGATGTCGACGGCCACGCTCTGCTTGCCCGAGAGAACCTTGACCCCGCCGACCTCTGGGAACGGAACGATCCGGCGCATCGGGTCGCCATCAGGCTGCTCGAACTTGATCACCCGCGCCCCGAGATCGGCGAGGAGGGTGGAGCCGAAGGGGCCCGCGTAGAAGGTGCCGAGCTCCACCACGGTGACGCCAGCCAAGGGCGGTGCGCCGACCGGTGCAGGCTTCGAGTGGCGTGGCCGCGTGTGGCGCGCCCGAAGAGCCGCCCGGTGGCGAAGCTCGTCGCCGTGGGCATCGAGACCCGGAGCGGGACGCGAGAGGTCAGCAGGGGTGGCGTTCATCTTCACCAGCGCGCCCGGTTGGAGGACGGGGCCGAACTCAGGATCCCCGATGACCACCGTCTGGCCATCGTGGAGCATCTGGGGGTGGTGCAAGAGCTCCGTGCCTGAACGGAACACCTCGGCGAACACGTCGGGGTGGGCGTCGAAGATCTCCGACCATTCTGCGAACGTCTTGGAGCGCACGGCCGCGAGCATCTTCTCCCAGTACGCCTCTCGCCTGTCGATGTCCTCGGAAGAGTGCCCGTCCTTCCATTCGGGGTCTTCGAGCATCCACTCGAGGCCGAGGACGCCCATGAAGGCCCGCCACAGCCGATCAGAGGTCTGGGAGAACTGGAGCCAACGTCCGTCCTTGGTGAGGCCTACGAGAAGGGCGTAAGAGAGGAATCCATTGGGGACGCGCCGCGTCTCGTCCACAACCGGGACGGCGCGGTAGGCATCGGGATAACGATGCGCGACCACCCGCGTGAGCCACGTCCAGCAGTCATGTGCGGTGTACCCCTGCCACAAGGTGGTCTCCACGTGCTGGCCGGCCCCAGAGGACTCCCGTTCGTAGAGGGCGGCGAGCAATCCGTGCAGCAGCGTCTGGGAGGCGCTGAAGCACGCGACCGGGACCATGCAAAAGCACGGACCGCCGCGCTCGACCAGACGAAGCGAGCCGAACGCACCGATCTTGGCCATGACGACGCCCTCGTAGCCTTTCACCCGCGCATTAGGGCCGTCGCGCCGGAAGCCGGTCACCGAGCCGTAGACGAGGCCAGGGTTGTCAGGGGCGAGCTGGTCGTAGGCGAGCCCGAACCGCTCTGCCACGCCGGGACGCCATGCCTCGATGACGACGTCGGCGTCGAGGATCAGCGATCGCGCGACCTCGGCCTCCGCGCGGGTGTTGAGGTCGAGGGCAATGCTCTTCTTGCCCCGAAACCAAAACGGCGCGGCGGGTTGGTTGCGCAGCGGATGCCCGTTCGGTGGCTCCACCATGACGACTTCCGCGCCGAAGTCCGCGAAGAGCTGGCTCGCTAATGCCCCGGGAAGCGTGGTCGATAGGTCGACGACCACCAATCCGTCCAACGCTGCGCTCATCGGCACCTCAGCTTGACCGCGAACCCATCGCCGGGTTCCCCACGGACCGAACGCGGTGGTCGCGTTAGCTCCGACGATCGCGTGGAGCTCGGCATCGGAGACGCGGCGAACTGCTGGGCAGCGACGTCTTGGGAACTGGGCCACGTGCCCTCCGGGTGCAGGTAGTCGTTCCCCCGCATGAGGGTCCCGATGCCGGTGACCTCGCGATTGCTGAGCGCGACCGGGTCGTACGTGAAGGTGGCCGCGCATTGGCGAGGGATGAGCTCGCTGGCGTTGAGGGAGAAGGTGAGGGGAAGGCCCAGCCCGTCTGCAACGGCCCAGAACCCGTCGTAGGCGGGGTTGTAGGGCGATCCGGGCACCGGTGCCAGGAGCTCCAGCGCACGAAAGCCAGCCGCCGCGAGCCAGCGCGCTTCGTCGATGGCCTCGTCGACGTCGGCCATGGGGACAAGTCGGACAGCGAGGAGCCGTGGGTGGCCGGAGAAGACCTCAGCCGCCCAGCTGTTGTCGGTCCGGCACAGCTGATGCTGCAGGCGAGGGTCGCTGGAGACAAAGCAACACGTCAACGCGACGGTGGGAAAGACGACCTCGGCGCTCACGCCGTCAGGGGCCTGGTCACAGCGCCGAGTGTGGGGATCGAAGCCGCCGATGACCGCGAGCTCCAGCTCCGCGGCCCTTATGAGCTCGCACGGTCGCGCACCCTCGACGACCAGGGTTCGCCGGTTCCCGTCGACCACGATGCGGGGCACTTGGTCCCCGTACTGCGAATCGACCCGCTCTTCGTACAAGCTGATCAACTCGGTCACGTGCGCGTCAGCAGAGACGAATCGCGCCCGTCGGTCGGTGCTCGTCGGGGCCGTCAACACCTCGGTCATCGATGTTCCTTCCTGGTCGGGTCACTCGAGACGCTCGCCAAGGAGGCCTCACGAAGCGGAGAGGGCGTCTGCTGCGCCACCGGGCGCACGAACTCGGCACACATTGAAAATTCTACTTCCATATGTCAAGATCGGCGGGGGGCTGCAGGACATCTGCAACGTCCCCTTCGGTGCGTGAGCCCGGTCGTGGGCGGGCCCGAAAGGGGGGTCAATGGAGGCGTGGTGTTGCTTTCGGCTCTTGACGACTGCGAGCGTCCTGTTGTTGCTTGCGGGCACCGGAGGCATTCGACCAGCCGGCGCGACTTCGGCGAAGCTCGTCGCGAGCGCTCCGGGCGTGACACCCAAGACCATCACGATCGGGTTCATCACCTCCCAGACCGGAATCGCATCGTCGAGCTTCTTCGATTCGGCCACTGGTGCGCGGGTTCGCATCGATGCCCAGAACGCTGCCGGTGGCGTCGATGGCCGCAAGATCAAGCTGATCGTGGTCGACGACCAGTCGAGCCCGACCCAGAACAACACCGCGGTCAACGACCTGCTCTCCAAGGGCGTGTTCGGGGTGATCGAGTTCTCGCCACTGGCATTTGGCGGAGTGAAGACCCTTCGACAAAACGACGTCCCGGTCACCGGTGGCGCGTTCGACGGGCCGGAATGGGGTGAGCAGCCCTATACGAACATGTTCTCCTATAGCGGGGGCATCGATCCCCACGAGCCCGCGAGCACACTGTACGGAGTATTTCTCAAGAGCCTCGGCGCCCACCGGGTGGGAGGCATCGCGTATGGGATCTCGCCGTCGTCGCAGGACAGCATCAAGGATCTGAAGGAGGCGGTGCAGGCCGAAGGCCTCCAAATGGCCTACGAGGACCTGTCCTTCCCCTTTGGCAGCGTCGACACGTCCGTTCAGGTCCTGGCAATGAAGTCGGCGGGAGTCGATGCAGCCGTATGCTCATGCGTGCAGAGCACCAACATCGCCCTCATCGTCGGCGCCAAGCAAGCCGGGCTCAACCTCAAGGCAGAGGTCTCCTTCTCCGGCGCCGATTCCTCGTTGTTCGAGAATCCCACCGCCACCAAGGCCGCCCAAGGCGCCTACTTCCCCACCACCATCGTTCCCCTGGACGTGAACAATCCTGCAGACCGCCAATTCGTTGCCAGCATGAAGCGCTACGACCCGTCGTACAGGGGCGGGTATCCCGATTACGGGTTAACTGGCTCGTATTTGTCGGCGGACCTCATGATCAAGGGCCTCGAGCTCGCTGGGAGGAACCCGACCCGGCAGGCGTTCATCTCAAGGCTGCAGAAGGTGACCAACTACGACGCGGGCGGCTTGCTTCCCAACGACGCCAACTTCACCCATTTCGGCCATCTGAACAAGACGGGGTGCTCGTACTTCACGAAGGTCGTGGGCACCCAGTTCGTGACCATCAACCACAAAAAACCCTTTTGCGGCAAGCTGATCCCCCACTCTGACGTCGCGTAGCAGCCCGCGGGTTGCGTCCGGCGCTGCCCCCTGGAACGCCCTCGGAGGACTCGAGCGCTCGTCGGTCCTTCGTCGCTCGAGGGCCTTCGTCTGCACGAGGACTGGTCCGGGCGCTTTTCTCCTGAGCCGCAGGGGCACGCCGGAACGGTCGACGACGCGCGGTTGAAGGCCATCTGCGTCCGGTGCCGTCGGGGCGGCGCCGGATGGGCCGGCGACCGCAGCGACATCTCGGATCGCCCGGGGCACGCGGGACTACCTGCCAGGGCGCTCCGGTGTCTGAGCGCGCGGGCGCGCCGGCGGACCCGGGGACCACGACGGTGGGACCTGGGGCGCAGCGTGCTCGGAAGGCCAACTCGAAGGGCGTGACCACGCCGACTGCCCGCCGGCCGCCGAGCGGCTGGTCCCCCGGGCGCGATGTGCGCCGCGTACTGCCCCAGTGGCCAGGCGGTACGAGCGCCAGCGGTGTGCGATCACGAACACGATCGCGATGAGGGCAAGAGCGCCCAACACGTAGCCGGCGTCGCTGAAGGCATGGACGATGCGGTGCCAGTGGCTTCCCACCCCGTAGCCGATGCCGGCCATCGCTCCGTCCCAGATCAGGCTCCCGATCGCGGTGAGGAGCCCGAAGGGGACGAGAGGCACCGCGGCGACGCCCGCAGGGAGGGCGACGAAATTTCGGATGACCGGCAAGAGCCGGCCTCCGAGGACCCCCCAGCGCTCGTGGCGCGCGTACCAAGCTTCGGCCCTGTCCAGGTCATGATGCGTGAGCAGGAGGTACTTGCCGTACCGGTCAACGATCGCGCGTCCGGCGGTGCGACCGATGAACCACGCGAGGTACGCGCCGATGAGCTCGCCCGCGGTCCCCACCAAGATGACCCCGAGCAGGTTGAGATGCCCGGTCGCCGCAAGCGCTCCGGCGAAGCCGAGGGTCAGCTCCGAAGACGTCGGGACGCAGCAGGACTGCGCGACGCTGAGGACGAAGATCGCCAGGTAGCCGAACGAACTGACGAAGTGCGTCGGGGTGATGAGCGCGTCCATCGAGAACTCCCAGGTATGCCTATTGGGCGGCCGCCGGCCGGCACGCCGTCGCCACCATCATGGCCCACCGAGTTAACAACAGCGTGAACACCAGGCGAGCCGCTGGTTGCACGTGAGGACCCACCGTTGGGGACCACCCCGGGCGGAACACGGCCTTCAACGAAGGTGGCCACCCGCGTACTGCTCGCACGCCATGGTGGTTACCATCGAGATCCTGAGGGGCAAGCTCGGGCCCACGAATTTGAACGCGAGCTCAGGGAGAACGCGAAGGAAGCTCGGACAAAGGAGCCCTGTGGCTCAGCTGGGGATCGACCTCGGTACCGCGAACACCGTCGTCAGCCTGGGGACCAACCACGTGGTTCTCGATGAACCGTCGGTGATGCTGGTCCGGGTCGACAGGGGCCCGCAAAGACCGGTCGCCATCGGGCGCCAGGCCCGAGCGCTGCTCGGAAAGACTCCGAGAGGGCTGGCGGTGATCCGTCCGCTCGCGGACGGCGTCGTCCGCGACGTTGAGCAGACGCGCACCTTCCTCGGTGAAGTGGTCCGGCGTGTCCTCCCCCACCCTTGGCGGCGAGCCAGGGTCAGGGCGGCGCTCGGCGTGCCCTTGGGGGCGACCACCCTCGAGCGCCAGGCGCTCATGCAGGCCGCCGACGACGCGGGATTGCACCGAGCAGTGCTCGTGCCTGAGCCCATTGCCGGTGCGATCGGGTGCGGCATCAATCCATTCGACGCGCGGGCGCACATGGTCGTCGACATCGGCGGTGGGACCTCCGAGGTCGTCGCGTTCTGCTACGGCGGCATCCTCACCGCGACGACCTGCCGTGTCGCCGGGGACGAGATGATCGCTGCATTGAGTCGCTACCTGCGAGAACAGCACGGCGTCGTCGTCGGCGACCTGGACGTCGAGGCGATGGAGATCGCGGCGGCCCGCGGGGATACGGCCTCGTTGGTGCTCGAGGGGCGTGACACCATGAAGGGACAGCCCTGCATGGTCGCGCTCTCCGCCGACGAAGTCGCCCAGGCGCTCCGCCCGGTGTGCGAGCTGATTGTCGAATCCCTCGCCCCTTGCGTCGACGAGCTGCCTGCACAGGCTGTCGCCGACATCCGGCGGGAGGGCCTCATCGTCTTCGGTGGCGGCTCGTTGGTGCCAGGGTTCGACAAGCTGCTCGAGGGCGCGTTCGGCTTCCCGCTCCGTCCCGCCGAACAGCCCCTGACCTGCGTCGCCGAAGGTGCGGCGCTCGCCATCGAGCACGCCGAGCTCTTGGGTGGGTACGCGGTCGCCTAAGGCCCCGCGGTGATCGCCGCCTCGTGGGCGAAGAAGTACAGCATCGCCTGATCGACGACCGGACCTGCCACGGCGTTGCCATCGGAACCGCCGTGGACGAACGCGGTCACCACCACCGAAGGCGCGCTCGCTGGCGCGGCGGCCGTGTACCACGCGTCGGTGCCACCGGGTGCCGTGGCGTCTTGTGCGGTACCGGTCTTCGCTTCGGCCGGGACCGGGAGGTTGTCGATGGCGGTGTCGATGCCCGAGGTCACGGCCTCCTGCATCCCCTGGCGCAGCGGCCCGAGCGCGCTGGCGAAGGGCAACGGTTTCGGTCGCGCTGCACCGAGGAGCACCATGTGGCCACCGGGTTCTTCGTAGGCCAACCCGAGCCGGGGTGTCACGACCGCGCCGGTCGCCACCGCGGCGGTCCAGCGTGCGTCCTGGAGCGGCGTGGCCGCCACCGAGCCCTGGCCGATGCCGAGGATCACCGTCGAGCCCAGGTACCACGTTCCGCCAGCCTTGGCCACCGACGCGGGAGTCTCGAGGTAGCCAGCGTCTTCGCCGGGAAGGTCGATCCCTGTCGGCTGGCCGACGCCGAGCTCGGAGGCGACGCTGTCGATCCGTTGAGGGCCCAAGGCGACCGCCAACTTGTAGAAGTAGACATCGTTGGACCAGGCGATCGAGGTCGGCAGGTCCATCGGTCCGAGGTCGGCCCAGTTATGGAAGGTCGCCCCGTCGATGCTGTAGCTCGCTCCGGTGGGCACGACCTGTGCGGGGTTCACGACGTTGTCGGCCAGGTCCGCGGAGGCGACGACGAGCTTGAAGGTCGACCCCGGGGGACCGATGACCTGGGTGGCGTGCTCAAGCATCGGAAGGCCCGGAGCGCGTTCTTCCTGGCTCAGCGCGACCGCATCGACGGGCGGGCCGAACAGGTTGTCGTTGTACGCGGGCACGCTCGCCATTGCGAGGACCTGGCCCGTTCGCGGGTCCATGACCACCGCAGCACCCAGATCGCCACCGTGTTGCACCGCAGCGGCCAGCGATGCGGTCAACTGCTCTTGCAGCCCGAGGTCAATGGTGAGGACGAGGTTGGCGCCGGCCATCGGTGCCCGCCTCGGTCCCTCGGCAACCGGAACGCCCGCGGGGTTCACGTAGAAGCACTGCTGGCCGTCCACCCCCCGGAGGAGCGCGTCGTAGTACTCTTCGATCCCAGCTCGTCCGACGATCGTGCCAGGGGCCAGTCCTGGCGAGCGCTCGAGAGTCGTCGGCGTTGCGAGGCCGACATACCCCAAAAGCGGCGCAAGCAGCGGACCGTAGGGGTAGCGTCGGGTGAAGTTCTCGAGGACGAAGACACCAGGCAGGTGCGCGGCCTGGACCGCTCGGGCCACCTGCGTGCTCACTTGGGCGAGCCGCAATGAAAGGTCGGTAGAAGGAGCTGTCGCGACGCGATGGCGGAGCTGTCCCAAGGGCACGCCGATCCACGATGCCAACCGCGCCTCAGTTTGGGGATGACGCGCCAGCATCGCCGGTGCCGCAACGACCCAAGGCTCGGGGACATCCAGGGCGACCGGGACACCGTGGCGGTCGGTGATCAGGCCTCTCGGTGCAGGCAGGCTGACGCATCGCGTCATCTCGGCGAAGCCGGCTTGGCGATATTGGGCACCGTCTGCGCTCTGGAAGTGCCACACATAACCCCCGAGCGCTCCGAAGAGCGCGAGCCACGCCGCCGCCATCGCTCGCGCTCCCCGGGGAGCGCGCGACGTGAAGTTGCCGAGCCGAAGATGGCGGCGATTGCCCGCTCGGCGCAACCCCAAGGTGATCCCCAACGCCGCGAGGTAGATCACCGCGGAGGTTCCCCCTTCGCTGAGCAACGGATACGGGACCCCTGCCAGGGGGAGGAACCCGAGGCTCCCGGCAAGAGAGATCGCCGCCTCGACCCCGAACACCAGGGCCAGGCCAGACGCCACCAACCCAGCCACGGGATTCGCTGCCTTGCGGCCTGCGACTGCGGTCCGCCACACGACGAGCGCGGTGGCGAGTAGGACGACGATCCCTGCGAGCAGTCCGAGCTCCTCGACCACGCTGACGAAGGCCAGATCGGTCTGGCTCGTCGGGAGGTATACGGCAAGCAAGCGATGAAGGGGGCTGTGCGCGATCCCGAACCAGCCCCCCGACGCCAGGGCAATGTGGCCCTGCAGCAGTGCCCAGTTGTAGGTGCCTCCTGCCGGCCCTCCCGACAGAAACGAGCGCAGCCGCGTGAGTTGGTAGGGCTGGAGGAGCCCAACCCCCAGAGGGAGGAGGGCGACCCCGAGGGCCAGGATGGGGGCGAGTACACGCAATGGCGCACGACCGAGCACGAACATTCCGATGGTCAGCGCCGCAAAGAGCGCGGCCGTGCTGAGGTCGGGTTCGGCGATCGCAAGCAGAATGGGAACGAGCGCGAGTAGGAGCGACTCCCCGACGCGCCGCCACGCAGGCCGATCGGATCCCAACACGTTGGCGAGGACGAAGAGCAGCCCCAAGAGTGCGAGGTCCGATGGCTGGAAGGTGAACGAACCCACGGCGATCCAGCGCCGCGCCCCATAGGCACGGACGCCGACGAAAAGGACTGCGGCCATCATGAGGACGGCCACCCCGTAGGTGAGCCAACCGAGAACTGCAAGGAAGGCCGGCCGCCGGGACGAGGCCGTGATCGCATAGGCAACGCAAAGCACGAGCAGCCCGAACACCGCAGCAACGAGCTGGTGCAAGGCCGCAGCCTGACCACTCACTGCCGCGAGGTTGGCCGTTCCCAGACCCACGAGCGCGACCGCCGCCACCAGGGCGGCTGCGTCGAGCCCAGCGTCTCCGATTCGCAGGAACGCGCGCCGTTGGCGGAGGGCCCCGGCCGTGGGCAATGTCCGCCGCCACGGCGCGTTGCGCTTCGACCAAGACCGGTCCCACTGGATGGTCGTGCTCACGGTTGCACCATCCCTTCGTCGCGTGGGCCCAGGCTGGCGATGCGTCCATGGCGTTGTCGCGCTGCTGGATGGTCTCGGTCACGGCCGGCTCGCCGCGACGGCTCATGCTTGGGGGTCGGCGTCAAGAGTTGCGAGCTTTTGACAAGGATCAGCCCCCGAGCATCTGGCTCCGCAGTCGCGTCCAGGCCGCGCTCGCCCCGCGGCGAAGCCGGGCGCGAGCGCCTGGCGATCGGGCGTGCCACCCTGGCCATGCACACCTGCTTCTCGACGACGGCCGCGCTCGGGCATAGCATCGAAGTCACGCCCCGAAGGTTCGTGCCGCGTGGGTTCGACAGGTTCCGCTACCTGTCCGCAACGCAACCGGCGTCGACGACACGCCGTAGGGCTGGACGACAGCGGACAGCGAGAGCCACGTCGTGGCGGGAAGCCTGGTCTTCCCCAGCACGACGAGCGACGGCGCACCAGCAGGCACGCTTGCGCTCCCGCCGCCTTCGACGACTGAGCGACCGCCACAGCGTTCGACCACGACGAAGTGCCACGACAGCGTCTGTGGACGTGCCTGAGGTCGCAGGTCGAGCACCAAGGCGAGCTGACAGCCCTGGTTGTTCGTGCACGCGCTCAGCGGTCGGACCTCGACGCCTGAGATGAACCCTGCACTCGTCGGCCCAAGCGCAGCGAGCGGCGCGGGTGCGTTTGATGCACTGGAGGTCGGCGAGCTGGCAACCAAGCGATGCAAGTCGGCGGCGACCCGTCGGTGGAGTGCCTGGTAGCCGCCGGCGAACGCAGCGAACAGAACCATGGCAGCAGCGCCCGAGCGCGCCAGCAGCCTCCGCCGGCTTTTCTTCGCTCCGCTCTTCCGCTCACCGGGAGCAAATGGCGACCTAGCGGCGACGGCTGGGTGCACGTAGGGCTCGAGGGCCATGCCGATCCGTTCTTCGGCGGTTCGCCGCACTCCTCCGACATCGTGGTCTGCGACCAGTGCCGCCAACGCGCCGAGCTCTCGCCGAGCACGCGCCTCGTCGGGCGAGGGCCCCGGAAGCCGGCGGGCCAGCTCCTCCACCGTGGTGTCGTGCGCTTCGAGTGCGAGGGCTTCGAGCGCTGCTCCGAGGGTTGCGTTGCCGGACGACGGGAACGGCAAGGTTGCCTTGGCAATGCCTTCCAAGGTCGCCGCGAGCGCACCGATGTTCATCGACGAGCCCTCGCCGGCTACGACCCGGAGATGTCCGTCGCAGCCCACGACGACTTGCCCGCGCGGATCGCTTGCTGCGTCGATGGTCCGAACACAGTTCAGCAGGTCTGAGGCCATCACGATTGCTTGGTTGGGAGTCAGCCGAGCTCGACGAAGGACTTCGTCGAGCCTCGCCTCACCTTGGGCGACCTCCGGCGCCATCATCTCCCTCCAGTTTCTCTCTGAGATCCGCCCATTCGTCGTCGCCCCTACCCGTTTGTCGCCGGCCTCACACGAGGTTCGCGCTCACGATGCGACGATGCGCTCCGCCTGTGGCAAAGATCAGGGACGCGCTCGATCGGTTCGAAGTGGCGGCGAACCGAGGTCAGGTTCCAGGCGTCTCGAGGAGGCCCTCACGATGGCGTGTACTTCGTGGACGAGCCGGTCGGCGCAGAGGACCCGAGCGTCTCGAGGAAGCCGTGCAACGTGACGAAGTGGTAGCCGGCCGCCTTGATGCCTGCGATGACGGCGGGCAAGGCGTCGGCGTCCAAGGTCGTGCCATCCGGCGCCGACCCGCAGTGCATCAGGATGATCTCCCCCGGTGTCAGCGATCCGAGAGCCCGTTGCTCGACGCTCTGTACGCTCTGGCCGCCCGGACTGCTGGAAGTGGGCGTCGTTCCCTCCCATCCAAGGGTGTCGACGGTCCAAAAGAAGCTCCCGTACCCAAGGCTGTTGACCATTTGGAGCAGCTGGCTGTTCCAGGCGCCATAGGGAAAGCGGAAGATCGGTTGTGGATTGCGCCCGGTCACGCGCTCGATGATCGCGGCTGCTTGGGTGACTTCGTTCTGCGCCTGGGCCAACGACAGCGTGGTCATGTCCATGTGGTTGTAGGTGTGGTTCCCGATGTCGTAACCGTCTGCGGCAATTTCTCGGGCGACCTGGGGATAGGTCTGCGCAAAGACGCCGGTAAGGGTGAACGTCGCGGTGGCACCCGAAGACCGGAGTGCCGAGAGGATGGCCGGCACGCCGGCGTCGTTGGAACCACAATCGAACGTCAGCGCGACTTCGGGCTGGTTCGTGGGAAGACTGCTCCATTGGGTGCCGATGAGTGAGGGTGGCACCGGGAGCGGCCCGTTGGGTGCGGTCGTCGTGGTCGAGGACGCACGCGTCGAGGACGGGACCGACGCAGCAGTCGGGGCGCTGGATCGATGGTGGGTCGCCGACGGCACGCCAGCGCTGCAGGCTGCAGCGATGAGCGCAAGGGCGCTGCACAACGCACCTCGGGTCGCTGGCCTTCGAGCGCGATCGAGAGGGGCGCGCGCACATCCGCCGGCCCGGGGGCCACGATGGGAGCGCAGCACGGCCCAACCGGCCACGACGATCCGACGGGCGCGCGCCCGCCGACCCCTCACCGCATGTCGTTCATCCCACACCACCGCACACTTACCCAACACGGTGACGATCGATGACCTCGCGGTCAACCTCGACCCGCGGCAACGGATCAAGGCCGCTGCTGGTCGTCGCTGCGGTCATGTCGGTCGCTGCGCTGCACATCGGTGCGAGCGCGGTTGGCACCGCTGGCGCGCCCCATGCATTGATCCCTGCCCCGGTGCTCCACCTGACGGCAGCGAGGCAGCATGCGCCACCCCCGGAGCCTATCGACCCGTCGTTCTTCGCGCCGGGGGCGTGCGTCGCCTACCCGCCGACCACGGTGGTTGCCCGGCACCGAACGGTCTTCCTGGACGCCGGTCACGGAGGGATCGATCCTGGTGCAACCGGGGTCACCGAATCTGGGCGTCAGGTCTTCGAAGCAGACCTGACGCTGGCAGTGGAGCTCGACGCCACGGCACTGCTGCGAGCTGCAGGATTTCGGGTCGTTGTTTCGCGCACTCGGAATTCGAACGTCATTCGCCTTACCCCGGCGGATGTCGACGGCGGGGTCCTGTCAGTTCAAGGCGTCCGCGACGACGTCGCCGCCAGGGACGTGTGCGCGAACCTCGCCAAGGCGAACGTCCTCGTGGGGATCTATTTCGATGCCGGCTCTTCCCCGCAGAACGCCGGATGCCTCACGGCCTACGACGCCGATCGGCCGTTCTCGGCACAAAACCTGAGGCTCGCCACGCTCGTGCAATGGAACGTGCTCAGCGAGCTCAATGCCAGGGGTGCCGATATCCCCAATGATGGGGTCGTCTCCGACGTCGGACTCGGCGGACCGGCGCTCAGTCCTGTCGATGCCGCCTACGGACATCTCCTCCTCCTCGGTCCTGCGAACCCCGGCTACTTCAATACCCCGAGCGAGATGCCCGGCGCGTTGATCGAGCCGCTGTACGTCACCGATCCCTTCGAAGCGACCATCGCCGCGAGCAGGGCCGGCCAGGAGGAGATCGCGATGGGTATCGCCAGGGCGGTCGAGGAGGACCTTGGCACGGGACCCTCGCACCGCTTGCGATCGCCCGGCGGATCGTTCAGGCGACCTGCTCGCCACGGCTGAGGGTCCGTGACAAGCTCGCTCGAGCCGCCTAAGGCGGTCAGGACCGGCGCGATCACCGCCAGCGCCGCCAAGAACAGCACCGCCGCGGTGAATCCATGGCCCATCGCGTGGGTGCCCGAGAGGCTCGCGCCCGCGTAGGGCGAGAACACGAGACCCGGGAGGGCCACCCGAGCGAGGTCCCCATCCCGCGCGTCATATTGAGCACTCCGCTCGCGACCCCAGCCTGGCGTGGCGGCGCGGCACCCATGATGGCGGCGTTGTTTGGCGGAACTCAACAACCCGAAACCGACGCCAACGAGGGCGAGGACGACGAGCATCGCTCCGGGGAGCACCATGCCCCCCACCGTCAATGGGCGTGGGCCAACCTTGTCGACCAAGCGCCCGGTGAGGGGTGCGACCAGACCCAGCCGGAAGGGCATCACCATGAGTTCGAGCCCAGCTCGGCCCAAGGGCACCCCGAGTCAGCGCTCGAGCAAGTAGGGGACGACGAAGAGCACGCCGAAGCACACCGCGTCAGGGAGGGGCCCACTCGAGATCCCCGCGCTGAACGCGACGTGGCGGAACGGGCGCAAGTCATCGTGGGCGCCGATGCCCGGCGCTCCCTGCGGATGGAGACGCCGGTACCGAGGAGTGCGATGGCGAAGAGCACGATGACCGCAGCAGAGCGCCATCCGAGCTCATTGCCGTAGGAGATGGCAAGCATGCGAGCAACGGCTGGCGGGACCAACAACGCGAGCCCAGCCCAGTCGAAGGGCGCGGGTTCGGCGAGGTCCCGACTGCGCGGGATGAGGAACCATCCCAGGACGGCTCCGACCATCCCGACCAGGACGTTCACGTAGAAGATGAGGTGCCAGGCACCGGCTGCGCTGAGAAGGCCCCCCGAGCGCGGGGCCGAGCGCCTGGGGAGCCCCCTGGACCCCGATCCCCCGGCCGCGCTCGGCACGCGGCATCGCCGACACGATGGTGGCCACGCTGCTGGCTTGCATCATCACTGCACCGAAACCCTGGAAGACCCGGAGCACGACGCGCGCAGGGAGGTTCGGAGCCAATCCGCACAGTGCGGATCCCACGATGAACGCGAGAAATCCGTAGATGTAGAGAAGCTTCCGCCCGGCGACGTCCCCCATGCGCCCCACCGCGGCAAGGACGCGAGTCCCACCCGCTGCACCGCGCCGACACTGGAATGAACGTCGCGTTAGAGCGGGGGGACGGCCTGGGTCACGATCCTGGCGTCCAGCCGTCCCACGAACGCGCCCAGGTACACCGTCGCCAGACGAACCACTGCGCGTTGGGCCGCTCGCGGATCGACTGCGGCCGACGTGGCCCGGCGAGCAGACGTTGGCGAAGACGATGGTTGCCGGCCACCGTCACGACCCCGATCGATGCCGGTCGTCAAGGTCGTAGGCCGATCGAGCAGGACGCAACGGACGAATCAGCCAATAGGGCCTGCGCGTCCCGTCGGGGCTGACGTCGTGCGCGGGTCTGGTCATCTCTAGCCAGTGCCGATACGCCTCGTGAGCCTTGGCAGTGTCGACGCTGATGTCGCCTTCGCGATCGCCTCGACACGCCGGGCGCACCCGGACCGCCTGGTGCCAGCAGTGCATGCCCGAGATCGGGTCGGGATGGACCGGGAAGGTGAGGTTCTGATGGACACCTCCGTCTCTCCACCACAGCCGTGCGGTGTCGGGGTCTGCCGAGCGATATGGAGAGATTCCCGCGGTCCGTCGCAAGGACCAGCATCCGCCGTCGTTTTTGAGCGCCACCGTCGCCATCATCTGCCGTTGGCCGGCCGCCTCCTCGGGTCGCCATCGACCCATGTGGTGGCTGCAGGCCACGACCCCGGGTCGAATGCCTTCGGTGATCCAGGCCTTGAGGACGAAATGGCCGATCTCGGTCTCAACCCGCACGAGCGCTCCGCTGCGGTGGATGCCGAGCGCGGCCGCATCCGTTGGGTGGATCCACAGGGGGTTGGTGTGCGCGAGCTCGTCGAGCCATTTCGCATTGGCCGAACGGGTGTGGATCTGGGTGGGAAGACGGAAGGTGGAGATCAGCACCAGCTCGTCTTGGGCAAGTTTGCGTGGGTGAACGTGGCTCTCGATGTATCCGGGCGTGGCATGTTCAGGCCAGCCCCAACGAGCGAGGGTCGAGGACCAGAACTCGAGCTTCCCCGAGGGGGTGGGGAATCCGCGCCGCACCACCCCGTCGACGAGCACGCCGACCGCGCGCCGACCCTCGCCATCGCCTTCGGGCTCCCCGGTGGGCACGATGTTCGAGTCAGGCTTCGAAGAGACGCGTGCATAGACGCGCCCATGGGCGC
>JAJPJV010000007.1 GCA_021324045.1 Actinomycetota bacterium | reverse complement strand
CGCAGATGGCGGCGGCGCCCCGGAAGCTGCCCACGTCGGCGTAGGCGGCGACCATGTCCATTCTCTCCCTCGCTGATTTCATTGAGCGTCCTCCGGTTGGAGCGGTGGGTGGTGTGTACCGCCACCGTCCCCGGCCGGGGGACGACCGTGGTGGATGGTTCAGCGAGGGGCGGGAGCTTTTCTGTGGCCACACGCGGGGACCTGGATCTGGCCACACGCGAGGACTTTTTCATGGCTACGGACAAAGACCGATCCGCATGAGAAGTGGAGGAATCACGATGCCAGCCACCCGATCGTCCAGGTTCATATCGATGCTCCCGCGGAACGAGTATGGGGGCTGCTCTCGCACCTGGAGCGTGGAGTCCACTGTGCTGCGGGGTGGAATGGCAAGGCGGTGCGGAGGCACCGGCTGTTTTCGGTGCTCGGTTCAGGGGCTGGAACCGGTTCAGATAGATGCGCTGGTCGGTGGCTTGTCGGGTGAAGACCAGCAGGGACGGTTCGCGGCGGAAGCTTCCCAAGTGACGAGCCCATCGGCATGCTCTCGATGAGGTGGCCAGATGATCGCGAAGTCGATCACCAAGGGCTGTGTCGGATCGCCGGCTACCGGTAACGGTGACGTGTGCGTCGGTGACACCGATCCGATTCGTGCTCGGGAGCCGCGATGACCGCAGCGCCGCTCGTACCCTTCAGCAGACGTTCTGCGGGTTCACCCTCCGAGGGCCTTCCTGACCGAGGCCAGTCGGTCGCCGTCCACCCTCCACCACATCCATCGGCCGCGTCGTTCGCCGATGAGGAGGCCTGCCTGCTCCAACACCTTGGTGTGGTGAGAGATGGTCGGCTGGCTCCTGCCGAGGGGTCCTTCGAGGTCACAGGAGCAGACGGTTTCGTTGGAAGCCACCAGGGACAAAAGCCGGAGCCGCACCGGATCGGCCAGTGCGGCCAGAAGCCGTGCGAGCTGGGATGCTTCCTCCTCGCTGAGTGGCGAGTCGACCACAGAGGAGCAGCACAGCTCTGCGTTGTGATCTCGCACGACTTCTGCTCCCACGGGTCTTGGAACCATGTGCATCGCTCCGCCGAGTGGTCAATATATTGATGTCCATCAATATATTGGGTAGGCTGTATATTGACATGTGTGAATATATCAAGGAGGTCATCGGCGTGGCGCGACTGCAGCTTGCCCTCAACGTGAGAGAACTCGATTCGGCGATCGCGTTCTATGCAAAGCTCTTCAACGTCGGGCCGGCAAAGGTTCGACCGGGATATGCGAACTTCGCGATTGCCGATCCGCCACTGAAGCTGGTGTTGATCGAGGATCCCATCCAGCCTTCAGGCTCGCTCAGCCACCTTGGTGTCGAAGTCGAGGCGACTGATGAGCTCAAAGGTGCCCAGGCTCGCCTGTCCGAGGCAGGACTGGAGACAAGAATCGAGGAGCACGTCTCATGCTGCTACGCGGTTCAAGACAAGGTCTGGGTCACGGGCCCGGATGGCTCGCCCTGGGAGATCTATGCCGTTCTTGCAGACGCCGAGGGTTCGGTTGGTGGGGTTCGATCAGTCGAATCGACCGAGATGGCCTGTTGCGCAAGCCGTCCTGACCTCGCCCAGGTGGCGGTCGGGAGATGCGATTCTCGCTGAGTGGCATGGCCACGTCAGCATGAAGGATCAAGGACCTTGAGGAGGGCTCCGGAACCCATTGAGCGAGCGGACATCAGTCGGGACGCTGTAACTGAGCATCCCTTGTGGCGACGGCTGTGTGCTGAGTTCCTGGGCAGTGCATTTCTCGCGGCAGTCGTGATCGGCTCGGGAATCGCCGCACAACGTCTTTCTCCCGGCGATGTCGGGCTCGAGCTGTTCGAAAACGCGACTGCGACTGCCGCTGGTCTCTTTGCCATCATCGTGATGTTCGGTCCCGTGTCCGGTGCGCACCTCAATCCTGTCGTTTCCTTCGTCGACGCAGGTTTTGGTGGGCTGCGTTGGCGAGATGCACTGGCCTACCTTCCTGGTCAGATCGGCGGCTGCGTCGCCGGAGCCCTCACCGCCAACGTCATGTTCAACTCGGCTGCCATCAGCGTGTCTGAGAAGCACCGAGCATCAGCTGCGCATTTTTTGGCAGAGGTGGTCGCAACGCTGGGCCTGTTGTTGGTGGTGTTTTCCCTTGCGCGAACGGGTCGAGGCCGGCTGGCTCCTGTCGCTGTGGGCTCTTACATCGGAGCGGCCTACTTCTTCACCAGCTCCACCAGCTTTGCCAATCCGGCGATCACGGTTGGACGCATGTTCTCACGCTCGTTTGCGGGAATTGCCCCCTCGTCGGTCCCGACCTTCATCGCTGCGCAGATTGTGGGTGGGGTCCTTGCATTCGGCGTGATCAAGATCCTTTATCCGCACGTGACGCTTGCGGAGGCAGCCGATGTGGTCTTTCCGCATCATGGTGACGGTGCCAATGCTCGGTTCGAGGGTGCAGAGCTCCTCAGCGGAGGAAGTCCGCCGAATCCTTCCCGCGCATCGGCCGCAGAAGCCTGGATCCTCGACTGGCGGACGATGAGGTAGGGCCGAGTCGACCTACCTATTGCCATTCCGCTGGCGAGCCTCCACGACGTTATCCCCTGCGATGCCGCGTCGGCGGACGCTGTCGTTGCTGGGCGTCGACGCGTGAGAGTGGGCACGCTGAACGCAGCATCACCGCATTGAAGACCTGCTTTTCGCTCTTCCGAATCGATCGCGCTGCTTCCTTGACGTACGCTAAGCCCGAATTGGCCGATCGGTGGTGTTTGGCGAGGAGAGGACATGGTTTCTGCACGCGAGGCGCGCGATTGGGCAGCCAGCGGGGGCCTGCACGGGATCGGCGATTCCTTGTACACACCCTTTTGTGGTACCCACGGCGATGCCATCGACTTCGATGCCTACCGTCAGCTCGTGCGCTACTGCGTCGGTGCGCTGGGCCATGACATGCTGTGGCTCACCAGCGGGATTGGCGAGTGGTGGTCGCTGACGATGGAGGAGCGCAAGAAGCTCGTCGAGGTCGCAGTGGACGAGGCGCGTGCGGTAGCGCCTGCGACCGTGGTGCAGGCGTGCACGTCCGCGTGCTCCGTCAAGGAGGCACTCGAGCTCACGCTCCACGCTCAGGGCTGCGGCGCAGACATCTGCTACCTCCAGACGCCGCCAATTGAGGTTCATGCCGGCGAAGGCGTTCTTCGTTTCTTCCAGTACATAGCCGATCGGAGCGATATCGCTCTCGGGATCTTCAACACTCCGTCGTCGGGCTACGTACTGACGGCCGAGGAGATGGCTGAGATCCACCGTCGGATTCCGGCGGTGGTGGCGGTCAAAGAAGGAGTCCAGGACAGCATTTCACGATCGGCTGTACTGCATTCGCTTGCGCCTCAACTCGTGATCTGGGAATGCGACCTGATTGTCTATCGAGCGGGTTGGCTCCAGGAGGGGATTGTGGGAGCTGCTCAACTCGGGACTTCCGGCTACTTGTTTGAGACGCCTGACAAGCGGTGCTACAGCCAGTACTGGCAACTCCTCTGGGACGGGGAGATCGCTGAGGCTATTGCCTTTGCTCGGGAGTCTGGTCTTGATGCCTATCAGGCCGCACTCGGAAGGTGGTTCACCGAGTACCCGGGGCGGGCAGACTACTTCACGCACTGGGGGGAGGCATTCCGATATGTCGCGTCGATCATCGGCCTTCCGACTGGGGAGTACCCGTATTCCCGACCGCCCCAGGGAATTCTTCCGGAGAGGGCAAAAACACAGCTTCGCCGCGCCGTCGAGAATGCAGGTATGGCAGGCAGGGCTTTCGTCCACGCGCCGTCCTGGTAAGGGGCAGCCGGTCGCCAGTCACGCTCCATCCAGTTCATTCGCTCGTGACACGTCATAGCCGCCAACCATGAGAGGAGATGGCCATGGTGAAGGATATCCGGGAGCTGAGGGACGATCCGAAGAAGTACGCTGAGGAGCTCGAGCGACGCTGGTCGGGCTTGCTCAGCTATCGCTATATCGGCCGGAACCACCACTCGATGAACACCGGTCCCGAGGACAACACAGTGACGCTGCGCCATGACATGCGCAATGCTGCGGGCGGCGTGCTCGTGGCTCCTCTGGCGATCAGTGCCCCAGAAGGTGATGTCGGAGCTGACATCGAGACGGTGCCGAACCCCGTCATCAACAGCGTCCAGATTCTCGACGATGCTCGGGGGGTGAAGCGCATCGAAGTGATCGAGCACGAGGTCCTTCACCTCGGCGCTCGCATGGGCTACAGCAGGTCGAAGATCGTTGACGCCGACAACCATTCACGGGTCATCGCCTTCAATGAGGGGCAGGGAGTCAAGATCGGAACCGTGCCTGAAGGGCTAGAGAAAATGCCCGAGAACAGAATCGAGATCATTGACTCACCGGACCTGCCGCCGCTGTGGAAGGTGTTTGGAGCATCTCGCCGGGACGATGGTCATTGGGTTCTGCCAGAGCTCTCGCTCGAAATGGCATCGCCGGATGCCGCTCTGCACATCGGTCCGCAGCACATCGTGTTGGAGACCGCGGCTATCGATCTGGCAGCTCAGGTCGCTGGCACGGACCTCTTGCAGATGGAGTCCTGGCACGTCATGTTCCTCGCCAGGGGCAAGGTCGGACCCTTCCGTGTCGACGGGCAGGCCGTCCGCGGTGTGGACCGTAAGGTTGGGGTGCGCCTGACGCTGCACGACGAGGGATACGAGGATCGAACCGTGACCTCTGCCTCGGCAGTTCTCCGGATTGTCGATGCAGCGGCGTGAGCTTCACGCGAGCCGTGAGGCGTACGCGTCACGAAGGCTGGTGCCTGCCCTGAGGTAGCTTGGGAATTTGGAGCAGCAGGTCGGCGACCGCGCGTGGTTCGGTGATCATGAGATCGTGCCCCGTGTTGATTTCCCAGACGTTGTCGGCGTCGAATGCCCGAGCCTGACGTTCAGGGGGCCTGCGGGCCAATGTCTCAGTGCAATTGATGTTCGTCCGTGGGATTCGTTTCACGCGCGCAGCATCTCGAAGTCGAAGCGGTTGAGCGAACGATCTCCATGGGTGTGGCGTCAGCCGGCCTCGCATCCACTCCACGTCGGCAGGATCGGTAACACCGTAATAGGAATCGGCTGCTGGATCAGGCCAGAGCACCAGTTCCACATCATTGACGATACGTACGCCCGCGTACGTAGGCTCCATGGTCAGCGGGTTCATCGATGCAAGTGACTCGCCGTCCTCGGGAAGCGCCGCATCGAGGTACACGAGATGGCGAATCCGATCGGAGGCGCGATCAGCAACGCCGGTGATCACCATACCCCCATAGCTGTGCCCGACGAGGATCACGTCACGGAGGTCCTCGTAGTGCAGGACGTTGACCACATCGGTGATATGAAGATTGAGGTCGACGCCGGGATGGAGGAGGTGCGAACGCTCACCGAGGCCGGTCAGCGTTGGCGTGTACACCTCGTGTCCCGCAGACCGCAACAGCGGCGAGACCTTCGCATAGCACCAACCGCCATGCGCACCACCGTGCACCAGAACGTAAGTGCTCACGATCAGCTCCTAGTCCTCGAGGTCACGAACAGCTCATAGTGGCCTCCGAGCCCGGGTCGCGTCGAGTTCCTTGGAGGTCGGCCCTTTAGTTAGTAAAATAAAGTATTCGATTGGTGAATGATCTGTTCGAAGCATTCCAGCCGTGAGGCCGAGACCCTCGGTTCGCGACCAGCTCGTCGCCAGAATCGCCGACATGGCACCCGCAGTGCGTCGGGTGTTCGAGGTGCGGCCGAGCCGAGAGGAACGCACGCGATGGTCGTCGCTCACAGTGCACCAGCTCGAGGCGCTTGTCGCGCTCCAGCAGGGCAGTCTGACGATGGGAAAGCTCTGCGAGCATCTGGATATTTCCGAGAGCGCCGGCACGGCACTGTCTGACCGTCTTGTCGCTCGCGGGATGGTGGTGCGAGAGGTGGACCTTTCCGACCGCCGAGTCGTACGGCTGTCGCTCAGCAAAGAAGCCCGGGCGATGGTGGACCGTTTCCAATCGCTCAAGCGCAAGCGAATTGCCGAAGTCCTTGCCGGAATCGACGACGAGGACCTTGTGACGCTAATCCGCATCCACGAACGGATCCTTGCGCGTGCAGGCATTGGACCGCAGAGGACCCGCGAAGATCAGGATATGAGTGCTCCGGAGGACGAAGGAAGAGATGGGCACATGGAATTGAACGGAAGCCGGCAGTGAATCAGTCCGCGGTCACTATCTCGGCCGTCTCCGAGCAGGTGGAGGCCGTCTCGCAGAATTACAAGTGGATTGCGCTTGTGAACACGACACTCGGCATCCTTCTGGTGTCGATCAATGAATCCATCCTCATCATCGCCCTACCGGACATCTTTCACGGCATTGCCCTAAACCCCCTTGTGCCTGGGAATTCGTTCTACTTGTTGTGGATCCTGCTCGGCTTCATGCTTGTGACAGCGGTACTCGTGGTAACGCTCGGCCGAATAGGTGATATCTACGGCCGCGTACGCATGTACAACCTCGGCTTTGCGGTGTTCACGATCTTCTCGATCCTTCTTTCGGTGAACTGGCTCCACGGAGCGACCGCAGGCATGTTCATCGTCATCATGCGGATCGGCCAAGGCATCGGTGGATCGTTCCTCTTCGCGAACTCGTCGGCCATCCTCACTGATGCCTTTCCCGAGGATCAACGCGGGTTGGCCCTCGGCATCAACAACATCATGGGCGTCGCCGGGATGTTCATCGGTCTCGTCGTGGGTGGCGTGTTGGCGCCCATCGACTGGCGCCTCGTGTTTATCGTCTCGGCACCTTTCGGCGTGTTGGGCACCGTTTGGGCGTACCTTATGCTCAGGGACACTGGGGTCAGGTCATCGGCACGCATCGACTGGTGGGGGAACGCATTCTTTGCGATCGGACTCACGCTCATCCTCGTCGGGATTACGTATGGCATCGAGCCTTATGGGACCTCATCCATGGGCTGGGGCAGCCCCAGAGTGATTGCCGAACTTTTGGGTGGCGTCCTGTTGCTCGTCGCCTTCGTGATCGTTGAGAAAAAGGTTGCTCAACCGATGTTCCGGCTCGACCTGTTCGGCATTCGTGCATTCCTCTTCGGGAATTTGGCATCATTGCTCGCGAGCATCGGGCGAGGGGGGCTCATGTTCATGTTCGTGATATGGCTCCAGGGAATCTGGCTCCCGCTCCATGGATTCAGCTTCTCGTCCACACCGCTTTGGGCGGGCATCTACATGCTGCCGATGACCGGAGGCTTCCTCCTCGCTGGTCCGATCTCAGGGATGTTGTCCGACCGCTACGGAGCGAGGCCCTTCGCGACCTCTGGCATGGTGATCGCGACGCTTACGTTCATCGGCTTCGAGCTGTTGCCGATCGACTTCTCATATTGGGAATTTGCTGTCTTGATGCTGATCAACGGCATGGCAATGGGTCTTTTCGCATCGCCGAATCGGGCTGCGATCATGAACAGCCTTCCTTCCGATCAGCGAGGAGTGGGCGCCGGGATGTCCGGAGTGTTCCAGAACGCAGCGATGGTCCTATCGATGGGCATCTTTTTCACGCTGATGATCTCCGGAATCTCGTCAGTCCTCCCTCAATCTCTTTACCGGGGATTGGTGACTCAGCACGTACCAGCGCCGACGGCAGCCGCTGTGTCCCACTTGCCACCGATCACGAGCCTTTTTGCATCACTGTTGGGTTACAACCCGATCAGGCAAATCCTAGGCCCCTCGGTTCTGTCGAAGCTTCCCGCGTCCTCAGTGGTCACTTTGAGCGGGCGAACTTTCTTCCCGAACCTCCTTTCGAAGCCCTTCGCTGCAGGGATCAACGTTGCGTTCAGTTTTGGCGCAGCGGCATGCGCGCTTGCAGCGGTGGCTTCGCTCATGAGAGGCGGGAGGTACGTGCACGGCACCGTTGGAGCGGAACCCGCACGGCCCGCATCGGCAGGAGGAGGCTCGAGTGCAGATTTGGACGACGGAGCTCAACAGCAGGTGTTTTTGCCTATCGAGACAACGCGTGTAGGGCCTCCCCGCGAGGATCCTGTTGACCGCGGAACGTGAGGCTATTGGAGCGTGTCCAGGATGACCTTGGTGTCCTGGAGGAACATTTCGACCTTCGCGATCCGGCCGTCCCGGAACCGGAGGAGCTCAACGGCAGGAAACCGTGCAGTCCGTCCTGTGGCGTTCGCGGTCCACTCCATCGTTGAGTAAAGCACGATGATGTCGTCCTCGGGCAAGTCCCACACGTGTTCGACCCAGACCTTTTGTTGCCACAACGATCGCATCGTGGCATGCATCTGGAGCCACGCTTCCCGCCCCTTGTAGACTCCGCCATGGGGGAGTGACGGTGGCTCCACGATCTCGAAGTCAGGGGTGAAGGCATCGAGCATCGCCTGTTGAGATTTCTCACTCGTGAGGTCGTGCTCGAACTCTGCTTGAGCTCTCAGGCGGTTGTATGTTTCGAGGTTCTTCGATGCCATTGATTGCCCCTTAGATGAACGCCAGAAGTATTGAGGATACGTTAGTCCTGAGCGTATTGGAGTCAAGTGTCCAGTTCGCCCAGCCGTCAGCAAATGCGGAGAGAATGCTGATCAGCCCGCCCCCACCGATGTGCCCTCGCTGAGATGCAAATTAAACAAGCGGTCGGCGTTGGTCTGGAGCACTCTCGTCCGATCCTCCTCAGCAAGATGTCCGAGACACTCCTCGAGCACCTTGCGAGTATTCGGCCATTGTGAATCAGGATGGGGATAATCGGATTCAGCCAAAACCTTGTCGACCCCGATCTCCTCGATCATCCGTGCACCAAAATGGTCGTAGACGAGACACACCGAAATGTTCTGGCGGAAGTATTCGCTCGGTGGATGTGGAAGCATTCGATGGTCGATTGCCCAACTGAAATGGTTTGCCCAGTGTCGATCACAGTGCTCGAGAAGAAACGGGATCCATCCGATATAGCTCTCGGAGAACACGATTTGCAATCTAGGAAATCGTTCGAACACCCCGCTCATGATCCAGTCGATGAACGCGAACTGCGAGTTGAGTGGTGCAGCAGTCGCCTGGATGATGCGCGGCGCGTCAGGTGCTGGTGTCACGACGCGAGAGGAGGAACCAAAGTGCATGCATAAGGGAAGGCCGGCTTCCTGTGCTGCAGCGAATACGGGATCCCAGTACCGGTCCTTGTCGTGGATAGAAGGAAAGCCTTGCGCATAGGGGTTCTCGGAAAAGGCTATTGCGACCGCGCCCTTCGCTGCGCTCCGATGAAGTTCCTCGACCGCGAGCTTGGTGTCCCAATACGGCAGCAAGACCATGGCAAAGAGGCGGCCAGGAGCCGACCCTGCCCATTCCTCGAGCTGGAAGTCGTTATAGGCCTGGATGCATGCCAGAGCGAGCTCCCGATCCTGCAGACGGTTGAAAACCGTGCCGCCGAAGCCAGGGAACGATGGAAAGCACAAGGACGCCAGTATGCCGTCGATGTCCATGTCCTTCACACGCTCGAGCGGGTCGTAACAGCCAGGTCGCATCTCGTCCCAGTGCACGAGCTCCTTGCGGTCGTCGAGCGCCCGTCCTGCGGAGGCGCCGACCCCTGAGAGCTGGAATCGTTCTCCTTCGAGCTCCCAGAAGATCCCCTCGGCGGTATCCAGGGCCCGAGGACCTCGCGATCGGAATTTGGCGGGCAGTCGAGATTCCCAGAGAGAGGGAGGCTCAATCAGGTGGTCATCGACCGAAACGATGTACGCGCCGTTGATCGAACTGGTCATCATGGATCACCTCCGGCTTGGGAAGCGTTGAATCGCGTTCGTGGAACCAGGACAGCCGCTTCGGGGTAAGCGAGGTTTGAGCCACCTCGAGTTCACGATGTCCTCGTGAACTCGAGCGGGATCGACGAAGGGCCACGTGCCTGGAGGCTCGAATACTCGATTATTGCTCCTTCTGGCATCCAGAACGAGCTGAGGCGAGCTAGCAGCTGTTCGATGGCGACTCGAATCTGCAGGCGAGCCAGGTTGGAGCCGATGCAGCGGTGAACCCCAGCGCCGAACGCAAGATGTCGGTAGTGGGGACGTTCGAGGTCCAGCTCATCGGGCCGTTCGAACACCGTCGGGTCGCGATTCGCCGCTGCGAAGAAGATGCCGACTTTATCGCCCTTTTTGATCTGCCGGCCAGCGACGTCGACATCTCGCCGCGTGGTGCGAAAAACGATCGGAAGCGGGGGTTCGAGCCTCAGGCACTCCTCGATGAGGCGCGGGATCAACGTGGGATCATTGCGAACGCGTTCTTGCAGCCCTCGGTCCTCGCAGAGCTCCCTGACGATCACCCCGATGACGCTCGCGGAAGTGCCGATGCCACCCTGCACCAGGATCTGCAGGCCTGACGCCAACTCATGGTCCGCGAAGGTCTCCAACTCCTCTGCCGTGTTGTCGTTGAGGTGCAGGATCGCGTTGACGACCCCTCCGGAGTCCGAGGAGTCGCCAGCGCGCGCTTTCAACGTCGCATCCGCCCACTCCCGCAGGCCATTGATGGCATTGCGCCACTTCTCGGTATCAGGCGGTTCGAACGTAATGTCGCGGGCGATCGGTTCGACGAGCTGGAACTGTTCGTCAGGGCAACGGATGATCAACTTGAAGAAGACCGTTCCTGGGAATCTCCTGGCGAAGTCTTTGGCGATGTCGCACGACCCCCGATCGATGAAGGTGTCGATCAACTCGTTGGCGACTTGGCGGATGGGCTCCTCAAGGATTGACAGCGCCTTCGCTGTCAACTCCGGGTTCACCTGCTTGCGATAGACCCGCTGACGGGGGGGATCCGTCTCCAGAGGCACAATGTAGGGGACGACGTCGGGACCCGGACGTGGGATCGTGATGCCTTCCGCGGAGGAGAAGGTCGTCCAGTCCTGGGCCATCTGCAGTACGACGTCATAGCCGGTCGCTGCCCAGTATCCGCCATGGCCCTCGATCCAGGTTAACGGACCACGACGCTGGAGCTCTCGCAGGGCTTCCCAATATTGGGGGCCCTTGAGCTCGGAAGACAGCAGATCAAGAGTCGCGAGTGTGCTCACTTGCCTACCCCAGGAAAAATCGCCCGCCGTCGAAGACGACGGTCTGACCGGTCATGAATTTCGAAGCGTCACTGACGAGAAAGAGCATGGGACCGACCAGGTCTTCTGGCCGAATCACTTGAGGGATCAGCTGCGAACTGCTCGCCGCCTGCTCGACACGGCTCGCGTCGCCGCTGACAAAGCTGAGCGCAGCCTCAGTGAGGACTCCCCCTGGACAGATGGCGTTCACTCGGATGTTGTCGGCACTCAGCTCCTTGGCCGAGCTTTTGGTGAATCCAATGACCGCCGCCTTCGAGGTGGCGTAATCCACGAAGGGCCCTCCGTGGAGCGCGTAGGCGGCAATCGATGACTGGTTCACGATGACCCCGCCTCCACGGCGACGCATGTGCGGAACGGCAGCCCTGGTGCACAGCCACACTCCCTTGACGTTGACGTCCATGACCCGGGCCCAGCGATCCAAAGGAAGCTCCGTGAGGGGGACTGGGGTCAGACCTGCGAATACGGCGGCATTGTTGATTAGGATGTCGATCCCGCCGAACTCGTCGACCGCCGCTGCAGCCATGCGCTCCGTCGACGCTACGTCAGTGACGTCCACGTGACGGTATACGGCTTGGCCCCCTTCGCTTTGAATCGACTTCGCGGTATTGCGGCCTTCTTCGTCCAGGAGGTCGGCGATCATCACCGCCGCACCGGCGCCTGCGAGTGCGAGGGCGTAGGCGCGACCAATTCCCCGGGCGCCCCCGGTCACGACCGCCACCTTGCCCTGCAGGTTCGTACCCCCCATGCCGACGCCTCCAGCCTCCCGCTTCCAAGCAAGGGTGATCTTACATCGAGTGAGCGCTTGTTCACCAGTGGTCCCGCTGGACTTGCGCTCCTTGCGTCTGCAGGTGAGGATGCTGTCCTGGCCGACGACGGCGAACCGGCTCGACGTCGACGAAGGGCGCGACCGGGAACACACAGAAGCGGTCGAGGCAACCGAGAGCAGATTCGATCCAGGGAACGAGGAAAGACGGGGGTGCATTGTGGATGATGTGCTGGGTTACGCAGGCAAGACCGTGGTGGTCTCGGGAGCAGCGTCTGGCATGGGCCAGGCGACGGCCCAGATCCTCTTGGACCTGGGGGCAAAGGTGACGGCGCTTGACGTCAAGCCGACGACCGTGCGTGTCGAACGCGCCATCGAATTCGACCTTCGCGACCCGCAGGCGATCGAGCGCGCGGCATCCGAGATCGACGGGCCGATCGACGCACTCTTTAGCTGTGCCGGCCTGCCCGGCCCGCCCTTCAGCGAGCTCGACACCGTGCTCGTGAATTTCGTCGGTGCCAGACACCTCGCAGAGCAGCTCGTGCCGAAGATGGCCGAAGGCTCTGCGATCGGCGCGATCTCCTCGTCTGCAGCGATCGGCTGGCAGCAGCATCTGGCTACCCTCACGGAGCTTCTCGAGACCTCGGGTTTCGATGGCGCGTTGGCATGGTTGCAGGCCAACGAGGAGAAGTGGTCATGGAGCGGCTATGCCTTTTCGAAGTACATGATCGATGCCTGGGTCGGTTGGTGGTGTCCTGAGCTGATGCAGCGCGGGATTCGAATCAACTGCATCAACCCCGGCCCGACCGACACCCCGATGATGCCGGCGTTCCACGCCATGGCGACCAAGGAGGTCGTCGATTCCGCAGTTGGTCCTATCGGCCGGTACTCCAGGCCGGAGGAACAGGCCTGGCCACTGGTGCTGTTGTGCAGCCCGCGTATGAGCTACGTGACCGGAGAGGTCCTCTGGACCGATGGAGGGTTTTACGGGGCAGTGACGACAGGGCGTCAGAAGCCCGTTATGGGCTAAGTCGTCACCGACGAAGAGCCCGCCTTGGGCGGCCCAGCCGCAGTGTGCCGGGTGCCGGGTGGATCTACGGCCCAATCTGGCGCGACGCCCCATTGCTCGGTGTAGACAAGCTCAGCAATCGGGCGCCTGCGAACGGGCCCGTGGCGTCCTACCGGTTTGCCAATGGTGATGGTCCCAGCGATGAAGACCCCTTCAGGGATCTCCAGTAGGGCGTGCAGTTCGGATGCAACCCCGTGGTGCATGCCGGTGAACACTCCCCCGAAGCCCAAGGCACGGGCTGCGAGGAGAAGGTTCTGGCAAGCCGGATAGATCGACGCGCCTTCCATGGGGTTGGGTTCCCGGTAGCGAACGAGGCATGGGAGGACGAGAACCGGGGCCTCGGCGAAATGATCGACGTAATGCTCCATGGTCCTGGCCATGCGGGCCTTCGGGGAATCGGCTCGAGCGCCGCTCCCGCGGTCGTAGGCATCGAACTCGCGTTTGGCTTTCCAGATCTCCCTGGCACTCTCAGCGATGATCTGCTTCGCACGGTTCGCTTTCGGCCCGTCGGTGAGCACGATGAACCGGAAAGGCTGTCGGTTCGATCCGCTTGGAGCTCTGGTGGCCGCGAACAGCATGGCGCGTAGCGCCTCTGGCGGTACGGGGTCCGCGGTGTAGCGCCTGATCGCTCGGGTGGTCGTCAGTCCTTCGAGCAGTCCGACCGTGTCCCTGGGAAGTGGTCGGTTCCCAAGATCGATCGTGTTCACTTGGCAACTATAGGCAGCACTGACTTGGGTGTAGCACCGATGGGTTGCGGACCCCGCCAAGAAACCTCGAATCTGGGTGAAACGATGACATTGCTTCGCATTGGTGGTGCGGGGCGCGCAGACGACGAAGGAAGAAAGACCCCTGACTCCAGCCGAGTTGCGTCAAATGACAGTCGAGGCCCCTCTCGCTTTACGGATTCGGAACTCCAGGTCCTCCTTCGATGAGGTCTTCGGTCGTGGCTGCCTCTCGTCCACGAACGCCATTCTTGGGATCTCGACATCGCGAGGGTCATGAGGTTGTCATGCCGACGCTTGTGCATCGCCCCGGTGTCGAACGCCGGGTCGATGGAGACGAGCTGCAAGCGGTGACCGGGAGGGCGGAAAGCCTTCGGTGTTGTTGCTGGAGATTACGTCGTCACCGTTTCGTCTACCGAAATGAAGGAAGACAGCCTCGCGAGCAGCGAGCTGCGGCGGAAAGCGGGATCGTGGCTGTGCTCTCGTCGAAGTGGAAGCTGCCAATGGACTGTATCCCTGCCAATCGTCTCGCCTCTGCGAAGGGCCTAACATTGTGAACGGTCCGGGTGCCATCAACGGCTGAGCCCGAGATCGCCGAGAGGAGGAATAGGGCCATGGCAGACACCGAGTACATCCACGTCGTCCACCGGGAGCTGCCCTACAGCACCTTCGACGCCGACAACCACCTCTATGAGACCCGAGAGG
>JAJPJV010000026.1 GCA_021324045.1 Actinomycetota bacterium | reverse complement strand
CAGCGAGGGAGAGAATGGACATGGTCGCCGCCTACGCCGACGTGGGCAGCTTCCGGGGCGCCGCCGCCATCTGCGGCGTGGACCCGAAGACCGTCAAGCTGGCCGTGGCGAAAGCCCAGGGGATGTCCCCTGAGCGGGCCGAGCGGACCCACAACGACGACGTCGTCGCCAAGCGCGTGGACAAGACCCACGGGAAGATCTCGGCCAAGCGCCTGCTGCCAGGAGCCCGAGCGACCCGATACCGCGGTTCGGCCCGCAACTTCCGGCGCCTGATGGCCAGGGCCAAGACGGAGTGGCGGGCCGGACACCACCGGGGCCGGCGCCCCGGGGTGTTGTGGTCACCGGGCGACACCCTCATCATCGACTGGGGATCGGAGGGCTCGCTCCACGTATTCTGCGCCGTGTTGGCCTGGAGCCGGTTCCGCTTCGTGCGCTTCGCCGCCGATGACGCTGTATCGGGACCTGGCCGACAGCAGCGTCGGCCAGGTGATCGACCAGACACTGCGCAACGACTTCGTCATCATCGACGAGCTCGGTTTCGCACCGCTCGACGACATCGGTACCCAGCTGTTGTTCCGTTTCGTCGCCACCGCCTACGAGCGGGTGTCACTGGGGGTCGCCAGTCACTGGCCCTTTGACCAGTGGGGCCACTTCCTGCCCGAGCACACCACCGCTGTGAGTCTCCTCGACCGCTTGCTCCATCACGGCATCGTGGTGCTCAGCGAAGGCGAGTCCTTCCGCATGAGAGCGGCTCGCCCGCGCGGTCCGAGAGGAGGTGGTCGTCAGCCCAAAAAGCCCTGATCGCAGTGCGAGGGGCGGGGACTTTTACTTGCCAAAACCGAGGACCTCAAACGGGCCATTGAAGGTCTTGTTGGTGCTCCGCTCAGCGGAGCTGATTCTCGAAAGACCTCTGCCTCCGATAGCCGCTCCCATCGCAGTCAACGATCCGCGTGTGGACCTTCTCCGTGAGAAGAATCGGGAAGATACCAACCTTCCTCAGTACGCCTACGTCAATTCCTTATCTGGAATTGACGTAGGCGTCTTCACTGAAGCATCGAGCTGCCCACCGGCAATCGCAAGCCGACAGCGAAATGATTGCCGTTACGGATGGCTACAACTGAACGCGTGACTGCAGCAGATCGAGCGGAACCATGGATCGCTAAGCGATACGCATCTCTCAGCCTTTCTCGCCCATGTTCGTACCGTTCTCTTTTTCTTGAATTATTCTATTCAGAGGTGGAACACCTTTCCCGAAGGAGAGCCGCTTCGGCTGCGGACGAGTCCCTCCGGCTGCTGACCGTTGGGCACGGTGCCGCTTCGGCCGGCGAACTTTCCGCGATCCTCGAAAGCGCTGGTGTCACGACAATCGTGGATGTGCGAAGCGCCCCCGGAAGTAGACGTCATCCGCAGTTCGCTCGCCGCGAACTCGAAGTATGGCTGCCGGCAAGCGGCATTCGCTACCGGTGGGAGCCCGATCTCGGCGGGTTTCGCCGACCGATTCTCGGGTCTCGCAATGTCGGATTGCGTCATCCAAGTTTCCAGGGCTACGCGGATTACATGGCCACCGAGGCATTCGAGCAAGCTCTCACCCGTGTCCTCCTGGAGGCATCCTCACAGGTCACCGCTGTGATGTGCGCCGAGACGCTCTGGTGGCGATGTCATCGGCGTCTCATCGCTGACGCGGCGGTGCTCTTGCATGGAGCCCAGGTATGGCACCTCGACCATCGAGGGCACTTGTCTCGCCACCAGTTGACCGAGGGAATTCGCCTCGATTCAGGCTCCCTCGTCTATCTCGATGCGAACGATCAGCATGAGCCAGTATCGGCTACGCATGCCAAGCGCGCGATCAGCTGATACGCCTCAAGCCATTGAGCCTACTTTTTCGACCGTACCGACGGAAGGGCCAAGAGAACGAGAGTGCTCGCCTCACCCAATCCAAAATCCGCATGCCCTCACGACTCGTCCTGGTTCTCCTCACCGTGGATGTACCGCCCACCCCTCATCAGTGAGCACACGGCGCCAACGACGCAAGCGCCGAAGGCGAAGTCGAACGTCTCGTGAAGGCCGGAACCGAACGGCGCGCTGATGAGATGCGGGAAGAACGAGCGACCGGTGAGGTAGACCACGGTGTGGTGCGGCAACTGATGGAGTGTTGAACCTAGCAGCTGTCTCATGGGGTTATAACCCAAGAATGCGGCGAACAGGCTTCCTACCGGTGGAAGGTGCGAAACAGCTGTTGCGACATGAACGGGGACGCCTTGGGCTCTCAGCCCATGAAGCAGCGCAACCGGCAGACTCGACGCGAGGCCCAGGATCATGAGGGTGAAGAAGATGCCAATCGAGAGCACCTGGGCAGAGGACATGAAGGTCATGGTCATCCCTGCTCCGGCTCCCCGTTGATCAGGCGGCAGGCTGTTCATGATGCCCGTCTGATTAGGGGCTCCGAACATCCCCATACCGAGGCCGGTCACTAAGAGGACGGCGGCAAACCCGACGTAGCTGAAATCGACAGGGAGGGCTTCAAGGAGGAGGAAGGACACAGCAGCCAGGGCAAGCCCGGTGGTAGCGAGTGGCCGAGCGCCGAGCCGGTCGGTGAGGATGCCACTTACAGGCCCTGCGAGAAGCAACCCAATGGTGAGCGGCAGCATGTAGATACCCGCCCACAGTGGCGTCCTGGCGAACGAGTAGCCGTGCTGGGGTAGCCAGATCCCCTGTAACCAGATGATCACGATGAACATGAGGCCGCCTCGACTCAGAGCTGCAAGCAGGTTGGCGACGTTCCCCGCAGCAAATGCTCGGATACGGAAAAGATCGAGCTTGAACATCGGCTCGGGCACTTTGGTCTCGATGACACAGAAGCCGATCAGTACGGCCACCCCACCGAAGAGCATGCTCAGGACGAAGGGGCTCGTCCAACCCATGGTGTGCCCTCCGTACGGCAGCAGGCCGTACGTGATCCCCACCAGGACCATCACGAGCCCGGCGGCAAACGTCAGGTTTCCCCACCAGTCGATGTGCGCACGGCGCCGAACCCCGGTGTCTCGCAGCTTGAGGTAGGCCCACACGGTACCGAACAATCCGAACGGCACCGATACCAAGAACACGAGCCGCCACTCGACCGGCGCAAGGATTCCTCCCAGGACGAGGCCAACGAAGGACCCAGTGATCATGGACACGTTGTTGATCCCCATCGCCAATCCCCGTTGGTGCGGCGGGAAAGCATCCGTCAAGATCGCACTGGAATTGGCCATAAGCAACGCTCCCCCGACCCCCTGGCCCACTCGCATGATGATCATGTAGAGCGCGCCCGCAGCGCCATGGAGCCAGGTGACCGAGAGCAAGATCGAAAACGTCGTGAAGACGGCAAACCCAGCGTTGTACATGCGTACGCGGCCGAACATGTCACCGAGGCGACCAAGGCTCACCACCAGCACTGCGGTCACCACCATGAATCCCATCAGCATCCACAGCAGGTAGCTGGTATTTCCGGGAGCCAGCGGGTTGAGGTCGATGCCCCTGAAAATGTCAGGGAGCGCGATCAGCACGACCGACGTATTCATGATCGCCATCAAGATTCCCAGTGTGGTGTTTGACAGCGCGATCCACTTGTAACGGTCGTGATGCCCGCGGGTTGGAGTTTCGCCATGGCCATTCATTGCTGGCCCAGCGCTGTCAGCCTGAAGACGGCCGTCCTGGTCGACGCTGAGAGCCCTCAGGCGCATCGATCTACTCCTCCTTGTTGGTGTGATCCTGCTCCTCTACGCACGGACGGGTCGCCGCATCCGCCGCCTTCCACTTCCGCTCTGTCCTCCCTCACCCCTTTGAAGCGACGATCCCCAACGCCCACGACCGTCACGGCACATCTGAGGCACGAGCGACGGGGGTTCCCTCGTTCTCCTCACTCCCTATGAGCGCCTCCAAGACATCGAGTGCCTGGGCGATGGCCACCCGTTCTGCCTCTCCCCGTTCCGCCAGTCGCTCAGCGAGCCACGCGTTCGCTTTGCGGCGCTGTTCGTTCACCACGGCGCGGCCCTTGGGCGTGATGGTCACGTTGACGCCGCGGCGGTCGCTCGGATTGCGGCGTCGCTCGACAAGACCTTCTTCTTCGAGGCGATCGGCGGCCCGGGTCGCCGCTGAGGAGGGAAGACATTCGGCCTCGGCGAGCTCGCCAATCGCCAGCTCTCCGTGAGCGGCGATGGTGGCGAGAGCCGAAAACAACGAGACGCTCATTCCCGGGGTGTCCTGTCGCCTCAACTGCCTGCCCATGCGGACCATCGTCACCCTGAGCCGACTGGCAAGGACAGATGGCGCTGTTGGACTCAGGGGAGCGAGCCGAGCAGGGGCTTTGTTGGTCGGCACGCAAAAAAGAGTACCGGGTGCAATTACTATCTCATGCACATTTCTAACGGATCGCTCCCGCAACCAGATGCTTGGGTACGAGGGGCAGGTTACGCAGTCGCCGGCCTGTCGCCGCGAACAGGGCATTGGCGACGGCGGGGGCGACGGCGATCATGGGTGTCTCACCAGCGCCGGACGCAGGCAGCTCGGGGCGATCGCAGAGCACGACCTCGATCTCTGGGAGGTCACTGAACCGGGGCAACCGGTATTGGGCCAACGATGGTTCGGGAGTCGCTCCTCCGGTGAGCGGGACAGCCTCGAAGAGCGCACCACCGAGAGCCATCATCGTCGCACCTTCGATCTGGCTGACCACGGTGTCGGGGTTGACCACGGTGCCGCATTCATAGGCGGTGACGATCCGGGCGATCGCGACCCGACCGTCCGACTCCACCTGCGCCTCAGCACAGGTGGCCACGCGGCCGCCCTTCTCCAGACCCACCGCCAGGCCCTGGCCCCTGCCTCCAGCAATCTGGTGTGGCACGTTGCCGTGCGCCCAACCGAAGCGCTCGACAGCAGCTCTCAGCACCTCGGCAAGCCGGGCGTCATTGAGGCGGGCGAGGCGAAACTCAAGGGGGTCTTCCCCGCTCAGCACGGCCAGCTCATCGATCACTGACTCCCGGGCGAAGTTGTTCGCGTTGGCTGCGAGCGCGCGATAGGGACCTTGTCGTAATGGTGAGCGGGCCGGCTGATAGCGCAACCGGCTGGTGCGAGTCCGATATGGAAGAGCAAGTGCTTGCGCTCCGGCATTGATGTTGAGGAAGTCCCACGTGACGAGCTCGCCGTCCTGGCCGAGCCCGGCCACAACGTCAATCAGCGCCATCGGTCGGACTGTGCCCCAGCGCAACTCCTCGGAGCGGCTCCAATGGACCTTCACGGGCCGGCCGGTGGCTCGTGCCAACAGAGCGGCCTCGCTGGCGACGTCACCAGCGTGCTTGCCCCCGAATGCCCCACCCGTCGGCGGTACCACGATCCGCACGTCGGCCTCGTCGATACCGGCGGCCTTTGCCACTTCGCTCCTCGTAGCGAAGGGCACCTGGTCGCCCGTCCACACGGTGACGCGGCCACCATCCCATTCAGCAATGGCAGCTCGGGTCTCCAACGGTACGTGGGCAAGGGGCGCAGTCGTATACGTGACACGCACGATCTCGGCAGCATCGGCGAGCGCACCATCCACATCTCCCATCGTCTCGTCGACCTGACGCTCCCAGCCGTCACCGGGTATCGGGTTGCTTCGCAAGTAGGCGGCCAAGTCCTCGTTGATCGGCGGCGGCTCGTCCCACTCGGTGTCAATAACGCTGATCGCGCGGCGGGCCGTGACCGGGTCATCGGCCACGACACCGACGAGTGGCCCCACTTCTACGACGGTCACCCCATCAATGGCCTCTGCCCTGCTCCAGTCGACCGATCGCAGCGAGGCACCGGGGACGCTGGGTCTCAGCACTGCTCCGTGGCCCATACCAGGACGCTCAAGGTCGGAAACGAATCGGCAATGACCGGTTGCCGCATCAGCTCGTCGAGCCTCATGACCGCGATGTCCGACGAGGCACCGCTCGTTGGGCGCGACCAAGGGCGGTTCCGCGTCGAGCACCACCAGTCGGCATCCGTCGCCGAACTGGCCGGGGCCGCCTGCTTCATCCAGGGCACTTCGGGCGCCTGCCGCCGCTCGGCGCAGCGCTTCGCCACTGTCGGGCAGCGAACGACTACCGAAGGTGCCGATGTCCCACGGGCACACATCGGTGTCGCCCTGGACGACCGTCACGCGTTCGGGCTCGACTCCAAGCTCCTCGGCGACGAGGAGACGGAAAGCGGTCCGGTTGTCCTGCCCGAGGTCCACCTTGCCACTGAAAGCATGCACGGACCCGGTCGGAGAGACGTGAACCCACGCGCCACCGCCCTGAGGTGCCCGGCGCCCGGATGGCTTACTGGCTGGCCACACGGCAACCAGCCCAGGCCCGAGCACGGCTTCGTAATCGCGCTCCTCAGGAGCAACGAGATCCCAGGGGCGCCGGGGTCTTGGGAGAAGCTCTGTGGCGTCGCCAGCCCAGTCAACGACCTCGAAGTTGTCCTCTGTGGCTTGACGATCCGGGTCGACTGCCCTCCACCGCAGATCGGCCGCTCGATGGGCCGCACGACGAATTCGGAGGTAGCTCCCACATCGGCACAGATTGGGCTCAAGCGCTGTCGTGATGGCCCTGTCGTCGGGATCCGAGTCGTGGTCGATGAGGACAGCGATCCTCAGGGCCATGGCTGGCATGCAGTAACCGCACTGAGCGGCGTGCAGCTCGATCAGTGCCTGCTGTGCCGGGTGGAGCTTCGCGCCATTTGCGAGCCCTTCTATGGTCGTCACAACCCGCCCGGCGAGCTCGCTGACCGGAGTCTGGCAGGCCAGCGCTGGCTCCCCATCGATCAGTACCGTGCACGCCCCACACACACCCTCCCCGCATCCCGGTTTGGGTCCTTTGAACCCCAGAGTCTCGCGGAGCCAGGTGATCGCCATCCGAGCCCCATCGTCGAGCGCATAAGGACGCCCGTTGACGGTCACAGCTCTCATTCGCGTAACGCTACGCAGAGTCGCTCATAGGGAACAGGGCCGAAAGGCCCTGACATTCCCCGACGTCGTTGGGCGATCCAGTTCGCGCCTTTCGCCATTTGGACGCGGGGGCGCACGCCCGAACCGGTCGCCGCTGCACGTTGAACAGGACCTGAACGGTCATCATAATCTGCCAACCGGCGCTTCACTCATACTAGTACGCAAGTATTATGCTGCCGTCGATGGGCGCGAGTAGGCGAGCAATCGACGATTTGGGGCTACGCACTCGCAATGACATCGGATGGAGACTCCGCTCCCGGGCGATCAACAGACATTGAGGTCGCGCGAACGAAGCGGAGAGCGGTGATGGAGAACACGGAACACTGCCATGGTCAGCGAGATCGTTTCTAAGCGCGGCCTCTCTGGGGTGTCCCAGTGAAGTGGGCTCCAGGGCGGCCACTGGTGGAGCAGACGTCGTCGAGCACGTGCATCCTGACGAGCCGGGGACGCTGCCGTGGCTGAAATGCGAAAGGATCCGGTACGGCGCTGGAGAATCGAGCAGACATTTGCCCGCGCGACCTGGCGCCGCGTCGTCGGCGCGTTCGGTGCTCAGGTCAATGCGCTGTCATACCTCCCGAAATGGTTGCTCCTTGCTCCGCTCATCGGGGTGATCGCGGGAATAGGGGCAGCTCTGTTCTATGAGGCGCTCCGCTTCTCGACCCACCTCTTCCTTGGACTCCTCGCCGGCTACCACGTCCCAACCCCAGCTGGCGAAGGAAACGCAGCAGGGTCTGCGCACTACGCCCGACCGTGGGCGATCCCGCTCGCCGTCGTTCTGGGAGCGCTGGCCTCAGGCCTCCTTGTGTTTACCTGGGCGCCCGAGGCCGAAGGTCATGGCACGGACGCGGCAATCGACGCGGTTCACCACAATCCTCGCGGAATCCGCCTACGAGCCGTCGTGGTCAAGATCGTGGCTTCGGCATTCACAATCGGATCAGGCGGCTCTGGCGGACGAGAGGGCCCGACCGCTCAGATCAGCGCCGGTTTCGGTTCACTGCTCGCCAGGATTCTCGACCTGTCGCCCGAAGACGGCCGTGTCGCGGTGTCCGTCGGGATCGGATCGGGTATCGGTGCCATCTTCAGCGCTCCTCTCGGCGGGGCGGTCCTCGCCGCTGACATTGTCTATCGCGACGACTTTGAATTCGAGGCCCTGCTTCCGGGGGTACTGGCATCGATCATCGCGTATGCCATCTTCGGAGCGGCATTCGGCTACCAGTCACTCTTCGCCGTGCCCGGCGGTTACCGGTTCCACGAGCCCATCCAACTCATCTGGTTCGCCCTGATCGGACTTCTTGCTGGTGGTTTAGGGCTGTTGTACTCGAAGTCCTTCTACGGCATCGTCCGTCTCTCTCATCGCCTACCCATCTCGAGGAAGCTCCGACCCGCCCTCGGCGGCCTCTTGGTCGGGTTGACGGCCCTCGGCCTTCCCGAGGTGCTCGGCACCGGGTACGGGTGGGTACAAAAAGGGCTCGCTAACGATCTGTTGCATACCCCGTTGATCGTCGTCTTGGCGCTTCCATTCGCCCGGATCGTCGCCACTGCTCTTTCGATCGGGACCGGTGGATCCGGAGGGGTATTCGGACCGGGGATGGTCATCGGCGCGTTCACGGGGCTCGCGCTCTGGCGCGTGCTCGAACCGTTTGCACCCGACGTTGGTCGCAACCCGGCGCCATTCGTAATCGTCGGCATGATGGCCGTCTTCGGCGGAATCTCCAGGGCGCCAATCGCCATCATGTTGATGGTGGCCCAGATGACTGGAAGCATCGCGTTGCTGGGTCCAGCGATGGTGGCAGTCGCCATCTCGTGGTTCATCGTCAAGCACGCAGACGACACCATGTACCGTTCCCAACTGCGGACACGGTCGGACACCGCGGCGACCCGTCTCCAGGTCGGTCTGCCGTTACTCGCCATGATCGATGTCGCCAGCGTCATGAGCAGACCCGTTGTCGTTCTACACGACAGCGAAACTGCCCATGAAGCGTTACGGAGTCTGGAAGAAGCAGGCGTTCCTGGCGCGCCGGTCACTGACGCGCAAGGCATCTACCTCGGTACGGTCGACGTTGACGACCTTGCATCGGCCAACGAGCGTGACCCACATTTGGCGCTTTCTACGTTGGTCGATGTCACCACGGCCAGCGTTTCCAGTGATGCAACGCTAGATGTCGGGCTCGAAGCGCTCCTCCAGGCAGGTGGTCGGTGGGTCACGGTGACCGACGGAAAGCGGCGGATCGTGGGCATCCTCGCCGTGAGCAACCTTGTCCGCGGCTGGCGTGGCGCCCTCGACACGAACATCAAGCAGATCTCTCGTATCAGTCCCCATGCAGTCGCCGTCGAACAACGGGTCGGTTCGAATTCCGCGATCGTCGGCCGCCCGATCCGGAGCGCTGAGCTCCCCGCTGAATGCGTGCTCATCACCGTCCAACGTGGCGACCAATTGCTTTTCGTCAGCGGATCGACCATTCTCGTCGAAGGTGACGTCGTCACCGCCCTTGCGAGCTCCGGGAGTGCGAAGGCGCTTCGCGAACTGTTGCAGGGCACGCCGAATCGTCAGCTCGACGAACTTCGACATCAAGGGAGTCAACTCATCTGAAGTGCGTTCGCGGCAGAGGCGAGCAAGCCAGGTTTCCGGGGAGGTGGAGGCCATCGGGGAGCAGCAGCTATGCGGCCGAAGACGTCGCGCACACTCCATGTTCGTACGCTTTTGCGGCCGGTGGTGAGCTGTCCATCACGCCACAACCCTGCTGCTCAGGCGTCCAGCTGTGAAGTCGGCCTCGACGACGATGCCGGCGCCGCAGTAGGCGATGCGCGCGAAGGACCCGCGCCGGTGCTCGAAGAACGCCAGAGCTCCATCACCTCCCAGGGCCTCGGCCCCGCGTGGTCGGGGGCACGTCGTCCTCGGCCCACGAGGCGATCGCCGCGAAGGCAGCGGGGTCCTCGCTCGGAAGTCCGTCGGAGACAACGAGGATGCGGCACACGACCGAGACACCGGCTGTCTCGATCGCGCCGAGGAGCCCGAGCCGGCTCGGGTCGGCCGTGTGCGCGCACGCGTGGAGGACGAGCCCGGCGCGATCGCGAAGCGACGCGACTTGCCCCATGGGCCCAAGCGCCCGCCATGTCGCGCGCCCGGGCCATCGCCGCAGGTGGATCGCGCGCGGTACCTCGACGCCCGGTGCCGGGCTCATCGCGAGCCCTCGAGCGCGTCGGCAATCGCCACGAGCGCGCGTCGGCGTCGAAGACGTCCGCGGGGCTCGCGACGAGCTCCCCCGCTCGGCGCTCGCCGATGAGAACGAGGTCCGAGCCGATCCGCCGCAGGCGCGCGGGAGGATCCGCGCGCCTGCCGAGGCCCGCTGCACGCTGCGCGACGCCGAGCAGGTCATGGCAGGAGCGACAGAGCGGTCGGCGGAAGTCCCGGGAGAGGTAGCAGCCGAGCTCGTCTCGGCCTTCGAGGTGGTGGCCCTCGGCGAATGGTGCCCCGCAGCCGAGGCAGGTAATCACGCTCATGCGGCCCGCTGCGAGCTCGCAGATCAGGTGCGCGTCGCGCCCGATCCGGCTCGTCGCCGACCCGCGCTCGCTGCGACGACACCTCCGAGCAGGCCTCCACCGCCTCGGTGCGTCGCGCCGGATCTCGTCGCCAACGCGAGGGAGCTCAGCGCCTGATGAGCGTGGCTCGATGACGGCGCGATCGATCCGGCGACCGGTAAGGGGCTGCGAACGACCCTCGCCCAAGGGCGTGAGGCGATCGGCGAGGAGTTCCTCCGAGGGCTCTGCGGTGAGGACGTCTCGGGCGGCCCGCCGTGGCTGGTCCAGGTAGCGCTCGGCGTCGACGACTCGCTCTACGAGCAGCTGACGAATGGCGAGGACATCGGCGCGATGGGCGATCTGCGGGAGGTCGTCCGCACGACGCCGTACGACGTGCTCGTTTCCCGGCGGCATCGCGTTCTCCGCCCTGACTTCTTGGACGACACCGCTGAGGCGCTTCTGCACTCACCGGCGATGACGCTGCTCTTCGATCGTCCGGGTCTGTTGCCGCGCGGCTTTGCCGTCGCGTTCAGCCTTCTCTCCGGCCTTTTGTTCGAACGCCGCACCGAGATGTCGACGTGAGGTTCAGGAGCTACCCTGGCTGGGATTGGCTGGTTCCTCCGCCGCCTCAAGCTCCTCTCTGATCGCGTTGATTGCCGCGGTGCAGCGGGCCCGGATCTGTTCCCAAGCGCCACCCCAGGGCTGCGGGGTCTGGGGTGGGTAAGCAAGGCCAAAACGAGCGAAGGCGTCACGTAGTTCGCTTGCCGCACCGGAATGCTGTCCACCGACACGGATCCGTACGGCGGTCCGGAGGTCGAAAATCGCCTCGGAGGTACGGGAAGCTGCCGCTGCTTCGAGGTCGGCTTGCAGTCGTCGACGGAGCCGGCCGAGGCTCTTCTCGTTCGCCTCGTCAGCTGCGCGTTGCTCGTCGGGCGGCAGATCCACTTGGAACTGCGCCACGACATCGGCCAGCGCGCTCATGCGAGCGTCGAACTCATCGGAGGAAGCGCACGGTGCTGCCAGTTTCGCCGCGGTGGCTGGGCGGACGCAGCGAAGGAGATGGGTTCCGTACCGAGCTCGCCAGACTGCGTCGAGGTAGCCCAACGCTTCGGGCAAGCCAAGGCTCGACGGCAGTGTCGGCTCGACGACTGGCCGCATCTCCGCCCCGAGAAGCCGGATGACTCGGCGGAGGTACTCGCGCGCGTCGGCGGTACCAGCGAACTCTCGGAGGCCACGGCCTGAATGGATCACGTTCTTATCATTCGGAACGGATCGCAAAGGCGAGAGGTGGCTCGCGCTCCAGCGCTGCAGCGAGGTGCTCTGGGGGCCACAACGATGCCAACTGCCCCATCATCGAGCACAACGTGTCAACGGTCAGGTTGAGGTCAACAACCGCATCCGGATCAGGCTCCAAGCGAGCCTCTATTTGAGCAGCCAGATCGATCGCCCCGACGAGTTGTTTCATGTAATTCCGGAGATCCGGCAGGTAGTACATGCCGGCGATGGTCAGCCCCAGCCGGCTCTCCGGATTCCCCCAGCCGCGGCCGTCCGCGCTGAAGACCAGGCCGTAGGGCTGGTAGCCACCTTGGCCCTGGACAACAGGGAGCTGCGCCAACGTGGCCAAGGTGTCACCGCCAGTGTCCTGTCGGAATGTCCGGTCGACGTAGTCGAACGTGGGCCAACGGTAAGAGCCGGACCACTGCTCACCGATGAGTTTGATCAGGCGGTGCTGGTGCTCAGGGAGAGCTCGAAAGACGGGGTGGTTTTCTATTCCCGAGTCGTAGGCCTCTGCCACATTCTCAACGTAGCCCTCCGTTTTTTCTTTCCGAGAGCCCCTCTGCGCTCCCCCGGCCCCTCCGGTCGCCGGTCGCCGCGTTGTAGCGCCGCCGGCGCCGCCGGGGCCTCGTTCGTCCTGGTCCGGGGTCCCCGTGGCGCTTCGCGGCGCGGTTCTCCCTCTCTCCCCCAGACGAACTGGTGAGGTCCTAACGTTTGGGCCTGAGCTGCTCTTTCGCTCGTTGAAGACGAGCCTGTCCGCGGATTAAGCGCCGGTCACCCGCGCGCTGCCCACAGCTAGGCGCTCAGGCCTTGTGCCTGGTGCGGGGATCAGCCTCGAGGGCAGCGATGCCGATCGCCTCGAGACGGGCGAGCAGCTCATGCAAGCGGCGGTCGTTCTCGATGAAAACCCGGTAGTCCGCGGCCTGCTCCGCCGACAGCCACCTGCCGACGGTCTTCTTCTCGACCTTGCGGGTCCACTGGAAGTAGGGACCGTGCGGCTGGGCGGGTCGGCCATGCAACGACAGCCCGAACGGCCGCAGTGGGTTCGGCGCTCGGCGATGCTGCCGGGCAGCACCTTGCCAGAGGCGGCGATCTCGGCGAGCTCGGTCGCGATGCGCCTTGCCTCGTCTTGTTGCGCGCGGCTCAAGCCCACACGTCAGCTTGTCACGGAGCGTCCACCACGAAGCCGTATCTACTGTCTCTATACGGTCCGATGCCCCAGCCGTCAGCGAACGTGGGCGCCGCGCCGCCTCTTGGGCGCCGCGCCGCCACAGCCAGGCCGTCTGTGGCTTCGCGAGGGCCGTCGTCGCCGCCGCTTCGCCAAAGAGCCCCAGCGCGCTCGGACGCTTTTGTTCGCGGCGGGAAAGCTCGCCGAGTTCGCGCGCTCCGTGGGCCTCGAGCTCGAGGCGAAGCTCGTCCTTCACCCCTCGGTGATCGAGCGCTTCTACTCCTCGCCGGAGGCCGGCTCGGCGCCGACGCGGCGCACGCTTCGCTCAATACCTGCGCCATCTCGCCAGAGCGGCTGTCGCCCACTCGCCGCCGGAACCGGTGCCGATGCCCCGGGACAAGGCAAAGGCGCCCTACTCCTCCCAGGAGCTCGGCGGCTATCTCGCCCTCGCCGATGCCCAGCGAAGCGCCCTTCGCCGCCAGCGGGCGAACGCGCTCATCTGCCTGGGGGCGGGTGCGGGGCCCATCGGGGGCGAGCTTCGAGGGGTGAGCGGGGCCGACGTCGTTCGTCGCTCGGGCGGGGTGCTCGTGCTCGTCGACGGTCGTCGACCCCGCGCCGTCCCAGTGCTCTCCGACTACCACGAGCGCCTGTGTGCTTGCCGCGTCCTTCTTCGGTGCGCTACCTCGTCTCTGGCCACAACCCCGACAGCCACAACGTCCCCGCCAGTGGAGACGGCCATGGCCCTCCTTGGTGCCGGCGCGTCACGATGAACCTGCTCGAGCGCATCGAGGCGGTGCTCGATGCGCCACAGCGCGCCGGCGAGATCGCCGCGCTCGAGGCACGCCTCCCGGTCGGGGTGCGCCCCCGGCAGTGCGCGCTGGGCACGCTTGTTGTCAGAATGCACCTCTGCCTTGCGACGGGCCACCAGAGCGCGCACCTCGCGACGGTGCACGCCGCCCTTTGTGGTCTCGATCGGTGCGACCAGGTCCGCCTCGGGGTGGTGGCCGCCTGGCGGGCCAAGCCGCATCTGCTCACCTACCGCCAGATCACCTACACGACAGAGCGTCTCTGTGCGGTGCTCCGGAAGGACCGCCCAACGGGGCGCCCTCGGATCTCCTCCAGCGGCTGTGCGACGCGCTCATCGAGGGATCCGTGCCGGCTCGCTACAAGAACGCCTCGAGCTCGTATGCGATCGACTGGACCGACGTCTCGAGCTTCTCCCGCCCGCCGTCGGACAAAGACGGGCCGTGTGCCGATCCGGCGGCCGCCTGGGGGCATAGGCGAGGCGACAGCCCGGAGCAGAAAGACGAGCTCTTCTTCGGCTACTACGGCTCGGTGATGACGATGGTCCGCGACGAGAACGGAACCGCCGTGCCCGAGCTCGTCCGGAGGGTACAGCTCATCTCGTGTCGCCACGACCCGGTGCCTTCCTTCGTCGCGGTTGTCACGAACAGCGCCGCGTCGGGCGTCGTCCACGACCTGCTCACGAACTCGGGCTATGCGTATCGTCAACCCGAGTACTTCGCCCTGCCGCTGCGACAGGTCGGGCGCAGCTCGTCATCGATTTGCGCCCGAACGACCGGGGCCGAAGGGCACCTTTGCCGGCGCCATCTGCCCACAACGGCAACCTGTACTGCTCCGCCACACCGAAGGCGCTGTTCGACCTTTCGCCGCTTGCCCGGGGCGCGAGGAAGACGAGGTGGCCGCCCACGACAAGCAAAGCGCCGAGCTCTCGCGCTACAAGCTCAGCTGGCTTACCACAGATGACAACGACGGCTATCACCGCGTGGGCTGCCCGGCGGTGCTCGGCAAGTGCCGCTGCCCGCTGCGGCCGGCCTCGATGGCCCGCCCGCAGCACCTACCGGAGATCCTCGAGCCGCCCCAGCTCCCGGCGGTCTGCTGCACGAAGCAGAGTCTCACCGTCCCTGCGGCCGTCAACGCGAAGACCGCGCAGGCCCACGACTATCCCTCGGCTGCCTGGCGCTCCTCCTACGCGCGCCGAAGCGGTGCGGAGCGATCGAACTCACGCCTGAAGGACCCGGCCGGGATCAACCTCGACGTGCGCGGCTGGTGCAAGCTCATGGGCCTCACCCCGCTGGCGCTGTTCCTCGCCTGCGCCTGCGTGGTCGTGAACTTCTCCCTCGTCGACGCCTTCGAGACCCACGAGCTCGAGGAGGCTCGCCGCAGCAGCCCACCGCAGCCGAGACCGCGAAAGCGTCGCCGGAGGACCCCTGCCGACCTCGCCAGGGTGACCGCCGGCCCCCCGTCGTCGTGACGCCCATGCTCGGAGCTCACTGGTCCGCCCTGGACGCGCCGCGCCCCGGAACCGGGCCCGAACGCGACGAACAGCCTGCCGAGGGGCCGTTCGCTCGGTGAGAGTCACACCCAAAAACGTGGAGATGGGCGAGGTCCAAATGTGAAGACCTCACAGTGGAGGTGACATCGCATGTTCGCGCGGCTCCGCTCCACAGATCCTGCGTTTGTGCTGGTCACGGCCTCTGCATAGGGCACTGCATAGGGCACGCGCCTACGCAGATGTGCTGAACCCCCGGCGATAATCAGGACGCCTCGCGTCGGGCAAGGCTTCGGCGGAGCTTGTCGACGTCACGCGACAGCATGTCCACCAGCGAGTCGAGGGTGGCGGTGTCGCGTTCTGCGGCGAGACCTTCGACAACCCAGTCACGAACTAGGGCAGATGCAGGGATCCCCGCCTCGTCTGCGATCCGCTGGATCTCGTCGGTCTGCTCGGGGGTGAGGCGGACGGAATAGACGACCGAACGGCTCTTCCCCTTGCGAACCGCACGCTCCGAGAGCGGCTGGTCCCGGCTCGCCTCGGATGCCGCGGTCTCCTCATCGAGAAGATCTTGAAGCTCCGTCTTCTTCATCGTTGGTCCTCCCAGTAGCGCCGGGCCTGAGTGTCGTTAGCCTTCCATGCGTTCACGCCGATCAGCTCGTCGCGGAGGTAGACCACGACGATGACCATCCGAGCCGTTCTCGAGTAGCCGACCAGCCGATTGGTCTTCCCTGACCTCGACGCCGGATCCGGTGAGTCGACGAGGGCGTCATCGTCCGCGAAAGCTTCGTCCGCCCATGCGGGTTCGATGTCGGTATCGCCGGGATGCCTGGCCGAACGCGACGCGATGTACTCGGCGCGGTACTGCCAGTCGAGGCGTTTCGAGACCACAGCTCTCATTGTATGACATCTGTCTGACACCTAGCTGCCGCCAAGCTGCTCCGCTGGCATGTGCGTGCCGAGAACGTCATCCATCGGCTTCGAGCTGGACTTTGACGGCCGGTGGAGGGCGCGCCGAGCATCCGGCAGTGACCCTCTCGTTCCTCAACCAAGCGTTCTGCCGCGTCCGCCAGTTGGTCCGGTTCATCGGCCGGAGCGACGTTGATCTCGCCGTGGAGGTCGTCACGCTCCGACACGAGGTGGCGGTCCTGCAACGCCAGGTCTACCGACCGGCGCTGGAGCCGGCGGACCGGGCGTTGCTGGCAGGACTGGCACGATTACTCACTCGCTGGCGTCTCGGACGCTTCTTCGTCCAACCGGCAACCTTGCTGCGCTGGCAGCGCGACCTCGTCGCCAAGCGCTGGACCTATCCCCGCGGCCGCTCGGGTCGACCTCCCATCGCCGAGGGAACCACTGCACTGGCATCCGCCTCGCGAGGTACTCCGCCTCGCGAGGCAGAACACGACCTGGGGCTACCGCCGCATCCGCGGTGAGCTCGCCACCATGGGCGCCATCATCGCGCCCTCGAGCGTCTGGGCGGTCCTGAAGCGCCACGGCATCCAGCCTTCGCCGCCCAGGTCGGGACCGACCTGGGCGGAGCTCCTCGCTGCGCAGACCAAAGGGTTGACGGCGTGCGACTTGCGACGTCGACACGGTGCTTCTCCGCAGGCTCTACTCCTCGTGTTCATCCATCACGACACGCGTCGCGTCCGGATCGCCGGCGTGACCGCCCACCCGGTGGCCGCATGGGTGACCCCGCAGGCCCGCAACCTCTCGATGGAGCTCGCAGACTAGGCGAACGCGGTCACGTTCCTCATCCGCGATCGGGACGCCAAGTTCACCGCCTCCTTCGACGCCGTCTTCGCCGCCGAGGGCGCCAGGGTCGTCAAAACCCCCGTCAGGCCCCTCGGGCGAACGCCCTCTGCGAGCGCGTGATCGGCACCAAACGGCGCGAGTGCCTCGAGCGGATGCTCATCCTCGGCCGCCGTCACCTCCAAGCAGTCCTTGCCGAGCACGTCGAGCATGACAACGCGCATCGCCCCCACCGGTCAGTTCACTCAGCCAACGTCCCCCGGCTGCACCCGATGTGACGCCCCCAACCGTCGGCGACGTCGACGTCGCCAGAATTATCCAGAATTATTACGAAGAGCCGATCGGCTGGGCGCCCATCCACGAGTACCGGATGCTCGCCTGAGCTGGGCGGATGGAGTTCTCGGCACCCACAGGGTCCTCTCAACCCAGACCAGCCTCGACCAGGAGCACGATGACCCCGCGCGCGATCCCACTTCGGAATGCGCGCAGCCCCGTCGCCGCTAACTGCGATCCGACCACTCACCACCCAGCGAAGTACAGGGGATTCCCGCGACTCGCGACAGCGGTGGGCGCGGCCCGCGCCGATCGGGTGTCACAACAAGGCGGGCATCGGCGTCGAGTCCTCGAGACGAGATCGAGGAGGTGCCCGTGGGTGACAGGTGCGATGTCGAGGTGGTGGTCGTCGGTGCAGGGCTGGCCGGGCTTGCGGCGGCAGCAGTGGCGGCGCGAGATGGAGCGTCGGTCGTGGTGTACGACGCGCGCGCGGCAGGGGGCCGGGCACGAAGCGACAAGCGGGAAGGTTTCGTCCTCAACCAGGGGCCCCATGCCCTCTACCGCACCGGCACCGGAGCCGACGTGCTCAGCCGGCTGGGTGTCGACTTCAGCGGGTCGCCTCCCCACCCGGTCGCCTCGGGGTACACGGAAGCGACGGGCAGGCTCGCTGTGCTTCCCACCTCGGCCGGGACCCTGGTCAGCTCGCGGATCCTCGGTGTGGCCGACAAGGTCCGGTTCGCTCGGCTGCTCGCGACGCTTCCGAAGCGTCGATGCGCCTCGTTCGGCGCGCTGAGCGCCGCCGAGTGGATCGCCTCGCTCGGGCTCAGCTCCCGGGGAGCTGGAGTGATCTCGGCGCTCACGCGGGTCGCCACCTACGCCGGCGACCTCGAGCTCATCTCCGCCGATGCCGCCGTCGCCCAGCTGCAACTCGCCCTCGGAGGCGTCGTCTACCTCGACGACGGCTGGCAGTCCCTCGTCGACGGACTGGTGGCCGCCGCGGCGTCTGCCGGGGCGAGGGTTCTCGAGGGCGAGCGGGTGGCGGCCCTCAACGCCAGAGCCGATGGCAACTTCGAGGTGCGCACGCCGGCACGGACCCTGCTGGCCGCCTCGGTCGTGGTCGCCGCCGGCAGCCCGGCCGCTGCACGAGCGTTGCTGCCCCATCCCCCTTCGTGGGCGCTCGGCACGCCAGCGATGGCAGCCTGCCTCGACCTCGGGCTGCGCCGGGTTCCCGACACCATGGTGGCCTACGGGCTCGACCAGCCGCTGTATCTCTCCACTCACAGCCCGAGAGCGCAGCTCGCTCCCCCCGGCGGGGCGGTCGTCCACGTCATGCGCTACGGCGCCCGGACCTCCGCCGAGGACAGGGCCCAGCTGTGGGCCCTCGCCCGGCGCTGCGGCATCGCCGACCCCGATGTCGTCGTCCAACGGTTCCTGCACGAGATGATGGTGTGCCACGCCCTGCCACGCCCAGGCTCAGGGCTTGGTGGGCGACCCGCCATCGACGCGACCGGAACCAATGGCGTGTTCTTAGCCGGCGACTGGGTCGGTCCGGTAGGCCTCCTCGCCGATACCTCTCTCGCCAGCGGGGAGGCCGCCGGGAGAGCGGCTTCGGAGCGCGCGATGCGCCGACGTGGCACGACCGGCGCGATGGTGGGGCTGTGAAGCCTGCCGACGAGGTCTTCGCCACCGAGCGACCGCGGCTGCTCGGCCTCGCCTACCGCATCCTCGCCAGCTACGGCGACGCCGAGGACGTCGTCCAGGAAGCCTGGATCCGTTGGCAGGGCATCGACCACGCGACTATCGATCGTCCCGCCGCCTACCTCACGACCATCGTCACCCGCCTCGCCCTCGACCGGGCCCGGACGATCGCCCGACGACGCGAGCACTATGTCGGGCCGTGGCTCCCCGAGCCGGTCGCGCTCGAGCACAGCCCCGAGGACCACGCTGAGATGGCCGAGTCCCTCACGCTCGGGTTCCTGCTGGTGCTCGACCGCCTCAGCCCGACCGAGCGGGCCGTGTGGTTGCTCGCCGAGGTCTTCGACGAGCCCTACGCGCTCATCGCCTCGGCTGTCGACAAGAGCGAGGCGGCCTGCCGCCAGATCGTCGCCAGGGCGCGCCGACGCCTGCGCGAAGAACGCTCTGCTCCCCGACACCATGTCGATCCCGGCCTCCTGCGCAGGCTCCTGGCCGCCGTCAGCGACGGTGACCTCGAGGAGACCTTGGAGCTGCTCGACACCGATGTCGTGCTCATGAGCGACGGCGGCCCCGATCACCGTGCCGCACGCCATCCCGTTTTCGGCGCAGACCGCGTGGCTCGCCTCGCCATCAACCTCGCCCGCCGAGGCGAGGTGACCGCACTTCGAGAGGCGACGGTCAACGGGGCAGCGGCGCTCGTCGTCGAGCTCAACGGGGAGATGCCCCTCGTCCTCACTGGCGAGCAGCACGACGGCAAGATCACGCGCATCTACCTGCTTCTGAACGCCGACAAACTCGGCGGCCTCTCTGCCCGCCCGGCCATCGTGTGAGGAGGCGATACGGTGGACCGACGCTGCCGGACCGAACCCGATGAGGTGAGCTTCGGCCACCTCGAGGCCGACGAGTGCGGTGCCATGAACGACTGGTTGGCCCTCACCCCGAGCGCCACCGTGGTCCACGGGACGCTCGGCGTGAACGTCTCGCTCAACGACCTGGCCGACCGCCAACCGCACTCGCTTGCCGACTGGGCGTCACTGGAGCTCGGTGCAAAGCGCGTGACGTGGATCGACACGCCGCAGCTCCCCCACGGATGGGAAGCGAGACTGCTCTTCGAGGCGACGACCGCCACCCTCTTCGCGGGCGACCTCTTCACCATCCCGAGTCGAGTCGAGCCGACGAGCGGGGACGACGTCGTCACCCCCGCGCTCGAGGGCGAAGACCGTTTCCACCCCACCGCCCTCACGGCGTCGACCGCACCGAGGATCCGCGGCCTTTCCCAACTCGCGCCCCGGACGATCGCTACCATGCACGGCGTAGGGTCCGAAAACCCGTCCGAGCAGCTCATGCGGCGTGGTACTCGTTGATCAGCCCGCCGAGAACCTCGTGCCGGCGGATGTGTGTAGTCCTCGCTGGCGTCGACGACGCCGCATTTCCACGAGGGTGCGGCGCATGCATTGCAAGGCCCCGGTGCGGCCGGTGCTGGTCGTAGGGGTGCACGTCGCGGTCGAGCACACGTCGCAGGTGGCGCTCGTTCACGATGAGGAAAGGGTCGGTGCACTCCGATCGGGCAGTTCGCACCCGGCGCTCGGCGATGGCGTTCGCGTTGGGTGCCCGAACAGGACTTCGTAGGATCCTTGCACCTCCGCCTTGCCACACCGCGTCGAAGGCAGGGGGGAACCTCACGTCCCGATCGCGCAAGAGGAACGTGACGTCGATGCCGGCATCCCAGAGATCGACGGTCACGTTGCGAGCCACTTGGGTAACCCACGCCCAGGTGGGATTGGTCGTGATGCCGGCGAGGAAGACCCGGCGCGTGTCGTGATGGATGAAGAACGTGTCGTGATGGATGAAGAAGAGGACATAGAGCCGGCGCGACGAGATCGTGTCGACCGAGAACAAGCCGCAGGCCACGATGCCTGTGGCTTGTTGGCGGAGGAACTGGCACCAGCTGGCAGAGTTGCGCCGTGGGGCGGGCTCGAGGCCGTGGGCCTTCAGCACCTTGGCGATCGTGCTCGCTGCGACCCGGTGTCCGAGACCGAGCAGCTCGCCTCGGACGCGCTGGTACCCCCAAGTCGGGTTGTCCAAGGCCATCCGCACGATCAGCGTCACGAGCTCCTCTCCGGTGGGAGGCCGTCGGGGGCGACGGGGGTACGTCCAGTGCCGAGCAACCAGACGTCGGTGCCAGCGAAGGAGGGTCTCGGGTCGGACGAAGAACGGTGGCCAGCGCACCATTTTCACGAGCCTGATCGGCGCACAGAGTCACGCCCGATCGGCTGGCTCAAGTGGTGGCCGCGACTGTTGGCGCCACAGGATCTCGAGCTCGTGGCGCAGCGCCAGGATCTCGATCTCCTTGGAGTCGCTCGTTCGCAGGACGAGTACGACGAGCGAGAGCACTCGACGGACGACGAGGTAGGCGAACGACCAGAGCTGGTGACGGGGACGATCGGGCTCTCCCATGGTGGAGGTGGACGGTAGCCGGACCCGCCATCCACGCGAAGGTCCTGGTCACCAGTGTGATCGAGTTGTCGGACCCTACGCGCCGAGAACCCACAGCTCAACGGCGACATCTCGCCGCGCACACCCTGCCATGGCGTGCCCTACGCAGCGATGATCAAGCCCCGAGAAATCCACCCGAGAAACTCGCCCCTCCGATGAGCGCCGGAATGAGAAACCGCTGGTCAGGCGCCTTCACCCATGCACGAGGTCCGCGCCGGACCAGCGGTCTTGGTGGCGGGGGTTCAGGATCATCACACAACCGTCGGGTGATGAACCCGACGAATCCGCTGCTAACCGGGTCGTGCCTATGCAGTGCATCGGGCAGGTGCCCTGCTCAACAACGCGGTGCCCACCAGTGACGCCCCGAGGATCTCGAGCCCCGCGGCGCGGGCGACGAGTGCGGCGGTGCCGTCGGTGTCGACCCGCTCTACGCGGAGCGCTGGAACACGGCCTGCTCGAGCCGACGGAGGCGCTCCGCCACGCTCGACTCGCTCCCCTCGTCCTCGGCGCGGAGCCGATCGAGCGCCCAGATGCGGATCAGCGTGGAGACGGGCAGGTTCGCCCGCTCGGCGGCCCGCTGCAGCCGGGCATGCTCGTCAGCAGACAACCGGACCGACACCACGGTGGCTCGGCCGAGGTTGGGCCTCGTGACCGCGACACCCGCGGGCAGGGTGTCTTCGATGTCGTAGTTCTCTGCCGCTGCGCCCTCTTCGGCCAACACGTCGTCGATCTTCTTGCTCATCAGTCCTCCTCTGCGTAGAGCCGTCGATCCCGTGGGCTTGCGACCCAGGCGTTGGCGCCCCACCAGGTCGCTCCGTCTCATCGACGTCGGCGGCGACCAAGATGACGACGAGGACGTCGCGGGCGCTCGCCGAATAGCCGATCACCCGCACCGACCGGCCGCTCCGGCTCGCCGGATCCGGCGTGAGCCAAACCGCATGGCCCTCATTCACCGCCTCGTCGGCCCACCTTGGGTCGACGCCATGGCGTGAGCGGACGTAGTCGGCGCGCTTACGCCAGTCCAATGGCAACACACCTACATACTACTACAATCCGCTACGCGCTCCAGAGCGTCGGGAGCTGTGCGTGCCGAGAACCTGAAGGGTCCAGAAACTCCCTGCCACCGCCTTGACCAGCCAGGATGGAGTCGGCGAGGCTGCTCGGCGTGGTGCTCTCGTTCCTCTACCGCCTGGTCCATCGCGCCTTTGGAGCGCTCAAGTTGGCGAGGAGGGACGCCATCGCCAAGGCGCCGAGATCCTCGTGTTGCGCCACCAGGTGGCGGTCCTTCGACGCGAAGTCGGGCGAGCCCGCTTCACCTGGTCGGACCGGGCACTGATCGCCCTGCTCGCAGGTCTCATCCCACGAGAGCGGTGGACGGCATTCCTCGTCACGCCGAAGACGTTCCTCGACTGGCATCGCCGTCTCCTGACTCAACGCTGGACCTATCCCCACCGACGACCCGGGCGACCATCACTTGGACGAGAGACCGTCGAGCTCATCGTGCGTCTCACCCGGGAAAACCCCCATTGGGGATACCTACGCATCGTCGGAGAGCTACGCGTCACCGTCTCCAAGCGAAGCGTCGCCACCGTGCTCGCTCGACACGGGCTTCCCCCAGCACCACGGCATGACGGACCGACCTGGTCGCAGTTCCTCTGCGCTCAGGCCAAGGGAATCTTGGCGACCGACTTCTTCGGTGTCGACTCGGTGACGCTGCGGCGCTACTACGTCTTGTTCATCATCGAGGTGGACAGGCGCGTCGTGCACCTGCTCGGAGTGACGGCCAACCCGAGCATGGCCTGGGTCGTCCAGCGAGCACGAAACTTCACCTCGGATCTCGAAGATGCCCGTCGTCGGTTCCGCTTTCTCATCCGCGACCGGGACACGAAGTTCACGGCATCGTTCGACCAGGTGTTCAGGTCCAGCCGGATCGAGGCAACCCGCACTCCGCTCCGATCACCGAAGGCGAACGCGTTCGCCGAGCGCTGGGTGAGGACGGTCCGTGAAGACTGCCTCGACCACCTGCTCATCTACTCGAAACGTCACCTCGAATCGGTGCTCGGCGACTACGTCCGCCACAACAACGAGTCTCGCCCGCACCGCGGGCCCCAGCTCGCACCCCCGCTGCCTCGCCACGAGCAGCCACGCACCGGCGAGGTCTGCCGGCGCGTCACCCTCGGCGGCGTCATCCACGAGTACGAGCGGGCTGCCTGAGGGTCAGCAACCAGTCCCCGGCCAGCGCGTTCAACGCGATGGTCGTCTGCCACGGTCCACAGCTTGGACGACGAGCCGCCGGCCTCCATCACTATCTACTCGAAGTGACCTGCAAAGCGCTCGTCCCATCGGCTGCTCCGACGGATCCCGGTCCCGCCAACGCTCCCACGCGCCTCCGGCATCGAGTTCTTGGACCCTTCAAGCGGCCGGACCCCGTGCGTAGGTCTGCGTAGGGCACGGTGATCGGGAGTCGAGCAACGAGTCCATACACCCCGTGGCCAAGCCCGTCGGAATACCACAGGCATGACAGCCCAGGACAGTCAGCCCGAAAGAAAGATCCAAAGCTTGCAGTGGAGGTGAGCGGACTCGAACCGCCGACTTCTACGTTGCGAACGTAGCGCTCTACCAGCTGAGCTACACCCCCAGCCCACGCAAGAATAGCCTCGTCCCTGCGCCTTCCTGCCGGGGCTCACACGGATGGGCGGGTGGCTCCGACATAATCGGGCCAATGATCGCTCTCGATCCGGACGTCCGTACCGCTGTGTGGCGCGTCGATCATGGCATCACCACCCAGGTACATACCGACATGGGTGATATCGGAAGCTGAAGCCCCAAAGAAGACAAGGTCGCCAGGTTGCAGGGCTTGTCCCTGTGGAACAAGTGGGCCCGCAGCGAACTGCTCTTGGGCAACCCGGGGGAGCACCAGGCCTGCGCTTGCGTAGGCCTCCTGAATCAGGCCCGAGCAGTCATAGGCTCCGGGCCCATTCCCTCCCCAAAGGTACGGGACGCCCAACTGCGACAACGCAAATCGAACAGCAGCACCTGCCGGAGTCGTCGCTGCTGGCCATACGGCACCGTACGCCTGCGCCAAGGTGAGAACCGTGGACACATACGCGTCGGCGTGGTTATAGGCGAACACCGCGCTCGGGAGCGTGCGCAGGTTCCCACCTCCGTTGGCGCAGAGATAACGAGCAGCAGCGAAAATCGCGTCGACGGGGTCATAGGGACTCGCGGGATCGACGCCGAAGGCAGGTACCGGATTGGCGTAGCTTTCGAAAGTGCTTGGCAAGAACTGCATCGGTCCTTGCGCGCCTGCCATGCTCGCACCCGAGTGGACCCCCGCAGAACTGGACAGTCCGTTGTGGGACTCGACGGTGCCAATCGCTGCAAGCACCTGCCAGGGAAGGTTCGGGCACACCGCTGTGGACGCGGCCTCGTATGCCGCCGCGTACAGGCCCGGGATTGTGGGCACGTAAATGGTGAGCAATTGGAGCGTCAGCGGATATGTGGTCGAAGGCTGGCTAAGCCATGCCGGGTCAAGCGTCACGGACAACTGTGGTCCAAACGCGGTTGGAATGATCGTGGTTGACGGTTGCATCCAGCTCTTCGCCACTCCGGTATCGGGATCCACCGCGCTGGTCTCAAGGACCGGATTGTTCGAAACTGCGACCAGGCCGTCCGAGGGATCGATGAACTGGATCTGTGTCTCAGTTTCTTCGGCCTTCACGCCCCCTCCGAGCAAGAGCGGAAAGGTCAGCGTCGAAAGTGAAGGCAGCTGGTCGAAAACCACTGACATCGTGAATCCGATCTCTGTGGCCCGCACGACCACGTCTTCTCCGGGAGCAACGGACTCATACGTGGCCTCGTCGCCGGAGATCACTGGTGGGGGGAGCCATCCTTGACCAAGGCCCACGCCGATACTGGTGGAATCGCGGCTTCCCCATGCGAGATCTGCAACAACGCCAGGTCCTCCCGTTGAGAAGCGTTCGTGAATGGTCGCAGCCTGTGGGTGCAGGCCGCTTCCGTCCTCCACGAGCGTGGTATCCGAAATCGCATTGGCACCCTGAATCGGTTCCACCGTCCCCGCGCTCGCAGCTGGAGGGAGGACAGGTGAGGGCGGAGGAGGAACCACTGCGGATTTCGTGTCGTCCGATGGCGAGGTGGGAGACGGTGTCGTGGTCGTCGTGGTCGTCGAGGGCGAGGTGGGAGACGGTGTGGTGGTCGTCGTGGTCGTCGAGGACGAGGTGGGAGACGGTGTGGTGGTCGTCGTGGTCGACGATGGCGAAGTGGGAGACGGTGTGGTGGTCGTCGTGGTCGTCGAGGGCGAGGTGGCGAGCAACGAGGTCTCCGGCCGTGGACTGCTCGTAGCGACTGCCGAGGGAGCGTGGAGCGCGACGCCGAGGACAGCGACGACGATGCTGACGAACGCGACACGAACAACCACGTCTTTGATCGTCGAGAGTGACCCGGAAGGCTCCGTGCCCCTGCTCATGGAACGGCAACGCTAACGAAATCTCTAGCGCTACCCCTATCGGCCGAGTGCGAGAACAACGCTGGTCGGAAGGGGCCTCCGATGCATGTGCGCTGGTCACCACAGAAGATTGCACTTCAATAAAAACGCCATTGGTTCACGGCGGAGTGGTCGCGTGGCGCGGCTATTCTGTGAGCGCAGACGGCGGTGCAGACGGCGGTACTGTCCTACGAGGATTCAACGCTTCAAGCGCCTACCGATGCTCTCCTGTCGGCGTACGCATCAACGTCAGAGTGGCCCTCACCAGTGTGCTCCGCCGCGGCCCAAGGGTCACTACCCCATCGCTCCTCAGTCAAGAGCCCGTACCGGCCACCCCGAGCAAGTGGAACGAGCTCTTGCGCCTCGGTACGCCCGAGCTGCCCAGTCCAGGACCCTGTTCGAACCTGATGGAGGCGAGGAGCCCCGCCGAAGTGACGACGCGGCCGAGCCTCTGCCACGAGTTGAACGTAGAGGGCTGCCGTCACGTAGGCAACGAGTGCCAACCCGATCATCCCGGTGAGGACCCACTCAGTGTGAAGCGTGCGAACCGATCCAACCAACGCGGAAAGTACCAACGAAACGACGAGGGTCAGCAACACATGACGGCGACGGCGACGTGCGAGTGATCTACGCCCCGAAGCCGGCGTACTTCTTCTCGGCCGCTTTGGAACGCCACCAGTGGGAACACCCGAGACCGCGGTGCGGAGCTGACCGGTTGACACGACAGGTTCGAAGCTCGACTGCCGAGGGTTACTGGCGCCGAGACGATCCGAGGAGCGCTGATCTGCTTGGTTGTTGCCACCCCAATCGCTACGAGACGACTCGACGACAATCAACTGGGAACCGCTGGATTGCGTTCTCGCGCGCCTCGCAAGAGGGCGAGGGGCGACCCCGTCCACAACGGTCCGAGGGGTCCTGAGCGTAAATGCCGGGGTGATGATTTTCGGGCCAGTTGCCTCGAGCAAGCGGAGACGCCGGTGAAATTTGTCGATCGAATCGGTCGGACGACGTTCTGTGTACCTACCGACCACTCCTGGGAGGAGCACTGCTACCCAGAGCAGCGCGACCAGGATCAGAAGCACCACTCCCGTGTCGCTCCCTCCATGTACGACGATCCGCTAGGAAGAGGCTAACGAGACCATCCAGCCAACTGGTGGATGCCTTGAGCGTCAGCGCGCGCGGCTCCACCATCGACCGTCTTCATATCCGATGGTGACCGAGACCCCGAAGCATTCCGAGACAATTCCTGAGGTCAGGGTTTCCTCGATCGGACCGGCAGCGATCAATCGACCGTCTCGGATCAGCCCTGCGTGGGTGATCCCCTTCGGGACCTCCTCGACGTGATGGGTCACCATGACCAGCGGTGGTGATTGAGCGTCGGTCGTCAGTGCCGAAATCCGTTCGAGCAGTCGCTCTCGAGCACCCAGATCGAGCCCCGCAGCTGGTTCGTCGAGGAGGAGGAGGTCGGGCCGGCTCATGAGTGCACGGGCAAGGAGCACCTGCTGACGCTCACCCTCAGAGATCACTCCGAAGGCTCGCTCGCCCACGCCACCAGGACCGCCGACGCCGGCAGCCTCGAGCAGCCGGTCAGCAGCTTCCCAATCGCTCGGCGAGAAACGATTCCACCACGCCTCCAACGCTCCGTACTTCGCACTGACGACGACCTCCCTCGCGGTCAAGGCTGGGCGCAGCTGCCGGATCACTGCGCCGCTGACGAGCGCCACGCGGCGGCGGAGCGAACGCACGTCTACTCGCCCGAGCTGGCAGCCCAGCACCTCGACGGTTCCACTCGTTGGCCACAGTTGCGCGCCTGCGACGCGCAACAGCGTCGTCTTGCCAGAGCCATTCGGTCCGAGAAGTACCCACCGCTGGTCCGCCTCGACTCGCCAGTTGACTCCGTCGAGGAGGAAGCGGCCCTGGCGCCGTACACAGACCTCCTCGAGCCGGAAGGCGGGTGTCCGTTCCGCACGTCCTGTGCTCTCCTTTATCGGTAAGCCGATGTGCTCTGGGGGTCGGAGGGTCGGGGTCATCCAGGTCGGTTGCGGCAGGGTCGGAGGTCCGGTCGGGACCTGCTCCAGAGACAGTTTGCCGGGCGTGAGGTCAGGACTGCCAGCAGCCCCAGGGCAACCTCAGGAGCGCGAGCTCAGGGTATCGGGCAGCGACGCTCGACTCTTCCGAGCAGACCCGAGATGGCCTGGTTCCAAGTGCGCTCACCGGCAAGCCACAGCCACAGCTCACGCCGATAACCAATCACCATCTCGGTGAACTCCTTGGGGGTCACTCCCATGAGCGAAAGCACCCGCCATCGCTGCCAGAGCCAGGCAGCGATGCCGTCCTCTCCATCGATGATCTTCCCCACATTTGCCCCTCCGTCTCCCGCTCGGGCTCCAGCGAGCCAGGCGGCCTTGAGCCTGACGGGCTCGTCGGGCACATGGAGCGGCAACGCGCGCTGGTTGCTCACCGTGTGACAACGACCGGCCGGCGGTCGGTGCCCTCGTAGTTGCGGACGTGGTCGATGAAGTCGATGAACAGCGGGGCGTCGGGATCGAAGTCGCGGCGCAACGTCTGCAGGGCAATTCGCTTGTCGATTCGATCCAAGCGCAACAGGGCATCAGGGTCATCAAGCTCTCGGATGTCCAGCCTCGTCCTCGCCCGCTGCAACGCCAGGTGCCCACGCTCGCTGCGCACGAGGACGCTGGTCCAGCCGTCAATGGAGCCGACGCTTCCGACTGACAGGTCTGCGCTGCGCCCGAGAAAATCGGCACACTCGTCGCAGCCCTTCAGCGCAGCGCCGTGGAACGCCTTGATCGGCTCGTCGACGGCACGATGGCCGTCTCGATACTCCACGATCATCTTCCCTCTGATCACGTCGATCTTCCTGACCCGCTCGAGGTCGACACCTCTGCGGTCGCGCAACTCACGCAAGATCAATCCCTCGTAATCGAAGCTCTTCGTACACATGAGCGCGATCGTGAGCACCACGGCATCGACTCGGTGGGCACCGGTTGACCAGCGCCGTGCCTGCATCGCGCGCAAGCCCTGGATCTCGCACGGCGTTCCGACCAGCGCGATCCGCGCGTCCTCCCTGAGCGCGTAGCGGCTCAGATCAAGCTCGGCCAGGGCCATCGTCTGGTTGTAGAAACTTCCCGAGCATGCCGCAACCTCCTCGACCGTCGTCGCGATGGTCGCCACTCCCTTCCACGGCTCGCGGGGATCCGTGCTCGGCTTGGACACGAGGGCGCCATCGATCTCGCCGGTCTCAAGCAATGCCCCCAGGATCGCCGTCACCGCTCCACCGTCTTGCACGTCATCGGAGCGCTTGGCCGCCCGAACTGCATACTGCTCGATCACCGCTCCGAGGCCGTCGGCGGGGGGTCCGCCGCTGATCTTCCAATATGGGTCGGAGGCATCCGTCCGCACCGCAGGCCTGGGAAGCGAACCGGCGGCGTCGGTGCTTCCCGGTGGCCAAGGGTCCAGCCCTCTGCACACACCGGCGCGCTCCTCCGAGGGGACGCTTGCCATTGCTCCCCCAGCTTCCGCTGCATGCCCGTTCGCGGCACTGGGCGCCTTCGCCGACGTGGACGGCGGCCAGAGCGCCTCGTAGCGGAGACCACCACGGGGACAGAAGTCCCAGCACAACGAGCAACCCGTGCACATCTTCACCAATTCGGGAAGGCCGGTCTGCTCTGAGACACCGATCGAATTCGAGGGGCAGACGGCGACACAGGTACCACATTGGATGCAGCGCTCGGCATCGATGACGCCTGCCTCGAGCTCCCAGAACCAAACCTTGCCTGGCGGCGCTTCGATGCCGTTCATTTGCTCCCGCAGCAACGATCTGCTCACGGTGCCTCCCTTTTGATTGAGGTCTCGGGGGCGTTGCCGATGCTGGTTGGCTCGTTCCCGCTCATTGTGCGTCGGAGCTCTTCGTTCGGAGTCCTGCGCGCCCATGCGTGAAAAGGCTCGTCCGTCCGGCGTTCGGCAGCGAATCGAAGCAGGACGCGCTCCACTGCTTCGGGCACGCGCTCGACCGGGAGTGCGCCGATCACCCAGTCGATGAACGCTGCATCCGGGCCGAGCGAACCACCGAAGCCGACGTCCACGGCTTCGGTGATGCGCTCATCGACGTGGGCGAGATCTCCGCGGAGTCCGACGTCGGCGATCTGGGGTTGGGCGCACGAGGCTGAGCATCCCGAGAGGTGCAGACGGATGACCCCGCGCCCGCCTCGGTTGTCCGAGTGATCGTCCCGAGCATCGTCACGCCAGGAAGCCTCAGGCCTTGGAGCCGCGGTTCCCTGCAGCCGTTCGTCGAGCCAACGAGCCCACCTTACGGCACGTTCCTTCGTCTCGATGATGGCAAACCGGCAGAACTCAGAACCCGTACAGGCGACGACGCCGCGTACGAACGGACCTGGAAACGGGCTGTAGGTGGAGAGCAGTGGCTCGTTCAGGAGCTGGTCGACCTTGCTCTCGGGCACACCGCAGATCACGAAGTTCTGGTCGGTCCCCAATCGGATCTCGCCGTTGCCATAGGTGGTAGCCAGTCTCGCAAGCTCGACAAGCTCCATCCCCTTGATCCGCCCGACCGGAACGGCGCACCCGACGTAGTAGAGACCCTCTTCGCGCTGACGATGGATACCGATGTGATCGCCGCGGAAACGGCGCGTCAGCTCGGCTCCAGCGATGCGGAGGGGGAAGCGAACTCGCTCGGCCAACGCAGATCGGAAGCCCTCAGGACCGAGCTCCTGGACGAGGTAGCGCATTCGTGCCTGTCCTCGGTTCTCTCGGTTCCCGAGCTCCCCGTAGAGTTGCGCAATTGCGCGGGTCAGCTCCACTGCCTGGTCTGGGTGCACGAAGACGTCGATGTCGGACGCCATTCGCTCCCCATCGGAGAGCCCGCCCCCCACCAGGACGTTGAAGCCGATCGACCCGTCGTCGGCCCGTGCTGGCCACAACCCGATGTCGTTGATCTCGACCCGCGCGCAGTCCTCGAGGCAACCGGTCACGGCGATCTTGAATTTCCTCGGAAGGTTCGCGTACCCACGATGCCCCGTGAAGTACTCGGAGATCTGTGCCGCGATCGGATAGGCGTCGAGGGCCTCGTTGGCATCGATGCCGGCGACGGGGCACGAGGTCACGTTGCGGGCCGAGTCCCCGCAGGCCTGCAACGTCGTGATGCCGACGTCTGAGAGGCGTCGCCAGATCCTCGGAACGTCTTCGATTCGCACCCAGTGCAGCTGGATGTCCTGGCGAGTCGTGAGATCGGCGAAGCGGTTCCCGAAGACTGGGCTGTCCTGCGGCCCTTCGGCGAACGCATCGGCGATCACGCCGATCTCGCGCACCTGCGCTGCGGTCAGTCGACCTCCGGGCACCTTGATCCGCATCATGAAGGCATCGCCACCCTGGCGTTGCGGGTACAGCCCAACCCATTTCAGGCGCTCTTGCTCCCCGGGGATCGAGGCGATCGCGCTCGGACCTTCGACCGAGTAGCGCTCGATGACGGCCTGGGCGACATCGAGCGGATGGCGGTCCAGTTTCCACTTCTCGACGTCGTTGAGCTTGCCGACATGCCGATAAGGACGAAGGAAACCGAATGCGCTCCGTTCCCCGTGCAAACGGATGCCGTAGCGGTTGGCGGGATCTCGCGGCATCACCCAGCGTCCTCCCACGTCATCGGCGCCGCTAGGGCGGCTCCTCGTCGCAGGGAACCCGCCGAACCCGGGCGCCCGTGCGCGAGCGCGGCGACTGCGAGCACGCGGCTCTCGAATGCCTGGTTTTCCATCGCCAACTCGCCAGGAGGTCCTTTGCGGGCATCTGGGACCAACCCGACCACACCTCCACCACTCATCGATCGGAAATTCCCGAGTACTTCACTAAACTAGTCATGTTTTTGACCCGCGCAGCACCGCCGTCCCGACCGCTTCCATGGGGGAGCCGAGCTCATGACGGCCGCCCCGTTGTATCCGGTTTCTCTGCGCGTCGAAGGTCGAGCGTGCCTCGTGGTGGGTGGAGGGCGGGTCGCCACGCGCAAGGTAGTTGGCCTGTTGCACTGCGGCGCCATGGTGACGGTGGTGGCGCCCGACGTCAGCGGTGCCATCGATGAGCTTGCGGCCAACCCTTCGACGGCCGGCCCCGGGAGCCTCACCATCCATCGACGCCCGTATCGCCCGCCCGAAGCGGCGAACTACTGGCTCGCCTTCGCTGCGACCGGGGACCCTGCTGTCGACGCCGCGGTGGCAGAAGATGCTGGCTCGGCCGGGGTGTGGGTCAACAGCGCCGACGACTTCGAACACTGCAGCTTCTTGCTCCCCTCAGTGCACCGCCAGGGACCCATCGTCCTTGCCGTCTCCACGAGCGGTCGGAGCCCCGCCTTGGCGCGGTGGCTACGCCGGCACCTCGCGGCAGCAGTCGGCCCCGAGGCAGTCACGCTGACCGCCCTGCTCGAGGAAGCCCGGAGCGAGCTCCGCCACCGTGGTCAGCCGACCGATGCCCTGGACTGGGAAGCCATCTTGGACGGTCCGCTTCGAGACCTCGTCTGTGCGGGACAGATCGTCGAGGCTCGGGCGCTCCTGGCAAGCGCACTGGACTCAGGGCTGCCAGACCATCATGACGATGGCAACGAGCGCGATCGCAACCACCAGCCCTGAGGAGAGGCAAACGGACCGGCACTGCCGGCGCAAGGCCGGCGTCATGACCAACTCCGCCCTGGCCAGGAAACGGCGCTTGATCTGGCGCTCGGCGGGCCACAGCACGCCCTCTGCCACTCCGACCGCGACCACCCAGCACATGATGCCGAGAACGACCCAGAGATCCTCGACGCCGAATACGCCCCGGGAATCCGCGAGCAATCCCACCCCCAACAGGGGCACCAGGTAGACCACTCGACCGGCCAAAGCGGGTCCGGGGCGGTAATAACGCACGAGCGCGACCGGCACTGGCACGCCGTCTTTGACTCGAAGCCCGCGCCCCGCCTGCACGCCGCTGGCGAGGATCGCCCCGAACCCGACCATGACCGACGCCACGTGAGCGATGAGGAGGACATCGAAGCCTGCTCCGGTCGGGCGATCGGCTGCGACGAGCACCGCAGAATTGTGCCCACCGTCTACCGAACATGCCCGGCAGGGCGATACGGTTGGACACAAATGGCCACGTTCACAACATCTCAGGTCCAGCAATGAGTGAGCTGCGGCTCGACCCCCTCAGCGGACGTTGGGTCGTCGTGACCTCCGCGCGGGCCACCCGGCCGTATGCCTTCCTCAGCAGGAGCGCTCCCGTCCAACACGACACGAGCCGTCCCTGCCCTTTCTGCCCGGGCCACGAGGAAGCGACGCCTCCGGCGCTCGAGACCTACGGACCATCGGGGAACTGGCTCGTCAGGGTCGTCCCGAACCTCTACCCTGCGTTCGAGGGCGACGATCCGTTCGTTGTCGTCAACCGTGGGCCAGTCTTCACACAGGCAACAGCCGGCGGGATCCACGAGGTGCTCGTGCTCTCGCCGGATCACGATGCCTCCTGGGCGATGATCGGGGACGAACAGGCCGGCCTGGTGATGGCAGCACTGAGGGACCGGATCGAGGAGCACTCCCAGCATCCGAACCTCCGTTACAGCCAAGCCATCGTGAACTTCGGCAGGGAGGCTGGCGCATCCCTGGAACATCCTCACGGACAGCTGCTCGGCCTTTCCTTCGTCCCGCGCGAGCTCGCGGAAGAACAGGCGCGCTTCGCCCGCTTCGGCGGCGGATGCCTGTTGTGCACGACGGTAGAGGCTGAGGAAGCGGCCGGACACCGGGTGATCTTCGCTGACGATCGCACGGTCGTGATCTGCCCGTTCTGGAGCGCCGTTCCCTACGAGATGCTGGTCATCCCCCGAGGGCACAGTGCACACCTCTACCGCAGCCCGACCGAGGACCTGGTCTCGGTGGGAAGGGCCCTCAAGCACAGCCTGAGAACCCTCCGCGACCGACTGGGAGACGTCGCCTACAACATCGTGTTCCACTCAGCTCCCTACCGCGGGAACGAGCCGTACCACTGGCACACTCACGTCTGGCCCAAGGTCACGACGATCGCCGGGTTCGAGATGGGAACCGGCGTCGCGATCAACATCGTGGCACCCGAGATGGCCGCCGAGGACCTCCGCCTGAAGGTCTCCGCCGCCTGAGCGGTGCCACTGCGCGAGAGGCGCGAGCACTACCCGAGGAACGGTGCGGCGACGTCCTCGAGGAGGCTCAGATCCAGCGTCTTGGGGGCGGTGATGGCTGACTCGAGGGGGACGCGGACGATGGCTCCGGCCTGGAGGGCAACCATCGTGCCGAACGCCCCGTCGTGCGCAGCGGCCACCGCGGCGACGCCGAAGCGAGTTGCGAGCACACGGTCGAAGGCAGTCGGGGTCCCGCCACGTTGGACGTGGCCGAGCGTCGTGACCCGGGACTCGTACCCGGTTCGCCGTTCGATCTCGCTCGCCAACCAGGCGCCTATCCCTCCCAGCCGGACGTGACCGAACTGGTCAGTGCTGTCGGTTGCCGTCGCCCGTCGCGCTGACTCGGCATCAGGGCCGCTCAGCGGGAACGCACCCTCGGAGATCACGACCACAGAGAAAAACCGGCCGCGCTCGTGCCGGCGCACCAAACGCTCACAGACCTGATCCATGTCGAAGGGGACCTCTGGGACCAAGATCTCCGCCGCTCCCCCGGCAATGCCGGCTTGGGTGGCGATCCATCCTGCGTGGCGCCCCATGACCTCGCACACGATGACCCGGTGATGGGACTCAGCCGTCGTGCGGAGACGATCGATGGCGTCGGTGGCGGTCTGCACCGCGGTATCGAAGCCGAAAGTCACCTCTGTGGCCGAGAGGTCGTTGTCGATCGTCTTCGGCACGCCGACGACGGGCAGTCCCATCGAGTGCATTCGGTGCGCGACGCCGAGGGTGTCTTCGCCGCCGATCACGATCATTGCTTCGACCTTGCGCCGTTCGACGGTCGCCATCAGCCGCTCCGGACCTTCGGGCTCGGCGAAGGGATTGGTGCGAGAGGTCCCGAGCACCGTGCCTCCGACGGGCAAGAGGTCTGCGCACCGATCCGGGTCCAAGGTTGTGCAGCGGTCCTCGAGCACTCCCCGCCAGCCGTCGAGGAAGCCGACGGCGTCGTCCCTGTGGACGACATGACCGGCAATCACAACGGCACGAATGACTGCATTGAGGCCGGGGCAGTCACCACCGCCTGTCAACAGACCAAGTCTCATTGCGCCTCCACGGTCGTCACGTCTGCTTCACGCTTCCACCCGTCGCTGCACGTTGCAGCTCATATACCGCCACGACGTCCTCGACAAGACGTCGTTCGGACGGCACGAGCGCTTCGATCCCAGGGGTCGACAGGTAGCCGGCGAGCAAGGCCTTGCGGTTTCGGTCTTCCCAGGCCTGAGCCAGGGCGACCAACGCGGCCCGACCAGCCGGATGGTTCTCGGTCGCCTCGACGAGCGCAACCCGATGGAAGGAAGCCGCCATGTCGGCCACGTCCGCCAGGGGCGAACGCAGGCCCGCCCGGGTGACCGAGAAGTCAACCACGACCCAACCGTGATCGGTACGCGCGATCCGGCCGAGTTCGAGATCGCCGTGAGTCCTGATCGCGACGAGGTCGTGACCTGCGCGGCGCACGTGCGAAAGGGTCTCGACGATCGGCACGGCATCGAGGAGGGACGGATCCCACCTCCGCACCGCAGACTCGACGTCGCTGCACCAGCTGGTGACGTCGAGCGGTTCGTGCCCGAATGCCCGTTCGAGCGCAAGGTGCATGCGAGCGGTCATCGTGCCGATCGCGTTGGCTTCGGTCGCGAAGTCCCCACCGGCATCCTCCGGCGCGCCACCGGCGGCGTAGAGGTCGCGCAACGAGGTGAGCGCCACCGCCATGCCACCGGAACTCCCCGCCAGGCGCTCCTGAACGACGCCGAGGTCGCGTCCGTGACGCCGCCACAACCCCAGCGGTGCTGCAAGATGATTGAAGCCGGCTTCGTCAAGCGCGACGAGCAACTCGACCGAGGGATCGGGACCTTCGGCGAGCCAAGTGAACACCGTGAGGCAGCACGCGTCGAAGACGAGCACGGTCCCTGAATCATCATCGGTGACGACTTCGAGCACCGCTGGCTCGTCCCGGGGGACGATGGCGTCGAGGACCAGCGGAGCGAGCGCCGTGTCGTAGAGCGCGTCGACGACGACCGCTGGGCCGTCCCCGTCCTCAAGGGTGCCCAGTGGTGCGTCTTCTCCGGGAAGCGGGCGACGAGCGTCAGCGGCGTCGGGAGGCAGGAGCCCCAGCACCGCGTGAGCGGTTCGGTCTCCGACCGCCGCGACGACATCGAGGAGCCCGGGCCGCCCTGGGCGCAGCATGGCGACCTCTTCGACGTGAACCGGCAGGTCGACGCTCGCCGCGGCCACGCGTTCGAGGTCACGGCGGCGGGCGCGCTCGGTCCGGCGCGCCGCCCACGTCGAGATCAGTGCAGCGAGCGAGGACCGCAGTCCCTCGTTGATCTCTGCCATCACCTTGGACCCGTCATCGACCCTCCATGGGCCCCTTCGGAACCAGCACCGGATGGAGGGTTTCCGTCCCGGCGGACCCGGACGCAGGCTCCGGCCCGGAGAGCTCCAGCCACAGGTACCCGTAGGGGCCAAGGGTCACGGTGTAAGGACGTTCGTCGATCGGGGGGAACGGCACGCGCCCAAGGACCTCGATCGGGGTGGTACCCGCCCACTTGGTGATCTGGAGCTCGGCAGGCTGGGCAAAACGGCTCAGGTTGTGGATGCACAAGACCGCCTGGGTTCTCTTCCCTTCGGCGGCCGAGGGCTCGAGACCCGCGTCATCGCTATTCTCGCGATCTTCACCGACTTCCCCCGCACGGATGAACGCCAGAATCGAGGGGTTCGGGCAGGGCAGTGTCTCCATCGTGCCGACACCGAGCACGGGCAGAGCCCGACGATGGACGAGCATGCCTCGGAGCCAGTGGAGGAAGGAACCCGGATTGCGAAGCTGCGCCTCGACGTTGACTGCCTGGTAGCCGTAGACCGGGTCCATGAGGGGTGGGAGGTACAGCTGGGCAAAGTCAGCCCGCGAAAAGCCCCCGTTGCGGTCTGGTGACCATTGCATCGGTGTCCGAACCGAGTCACGGTCGCCGAGGTAGATGTTGTCACCGATCAGCAGTTCGTCGCCGTAATAGATGACCGGACTCCCCGGCAATGACAGCACCAACGCGTAGAGCAATTCGGCGAGCCTGCGGTCTCCATCGAGAAGCGGGGCCAGTCTGCGACCGATCCCCATGTGACGCTTCATCCGAGGATCCTTCGCGTACTCCGAGAACAGGTAGTCACGGTCCTCTTCGCTCACCTGCTCGAGGGTGAGCTCGTCGTGATTGCGGAGGAAGATCGCCCACTGGCAGCCCTCGGGGATGTCCGGGGTCTGGCTCAGGATCTCGGTGATCGGATAGCGCTGCTCACGCCGAACCGCCATGAACAGCCTGGGCATCAGCGGGAAGTGGAAGCACAGGTGGCACTCATCGCCGTTCCCGAAATAGTCGGCGACGTCGGCAGGCCAGCCGTTGGCTTCCGCGAGCAGGATCCGCCCGGGGTACTCCGCTTCGATCTCCTTGCGAAGCCGCCTGATGAACATGTGGGTTTCGGGTAGGTGCTCCCCGCTCGTCCCATCGCGCTGGAAGAGATAGGGCACCGCGTCGAGCCGAAAGCCATCGAACCCGACGTCGAGCCAGAAGCGCAGCAGGCGCACCATCTCGTCAGCCAGCTCAGGGTTCTCGTAGTTGAGATCTGGCTGATGAGAGTAGAAGCGGTGCCAGTAGTACTGCTGCCGGATGGGGTCCCAGGTCCAGTTGGAACGTTCGACGTCGCTGAAGACGACGCGCGCTTCGGGCCAGCGTTGATCGTCGTCGTTCCAGACATACCAGTCCGCCTTGGGGTTGTCGCGACTGGAGCGAGACTCGATGAACCACGGGTGCTGATCGCTGGTGTGGTTCACGACGAGGTCGGCGATGAAGCGAATTCCACGCGCATGACCGTCTTCGAGGAGGTCGACCACGTCCTTGAGCGTTCCGTAGTCAGGGTGGACATTGAAGAAATCGCTGATGTCGTAACCGCCGTCGCGCAACGGCGAGGGATAGAAGGGCAACAGCCACACGCAGTCGATACCGAGCCATTGGAGATAGTCGAGCTTCTGACGAAGGCCGGGCACGTCTCCGATGCCGTCGTCGTTCGCGTCGAAGAAGCCGCGAAGGAAGACTTCGTAGAAGACTGCGTGCTGGTACCAGCGCGCGGAACCGACGCCCCGCCGGGGGCGAGGCTGCTCCCGGACGGGCTCGGCGCTGCCGGACATGGACACAGCCGAAGACACCTCAGTTCAGGAGACGGTCAGCCGCTTCATAGGGGTCGATCCTGCCGCTGGTGAGCTCCGCGAGGACGCTTGCGAACAGCGACCCCCGCGCCCTTTCCTCGATGTCGTGCTCGAGCCGGGCTGCGAGCACCCTTCGCAGCTCCTGCTCGACCTGCAACGAGCGCCGGCGCTCGAGCTCCCCGCTTCGCGCGAGGAAGCAGCGGTGACGTGCGACCTGCTCCCAGAGGCTCTCGATGCCCCGACCAGCGGTGGCAACGGTCTCCACGATCGGCGGCCGCCAACCGCCCGTCGAGGAGAAGTCCGACAGGTCGAGCATCTGCTCGAGATCTCGGACGGACTGGCGAGCACCCTCTCGATCCGCTTTGTTGACGACGAAGAGATCGGCGACCTCGAACAGGCCGGCCTTGTTGGCCTGGAGCGCGTCACCCCAACCAGGCGTCACGATGACGATCGTGGTGTCAGTCGCTGAAGCGACGTCGACCTCCATCTGCCCGACACCGACGGTCTCGACGAGGACGGCCGCCTTGCCAGCAGCGCCCAAGGCGCGGATCGCGTCGGGGACGGCGAGCGCCAGCCCACCGAGGTTTCCACGAGTGGCCATCGAGCGGATGAACACCGCGCGGTCCGTCGCGTGCCGTTGCATCCTCGCTCGGTCACCGAGGAGAGCGCCACCGGTCCTGGGCGAGGTGGGGTCGATGGCCAAGATGCCGACGGCTTCGATGGGCTGGGCGTCGGCCCCGTCGACCGCGGGCCAACCCGCCCGGGCAAAGTCGATCAACTGGTCGACGAGCGTGGACTTCCCCGCACCCGGGGCACCGGTCAGGCCAACCGTATAGGGAGGAGGGGTGCGGTAGGCATGGCGTGCGACGGCGCGTGTGTGGTCACCGCCCCGCTCGATCATCGAGAGGAGTCGTGCCAAGGCGGCCTGGTCGCCGGTACGTGCAGCCTCGAAGAGTGCTTCGACGTCCGCCAGGTTGTGCCCCTGTACGACGCTCGGCCCGTCCACCGAGCCTCGTACGTCCGCGCTGATGAGGCGCTGGGCACCGTCAATGCCGCCATCGGTCTCCGGCGTCGCGCGGGTCATGACCGCTCCACCTGGGCGCCCAATGCGCGAAGCTTCCCAGCGAAGTCCTCGTACCCGCGATCGATGTGGCGAGCTCCAAGCAGCTCGGTCTCACCGTCGGCGACGAGACCGGCGAGGGCCAGCGCGGCACCGCCTCGAATATCCGGTGCCCGGACGCGTGCCCCGGACAACCGCGGCACACCGCGGATCACGACGTGGTGGCCCTCGGTACGGATGTCTCCGCCCATGCGGCGAAGCTCGTCGATATAGCGGAAGCGGCCCTCGAACAGATTCTCGGTCACGATCGACACCCCGTCAGCAACCGCGAGCATGGTAACGAGCAAGGGCTTGTAATCGGTCGCCACTCCGGGGAACGGCAGGGTTGCGACGTCGACCGCCCGCAACCTGCCCGTTGCGCGCGCCCGAAGCCCCTCTGCGGTCTGGAGGACCTCGACACCCATGGCCGAGAGCTTGCGGATGAGCATTTCCATATGGTCGAAGCGCGCATCTTCGACCACGACGTCTCCGCCGGTCAGGCCAGCGGCGACGAAGAAGGTCCCCGACACCACCCGGTCTGGGATCACCGTGTGGCTCGCTGGGGCGAGCGCATCGACTCCTTCGACTTCGATGTGCGAAGTCCCTGCCCCACGGACCCGCGCTCCCATCTGGTTGAGGTACGCCGCGAGATCCTGCACTTCTGGTTCGCGCGCGGCGTTCTCGATCACCGTGGTTCCCTTCGCCAGGACCGCGGCCATCATCAAGTTGTCCGTCGCCGTGTGGCTCGGATATTCGAGCACCAGCCGCGTGCCCACCAGCTTGCCGAGGCCCTCACCACCGCCCACATCCCCCTGGATGTAGCCGTGACGCATCTCGAAGCGGGTTCCCATCGCCCCGAGCCCGTTCAAGTGGAAGTCGATCGGCCGCGAACCGAAGTCATCGCCGCCGGGCATCGAGAGGCGAGCGCAGCCGCACCGTGCCAGGAGGGGACCGAGCACGACCACCGAGGCGCGCATCCGCTCGACGAGCTCGTAGGGGGCTTCAGGGGAAAGCGACTCCGCTGGCGGGGTGTCGATGAGGAGGTCACCGCCGCGCTCGCGCCGCACCGATACGCCCAGCGCCGTGAGCATCTCGGTCATGATCTCGACGTCGGTGATCCGCGGGACGTTGCGAAGCACATGGCGTCCCTCTGCGAGCAGGCAGGCAGCCATCAGCTTGAGCGCGGAGTTCTTGGCACCACCAGCTCGGACGACCCCCGCCAGCGGCTCGCCGGCACGGATGAGCAACCGATCGGGCCCGCCGGCGCGCTCCGTTCCCCTGGGCGGGTCCGAGCCACCGCCTCCTGAAAGGTAGGACCGATTCACTGCGCCAGTATCTCCCACTATCGTTGGCCCCAGTGTCGAGGCACCCCCAAGCTCCCGATCGCAACCTGGCGCTTGAGCTCGTACGGGTCACCGAGGCCGCCGCGATGGCTGCGAGCCGGTGGATGGGCCGTGGTGACAAGGAAGGCGCCGACGCGGCGGCGGTCAACGCCATGCGAGTGGTGCTGCAGTCGGTGTCGATGGACGGCGTCGTGGTCATCGGCGAGGGCGAGAAGGACCACGCCCCCATGCTCTACAACGGCGAACGGATTGGGGATGGATCTCCGCCGATGACGGACATCGCCGTCGACCCGATCGATGGGACGACGTTGACGGCGTTGGGTCGCGGCGGGGCGCTCTCGGTGATCGCGGTGACCGAGCGAGGGGGTCTCTTCGACCCCGGTCCGTGCGTCTACATGGAAAAGCTCGCGGTTGGCCCCGGCGGCAAGGGTGTCGTCGACATCAACCGTTCTCCCACTGAGAACCTCCACGCGCTCTCCGCGGCACTCGGCAAGCCGGTCAGGGATCTCACCGCGGTCATCCTCGACCGTCCTCGTCACGCGAACCTGATCGAAGAGGTTCGGCGATCCGGTGCCCGCATTCGGCTCATCACCGACGGTGACGTCGCCGGCGCGATCGCCACCGGGCGCGCCGACATGTCCGGGTCCGACATCCTCTTCGGCGTCGGCGGGACACCCGAGGGCGTGCTCGCTGCCGCAGCCCTCAAGTGCATGGGTGGCGAGATCCAAGGCAAGCTCTGGCCTCGCAACGAGGAGGAACGGGCGGCAGCGCTGGCAGCAGGCTACGACCTCGACGCGGTGCTGACCACCGATGACCTCGTGAGCAGCGACAACTGCTTCTTCGCGGCGACCGGCATTACCGACGGCGACCTCCTCCAGGGCGTGCGCTACCACGAGCAGGGAGCGAGCACTGATTCGCTCGTCATGCGATCTCGGTCGGGGACCATCAGGAAGATCGAAGCCATTCATCCTCTGCACAAGCTGGCCGAATTCAGCGCGATCGCCTTCGATTGACGCCACCGCCGATCGAGGGCAGGTCCGATCCCTGCAACCGCGTCGGCGCCGCACGCCTCAACCAAGCGTCCAACCGCGCCCGAGGTGGTCAAGCACGCGCTGCGCCAGCCACCGCCAGGCGTAGCTCCGCTCGCCGCACCGTCGCCTCGAGCCTGGAACGTTCAGCCACGAGCTCCTCGGCCCCCCCTTCGCCCGCTGGCCCGGGCAGTTCCGAAAGGGCGGCCTCTGCCTCGGCCAGCGCGCGCCGAGCCCGCTCGACGTCGATCTCATCGGAGCGCTCGGCCACGCCGGCGAGGAGCGTGACCCTGGTCGAGAAGCCCGCCAAGGGCCCTTCGCCTGCCTCGACCCCCGGAATGCCCGCGGCGGCACCCGGGGCGGTATCGACCTGCAGGAAGCCGCCATGGACCGCGACGTGCAGCGCAGCTCCCTCCGGCTGGTCGATTCGGACGTCGCAGGGCTGCACGCTGGAGACGAGCGAGGTATGCCCGTCGAGCACCGTCATGTCACCATCGCCGGCGCGCAGCACAAGTCCTTCGGCCGGACCAGCGAACAGCGAACGTTCCGGCGTGAGCACTTCGAGTGCGAACGAGCTCACCCGCGCTCTTTCTCGATGGCGCGGGCCTTCTCGTACACCGCCTCGACACCACCAACGTTCAAGAAGGCCTGCTCGGGAATGGCATCCAGTTCACCGTTGACGAGGGCCTCGAAGGACTCCACGGTCTCGTTCACCGGAACGAAGACCCCCTTGACGCCGGTAAAGACCTCGGCGACGAAGAACGGCTGCGAAAGGAAGCGCTGGATCTTCCGGGCGCGTGAGACGATCACCCGGTCCTCCTCGGAGAGCTCGTCGAGGCCCAGGATCGCGATGATGTCTTGGAGCTCCTTGTAGCGCTGGAGCACCTCCTGGACACGGCGGGCGACCGTGTAGTGGCGTTCGCCCACGATCTCGGGCGTCAGGATGTTCGACGTCGACGCCAGCGGGTCCACGGCCGGATAGATGCCCAACGCGAAGATCTGGCGAGACAGCTCCGTCGTCGCGTCAAGGTGCGTGAAGGTGGTGAACGGCGCCGGGTCCGTGTAGTCGTCGGCCGGGACGTACACCGCCTGCATCGAAGTGATCGACTTGCCGCGAGTCGAGGTGATCCGCTCTTGCAGCTCGCCCATCTCGTCTGCCAGCGTCGGCTGGTATCCGACGGCCGACGGCATCCGGCCGAGGAGGGTCGAGACCTCGGAGCCGGCTTGCACAAATCGGAAGATGTTGTCGATGAAGAGCAGCACGTCCTGGTTCTGGACGTCGCGGAAGTACTCCGCCATGGTCAACGCGGCAAGTCCCACGCGGAGCCGAACACCGGGGGGCTCGTCCATCTGGCCGTAGACCAGCGCGGTCTTTTCGATCACCCCCGACTCGCGCATCTCGAGCCACAGGTCCGTGCCCTCCCGGGTCCGCTCCCCGACGCCAGCGAACACCGACACCCCACCGTGCTGGGTGGCGACCCGGTGGATCATCTCCTGGATGAGCACGGTCTTCCCCACGCCCGCTCCGCCAAAGAGACCGATCTTGCCGCCTTGCACGTAGGGTTCGAGAAGGTCGATGACCTTGATCCCAGTCTCGAACATCTGTGCCCTCGGCTCGAGCTGATCGAAAGGCGGTGGCTCTCGGTGGATCTCCCACCAGTCCTCCACGGGCCCGATGTCGTCGGTGTCGAGCGGCTCCCCCAGGACGTTGAAGACGTGACCGAGCACGTTGTTCCCGACAGGCACCACGAGACCACGGCCCGTGTTGCGGACCGGCGTCCCGCGAACGAGCCCATCGGTCGGACGCAAGCAGATGCAGCGCACCCGACCCTCACCGATCTGTTGGGCAACCTCCGCGGTCACCGTCACCTTGCGACCCTCGATCTCTAAGTCCATCTCCACCGCATGGTTGATGTTGGGCAACGCGTGGAGCGGAAACTCCACGTCCACCACGGGACCGGCGATGGCGACGACGCGCCCCTCCTCCAGGCTCCGCTCGCCGGACCCTCGTGCTTCTTGGACAGTGACCGTCATCTCGTGCTCCCTTCGGTCATCTCAGCCACCTGCGACCACTCCTCACACCCATTGACCCGGTTCCCATTCGCATCCTTGTGGCCCGGATCGTCGCCGGACAACACCACGGCGCAGCGGACACCGCCGGTGGACCATCACGTCCGTCTCGCAGCCCGCAGGGCCTCGGCACCGCCCACGATCTCCATGATCTCCGTGGTGATCGCATCCTGGCGGGCACGGTTCATGATCCTTGACAACGTGCGGATCAGCTCGTCGGCATTCTCGGTGGCGGCCGCCATCGCGCGCTGGCGTGCCGCGTGCTCGGAAGCCGACGCCTCCAGCATCGCCGAGAAGAGCTCTGATTCGAGCACTTGGGGAGCCAGCGTCGCAAGGAGCTGCGCCGAATCGGGCTCGAACTCGGTATAACCGAGCCGAGCCGCCGGTGCCCCGCCCGTTGCGCCCGGGGTGGCGGGAGGCGCAGCCACCAACTCTGTCTGGGTCGGGCGAGCCGCCTCGCCCCCACCAGCACCGACGTCGGTTCGCTCGAGGTGGGCGGGACGGTCCCTCATTCCCGAGCCGGTCGCGTCGGATGACCCACGAAGCGGAAGGAGCTGGCGGACCTCGACGGCTTGGCGGCCTGCGGAGAAAAAGCGCGTGGAGACCACACTGACCTGCTGCACCTCGCCGGCGGCGAAGGCGTCCCAGACGACCGCTGCCACCGTGCGCGCATCGGAGAAGCTCGGCCGGTCCGCCATCCCTTCGAAGAACCGCGCGAGGGGACGGCCGCGGAAGCGGAAATACGAACGAGCCTTGCGCCCGACGGTTACCAGCATCGACTCGATGCCAGCGGCGCGTTGTTCGTCGAGGAGTCGTTCCGTCGCCCGGAGGACCGAGGAGTTGTACGCCCCGCTCAGCCCACGGTCGCCGGCGATCACGATGACAGCAGCCGTCTGAAGGGCGCCGGCCGTCGCGTCGTCACCGTCGGGTGAGGACTCGGCAAGGACCTCAGCGACAGCCCGCTGCAACCCCGCACGATACGGGTGATTCGCGGCAATGCGAGCCTGAGCGCGTGCGATCTGCGAGGCGGCAATGAGCTCCATCGCGCGCGTGATTTTCTGCGTGGCCTGCACGCTGCGAATCCGCCGACGCAGCGCACGTTCTTGACTACCTGGCATCTTCGGTCGTCACGCCGAGGTCATGCGGGCGCGCCCGGACCGGCATCGAAGCCCTCGACGAAGGACTGCAAGGCCTTGTCGAGCACCTCGGTGTCGCCGAGCTGCCCGGACTCACGGATCTGCGCCAGCAGATCCGGGTGGTTGCCGCGGAAGTACGCGCGAAGTTCGCTCTCGAAGCGACGGACCTCGGAGACCGGGATCCCGTCGGTGAAGCCGTGCGTGCCGGCATAGATCACAAGGACCTGCTCTTCGACCGGCACCGGCGCGTGCTGGGGCTGCTTCAAAAGCTCCGTCAGGCGGTAACCACGATCGAGCTGCGCCTGGGAGGCCTTGTCGAGCTCGGATCCGAAGGTGGCGAAGGATTCGAGGTCGCGGAACTGGGCGAGATCGATCTTGAGCGTGCCAGCGACCTGGCGCATTGCTCGCAGCTGGGCCGCGCCGCCCACGCGGCTCACCGACATCCCGACGTTGATCGCTGGCCGAACGCCGGCGTAGAACAAGTCGGACTCCAAGAAGATCTGGCCGTCGGTGATCGAGATGACGTTGGTCGGAATGTAGGCCGAGATGTCACCCGCCTTGGTCTCGATGATCGGCAGTGCCGTCAACGATCCACCCCCGCGCTCGTCGGAGAGCTTGGCGGCGCGCTCGAGGAGCCGACTGTGTAGGTAGAACACGTCCCCGGGGTATGCCTCGCGTCCGGGAGGGCGCCGGAGCAACAGCGAGATCTGCCGGTAGGCCTCGGCCTGCTTGGAAAGGTCGTCGTAGACGATCAACGCCGCCTCGCCGTTTTCCATCCAGTGCTGCCCCATCGCGCAGCCCGCATAGGGTGCGAGGTACTTGAATGGGGCCGCATCCCCGGCAGAAGCGAGCACCACGACGGTGTAATCGAGCGCGCCGTGATCCTCGAGCGTCTTCACCGTCTGGGCGACCGAGGAGTCCTTCTGGCCGATCGCCACGTAGATGCACTTCACGCCCTGGCCGCGCTGGTTGAGGATCGTGTCGATCGCGATCGTGGTCTTCCCGGTCTTGCGATCACCGATGATGAGCTCACGCTGACCACGGCCGATCGGCGTCATCGAGTCGATCGCCTTGATGCCCGTCTGGAGTGGCTCGCACACCGGCTGGCGCTGGACGATCCCGGGAGCTTGGATCTCGAGCCGGCGGGATTCGGTGGTGTGGATCGGCCCCTTGCCATCGAGCGGCTGACCGAGGGGGTTCACCACTCGACCCAGGAGGGCGTCACCGACCGGCACCGACAGGATGCGCCCGGTCGCCTTCACCACCTGTTCTTCCTCGAGGTTGTCGACGTCCCCGAGAACGACGGCACCGATCGTCTCCTCGTCGAGGTTGAGCGCTAGTCCGAGCGTTCCGTCCTCGAACTCGAGGAGCTCGTTGACCGCGGCGTTGGGCAGTCCTGAGACACGGGCAACCCCATCGCCCACCTCCACAATGCGCCCGATCTGCTCTGCACCGATCGATGGGGTGTACTCCTCGACGTGGCGCCGAAGTGCCTCGGTGATCTCGGCGGCATCGATGCTCAATTCCGTCATCGGCTTGGTTCCTCCCTCTCGATTCGCGGCCCTGTTCGCCCGAGCCAGCCCTGCTGGTCGCGACCACCCACCAACTGCTCGCGAAGGCGTTCGAGCCGTCCGCGTGCGCTGGCATCGACCAGCAGGTCGCCTACCTCGACGACGGCGCCACCAATCAACTCGCGCTCGACCGTCACCACCACGTCCACTGGCGCGCCCGTCAACGCTTCGATCGCCCTCGCCAACTGATCGCGCTGGTCATCAGCGAGCGGCGCTGCCGTCCGAACTCGGGCAACCCGCCAGCCCCGAGCCCGGGCAGCCTCGTCGACCAGCCAGTCCAGCGTAGCGACCACGTCGCGAGCCCGACCTCCAACGAGGACGAAGCGGACCAGGCGCACGGTGGCCGGGTCGGCCTTGCCCTCGAGCAACTGGTCCGTGACCGCCTGGCGAACGCTGGCAGGCAGGTCGCGGTCGGTGAGCGCCGCACGAAGACGAGGGGTCGCGTCGACGATCCGTGTGAAGCGGAACAGCTCGTCCTCGACCTCTTCGAGCTGGCGGTTGGAGAGGCCCTCGAAGACGGCCACCGCGTAGCCACCCACTCGCTTGCGAGCGTCGGAACGACCGAGCAGCTCGAACTCCGGCGCTTCTCGTGCCACCGCCTGACGGGCCCGATGCGCAACCCACGAGATGGCAGCCGGGACCTCAGGGGCGGGGACCGAAGCAGCTGCGAATGCGGCGAGGCGGCGAGCTTCGGGCCTGACACGACCTTCGAGCAAGTCGTTCATCACCGCTCGACGCGCTCTTGCGGACACGGCCGCGTCAGTCAGTGCCGAACGAAGCGCGACGTTGGTGACCATCGACCGGTCGACGGCTTCGAGGTCGGCGGCGACCTGCGCCAATGACTCCGGGGTGAGAACCTCAAGCTCGGCAGCGGCGTAGCCCTCAAGGGCGGGGTTCATGCGTTCGGTCCTGCTCCCGCTCTGGAGGGCTGACGGTCGGCGGCGTCTGCGGGCTCGCCATTGCGCCGAGGCCCCGGCGTCCCCTGGCCGGTGATGGCGGCGATACCTTGGTCGATCAGGTCGCGGTGGACTTGCGCGTCGACTTCCCGGCCGATCACTCGCTCGACAACGTCGAGGACCACCTCACCCATGCGCACCGTTGCCTGCTCAACCGCGTGCTGCCTGGCAAGCTCGATCTCGTGAGCCGCAGCGCTCACGATCCGATCGTGCTCTTCCTGCGCCCGAGCTTCGGCGTCGCTTCGAACCTGCTCCGCCGTCCGCCTCGCCTGCTCGACGATCTGCCCGGCTCGTGCCCGGGCCTCCTCGAGCGCCGCCCGACGTTGCTCTTCCTCCGCCGCCGCGCTCGCACGTGCCTCGTCGGCCGCCGCCAGCTCAGCCCGCACTTTTTCCTGACGTTCCTGCATCGCCCGGTTGAGCGGCGGAAGCACGTACTTGCCGATCACGAACAGAACGATCAGGAACGCGATGAGCTCGGCAATGAACGTCCCGTTGGGAACGAGGAAGTTGCTCGCCAGCATTTACTTCTTGTAGAGGACGAAGATGAACAGCGCGGTGAACGCGAGATTGATGAAGTACATGGCCTCGACGAGGCCAACGGTCAGGAACATGATGGTAAAGAGCCGTCCCTGCGCCTCCGGCTGTCGAGCAACGCCTGCGATGGTCTGACTCCCCGCCAGACCGTCACCGATGGCGGCGCCGACGGCGCCACCGCCGAGCGCGAGCCCACCACCCACCATGGCGCCAGCCAGCTGGATGGCCTGCTGCGTCGTATCTGCCATTTGTTCATTTCTCCTTTCGGTTCAAAGGGTTCTCGAATCGGTGTGCAATGGCGCAGCGGCTAGTGCTCGGTGCTCATTGCGGTGTCGAAGTACAAGATGGTGAGCAGGGAGAAGATAAACGCTTGGACCACCGCGATGAAGAGGTCGAACGCCTTCCAAATCGCGTTGAACGGGACGACGAGCACATCACCCACCGGTGCCGAGCCGAGCTTCCAGGCTCCGAGGAAGGCGATCACCGACAGCATCAGGGTGCCCGACAGCAGGTTGCCGAAGAGTCGGAGGGCGAGCGTGAGGGGCTTTGACAACTCCTCGACGAAGTTGATGAAAAGGTTGAGGGGGAACAAGAACTTCGGGAACGGCTGCAGGAGGTAGTGCTTCACGTACCCGCCGATGCCTCGTTCGCGGATGGATGCCATGTGCACGAGCAGGATGACGAAGACCGCCATCGCCAGGGGCAAGTTGATGTCGCCCGTCGGGGCGCCCAGCCACTCGTAGCGGCTCCCGATCCCCACGAACTCGAAGAGGTTGGCGATCAAGATGAAGACGAAGAGGGCCACCGCCAGCGGGACGATCGCTAGTCCCCGGGGACCGATCGAGCCTTCGATCTGCCGGGTCACCAGCTGGATGCCGGTCTCCCACGCCAGTTGCAACTTTCCGGGAACGCCGCTGGTCAGTTGGCGCCGCACGAGCAGTCCAAGGGCGCAGGTGATGACAACGGCTGCCCCTGTCGCCCACACCGTGTCCAGGTCAATGGACAGCCCGGCAACCTTGCGGACGACGTGCTCGCCGACCGACGGCACCAGTGCGAGCAGCGGCGATCCGAACCAAGGACCCATCGACGTCACCCGACTTCTCTCTCGTCCGCTGCCCCGTTCGCGTGCTGGCCGCTCGAGGTCCCGCCACCCGCCAGCGGCGGCGCGGACCCTTCCAAACCCGGCTCGCCGCTCTCGGCGTCGTCGAGGGTACCGACCTGGAGCAAGGAGCCAAGGCCACCGAAGAGGTGAGCACTCCCGAGGACGCCGCCAGCAGTCGCCGAAGCGAGCATCGAACGGGCGACATTGGCAAGCAGGAGCACCTGGAACAGGGCGATCCCTCCGAGGACCCCGAAGCCCAAGTCGAAGCGAACGAACAACAGTGCCAGGGCGACGGCGGAGATGGCGGCCAGACGGCTCACCGTGTTCATCGCCAGCGGCCGCCGCCGGTGTGCCTTGGGCCGGCGGCCGACCTTGGCAACCGACGACTGGACGAGTCGAAAGTTCGTGATGCCCATGGCCACCCCGACGCAGAACCCGAGGCCCGCGAGCGCGACGTTCATCGCCAAGCACACCACGAGCGCCACGGCCCCGAGCAGGACCGCCGCGATGACCGTGCGCCGGGCGACCGCCGCCACGTCAGGAAGGGTGAAACTCGAAAACATCGTCAAACCTCTATCGGCGACTTCCGCGGGCCTCCGAGCTCGCACGAGACATCAGAGAAAACGGCGGAGCTGCCGGGTTGCCAGCAGGACGGCCGACACGATACCGAATGCCAGGCCACCCAACGTTACCCAGGGTGTGGTCCCTGCCCAACGGTCGATTGCATACCCGAGCGCCCCTGCGCCCACAATGCTGATGGCACACGCTGTACCGATCCAAAAGAGGTCGCCGAGCGTCGGCGAACGCCTGTCCGACTCGGGACCGAGCCGGTTGCCGCTCACCCGAACGCTGCAGGTGGCGGATGACCCTGGCGTCGTTGCCAGGGTGTACTGCTGACACGGCTCATCATCGCATCCCTTCCCCTTCACCGGCAAAACGGCTGCCCGAGCCGGTCGCACGACGGCTTGAGGCGCCCCCCGAGCCGCTTCCGACGGCAGCGCCACCGAGACTCGGGTACCGGGGGGCCCGGTGGCAGTCCTCTGCCCTGGCCACGGCAGGCAGCTCTTCGGTGACCGCCGTAGCCAAGTCCCGATCGACTCCCATGTCCCCCATGTCCCCGCCGGCCATGGCCTGGGCAACCATGCCTCGGTCGTCGCGGCCGAGGGCATACCCGGTGGCCGAAGGCTCACCGACCCGGTGGTTTGCGTCCTTTCGACGGAGGCCCGGATGGAACAGGGTGTAGAGCGCAACGCCCAGAGCAGCAGCCCCGAAGGGGATGACCGCGTTCACGCGGCTGATGAAAAGGGGGAACAGCACGAAGCCTGACAGGACCGCGGTCCAAGCCCACAAGATGATCACGCTCCGGCGGTGACCATGCCCGAGGCGGAGCAGCCGGTGATGGATGTGCTCGTTGTCCGGTGTGTGGAAGCCACTCCCGCGAGCGGTGCGGCGGATGAACGCGAACGCCATGTCGACGATGGGAACGCCCAGGATGAACAGCGGGATGAACAAGGGGGCGAAGAAGAAGTAGGTGACGCCGGTGGTCGGTGTCGACACCGGGATCCGACCCCCGATCACCATGGTCGATGCCGACATCAAGATCCCGATCAGCAGGGCTCCCGCATCACCCATGAAGACCCGAGCAGGATGGAAGTTGAACGGAAGGAAGCCAAGGCAAACGCCGCAGGCAACGAGAGCGACCAGCGGCCCGATGTTGCTCAGCGGAAGGACGCCGAGCTGCATCAGTCGCAGTCCGTACACCGCCAACGCGCCACCGCCGATTGCCACGATGCCTGCAGCGAGGCCGTCGAGCCCGTCGATCAAGTTGACGGCGTTGGTGAGGGCGATCACCCACAGCGCCGTGATGAGCGGGACGATGCTTGGCGACAAGATTACGAACCCTGCCAGGGGAATCTTGAGTTCGTACATGGTGACGCCCAGGAAGTACAAGATGCTCGCCGCCAGGACCTGGCCTGCCACCTTCGCGGGGGCCGACATGTCCCGCAGGTCGTCGATCAGGCCGACCGCGAAGATTGCTGCCGCGGCGAGCACGACACCGAGCGGCTCCGAGCTGTTCGTGAACACGGTCCGCAGCGGTGGCATGAGTGCGGCTGCCGTCATTGCAGCGAGGAAACCCAGGAACATGGCAGCGCCACCGCCATAGGGCGTGACCTTCGTGTGCACCTTGCGGTCGTCGGGAATCGCGACGTAGCCCACTCGGGCGGAGAGCCACCGGCAGGGCACGGTGCACGCGGCAGTCACCGAAGTGGCGATCACGAGCACCCCGGCATACCAGGCCAATGCGGGCACCGGGACCTCCAGACCTTCAGCCTCACCCAGTCCCGCGGGCGAGGTGTGCTCGCGCACCGGGCCGCCCGTAGGGAGGGAACGCAGCACACAACTCCCGAACTTCACCACGGACGGCTCGCAGCGTCGCCTCGTCCTCACGCCGACGCAGCGTCCGGCCGATCAGCGCGGCGATCGTTCGCATCTGCTCGGGACCCATCCCAGCAGTGGTCTCGGCCGGGGTCCCCAGACGCAAGCCAGAGGTGACGAACGGAGAGCGAGGATCGTCGGGGATGGTATTGCGGTTACAGGTGATGCCTGCGCGATCGAGGGCCTCCTGGGCGGCCTTGCCCGTGAGCTCGGCGTCAAAAGGCCGAAGGTCGATAAGGACCATGTGATTGTCCGTTCCTCCAGAGACCAGTCTGAAGCCCTCCTCGGCCAACGCGTTCGCGAAGGCACGGGCGTTCTCGACGACGCGGGCCGCGTAGTCGGCGAACGCTGGCTGCGCAGCCTCCCTGAAGGCAACCGCCTTGGCAGCGATGGCGTGCTCCAACGGACCGCCCTGCAGGCCGGGGAAGACGGCCCGGTCGATGTCCTTGGCAAGCTCACGACCGCAGAGGATGGCGGCGCCTCGCGGCCCCCGAAGGGTCTTGTGCGTCGTGAACGTGACGACGTCAGCGATTCCCACCGGATTCGGGTGCACGCTCCCGGCGATCAGGCCGGCCGGGTGGGCAGCGTCGAAGAGGAACTTTGCGCCGACCGAATCAGCGATCTCCCGGAAGGGCTTCGGGTCGATCTGCCGTGAGTACGCCGTCGACCCGGCGACGATCAACTTCGGACGCTCGGCCCTCGCCAGGGCGTCGACCTGGTCGAAGTCGATCACCTCACCAGGGCTTGCCGACGAGGACGTCGGCGGGGTCACCCCGTAGGCAACGAACCGCCAGAGACGCCCGGTGATCGACGCCGGAGAGCCGTGCGTCAGGTGGCCTCCCTGATCGAGACGCATTGCCAGGACCGTGTCACCGGGCTCGAGCAGGGCCGCATACACCGCGAGGTTGGCGCTTGCACCTGCGTGTGGCTGAACGTTGGCATGCTCGGCTCCGAACAACGCCATCGCCCGCGCGCGAGCGAGGTCTTCGACCTCGTCGATCACCCGATTGCCGCCGTAGTACCGGCGGCCCGGGTAGCCCTCTGAATACTTGTTCGTGAGCACCGAACCCGCTGCGGCGAGCACTGCCGGCGAGGCGAAATTCTCCGAGGCGATCAGCTGCAAGGTGGTCGATTGGCGCTCGAGCTCTTCATCGAGAAGCCGGGCGACCTCGGGGTCCGACTCGAGCCAACCCTGGGAAGGCACCCCTTCTGGGGACGCTGCGCGCGAGGGCATCCCAACGAGTGTACCGACGGATCAGCCCAGTGCCGCTTGCAGATCCGCGAACGAGAGATCGCCCTCGCGCAAACAGCGGGGCACCGCACCGGTGCAGTCGACGACAGTCGACGGTCGCCCGCCACAACGTCCGCCGTCGAGGACCGCTCCGACCGCGAAGCCTGCGGCCACGGCGGCTGCGTCGGTGCACGGCGGCTCCCCGTGCAGATTTGCGCTGGTGACCGCCAGCGGGGCCACGCTCAAGCACAGCTGCTCTACCAGTGGATGGCGGGGCCATCGGACCCCCACCGTCGCGCCATCACCGCCGATCAGGCGCGCGATCGACTCCCGCGCCGGCACCACCAGGGTCAACGGTCCAGGCCAGAATCGCTCCCCCAAGCGAGCCGCGATCGGCGGCCAGTCGGCGACCAGCACATCGAGCTGGCCAATGCCTGCGACGAGAACCGGGATCGCCAGCTCCCCAGGACGTCCCTTGAGCTCGAAGAGCAACGACACGGCCGCCGGGTGCTCGATCGAGGCTGCCAGGCCGTACACGGTGTCGGTGGGAATCCCTACGACGGAACCAGCCGCGAGCTGCTCCGCTGCGATCGCGAGTTCGCCCGCTTGGAGGAGACGGGCCAGCCCGGCTCCTCCAAGCGGCTCACCGGCGGCTCGCGGCCCCCTCTTCGGGGTTCGGGCGGACCGAGGCGGGTTCACCGGTGACCGTGCCAGCGAGCGACGAGGACTCTCGGCCTGCGGGAGAGGTCCGGCAGCACCTGGGCGTCTGCTCCAAGCGATCGGGCCAGCGCCGCGGCGGCCTCGGCCTGGTGCGGTGCGATCTCGAGGACCGCGCTGGCCGGTCGCCCGAGCCAGTGCGGTGCACCGCGCAGCACCTCTTCGATGCAGGCCAACCCCGGGGTGCCCTCGCTTCCGGGACCGGCCACCAGCGCCCGGCGAGGCTCGTGACGGCGGATCTCGGGATCGAGCGACCCCCACTCTTCCTCGGCGACGTACGGCGGGTTGGAAACGCCAAGGCGCACGCGCCCACGCAGCTCGCTGGGAAGCGCTGCCCACCAGGACCCTGCGCAGAACCTCACCGATGCAACCGCCGCCTGGCTCAGAGCGGAGCAACTCCGGCGGGTATCCCCCGCGAGCCCCGTCTCGAACCCACGCGAGCAGGCACGCGCCCGGTTGAGCCTGGCGAGGTCGAGCGCTGCCGAGTCGACGTCGGTTCCGAAGACCTGCACCTTGGTGAGACGAGAACCTTCGAGTGCCATCGAGAGCGCGATCGCCCCCGACCCAGTTCCAAGATCCACAATCGTCACCTCCTCGCCCGGTGTCGCCAGGGCGCCGAGTTCCCCAAGGGCAACGTCGACGACGTGCTCGGTTTCGGGTCTCGGGATGAGCGCCCGTGAATCGACCGCGAGGTCGAGGGAGCGGAAGGGCCAGTGACCGAGCACGTACTGGAGCGGCTCGCCACACGCGCGCCGGCGGGCCATCGCCCAAAGCACCTCCATCATGGCTCCCGGGACCCCCACTGCCTCGACGGAGGTGCTGGGCCATGGGGTTCCTCCGCGCTGGCCTGCCACCACGGGACCGAGGACTTCCTCGACGAGCCACCGCGCCTCGCGTTCAGAGCCCAGGAGCTCAGCGATCTCCGCCCGGATCTTCACTCGGCTGGGCAGTGCCGCAGTGCCGCTCGTTGCGCCCGCGGTGGCGGTCCTCGAAGTGGTCCTCACGTCTCTCCTGCGAGTTGGCGCGCGCGTTTGTCAGCCATCAGTGCTTCCGTCAGCTCGTCGAGCTCACCAGCCAGGACCTTGTCGAGGTTGTACCAGGAGCGATTCAGCCGGTGATCGGTGACACGGTTCTCCTTGAAGTTGTAAGTCCGGACCTTCTCGGACCGACCGCCCCCGCCGACCTGACTCCGGCGCGTCGCAGCGACCTCCGCAGCGCGGCGGTCCTGCTCGAGCTTCAACAGTCGCGACCGTAAGACAGTCATCGCCCGCACGCGGTTCTGGAGCTGGCTCTTTTCGTCTTGCATCGACACGACGATGCCTGTCGGAAGGTGTGTGATGCGCACCGCAGAGTCCGTGGTGTTCACCGATTGACCGCCCGGACCGGTCGAACGGTACACGTCGATCTTCAGGTCGTTCGGGTCGATCTCGACGTCGACCTCCCCGGCCTCAGGAAGGACGGTCACCGTTGCTGAGGAGGTGTGCACCCTCCCCTTGGACTCGGTTACCGGAACCCGCTGCACACGGTGAGGGCCTGCCTCCTGCTCCAGTCGGCTCCAGGCATCCGGACCCTTCACCACGAAGACGACTTCGTTCAATCCGTCGCGCTCGGAAGGCTGCTCCGAGAGGACTTCGAGTCTCCAGCCGCGGTTTGCTGCATAGCGCGAGTACATCAAGAAGAGGTCCCTTGCAAAGAGGTTTGCCTCCTCCCCGCCCTCAGCGCCACGAATCTCGACGATGACGTTGCGACCCTCGTTCGGGTCGACCGGGAGGAGCAAGGTCTTCAGTCGAGCCTCAAGCGTCTCGATCGACGTTTCGGCTGCTCCAAGCTCTTCGCGCAAGGCATCTCGTTCCTCTGGCGTCGCGTCACCGAGGAGCTCCGCCGCCAGCTCTGCATCCTCGCGAGCCCTTCGCAACTGCCGAAACGCCGTGACAACCTCTTCGAGCTCGTGATGCCGGCGAGAAAGCTCTCGCAGGCGTGCAGGATCCGTTGAGGTCGCTGGGTCTGCAAGCGCTGCGAGAACGTTCTCGTACTCGGCCTCGAGCTTCTCCAGACGTTCGAACGAGGTTTCGCTCACCACATGAGGGTCTCAGGAGCGAGCTCGCGTCTTGCCCTTTGCCCCGCGGGCGCCGTAGCGCCGCTGGAAGCGCTCGACGCGCCCTCCGGAGTCCACGAGCTTCTGCTTGCCCGTGAAGAAGGGATGGCACTCGCTACAGAGCTCCACATGGAGATCGGGCTTCGTCGAACGGGTCGTGAACGTGTTGCCGCACGAGCAACGCACCACGGCTTCAACGTAATTCGGATGGATGCCAGCTTTCATATGCCACTCCAAATCGATTCTCGATCAATGGGATCAAGAGATCACCTCTTCCAAATGCGAGCGATCAGCCCACCGGGTTCGGTCCCTTGGCGATCTCTGCGAGGAACTCCTCGTTTCCGCGCGTGGTGCGAATCTTGTCCATCAGCAGCTCGAGGCCCGGAGCCGCATTCCCGTCACTGGCCAAGGCATTCAGCACACGACGCAATTTCCATACCTGCTGAAGTTCGTTGCGATCGAAGAGCAGCTCCTCGTGACGAGTCGAGCTCGCATTCACATCGATCGCGGGATAGAGGCGCCGCTCCGCGAGCCGTCGGTCAAGGCGAAGCTCCATGTTGCCGGTTCCCTTGAACTCCTCGAAGATGACCTCGTCCATCTTGGAGCCGGTCTCCACCAGTGCAGTGGCGAGGATCGTCAGCGACCCTCCCTCTTCGATGTTGCGGGCCGCCCCGAAGAACTTCTTCGGTGGGTAGAGGGCACCGGAGTCGACCCCACCGGACATGATCCGGCCGGTGGCCGGCTGCGCCAGGTTGTAGGCGCGAGCGAGCCGGGTGATGCCGTCGAGGAGAATCACGACATCCTTGCCGAGCTCGACCAAGCGCTTGGCTCGTTCGATCGTCAGCTCGGCAACCATCGTGTGCTCCTCGGAGGGCCGGTCGAAGGTCGAGGCGATGACCTCGCCCTTGACCGACCGACGCATGTCGGTCACCTCCTCGGGGCGTTCGTCGACGAGCAACACCATCAGATGTACCTCAGGGTTGTTCGTCTCGATCGAGTGCGCGATCTGTTTCATGATCGCGGTCTTGCCGGCCTTCGGAGGCGACACGATCATTCCGCGCTGCCCCTTCCCGATCGGGGCAAGGAGGTCGACGATCCGTGCCGTCAGGTTGTCCTTGTCGCCGGGGGTCTCCAAGCGCAGCTTGGAGTCAGGAAACAGCGGGGTCAGATCCTCGAAGCGTGGCCGCAAGCGCGCTTGCTCTGGATCGAGACCGCAAACCCGGTCGATGCGCACGAGCGCGGGATACTTCTCGTTGTTGGCAGCCGGGCGGCAGGCTCCTTCGATGTAATCGCCCTTGCGCAGGGCAAAGCGGCGAGCCTGGCTGATCGAGACATAGACGTCCTTTGCCGACGGCAGATACCCGTCACAGCGGAGAAATCCGTACCCTTCCTCGCGCAGGTCCAGCAAGCCGGCAACCTCCACGAGCTCTCCTTGGTAAGGAGCCTCGTGGGCAACCCCACCTTGGAGCTCACGATCACCGCCGCGTTCGCGACCACGCCGACGCCGTCCGCGACGGTTGCCCGGTTCGATCGCCCCCGGAGCACCGTGAGGCCGCCCCGCCGGACTCGGGCTGCCCTGACGGCTCGGGGCCACACGAACCGCGCTCGGAGCCCCAGACGAGTCAGGTGAGTCACTCTGGCTGACGGTCTCCCCCCCATCGACGGTCAGGCCGTCGGTCGCCGGGGATGCCACGGTCTCCACCGCAGAGGGCCCCGCTGGTGTCCCCAAGGAGCCGTTCGTTGCTGGTGGACTCGGGTGTGCACCGTCACCCACCAGGATCGTGGTCGGTGCGTCAGCGGCTTGGACGCTCGCCCCATGGACCGCGCCGTCCGGATTGGCTACGTCGCCATCTTTGCCGTTCGCGCCGCCGTCGGCGTCCTTTCCGCCTGCGCTACGCGAACGACCGTTGGACGAGGCCGAAGACCTCGTCCGTCCTCCGGGTGCCGTTCCGGCCTCTTCGGATACGGGCACCACGCCCGTGGCCTTCAAGATCTGGTCGACGAGGTCCGCTTTCTTTGTCCTGGCAGTCGTCTTGATCGACAACGCCCGGGCAATGGCTTGAAGCTCGTCGCGTTCCTTGGCTTCGAGTACCGACCGCTCGATCTGCTGTCCGGCAGTCATCGGCCTCCCCTGTATCTATAAACGTCGACCGCAGTCAGTTGTGTACCTGCGGCACCACACCATGCGGGGAACGCGGGAATGAGATCGCCACGCAACGCGGGCTCCCGGCACCACCAATGCAGCACCCGGCCACAATCGGCTCGAGACCGCGCTGCGCGCTCCGTGGCGCAGGTGGGACGTTCCACATGGTAGCGGCTGGATTTGATCCAAGCAACACTCAGAGCAAGCTTCCTATTCCCAGACCGTCCATGCTTTGCAACCCGTGGCCCCTTGTCGGACGCCTCGGCCCGCCACCATGGCCCTTGCCGACGACTCCGCATCGCCAAGGCCCTGCCTCGTGCGATTCCCGCGCCGCCGGCAAACGAGCGACCGGACGGGAGCCCTTGGGTCGCGACCGCCCTCCCCGTGCGAAGACCCATCCCGGTGCAGCGTCGACGCCTTCGCGAGGAGCAATCGCTCTGGTCACGTCAACTCTGCAAGGACCGCCTCGATTCGTGCATCGACGACCACCGGGACCTCGATCTGGCTGATCGCCAGATCCGGGTCCTTCAGACCGTGCCCGGTCAGCACGCACACCACGGTCTCGTCCTTAGCGACCTCTGATTGCAGTAGGCCAGCGACCGCGGCAGCGGAGGCTGCCTCGCAGAAGACGGATTCCTGCTCGGCAAGAAAGCGGTACGCGGTCAGGATCTGCTCGTCGGTCACCGCCGTAATGCTCCCTCCCGACTCGGCTGCGGCGGCGACCGCGGAATACCAGCTCGCGGGGTTTCCGATCCGGATGGCGCTCGCCACCGTCTCGGGCGCTTCGACACGGTGACCGAGCACGATCGGTGCTGCGCCAGCAGCCTGGAAGCCGAGCATGCGCGGCAAGCGCGTCGAGCGACCCGCCATGCGGTATTCGCAGTACCCACGCCAATACGACGTGATGTTCCCTGCGTTGCCCACCGGGATGCAGTGCACGTGAGGAGCATCGCCGAGCGCGTCGACGATTTCGAACGCCCCCGTCTTCTGTCCCTCGATCCGGAAAGGATTGATCGAGTTCACCACGGTCACAGGGGCGTGCTCGGGGAGCTGGCGAACGATCTCGAGCGCCTCGTCGAAGTTGCCGCGGATCTGCAGCACCCGCGCACCGTGAATGAGCGCCTGAGCCAGCTTTCCCAGCGCGATGTGCCCTTCGGGAATGATCACGACGCAGCTCAGTCCCGCCCGAGCTGCATACGCCGCGGCAGAAGCTGAGGTATTTCCGGTCGACGCGCAGACGACGGCCTTGGCGCCTTCGGCCAGGGCCCTCGAGATCGCCATCGTCATCCCGCGGTCTTTGAACGACCCGGTGGGATTGGCTCCCTCGAGCTTCAGCCAAACCTGGGCACCGACTCGCTCCGACAACCTCGGAGCGGGAATCAGCGGCGTTCCGCCCTCCAAGAGGGTGACGACGGGATCGCCCGTCTGGATCGGCAGGAAGGGCCGGTACTCCTCGACCACTCCGCGCCACGCGATCTTGCGTGCGGTCATGGGCGTGCGAGCCCCGGCCCCGCACTGGGATCCGGGGCGTCCGACGACCCGATGACCCGGAGCACGCTGCCGACACGGTCAACGGCATCGAGGTGATGGAGATCCTCGATCGTGGCCAACATGGACCCCTCGCGCGCGACGTGGGTCAAGAACACGAGCCGAGCTTCGTCTCCGAGTCCGACCTGTTCCATCGAGCGGATGGAAACCCCATGATGGCCGAAGACCGTCGCAACCGCAGCGAGCACTCCCGGCCGGTCGACCACGTCGACATTGAGGTAAAAGATGGACGAGAGCTCCTCGAGGGGACGGAAACTGACAGGGCCACGGCGAGACGGGGCAGGCGAGGAGCCACCGGAACGCAGGTGCCGCGCGGCAACGACCAAGTCTCCTAACACAGCGCTGGCCGCCGCTGCACCGCCTGCACCTCGGCCATAGAGCATCAGCTCTCCGGAGGCCTCTCCTTCGATGAACACGGCGTTGTACGCGCCGCGGACCGCAGCGAGTGGGTGGGACTTGGGCACCATCGCCGGATGGACCCGGACAGAGAGATCGGGACCACCCTGGACAAGCTCTGCGACCGCGAGAAGCTTGACCGCGTACCCCAGGTGCGCGGCGAACTCGATGTCGATCGGGCGGACGGCGGTGATCCCTTCGACATAGACATCGCTCGCTCTCACCTCCCGCCGAAATGCCAAGCTCGCGAGGATGGCGATCTTGGCCGCCGCATCGCCGCCCTCGACGTCGTAGGTCGGGTCGCGTTCGGCGAGACCGAGCCTCTGCGCCTCTGCAAGCGCTTCGTGATAATCCTCACCGCTCTCTGCCATCCTCGTGAGGATGAAGTTCGTGGTCCCGTTCACGATCCCGGTAACCCGCGTGATCCGCTCGGCAGCAAGCGACTCACGGAGCGGGCGAATGAGGGGTATCGCGCTGGCCACCGATGCCTCGTAAAGCAGCTCCACCCCGTTGGATGCCGCAAGATCGGCGAGCTCACTGCCGACAGTCGCCAGAAGCGCCTTGTTCGCGGTCACAACCGGACGTCCAGCGCGAAGGGCGGCTTCGATGAGGTCACGAGCGGGGTCAATGCCGCCAATGAGCTCCACCACGACATCGATGTCGTCACGCTCGACAAGCCCCTTGGCATCGTCGGTCAGAAGCTGTGCGGGCACGCCCAGAAGACTTGGCCGCCGCTCCGTGAGACTGGCGACCGCAACCCCCGCCAGCTCCAGCGAGACGCCAGCGTGCATCTCGATCTCAGCCAGACGGTTCGGATCTGTCAACATCGAGGCCAGCGAGGCACCGACGTTGCCACATCCCAGGAGGGCGACACGTACCCGGCCGGCCGGTTTCTTCGACGTCACGTCCTTAGTCTCGCACTCCGCTCGGGTGTCAACGGTCGAGGCGGAGCAAGTCCTCGACGGTCTCTCGCCGAACGACCTCTCTCGCTTCCCCATCGCTCACGAAGACGACTGCTGGACGGGTGACCTTGTTGTAGTTGGAGGCCATCGCATACCCGTAGGCGCCGGTGACCGGCGTCGCGAGAATGTCGCCGACCTTGAGATCCGAGGGAACCTGCGCCTCGGCCACGACCACGTCACCGGTCTCGCAGTGCTTGCCGACGACTCGAACAGCTCGGGGGCGCCAAGCGTGAGCGGCACGGGGAAGAAATGCTTCATACCCGCTCCCATAGAGCACCGGTCGCGGGTTGTCGCTCATTCCGCCGTCGACCGCGACGTAGGTCCGGATACCCGGCAGCTCCTTGATGGTCCCCACGCGGTACAAGGTGATGCCGGCGGTCGCGACGATCGAGCGACCGGGCTCTGCAGTGATCCGGGTCGTGGGGTCGACGCCCGCAGCGAGGCACGCTCGCTTGGTGGCGGTCGCCCACTCGCTCAGGCTCGGAGCCCGCTCACCGTTCACGTATGCCACGCCAAGGCCGCCACCGACGACCAGCTCGGGCAACCCGAGTGGCGCGAAGAAGCGGCCGAGGATGTGAGCGGCTCGCTCGAACGAAGACGTCTCGAAGACCTGGCTGCCGATGTGAGCGTGAACCCCTACCAGCTCGACGCCCGGAAGGAGCTCGAGCGCGGACACCGCTGCAGCGGCGGCTCCAGATGCGACGGAGAAGCCGAACTTTGTGTCCTCGTGACCCGTTTGTACGAATTCGTGGGTGTAGGCCTTCACGCCAGGGGTGACGCGTACCAGGACCCTTGGTCGACGAGTCCCGTACCTCGCCACATCCGTGAGCCGCCCGAGTCGCTCGATCTCGTCGAAGGAGTCCACGACGATCCGGCCGACCCCGACCTCCAGCGCCTGCGCCAGCTCCTCTTCGGACTTGTTGTTCCCATGCACAACGATTCGGTCAGGTGGGACACCAGCGGCGAGCACCACGTGCAACTCACCGCCCGTCGACACGTCGAGACACAGGCCTTCTTCATGGGCGATTCTCGCCATTGCCTTGCACAGGAATGCCTTCGTTGCGTACGCGACCCCGTCGCCCCATGCCTTCACCGCCTCGCGGCAACGAAGTCGTAGGTGAGTCTCGTCGTAAACGAAAAGCGGCGTACCGAACCGCTGTGCGAGCTCGACGAGATCGATCCCTCCGACCGACAGCCGGCCATCGGGCCCGATGGCCGCCGTTGTAGGAAGCAGGTGCGACTCCAGTGGGGCCTCCCTGGGACGACGAACGCCCTCCACGCCATGGGTCCGCCGACTGACCGCGCGCGCCCCGGGGCTGGTTGTCATTGGGCTACACGATACGGTGGAGTGCTCCTCGACCGAGCCGAGCATCGGTCGACTCGGAGCCCCAGTAGCTCAGTGGATAGAGCACCGGCCTCCGGAGCCGGGTGCGCAGGTTCGAGTCCTGCCTGGGGCGCCAGACCGTGCCAGGGCGCGAACTTTCGCCACCTGGCATGCGCAACGACATGACGCGCGGTGGCGGCCCTCAGCGCGGGTCTCCTCGCCGTGGGGGATGGGCGGCCGGAGCCGCTGGACGCCGGACCCCTGCGGCGTCTGACGAGGTCGGGGTTCACCGCCGCGACGCTGGAACCAGCGTCGATGAGCATCCCGGGTCGGGTCTCGAGCACGACGCGCACCTTCCCGGGTCGGGCTTGAGCTCCGCGAGCTTCTCGAAGAGCCGGCGAAGGTCCTCTGGAGCGCTCGACCCGGCGGATCTCGATCACCCCCGCCGGGCCGGCCGAGCGCCACTAGGTGGAACTCTTCGGCGAAATCGCTCCCTACTCCGAGCACCGAACCTCCTTCGATCGTCTGACCGGGCTGCCGGAGGCACGGCGCCGTGCCGATGGACCAGTCCTCGTGGGACGACACCGTGGTAGGCGTCAGGCCTCCCGGGCTCCCCACCGGGGTCGCCGTCTCACATCAGTCCTCAAAGGACAAGCACCGCCGAGCGATCCCCGCCGGAGCTCCCGTTGAGAAAGGAAGGTAGAGCCATCAGCGCCCGACATGGTCTGCATCCGAGGCCCTTCGACCCTCGCGCTGGAGACGGCAGGACCAGTCCCATGGCCGTGGTCGGCTGCAGCCGCGAGCCCCCTGCGCCTGGCTCACTCGATCGCCGCGACACCGCCGATGCCGGCGAGGTGGGGGGGCCAAGCCCCCGCGGCGACGGCTCGGCGGCCAGGTCCACGCATGCCCGTGCCGAGGCATTCGAAGCCCTGGCAGACTGGCCCAATGACCGATGTGCGCGACCGAGTCAGCCTTGTGACCGGTGGCGCATCCGGGATCGGCCGGTCCCTTGCACTCGAGTTCGCCCGGCGGGGCGCGGTCGTGGTCGTCTGGGACATCGACGAAGAGCGCCTGGCCGGAGTCGTGAACGAGTTGCGACGCGCTGGCAACGGCAAAGCATTCGGCTACCCCTGCGACGTCACCGACCCGGCCACTGTGACGCGCACGGCCGCCCAGGTGCGTCAGGAAGTAGGAGATGTGACGGTGTTGGTCAACAACGCCGGGGTCGTGAGCGGAGCGAACTTCCTCGACATCCCCGAAGCGATGATCAGGCACACCTTCGACGTCAACGTCCTCGCACTCTTCTGGGTGACGAGGGCATTCCTTCCTGCGATGATCGAGGCCGGACGAGGCCACATCGTCACCATCGCATCGGCAGCGGGCCTTGTCGGCGTCGCACGCCAGACGGACTACTCGGCCTCGAAGCACGCAGCGGTCGGCTTCGACGAGTCGCTGCGTGCCGAACTCCGCCGCCTCGCACCCCATGTCGTCACGACGGCCGTGTGCCCGTACTACGTCGATACTGAGATGTTCCGCGGCGTCCAGACCCGGGTGCCGTTCCTCCTGCCGATCCTGCGGACCGAAGATGTCGCGATGCGCATTGCAGACGCCGTCGCTCACGACCGCCGCGTCCTCGTGCTTCCCCCGATCGTACGCCTGCTCCCGGTGCTTCGGGCCTTGCCGACGCGGGCCTTCGACTGGGTCATGGACCTCTTCGGGGTCAACGCCTCGATGGACCACTTCGCCGGAAAATCACGAGCGGCACAGATCGAGGACGGCGCGCCGGCACCGATCGTACCGGCGACCGGTGACAACCGGTCGCCGAAGACGCCGGAGCGACCGGGCAGCGGCGCGTTGGAAGGGGAGGAACGTGACGGCTGACGTGACCACGCGCCACGAGATCGTCGAAGGGCTGCGGGCAACGTTCGAAAGCGGGCTCACGCGTCCGCTCGCGTGGCGCAAGAAGGAACTCCACGCGATGAAGGAACTGCTCGCGGCCGGCGAGAAGGAACTGCTCGCGGCAATGTACGCCGACCTCGGCAAGCCCGCCGTCGAGGCACGCCTCACCGACCTCTCCTTCGTCTCGGCCGAGATCGACGTCATGCTCCGCAACCTTGACCGATGGGCAAGGCCCGAGCGAGTTGCCGTCCCCTTGGTCCAGCGACCGGGGCGGGCCCGGATCGTTCGCGAGCCGCTGGGGTTGGCGCTGGTGATCGCGCCGTGGAATTACCCCGTCCAGCTCCTTCTGCTCCCCATGGCCTCGGCGGTCGCAGCCGGCAACTGCGTGATCGGAAAGCCATCGGAGCTCGCACCCGCCACCTCGTCGGTCCTCGCTCGCCTTGCGCACTGCCACCTGGACGCACGCGCGATCGCGCTCGTCGAAGGGGGGCCAGAAGAGACCCGGGAGCTCCTCGATGAGCGCTTCGACACGATCTTCTACACTGGCAACGCGAGCGTCGGCCGGCTCGTCATGGAAGCGGCGGCCAAACACCTCACCCCGGTGACCCTCGAGCTCGGTGGTAAGAGCCCGGCGCTCGTGGACGCCTCGGCAGACCTCCGCGTCGCAGCGCGCCGTATTGCCTGGGGCAAGTACCTCAATGCGGGACAGACCTGCGTCGCGCCCGACTACGCGCTCGTGCACCAAGACGTCGAGGTTGCCTTTGTCGATGCGCTACGCGCCGAAATACGCGCGTTTTACGGAGAACATCCAAAACAGAGCCGTGACTATGCCCGGATCGTCAACGACCGTCACTTCGATCGCATCACCGGACTGCTCCAGGCAACCACCGGAGTGGTCGCGTTCGGCGGCGAGACTGACCGAGCTGAACGCTACATCGCTCCGACCGTCGTGACCGGGGTCCGTCCCGACGACCCATTGATGGACGACGAGATCTTCGGGCCGATCCTGCCTGTCATGAGCGTTCGCGACATGGACGAGGCGATGAACATCGTCTCCGACAGGGAGCGTCCCCTCGCCCTCTACGTATTCGCCCGCTCGAAGGACGTGGCCGAGCGCGTGCTGGCCGGCACGTCCTCGGGTGGCGTCGGAGTGAATTGCACGGTGCTCCACACCGCGGTCCCCGGCCTGCCCTTCGGAGGCGTCGGCGCAAGTGGGATGGGCAGCTACCACGGTCGTGCCGGCTTCGAGACGTTCAGCCATCAACGTGCGGTGCTCTTCAAGCCGTCACACCCCGACCCTCCGGTGCAGTACCCGCCCTATACGAGGATCAAGCGCTGGATCCTCAAACGGCTGCCCTGATTGGAGCCCCAGCGACTCTCCTCGCCGCTCCCTCACACAGCGTCATGGCTCAGAAACCCCCAACTGGGGCGGGAACGGCGACTGTGCCCGCCGACCGCAGCGATCGTCACCGTCGCTACGACTGGTTCCAAGGAGTGCGCGGAAGCGACGAGGGCGTTGCTGTCGGCACGTCATGAAGCCACCGGTCGGCAAGACCTCGCTGCGCGGCGAGCTCAGTACAGCGCTCCAAGGACGCCGATCCAAGGCCCCTCGCCAGCGCGTGGCACGTCCCCTCAAGCCCGAAGAGCGCCAATGGGCCCAAGAAGACGCTGGGCCAGCGGTCAGCCCAGGATGCCGGCAGCCCGCAATGCTGCGACCTCATCCCCGTCGAAACCCCAGGGAGCCAGAACCTCCTCGAGGGCGGCGCGCTCGGCGGGCAGGGACGAAATCCGTCCAGGCGTGCGGGAAAACCGTGGAGCGGGCGCTGGCTGGATGACGCCCCCGAGGTCAGCGAACGTTCCTCGCACACGATTGTGTTCGTGCATGGGTGCCTCGTGCAGCGAGAGCACAGGGGTAACGCAGGCATCGCACCCCTCCAACAGCTCGAGCCACTCTGCTCGGGTCCGCTGGCGGAAGATGGCCGTCAGCGCAGCTTTGCGGGCGGGCCAATCGTCGTGATGGTCGAGACCGAACCAAGGCTCACCGTCGTATCCCAGGCGTTCGAAGAGCTGGCTCTGGAACTCGGGTTCCAGGGCTCCGACGGCGAGATACTGCCCGTCGGCCGTCTCGTAGGTGTCATAGACGGGGTTGGCCCCGTCCAAGAGATTGTTCGCTCGAGCATCGCTCCACATCCCGGCTGCCAGCAGCCCATAGATGAACGTTCCAGAGAGCGCCGCAGCGTCGAGCATGCTGACATCGACGGTCTGGCCCTTCCCAGAAGAACGCGCTTCAAGGACGCCCGCGACAACCGCGAATGCCAGGAGTAGGCCACCACCAGCGAAATCGGCAACGAGATTGAGTGGTGGGACCGGAGGAGAGTCCGATCGGCCAACGGCATGAAGCAAGCCGCTCATGCTCAAGTAATTGATGTCGTGGCCAGCACAGGTCGCCAAGGGACCTTCCTGCCCGAAACCCGTAATTCGACAGTAAATGAGCCTAGGATTGCGAACAAGGCAAGTCTGGGGGCCCACCCCAAGGCGCTCGGTGACGCCCGGACGGTATGGGTCGATGAGCGCGTCGGCTCGCGCAACGAGACGCAGAACCGCATCGACGCCATCAGGGTGCCGAAGGTCGACCACTACTCCTGGCCGACTGCGATTCATCGCCAGGTTCTGGTTGACGAAGTTCTGACCGCTTGGGCGTTCGATTCGGATGACCTCAGCGCCCATGTCAGCAAGGACCATCGCCGCGAACGGCCCTGGCCCGATGCCACCGAGTTCGACGACTCGAAGACCCTGCAACGGACCGCTCATCGTGCTGGCGCGCTCCTCCGGGCTTGCCGAAGGCGGCGGCCGCTGATGCTGGGGTTCATGATGGCTATCCAGCGCTCCTTGGCACCCGGTGCCCAGGGCACCAGTGCGGTCGAGCGCAGGTTTTGGGACCATTGGTCCACACTGTCGGTGATGTCAGTCGCCACCCCAGTCACCAGCACGTCCCAACCCTCCCGAGCCTCGGGGTCGATGGAGTCCGCTTCGAAAGCGACGTGGCCAAGGGGTGCATCGCGCAGCAGCACGGCAGAGTCGGTCCTGATCGCCACCGTACGGCCATCGAGGACGAAGTTCACCGGGACGATCTCAGGTCGGCCGTCCCTGTGGACGATCGCGATCCGACCGACCTCGACGCTTCCGAGTAACGCCAGGCACTCGGCTTCGGAAAGCTCGAAAAGGCCAGCTTCGACTGGACCGTTCGGGGACGCCTCGGCTGGCGCTCCAGCCGATGACGCACCCCCCTGAGCGGGCTCGCGGCCCTCGGGGGGCTCGCCACCGCCTGGAGTCCCCCCAGCTACACGGCCAAGGCGCGGGGTCGTCGTGGCCTCATGGACGATCACGACCGGGCAAGGAGCATGAGCGGAGGCGTACTGGCTCACGGATCCGAGCAGCAGGCCGCTCACCGGGCCGCGCCCGCGGGTCCCCATGACCAGGAGCTCGGCACCCTCGCTCGCTCGGAGGATGACAGGGATCGGCTGTCCTGCAGTGACCTCGCGCAGGACCGGGACGCCGGATCCGCTGGGCAACTTCGACAACGCCTCGTCGAGCATGTCCTCTGCAGCACGTTGGAGCTCGGTGCCCACCGAGGGCGTGACGCTGACCCCTGCCAGGGCCGTCGCGGGCACGGTCCATGCAGAAACGACGTGAAGCGTGGCATGTCGGAGCTCGGCCTCGGCCAGCCCCCAGGCGAGCGCACGCTCCGAAGCCGCAGAGCCGTCGAAGGCGACGACAACGCGCTTGGAGCGGCGACGCTGGTCCTCCGTCACCTCAGGTCCATTCTGAGCCATCGACACCATCGCCCGATGCTAGGGGCCGATCCCCAACTCGGCACTCCCATCAAGCATGAGCGCACCAGCGCCGGCTGGACGCGCGAGGTCCTGGATCTGGGAGCGGCGAGGTCCTGGCCGGTGACCCGACCTCGGTGACCCGACCTGACCGACCTCGGACGCAATAGCCTGACGGCACGGGAGACGCGCAAGGAACCAGCTGGCCACAGGGAGCCTCATGAACCAAGACGATCGTACGATTCGGGTGTTTCTCCTCGACGATCACGAGATCGTCCGGCGAGGCCTCCGAGAGCTGCTCGAGCCCCAGGGTGACATTCTCGTCGTGGGCGAAGCCTCCACTGCCGAGGAAGCCTTGAGCCGGGTGCCCTCGACCCGGCCCGACGTCGCAGTGCTCGATGTGCGCCTTGCCGAAGGCAGCGGGATCGAAGTCTGCCGGAGTCTCCGGGCAGCCCATCCGGAGGTCCGCACGCTCATCCTCACTTCCTTCGCCGACAACGACGCCCTCGTGGCTGCCGTGCTCGCCGGTGCGAGCGGCTTCTTGCTCAAGCAGATCAGGGGGACCGACCTCGTTTCGGCCATTCGCCGCGTGGCGTCAGGAGAATCGCTCCTCGACCCCTCCCAGACCGCGGAGATCATCGATCGTTTCTCGGGCAAGCGCGAGGACGAGCGGATCGCACGACTGACCCCCCAGGAGCGTCGGATCCTCACCCTCATCGCCGAGGGAAAGACAAACCGCCAGATCGGTGAGGAGATCTTCCTCGCCGAAAAGACCGTCAAAAACTACGTATCAAACCTTCTCGCCAAGATGGGGTTCTCGAGGCGTACCGAGGCGGCGGTGTACGCGACCAGGCTCTCCAGCGACGAAACTGGCTGTTAGTAGCCTTGCTCAGCTTCGAATCCTCGCGACCCACCCCAACGGGAACCTTCGGCTCGATCGAGGGCAGCACCGTTACATCCGCTCCGGGGCTTCGATCCCGAGGAGCCCGAGGCCGAGGGCCAGTACCCGGGCGGTGAGCTCACTCAGCAGCAGCCGGCTGCGACGCAGGACCTCGTCGTCGACGAGCACCCGGCAGTGCTCGTAGAAGTCGGTGAAGGTCGTGGCCAGGCTGTAGAGATAGGTGCTCAACTTGTGCGGGCTGTAGGTGGCGATCGTCTCATCGAGGACATCAACGAGACGGAGCAAGGCAATCCCGAGCGCGCGCTCTTGGGGATGACCGAGCTTCGGCGGAATGGGGATCGCTGAGGGCGCTCCCCGATCGAAGGATTCCTTTCCTCGGCGGAAGATCGAACAGATCCGCGCGTGTGCGTACTGGAGGTACGGACCGGTGTTCCCTTCGAAGGCCAACATGCGATCCCAGTCGAAGACATAATCGCGAGTTCTGTCCGTTGAAAGGTCGGCATACTTGACCGCACCAATCCCGACCATGCGAGCCACCGATGACAGTGCGGGCTCCCCCTCCCCGGCGATGTGCCGAGCACCCCCGCTCTCCTCCTCCCCGCGCGACAGGATTGCGCTCGCTGCGCGCTGGATGGCCTCGTCGAGGAGGTCAACCAGCTTCACCGACTCGCCCGAGCGGGTCTTCAGCATGCGCCCGTCAGGGCCGAGCACATTCCCGAACCCCACGTGCACGGCACTCACGTTGTCGGGTAACCATCCCGCCATGCGAGCCACCGCGAAGCACATCTGGAGGTGCTGAGACTGCGGAGTGCCAACGACATAGAGCAAGCGCGTCGCCCCGATCCGGTTGACACGATCGCGAATCGCTGCGAGATCCGTCGCCGCATAGCCGTACCCACCGTCGGACTTCTGGACGATCAACGGAAGGGGCTCGCCCTTGCGGTTCGTGAAGCCGGCGGGGAACACGCACTTCGCGCCTTCGTGCTCGATGAGCAGGCCCTTGGCAGCCAGATCGGAGACAACGTCGGGAAGCATCGGGTTGTAGAAGCTCTCGCCGACGATGTCATCGTCTGTGAGCAGGACGCCGAGCTTCTCGTAGACGACATCGAAGTACCGGACGCTCTCGTCGACCAAGAGGCGCCAAAGGCGCCGGGTCTCCGGATCCCCTGACTGGAGGAGAACGACCCGCCTACGGCTCCGATTCCGGAAGTCCTCGTTCGCCTCGAAGGAGGCCCGCGCCGCTTGATAGAAGCGGTTGAGGTCGCCCACAGAAAGTTCGTGCGCTGCCTCCTTCTCCCCGACGTCGATCAGGTGCTCGATGAGCATCCCGAACGGGGTCCCCCAATCGCCGATGTGGTTCTGACGACGGACGTCGTGCCCGAGGAAGTCGAGGATCCGCACCAAGCAGTCACCGATCACGGTGGTCCGAAGATGGCCGACGTGCATCTCTTTGGCGACGTTCGGCGCCGAGTAGTCCACCACGATGGTCTCCGGATGCTCTGCGCGTCCAATCCCAAGGCGTGCATCCCTTGCCATGGCTGCCAGCTGCTCGGCGAGATAGGAGTCGGCAAAGGTCAGGTTGATGAAGCCAGGACCACTCAGCTCGACCTGATCGCAGATCCCAGCCAGGTCGAGTCGCTCGAGGACCTCCGCAGCGACCTCCCTGGCGTCTCTGCCGAGCCGCTTTGCCAAGGGCAGGGCGCCATTGGCTTGCAGGTCGGCGCGATCGGAGGGTTTGAGCACGGGATCGGCGCCGGCCTCGATCACATCGAATGCTGCGTGCAGACGCGCCGCCACCTCGGCCGAAGGGCTGATCATGATCCATTTTCGCGCCAGCCGTGACCCCTGCCGACACGGGAACCAAGACTGGACCATACGTGTGACGCACCGAAGGTCTGACACGGGGCACAATGGGCCACATGCCCTCAGACCATCCCGACAGCTTCGGCGCTCGTTCCACCCTGACCGTCGGTGGCCGCGATTTCGAGATCTTCCGACTCGGGGCCTCCGGTCTGGCAAGTCACGACATCGACCACCTTCCCTACAGTCTCAAGGTCCTGCTCGAGAACCTCCTGCGGCACGAGGATGGAGTCCGCGTCACCGGGCAAGATGTCGAATCCGTGGCGTCATGGGTGCGAAGCCAGGGCACTGGGGCCGGCTCTTCCGAGCCCCGCGAGATCTCCTTCATCCCCGAACGCGTGCTCATGCAGGACTTCACCGGTGTCCCTGCGGTCGTCGACCTTGCAGCGATGCGGGATGCGGTGACGGCTTTAGGCGGTGACCCCGCAGTGGTTAATCCGCTGGTACCCGTGGAGCTCGTCATCGACCATTCGGTGATCGCCGAGGTCGCCGGCCAGCCCGGTGCCTTCGATCAGAATGTCGACATCGAGTACCAACGCAACCTCGAGCGCTACCAGCTCCTGCGTTGGGCCCAAGAAGGCTTCGATCAGTTTCGCGTGGTCCCGCCAGGTACCGGGATCTGCCACCAGGTCAATCTGGAGCACCTGGCCAGAGTGGTGTTCTCGACGTCCGACGCGCGGGCCTATTGCGACACGCTCGTCGGGACCGATTCCCACACCACGATGGTCAACGGGCTCGGTGTGCTGGGCTGGGGTGTCGGCGGCATCGAGGCAGAGGCAGCAATGCTGGGGCAGCCAATTCCCCTGTTGGTCCCCTCGGTCGTGGGCCTGAGGCTGGTCGGTGAGCTCCCCGAGGGAACGACCGCCACGGATCTCGTGCTCACGATCACCGAGCTCCTCCGAAAGCACGGGGTCGTGGGCAAGTTCGTGGAGTGTTTCGGGCCAGGGATCGCCACGCTTCCGGTCGAGAACCGGGCGACGATCGGCAACATGTCCCCCGAGTATGGCGCCACCTGCACGATTTTCCCCATCGACGAAGCGACGATCGCCTATCTCCGCTTCACCGGGCGCGACCCGCAGCACGTCGCACTGGTCGAGGCCTACGCCAAGGAGCAGGGACTGTGGCACGAACCCGGCCACGACGAAGCCGTCTACACCGAGACGATCGAACTCGATCTCTCCACCGTAGAACCCAGCATCGCCGGCCCTGCCCGCCCACAGGACCGGCTTTCGCTGCAAAGCGTGAGCTCGGCCTTCCGAGCCGCTCTCGGCCGTTCGCCGCGTACGAAGTCATGGACGCCGTCGCCGGCACCGGATCCTGCGTCGCCAGCCCACAGTGCCGCGTCCTCGCCGGAGACCCAAGACATCACGGACGGCAACGTCGTCATCGCTGCCATCACGAGCTGCACGAACACCTCGAACCCTCAGGTCCTCGTGGCTGCCGGCCTGCTTGCTCGGCGAGCCGTCGAACGCGGCCTAAGCGTCAAGCCCTGGGTGAAGACCTCGCTTGCGCCGGGTTCCCGTGTTGTCATGGATTACCTCGCGCGTGCCGGGCTGCTGGCTGACCTCGAGGCCCTCGGCTTCTACCTCGTCGGCTTCGGCTGCACCACCTGCATCGGAAATTCAGGGCCGCTGCAGCCAGGAATTTCAGAGATTGTCCGATCCGGCGACCTTGCAGTGGCTGCCGTGCTGTCCGGCAACCGCAACTTCGAGGGTCGCATTCACCCCGACGTGCGGTTGAACTACCTGTGCTCCCCGCCGCTCGTGGTCGCGTACGCGCTTGCGGGAACCGTGGACATCGACCTGACCGTCGATCCGCTCGGGGTCGGCAACGACGGACGTCCCGTCAAGCTCGGCGACCTATGGCCGACGCAGCACGAGATCGCAGAGACCATTCGACGTTCCTTGGACTCAAAGATGTTCACCGAGCGTTATGCCTCGGTGTTCGAGGGAGATCATCGCTGGCGCGCGGTTCCGGTCTCGGGTGGGCGAACATTCGCATGGAACCCTGATTCGACCTATGTGCTGCACCCGCCCTTCGTCCAATCGATGACCCCTCGCCCCGCCGCGGTGGGCGACATCGAAGGGGCTCGGGTCCTCGCCCTGCTCGGTGACAGCGTGACGACCGACCACATCTCCCCAGCCGGTTCCATCGGACCATCGACCCCCGCAGGCCGCTATCTCATCGACCATGGCGTTGACCCGGCAGATTTCAACTCCTACGGCGCCCGGCGGGGCAACCACGAGGTCATGGTGCGAGGTACGTTCGCCAATCCGCGCCTTCGAAACCAGCTCACCCCTGGGGTCGAGGGCGGGTTCACGCTTCACTTCCCGGATCGGACGCAGATGACGATCTTCGACGCGGCGACTCGGTATGCAGCAGAAGGGGTGCCGCTCGTGGTCATCGCCGGGAAGGAGTACGGCTCTGGTTCCAGTCGGGACTGGGCCGCCAAAGGACCAGCGCTCTTGGGCGTCCGTGCGGTGCTTGCGGAAAGTTTCGAGCGGATCCACCGCTCCAATCTCATCGGGATGGGCATCCTGCCCCTCCAGTTCGCCCCAGGCGAGACGGCTGCATCGTTGAGCATCACCGGCGAAGAGGTCATCTCGATTTCAGGGCTGACCGCGCTCAACGCTGGGTCTGTCCCAAAGGAAGTCACTGTTGTTGCTCAGGGTGAGCGTGGACCGATACGGCTGACTGCACGGGTGCGCATCGATACGCCGATGGAAGCCGAGTACTACCGCCACGGCGGCATCCTGCCCTACGTCGTTCGCCAACTCGTGAGCTGAGAACGCTCGCGGCGCCGCTCAGGTGCCTCCGGGCGACCTACGCGGTCCGAACGGTTTGAAAACCTTCCGCAAGCGATCCCTCGGGTAATCCTGCCATACGAGCCGTTCCAGCGGCCCACTCATAAAGGCGCTCCACCGGTGGCTTCCCGTTGGGCAGCTGGCTCTCGTGACAACTGAGTGCCGCGATCTTGCGGTCGAACGTGGAGGTGATGTCGACAACGAGATCGAGACGGGAGCTCGCCATCAGCCAAAGCTGCTCGACCGTATGGGGCTCGAGGCCCTCCGTATCGAGCAACTCTGGGTGAGCGAAGGGATTCCTCGAGTCCGGGTAGACGGCGCAGATCACCGCCTCCCCTGTCGCCAGATGGTCTGGATGACTGGCGAAAATCCTCGACCAGTCGCGTTCGGGTGAAGGTGCGATGACCCGCTGCGGCCTGACCTGGCGGATGACTCTCGTCAGATCTCGGCGAAGTTCCAGTGACGGTGTCAGCGCCCCGTCTGGGTATCCGAGGAACACCACCTGTTGCACGCCGACTTCTGCGGCAGCGGCAGACTGCTCCTTGCGTCGTCGTGCACCGACCGCCAGCCTGGATTGGCTGCGATCGAAACCGCCAGCCTGGCCATCGGTCACGATGCAGTACGTCACAGCACACCCGCTCGCCGTGAGTGCGGCAACCGACCCCGCCGCCCCAAAGTCGATGTCATCGGGGTGAGCAGCGACGACCAGCACCGTGCGCACCCCGTCATCTGGGGCCCACACTGTGGGAGCCGACGTCGCGCTCACCGGATCGGCGGGTTGGCGATCAGAACGTGCCCTCGCTGATCACAGCGGGCAGCGGCCGCGCCAGCCGAGCCGGAGCGGAGCAGAAGGGCAACGCTACAGAACGCTTTCATCGGCAGCGGGCTGCCAGTTCGCGAGGTCGGCGAGCCGTGGATCGTTGGAGAACATCTCGACGATGGGGATGTCGAGACCGAGGCGCCGTTGCAGGAGCTCGCCATGGAGTAGCTGGTTCCAAAGCAACAGCGTAACTGCCAATCCGGGCTCACCCGCGCGCGCAGTCCTTCCCGATCGGTGAAGATAAGTCTTGTGGTCCTCCGGGGGATCGAAATGCACGACCACATCGACGTTCTCGATGTCAAGGCCTCGAGCGGCCACGTCGGTCGCAACGAGCACTGGGAGCTTGCCCGTGGCGAACGCCTCCAACGACCGTTCGCGTTCGGCCTGGCGGAGATCTCCATGGATCGCAGCGCTCTTGACGCCTTCACGAAGAAGCTCTCTGACGAGGCGGTCAACCCCTCGCTTGGTCCGAACGAACACCAGCGACCGCGATCGTGGGCGGCAGATCGCAGCTACGACCTTCACCTTGTCGAGTTCGTGGACCTGGAGAAACCGGTGCTCCATTGCCACTACCGTCTGGGAGGCCGAGGCAACCTCATGGAACTTCGGATGGTTCATATAGCGATCGACCAACCGGTCGACGGCCCCGTCGAGCGTCGCCGAGAACAACAGCGTCTGGCGCCGTGACCCCTCGGTGGGATGGCCGACCACCGACCGATTCCTGCTCGAATCACGGCCACCGCGATCCATGCGTCGCAAGAGCCATTCGACCTGGGGCATGAACCCCATGTCAGCCATGCGATCGGCCTCATCCAGCACGGCAATCGAGACCTGCTCCAGCGAAACCTCGTTGCGCTCCACGAGGTCAATCAGCCGCCCTGGAGTGGCAATGACAACGTCAACGCCTTTGCGCAACCTCGAGATCTGTCGCTCGACGTCCGCACCGCCGTAGAGAGCGACCAAGCGGAGACCGACGGCCCGGGAGAGCGGAACCAACACGTTGTGGACCTGCAGCGCCAGTTCGCGGGTGGAGAGCAAGACGAGGCCGCGTGGTTGTGCGCAGGGTTTGGAGGAAAGCCGCGAGGTGCGAGGAGTGCCCGCCTTCTGCTCTGCGACCCGCTGGAGGAGCGGGAGACCGAAGGCGAGCGTCTTCCCCGCCCCCGTCTTCGCTTTCCCGCAGACGTCGTGGCCCGCCAACGCGTCACCGATCGTCAGCGCCTGGATCGGGAAGGCGACAACGATGCCCTGGTCAGCGAGGGCCTTGACCAGATCGATGCACACTCCCAGCGACTCGAAGGTCGAAGAGGTCTCGAAGACATCCCGTTGGTCGCCGGATCCGACCGCTGCGAACCCGGCGCCTCGCGAATCCTCTTCCTCCAATCCGAAGCTGGAGATCGGATCTCCGACAGTCATCCTGCGATCAGTCGGATTGTCTTACCTCGCTAGGACGCGACGCACGGTGAAGATGAGCGCCCTTGGATGCAACCACCATTTGTGGTCAGACTACCAGCTCCACGCCCACGTCGAGCACACTCCATGGAGGTCGGGGCCATGAGGCCCCTGCCAATGGGTGGCTGCCGGGCCCGAACATGTTGCACAATCCCGCCAGGGCAAGCGACCCAAGAAAGAACTCGGGCATCCTGTGCACATCCATTCCCGATAGACCAGGAGCGGTCAGGGAGGGTACGGGCCACGGAGACCGAGCAAGCCCGAGGAAGCGAATGAAGGAGGGACAGAAGCGATGGCACGCCTACAGGCTGGCGACAAAGCACCAGCATTCACCCTGCCGGATCAGGATGGGAACAAGGTATCCCTCAGGGATCTCCATGGATCACCCGTGGTGGTCTACTTCTACCCGGCCGACGACACACCCGGGTGCACGAAGGAGGCATGCCAGTTCAACGACAACCTCCATGCCTTCGCTCGTGCTGGGGTCAAGGTGCTCGGCATCTCTCCCGATGGTGCGGAGAAGCATCAGCGCTTCCGGCAGAAGTACGCTTTGCAGTTCCCGCTCCTGACCGACGCCGACCATTCGGTCATGGAGAAATACGGAGCGTGGGGCGAAAAGACGATGTACGGCAAGAAGACCCTCGGCGTCATACGGTCGACATTCTTGATCGACGCCAAGGGGGTGATTGAGCGTGCCTGGTACAACGTGAGAGCAGACGGCCACGCCGAGAAGGTCCTTCAGGAGATCGCCGGATAGGGTGGCCCCATGGCTCCCGAGAAGCTGCACTGGGCTCACCTTTACAAAGAGGTCGTGACTTCGGGTCTTTGCACGGGATGCACGGCCTGCATTGTGGCCTGCCCCTACGACGTCTTGAAGTACGACGACGAAGGCGGTCGATACAAGCCCTTCCACGTGCTCGAGGACGGAGGGCGCGAGGACTGCACGCATGGCGCACGGGGCTGCACGCTGTGCACGCGGGCTTGCCCTCGGTTCCGCGATTGGGAGCCCGAGATCGACACGTTCCTCTTCGGCCGCTCCCGAGACGAACACGAGGTCGAAGGAGTGGCCTCTCAGATCGTCCTCGCCCGGGCCACTGACCCCGAAGTTCACGCTGCGGGCCAAGACGGTGGGCTCGTCTCTGCGCTGCTCATCTGGGCATTGGAGCACGATGTGATCGATGTCGCGTTGACCTCCGCGCTCGAGGGCGATGGCACCAGTTGGAAAGCGGTTCCTGCCGTTGTGCGCACACGCGACGAAGTGCTCGCCACAGCCGGGTCCCGGTACACCTACTCGGCGAATCCCCTCGCCTATGCCGACGCGATCAGCGGGGGCGCCGAACGAATCGCCCTGGTCGGCATGGGTTGTCAGGCATCGGCGCCAGCGGTGATGGCTGCTCGCAAGGCGGGAAAAGTGGCTCGGCGCTTCGTGTTGTCGATCGGCTTGATGTGCTCGAAGACCTTCGACGACGCCATCTTTCCCGAGCTCTTCGAGGCGCGCTATGGCCTCGCTCGCGAGAACATCCTCAAAATGAACATCAAGGGCGTCTTTCAGGTATGGATGCGTGACGGCAGCTTTCACGAGATCCCACTCAAAGAAGCTCGAGAGTTCACCCGCGAGGGTTGCAAGATGTGCCCGGACTTCGCCGCGGAGCATGCCGACATCTCCACGGGTGGGATCGGGGCGTTCAACGACTGTACGCTCACCGTCGTTCGTACCGAGAAGGGCGCGGAGGTTTTTCAGGGCATGGTCGACGACAAGGCCCTCGAGGTGCGTCCCATCGAGGACGACCCTGGGGCCGTCGCCCTCATGCGAAAGCTCAGCCGCGCGAGCCGAAAACGCTGGCCGGAAACGGCGGTCCCGATGCCCCGCCGGATGCCATCGGCGTCATAAGGACTCAGCGCTTCGAGTCGAGCAGACCCGCCGGCGACCTGCCTTCTGCCAAGCCGCCCCGCCTCTTCTCCCCAGGGTGCTGCATCGAGGAAGAACCTGGGCCCCTAGGCACCGAGTGCACGCGCACGAGCGAAGACGGCATCGAACATCGCTTGACTGAGCTTGCCCGTGAACGTGTTCTGCTGACTTGGATGGTAGGAGCACAGCAAGGTTTTGGCGTCGAAACGGTACTCGGCCAGGTGGGCAAAGCGTGGCCTTGGCCGGATCCCGGCTGCCCTGGCGACGGCATCACAGGCAAACCCGCCCAGGCCAACGACGACCCGTGCCGCCGTGAGGAGCTCGAGCTCCCGTTGCAGGTAGGGAAGGCAGCGATCCCGTTCCTCCGGACTGGGGCGGTTTGCTGGTGGCGCGCATCGGACTGCGGTCGAGATCCACGCTCCGGTCAGCACCATCCCGTCGTTTCGAGCCAAGCTTTGCGCTTGGCTCGCATACCCAGCTCGCCAGAGCGCAGCGAAGAGCCAGTCCCCGGAGCGGTCACCCGTGAACACCCTTCCGGTCCGATTGCCACCATGGGCGGCCGGCGCCAAACCGATTACGACGAGGGTCGCGTCGGGGTCGCCGAAACCCGGTACCGGACGAGCCCAGTACGGCTCCCCGGTGGAGAGGGCCTTTGGCGTGGTCGCAACCCTCTCTCGCCATTCGACGAGCCGTGGGCATTTTCCGCAGGCGACGATCTCACCCTCGAGGCACGCCAGCTCTGCTCGAGAAGCCGGTGGAGAGGGCGAGGGAGGCCTGTGACGTGGGTGGGACGGCTGCAATGGGGCTTCGAACCTGGCCATCGGCTCAGCCTACGATGAGCGTCGATGTCCCCCCCTCGAAGCGCTCATCCGGCGCGGTCCGGAGGTTCTCAAGGCGTGCGCTCACGGCGGCGAGGTTCACCACCACTGACCATCGCGCTCTTCGTGCGGCATGGGCAGACACCGACAACGGGTAAGGTTCTCCCAGGTCGTGCTCGCGGCTTGCACCTTGCCGAGGAAGGGAGAGCTCAAGCGCAACGGGCTGCCGAGCGAATCGCCGGTCTGCCCAGACCGCCGGTTGCGGTGTACAGCTCACCCCTCGAACGCGCGCGGGAGACTGCAGCCCCGATCGCGCGAGCCCTCGGGCAGCGGGTGCAGATCCACCGTGGCCTTGCTGAGATCGACGTGGGAGACTGGACTGGCGCGGAGCTTCGGCAAGTCTCCAAATCGTCCCAATGGTGGGCTGTCCGGCACTGGCCGACCGGCTTTCGGTTCCCGGAGGGAGAGTCCTTTCGTGAGGCCTCGGCCCGCATGACCGACCTGCTCGTCGACCTGGTGGACCGTCACCGGGGAAGCACCTTCGTGGCCGTTTCGCATGCCGATCCGATTAAGGCAGTGGTCGCGGCAACGGCGGGGCTCCCACTCGACCTCTTTCAGCGTCTCGTCATCTCCCCAGCTTCGATCTCTGCCCTCGGCTTCGGTGAGGACGGGCCCTACGTCCTGTGCGTCAATTCGACGGGATCGCTCAGCGAGTTAGCCGTTTCATGAGCACACCAGAGGCATCGGGAATGGACTCGCTCACCGTCGCTGCGATCGGACCGGTCGGTTCACGTCTGTTCCTGCTCCAATGCCGCAGCGGCGACTCCCGACTGACCCTCAAGGTCGAGAAGCAACAGGTTGGGGTGCTGGCGAGCCATCTCGCTCGTCTCGTCCACGAGCTGGGACGCTCCATCGAGCTCGACCAAGACTTGAGCTTTGAGGAGGACGAGCCAGATTGGACCGTCCACAAGATCACGATCGCCTACGACGAAGACGCACAACGGGTGATCTTGGTCCTTGAAGAGCTCGCCGACGATGCCGACGAGGTCGGGCGCTCGTGCCGGGTGTCCATCACGGTCGATCAAGCCGCGGCCTTTGCGGTCCGGGCGACCCAGCTGGTTGAGGCTGGCCGGCCACCGTGCCCGTTGTGCGGCTTTCCTCTCGATCCCTCCGGGCACGTCTGTCCACGAACCAACGGACACAGTCCGCCGGTCAGGTGAGCCGGGACGCAACCCCTTCCATGCCCCCGGCTCCCCAGGGTGCCAGCGTCCACGACCTGCTTTCTCGCGGCGCGATGACCATCAAAGGTCGCTTCACGGCGAGCTCCAATGCGACGTTCTTGGTGACCTGCGAGCTCGACGGCCGCGAGCTCATGGCGGTGTACAAACCCATGCGCGGTGAGCGACCGTTATGGGACTTCCCACCAGGTATCTACCGTCGGGAGGTTGCCGCGTACCTGCTCTCCGAAGCGCTCGGATGGAAGATTGTGCCCGAGACGCTCGAGCGTCACGATGCGCCACTTGGCCCCGGTTCCGTCCAGCGCTTCGTGCCCGAAGACGGCGATTCCCACTACTTCACCCTTTGCGCAGACCAGCGCTGGCACTCCACTTTGGTGACCATTGCCGCGTTCGACGTGATCGCCAACAACGCCGACCGCAAGAGCGGCCACGTGCTGCTGGCGGAAGATCGCCTGTGGGCAATCGACAACGGCCTGTGCTTCCACCACGAGCCGAAGCTGCGGACCGTGATCTGGGATTTCGCAGGCGAACCGCTCGGTGAGGCACTCGCCAACGACCTCACAACCTTGCTCGAACGTGGGCTCGCGGCCGACCTCGAGGCACTGCTTGAAGCACCAGAACGCGAGGCGCTCCTCAGAAGAACCGAGCAGCTCCTCGAGAACGGACGCCTCCCGAAACCGACGAGCAGCTCGTGGCGCCCCTACCCGTGGCCGCTCGTCTGAACCAAGGATCGCCAGCCCGTCAGCACCGCCCGGTGACGAGACGACCCCATTGCGAGGTCCCTCCTCAGGATGGCTCTCATCAAGACCTCATGCTGGCAGCGAGATGTGCAGGTCGGTGCGCATCGCAGCCATCACGGCCTGGGACAGGAGCTCAGACCCATCAGCGGTGATGTGTGTACCATCGGGCTCTCGAACCTGGACCTCCTGGCCGTCGTGCTCGACGTAAGCGGCGTACTGGCCGTCGGGGCCGCCAATCGCGGCAGCGCTGCTCAGGTAGAAGACACCAGGGTGCGAAGCCGCCTCCGATCGGTCGATGGCATCGATGTGGCTCATGGCCGCAGAGAGCCCCGGATCTTGCATCGGGGGCATTCCGACCCAGACGACTTCGGCGCCACCGCTGGTCGCCTCCTGCATGAAGCTGCTGACCCGCTGCTGGTACATCGCATCCCACTGGGGGGTTCCGTAGGGGATGTCAGGGGGACCAGGAAAATCCTGCGCGTCGTTGGCCCCGATCATGATGACGATGACCTGCGGACGGTATTTTGCAAGGTCCTGCTCGAGTTCGGCAGGCCAGTTGAAGTAATCAGGTCGAGTCAGCCCGGTACTCACCTGCCCGTCGAGCGTCGCTTGAACAACCCCGGTGTTGGCGAGATCGTTCACCAAGGCATCGCCCAGATCGATTCCCAGCGAGTCGCCGACGATCAGCACACGGAGCGGGTGGGCGGCTGTGGGCTTGATGGTCACGTCGCCGCTGGACGCGGCTGCGGCCGACGAACGAAGCCCGGGCGTCGACTCCGACCGATGATGCCCTGGCCCTTTCGAAACGAAGACAGACCCGTTACCGGGACGATTTCCGTGACGTCCGAGGAGGTCATCGGCTGCACCGACGATGTGAGCGAGGCCGAGGTCTCTGCTGAGCGCGGCAATCGGCCGGAGGATCGCCAGCGCCACCGTGCGACGAGTACCCACCGGAGACACTTCGGCGTTGTGCTGCAGCGTCGGTGCGTCCAGGACCAGCCAGATCGCGAAGCCGACCAGGCACATTCGCAGGATGGAAGTCCAGCGGGCGCGCTGGCGCGGCGGGGGTGAACCTGGCGCGAGCCGATCTTGCACCGTGGCTGCCTCCCCTGGCGGCCATCGGCCCGCATCGAGTTGCCGAGGTTTGTGCTCCATCTCGGTCGTTCCTCAGAACCGGTAGTAGATGAACGGGGCCACCCCGGTGGGACCGAGCGTGGTGATCGCGAGCAAGGTGAGCCCCAGCACGGATACCTGCACGCCAACCCGCTGCCGGGAGAACGCGCTCTGCAGGCGGTCGACGACATCTGCCGGAACGAACTGCACCGCGACGAAACTGAAGATCGTGAGGACGAGGAGCGGAGTCACCAAAGGCGACGCACTGCCCCAGCCCGTGAAGAACCGCTCGATCATGTTGGCCGCCTTGGAGAAGGAGCTCGCGTTGAAAAACACCCACCCCAGACACACGTATTGAAACGTCCAGAAGCGTTGCCACCAGATTCGTAGCGGTCCATCCGCGACCGGGGGCCTTCCGTGAGCCTGGCGCCAATTGCGGCGAAGGTGCCCGGTGACTTGACCGACGCCGTGGAGCGCCCCCCAGGCGACGAAGGTCCAATTCGCTCCATGCCAGAGCCCACCGAGCACCATGGTGACCATGAGGTTGCGAGCGACGATCCATTGGGTCCCGCGATTCCCACCAAGAGGGATGTACAGGTAGTCGCGCAGCCACCGTGAAAGGGTGATGTGCCATCGGCGCCAGAAGTCCTGGAGGTTGCGGGCCGTGTAGGGAGCGTCGAAGTTCATCGGGAACCGGAACCCGAGCAGGAGCGCAAGGCCGATGGCGATGTCGGTGTACCCACTGAAGTCGCAATAGATCTGGATCGCGTACCCCCATGCAGCGAAGGCGACCTCAAGGGATGAATGCTGGAGCGGCGAAGTGAAGACGGGCTGCACGATTGCAGTCGACACATAGGAGGAGACGACAACCTTTTTGAACAGGCCCGCCATGATCATCCACAGTGCACGCGCATAATCGATGCCCGCAGGATCGCGTCGGCGACGGATCTGGGGAAGTAGCTCTTCCCCACGCACGATGGGCCCCGCGATCAGGTGCGGGAAGAAGCAGAGGTAAACCGCCAGGTCGATCGGACGAGCAAGGGTGATCCTCCCGCGGTAGACATCGACGACGTAGCTGATCGCCATGAAGGTGAAGAACGAGATCGCCACGGGAAGCGTTGGCTGAACGAGCGGAAAGAGGTCGCCAAGACCGAGGTGGCGTAGGAAGTTGTCCGCGTTGACCGCGAAGAACCCGTAGTACTTGAAGTAGCCGAGAAGTCCGAGGAGCGCCCCGACCGCCACAACGAGCGCTGCCTTGCGCCATCGGTCTCCACTGGCAGTGCTCACACCGAGTGCACCGAGATGAGCGATGATCGTCGCTGCGGCGAGCAGGAAGACGAATCGCCAGTCCCACCAGCTGTAAAAGAAGTAGCTGAGGGCGACCATCGCCAGCTTCCAGGGCACTGGGTACGGGTTGAGCAGCCAATTCGTGATGAACGCAACGGCAAAGAAAATCGCGAAGTCGATGGTGGGAAACAGCATCGGTTCGGATCCTCGGAAATCTGTTGCCGGTCGCTCTCAGTGTTTCACCAGCACCCCGGCTCGGCTCCGGCACGTCAGCTTTCCACCCTTCGAAGGGGTCATCGGAGCTTCAGCGTGTGATCCGAGGTGGCGCCGCGTCGAGGACATCGCCCAAACGACCCCTCCCCTTCGAGTACGAGGCCTCGCCGAAGAGCAATTGATTGCTTGAGCGGCGGATGGGCATGCTGAGCACACCGACCCGCTGAGCCACTAGTTGCGGGATCGTAGCGCGTCGATCAGCGCTGGCAACACCTTGTGGACGTCGCCCACGATGCCGAGGTCAGCAATAGAGAAGATTGGCGCCTCACGATCCTTGTTCACGGCGATGATGTTCTTCGATCCTTTCATGCCGACCATGTGCTGTGTGGCTCCCGAGATCCCGCAGGCGATGTACACGGTGGGCTTGACGGTCTTCCCCGTCTGGCCAACCTGGTGCGAATAGGGCACCCAGCCGGCATCCACAATGGCCCGACTCGCCCCGGGGGCCCCGTTCAACAGGCGAGCCAGCTCCTCGATCATTGCATAGTGCTCGGCACCGCCGAGACCTCGTCCGCCGGAGACCACGACCGCGGCTTCGTCGAGCGCTGGACCGCTGCGTTCTTCCTCGTGACGCCCTGTGATCCTCGCAGCTGCGAGGCTGCCCGTGTCGGGCACCGCAAGCGAAACCACCTCGGGCGCAGACCCCCCTTCGAGGGCTTCCGCGGTGAAGGACTTGGCTCGCACCACGTAGAGGTGCGGAGGGTCCTCCGTGAAGCGTGCCAACGCGATGTGAGTGCCACCGAAGAGCGCGTGCTCGGTCTCGAGGTGACCGTCAGCTGACCTCATGCCAACGACGTTGGTGAGTACTGGCCTGTCGAGCTTGGCGGAAAGACGTCCCGCGATGTCGCGCCCGTCGTAGCTTGCGGGGAAGAAGATGGCGTCCGGCCGGTTTCCGGCATCGACGAGCGATGCCATGGCGGCAGCAATCGGCACCCCCGGCAACGCATCACCGATGTCCCCGGCGTCGTACACGGTGCCTGCTCCATACTGGCCAAGGGTGGCCGCCGCAGCGGCCACATGAGGGCCCCAGGAGATCGCTGCAACCTTCGTCGCGACGTTCCGCGCCTCGGTCAAGAGCTCGAGCGTAAGCGAAGTCGGACCCGCCTCGCCGACCTGAGCCAGAACCCATGCAGTGTCCAGTGCCATGATCAGATCACCTTGAGTTGTTCCAAGAACGCCAGGATTCGCTGGGCACCTTCGCCGTCATCCTCGACGATCTCCCCAGCGGTGCGCGCCTCCGCCTCCGATACCTGGGTCACCTCCTGCCGGGCTCCGGCAGCACCGACGTCCGCCGGCGCCAAGCCCAGGTCCGCCAGCGTCAGCACGTCGATCGGCTTCGAGCGCGCGGCCATGATGCCCTTGAAGGAGGGATAGCGCGGCTCTACGACGCCGGCGGTCACCGTCACCACTGCCGGCAATGGGCACTCGACGTCGTCATATCCCGCTTCCGTCTGGCGCTGGACTTTCACCGTCGATCCGTCGATTGCCACACCCTTGGCAAAGGTCACCGAGGGCAGTCCCAAGAGTTCGGCAAGCTGAACGGGCATCGTTCCGGTGTAACCGTCGGTCGATTCGGTTGCTGCGATGACGAGGTCCGGTTGAATCGGACGAATCGCCGCAGCAAGGACCTTGGCCGTGCCCAGGGCATCGGAACCCAGCAAGGCATCGTCGCTGATCAGCACTGCCCGCGTCGCACCCATCGCCAATGCCGTTCGAAGTCCCGCGGTCTCGCCATTGGGCGCCATGGAGACGAGCGTCACCTCGTCATCCGCCCCGCCCGCGAGTTGCAATGCCATCTCGACGCCGTAGGAGTCGGAGTCATCGAGGATCAGCTTCCCCGTCCGATCGAGCGTATGGGTATCAGGCCGGATCAGCGGGGGGGCCGCGGGGTCTGGGATCTGTTTGGCGCAGACGACGACCTTCATGTCCGGCATTATTCACGACGGCTCTGCCAGACCGCCATTTGAGTCCCGTCGCCCAGATCAGCGCTGGCGCGCGGCGCGTTCGACATGAGCGCCGAACGCGCCGCTTGCGAACTCAAAAGGGCCCCGGAACCCTCGCGAAATCGACATTTCATCCTCTTGTCACATGGCCCCGTAGCAATTAATCTTCGGGTCAATTCCGAAGCGCTCCGATCGCAAATCGGGCGGCGGCGGTCATGTGAACTGTTTCACAAGCGAGCGGAGGGTGGAGGCGTCATGGCGCTCATGTGGAACCGCACCGTGGAATGGGATGCGGAAGATTGGCGGCGATCTGCGGCGTGCCGGAACACGGCGCCCGATCTCTTCTTCCCTATTGGAACCACCGGCCCCGCCCTCGAGCAGATCGAAGCTGCCAAGCGAGTTTGTCGCGCCTGCCCTGCTCAGGAGCCGTGCCTCGACTTCGCCCTGGCGACGAACCAAGAGTCAGGAGTGTGGGGAGGCACCTCCGAGGAAGAGCGCCGCAAGCTTCGGAAGGCGTGGCTCGCTGCTCGGCGCCGGGCCAGCTGACCCATTTCAGCGGCGTACCTGCCCCGTCGTAGAGCCCAGGCCCTCCAGCGGCGCAAAACCCCGCGTCAGCCGGTCAAGTCCAGCGGAGTGGTGTATGACGACCACCTCGTCAACCGTGTGCTTTACATCAGCTGACGGCCTGTAGCTCCGCTGGCGCCTCCTTTCCCTCGGTGAGCGT
>JAJPJV010000032.1 GCA_021324045.1 Actinomycetota bacterium | reverse complement strand
GCGTTCGCTGGCCCGACGAGGAGCACATCTCGGTGGCCGGGGGCGAGTACCTGCGCCCGCTGATCCTGCCGGAGCTCGCCGCCCTCGGGCTCCCCCATGCCTTGGCGCGTCAACGCAACGCGCTGGGGACCGGGACCCCTCGATAGTGGGGAGGTGGTTGATCGGCCGGGCAGGCGCCGGGCGGGTCGTTGTAGCGGGGATCCTTGGTCCAGGACCCGTTCTGCCAACCGGGCTGGAGGGGACCCAGACCGAGGAGGGGCGTGAGCTCGTTGACCAGCAATTGGCCGAACAGCGCCGCGCCGTAGGGGCACATGTGGGCGTTGTCGAGCTTCCTGGCGCGGAGCCAGGCCCCTGAAGGGGTTCGCATCCAGGTGACGAACCGCCCACCGGGAGCGAAGAGGGCATCGGTATGCAGGTAGAGCGCGTGTCCGGGAAAGTCCTTCACGACCTGGGAGGCGATCCGGTTCCAGTTGTCCTGCTCCCCGACGGTCTCGATCCAGTGCTGGCGCCGAGCCGAGGGGTCCGAGATGTTCGTGTCGGGCCCGGGCTGGGGATACTGGAGCAAGATGACGAGGTCGACGCCGTCCCCTGGGGCGAGAATGGTGGAGAGCGCAGAGCGAAGGAGGCGGGTGTAGTCAGCAGGGTTCGAGGTGGCCAGCTGATCGTCCCACGACCAGCTCCCGATCGCGATCTGCGGGTGGTACTGCGCGATGAGCTGCTGGAAGTCGCTGGCCCAGCTGTGGTCGGTCGTGAGACCCCAACCCCCGAAGGAGCTGTTGGCGACGACGTTGACCTCATGGGTTGCCTGCAGCGCAGCGATCAGGCCGAGCGAGGAGTCCTGGATCACGCTGTCACCGAAGATCCAGACCCGTAGGGGATTCGCCGTCGAGGCCGGCAACGGGAGTCCGGGGATGCGCATCGATGCCTCCGGGACACGGGGAACCGATCCGGTGGCCACCGCATGGCCATGCCCGGAAAGCCCGGCTGCGGCTTCGGCTGCGACGAGTTGGCTCGCCGGGGAGTGCGTCGTCAGGAGCGGATCCTCGGCGAGCACCTGGAGCGGCAACGGCCCACGCGAGATCGCGGCACCCGTTCCGGCGATCGGTGGCACCACCGTACCGGCGAGGATCACCGCACCGGTCGCCGCGACGCCGATCGGCACCAAGCTGCGGCGCCACCACTGGCTCCAGTCGGCCCGCCGCAGCGGGCTCTCCACGACGTAGTAGCTCAGGCAGGCCGCGACGAGCATCGCTGCGAGCCGGCAGATCAAAAGGGTCGCTCCCGACAGCCCCGTGGTGTCGCCGGTCATGAAGGTGATGACGGGCCAGTGCCACAGGTAGAGCGAGTAGCTGATCCAGCCGAGCCAGCGCACCGGCGGCAGCGAGAAGAGCCGGGCCAGGAGCGCTCCGGGGGCGCGAACCGAACCCACCATCATGATCAGGACACAGGCCCCGGCAGCGAAGAGCCCCCCGCTCCAGATCCACGACGGAGGGGATGCGCCGGCGCTGGTCGTGCCGGCGAAGCCCAGCACGATACCGAAGCCGGCAGCGCCTAGGAGAGCCAGTGCCGACCACGAGGGCCGGCGCCGAACCGGTCGATCCTCCGTCGGAGGCGGCCAGATCATCGCTCCGAGTCCGCCTAGGAGGAGCTCCCAGGCTCTGGTGTCGGTTCCCAGGTAGGCGCGGTTGGCGCCCCACAGATGCGCCGCAACGGCCATCCACACCACCGATGCCACCATGAGGACGGTGGTGACCCCGATGAGCAGTCGCCGGCCTGTGAAGCGCTCCGCTCGCCGCGACCGGCGCGCTGACAGCGGTTGTGCCGACGCCCTCGGTGGCGTCGGTGGGCTCGAACCCGCCTTGGAGAGTCGGCGGGTGAGCGCGAAGAGGCTCACAAGGAGGATCGGCCAAACGATGTAGTACTGCTCTTCGATCGCCAGCGACCAGGTGTGCGTGAGCGGATCGGGTGCACTGAACTGGTTGAAGTAGTTGTGCGAGACGGCCAGCTGCTGCCAGTTGGCCCCGTAGAACAGGGTCGCCAACGCCGGGGCACGCAGCTGCGCCCCGACGATGCCCGGACCGCCGACCCAGGCGTAGATGCCGACACCGACGAGGAGGAGCATCACCGCGGGGAGGAGCCGTTTGGCACGACGGGCCCAAAAGGCGCGGAGCCGGATGCGCCCTGCCCGACGGTATTCCGCGAGCAGCAGGGTCGTGATGAGGAACCCCGACAACACGAAGAACACGTCGACCCCGATCCACCCCGAGGACAGATGGCCCAGGTGATAGGCGATGACGAGCGCGATGGCGAGCGCACGAACACCGTCGAGCGCTGGCCAGGTGGTACGAGTGTCGGTACGCGAGCGAACTCTGTGGGACACGGCCGTTTTCCACCCTACCTGGGGCGGATCTCGGTGCCTGGTCGTCTCGGTTCGGAGGGAGAATTACAGGAGAACTCCCAGGATCCGAAGCGGCCACGGCACCTCTGAGCGAGGACAACTAAGGTTGACCAGCCATGCCCGACTTGCGTCCGGCGCCGCAAAGCCCGGCATCCGAAGAAAAGGTCAGGGTCCGAGCACCTGACCGAGGCGAAGAGACCGGGACTGCGAAGCTCGCCCGGATCGCACAGGATGCGGGGATTCGTCAGGTCGACGTGGTCGCCTGGCGTGACCTCGACGACCCGGAGGCAGGGGGATCCGAGCTCCACGCGCACGAAGTCATGCGCCGCTGGGCAGAGGCCGGGATCTCGGTGCGCTCGTGGACCTCCCGTGTCGATGGAGCGGCACGCGAGATCTCCAGGCATGGCTACGTCGTGAGCCGGCGCGCCGGACGCTACGCGGTCTTCCCGCGCACGGCGTTGGCGGGGCTGCGGCGTCAGATCGGTTGCGGCGACGGCCTCGTGGAGATCTGGAACGGGATGCCGTTCTTCTCCCCCTTGTGGGCCCGGTGCCCGCGAGTGGTCTTCTTGCACCACGTCCATGCCGAGATGTGGCACATGGTGCTCTCGCGCTGGGCAGCAAAGCTGGGGTATGCCATCGAGCACCGGGTCGCCCCACCCATTTATCGTTCGACGCGGATCGTCACGCTCTCGGAGTCCGCGAAGGCTGAGCTCGTCGAGCGGCTGGGCTTCGCTGCCAGCCAGATCAGCGTCGTTCCCCCCGGCATCGACCAACGCTTCAAGGAGGCGGGAAGTCGCTTAGCAAAGGATGCCGACCCGCTGGTGATTGCCGTTGGACGCTTGGTGCCGGTCAAGCGCTTCGACTGGTTCATCGAGGCGATGACGACCCTCCGGCGCCGCCATCCACGACTTCGGGCCGTGATCGTGGGGGAAGGCTATGAGCGCCCTGCGCTCGAAGCTCACGTCGAGCGGGCCGGGGCGCGAAGCTGGCTCACGCTGCCCGGACGACTGACCGAGGATGCCCTGATCGACCTCTACCAGCGGGCCTGGCTGGTCGTGTCCACCTCGCTGAGGGAGGGATGGGGGATGACCTTGACCGAGGCCGCTGCGTGCGGGACGCCAGCCGTCGCGACCCGGATCGCCGGACACCTCGACGCCGTGGTCGATGGGGAGACCGGCATTCTCGTCAACACCGTCGAAGAGCTCGTGGATGCGGCTGATGCGGTCATCCGTGATCCGATGCTCCGTCGGCGTCTGAGCATCCACGCCAGTCGCCAGGCCGAGCAGTTCAGCTGGGACCGTACAGCAATCGGGACACTGACCGCCCTTGCGACCGCCCGACGTTCCCGGGCTCGCTCATTGCCCTGACTGCTCCATTGGGGGACGGATCGTCGCCTTGCGCCATGGCCGCAGCCGGGCGAGTTCGGTGATGCCCAGTGCACCCAGCAGGCAGAGGGCGATCCAGGTCAAGGTGTTGGCCGCTGGGAAATGCGCAGGCCAGGTGATGTCCGGCACGTATCCGTAACGGGCTTGCTCAACCGCCACATAGACCCCGGTCGCGAGGACGAACGCGCCGGGTGCGAAAACGAGGGCGAGGCGCGTCCATCGAAGGCGAAGACCGAGGACGACGACGGCAGCGATGAAGGGTGCCGCGATCGGGGCGGTGATCAGCGCGGCCAGGCCGCCGCTCACGGCAGCCCAGCACAGGGTGGCCAACCATCCTGGGGACTCCCCCTCGGCCTTGAACAGCGGCGGCCACGTTGGGCGCTCCGGGGCGAGCAGCGCTGGGTCGGGTTGGCGGTTGCTCGTCGCAACGGGCTTCGTGGTGACGGAACCGGAGGAATCCTGGCGTCGAGCAAGGGTTGTGGCCTGGTTGCCGTTCAGCTGGTTCGTGCCGGAGCTCCTCGCAGCGCGACCGCGTCGGCGCCGCCAACGCTCGAGGGGATTCGCCCAGGCCACAAGGTTGCTCGGGAGCAGTGCCAGAGCGACGCTCGCTCCGAGGCCCACGGCAGAGGCCAAGATGGCGAGGTTCACGACGTGCTGAGGCGTCCAGGTGAGCGCGATGGTGATCGGACGGGGCGCCTCGGTGCCGGGCACCAGCCAGCCGTTCGCATAGCCGTCGATCAGGCGTGATGACCCGAGTGAAGGGCCGTCGACGATCTTGGCATGCCACCCTGCACTCTGGCTCTGCCCCAGGACGAGCCAGAAGGGGTGCCCGTCTCCAGCGACCCGGACCGTCATCGCGGTTCGATCCTGGTGCACGATGGTCACGCGGGGCGCCTCGACGCTGGTCGCCACCGAGGAAGGCTGGGGAGAAGTCGAGTGCGAGCGCGCGCCGCCGGCCGCACCGGGGGCAGCGTCCAGCGAGAGCGTGCCGGTGGAGGTGAGTGGGAGCGGTGCCCCGCCGGCGGCAGAGGACAGCCAGAGGGAATCGATGGTAAGTCCCTGGACCTGGTAGCCGGCTGTCTGGACGATATGGGTCCCGGCGCTCAAGGTGATGCCGTTGGCGGCGTTCCCGCACCCGCGGATCACGAGGCCCCCGTTGTCGAGTGCGGTGTTCGTCGGGCCACTGATCGAGACGTCGATGGGCTTCCCATCGATGGTGAGCAGGTCCGAGTAGCAGTTGCTCGGGATGGTGGAAGGGGTCGTGGGGGGACTAACCCCGGGGATGCCCAGCTCGGCGATGCCGACCGGTGAGGTCTGGAGGCGATTGGAGTAGTAGTTGAGCTGGCGGTGCGGGCGGATGGCGTCGATGGTGACGGTCAGCTCCCGGCCGGTGAGGGGAGGGAACGACACGGTTGCCGCTGAAGTCGACCCCTGCGGCCGGCCGTTGCCCATTGGAAGCATTGGAAGCCGGACTGTTCGACTGCCGTTCTCGGTGCTGATCGTCAGCTTGGTGGGCACCGAGTGGCGGCCGTCGGTGACCACCTGGAGGTTGAGGTGGTTCAGGGTGATCGGACGGCTGAAGGTGTAGGAGAGCCAGTTACCGACCTGCTTGCCGAATCCGGGCATCCAGGCCGTCTTCGGATTGTCGTCGATGGCAGCGTCCGCGCCAGCCCGCAGGTCACCGGGCAGCCGGCCCGAGGAGCTCGCCGCGACCACCTCCGCCGCTCCGGCGATCGGCGCTGCCGTGGTGCCGGTGAGCTGCGCGATGACCTGGTCGGGGTCCAGCGGTGAGATCCGGGCGATCCCGCCGACGCTGAAGCTGCGGGCCGTCGGCAGACGGAAGCTCCGTCGCATGGTCAGTTCCGGGTCGCTGCGCGGGGGGACGACCGGGGCCCGCAGGCGGTTCATCAGGATGTCGAGGGGGTGCCAGAGCGAAGCGGTACCGGCCTGGTCGAGGAGGTCACTCGGCATGGCGAGGGTCTGGATGGCCGGGGAGACCCCGGGAATGGAGACCTCGGCGAACCCAACGCCGCTCATGCCCTCGTAGGTCTTGCGGACGCCGACGCTGGTGGCGTCGACGGTGAGGTCCAGACGACGGAAGGTGCGAGCGGGGAAGCGAACGACTTGGCCTGGCTCGACCAGGGAGCGCCTGGAGAGGGTTTCGGTCACGGGGTGGTGCCCGTCGAAGCGGAGGGTGACCTGGGTGATCCAACGATCCGGATTCCCGGTCTGGGGTTGGAGCAATGTGATCTGCGATGCGCGGACGGCTCGGTCCAGGTCGATCTCCAGGGTGGCGCCGGTCCCGGGGCTGAAGGCACCCTCGGTCCACGCCGTTTGGGGGTTGCCGTCGACGGCGTTGAAGGCGCGGTCCTCCGGGGTGTTGGTGATCGGGTTGCCGTAGGCGGTGGCTCGTACGGAGGCAATGCCGACGAGCTTCGGGTTGGCGGGGGTGAGGACCGTCACCGTCTGGGTGTCCACCGGCGCGCCGGGCACTGCAGGGAGGGCGACCTCTGAAGGTTGGTAGCCGAGCGGCTTCTCGTGGGCTTGCTCGACGTAGCCGTAGTTGTCGTTTGTCGAACCCCAGGTGTCGCGCTGGCGCTGATTGGTATCGGTAAGGACCAGGGTGGCTCCGTCGGCCATCAACTGCTCGAAGCCCTTGTGGTTCTTGGCGTAGGAGGCCGAGTAGAAGATCGTCGGGTTCGAGTCGAGGAGGCCGGCTGCCGCGGCGTTCAACAGACCCTGTCCGTCGCCGGCGATGACGAGTGGGTCGGCGGTGGGCTCTGCACGAACGATGGGGCGGGGATGGGGCACGGGGAAGACGGCCACCGGCGGCGGCAAGGGCGCGCCGGTCGGGATCGCCAGCTGGGTCTCGTCCTGGAGCGGGTACTTGATCGTCTTTACCGGCTCGGGCTTCCCGAAGGTGACCGGTTTGCCCAACCCGGGCGTGGCCGAAGAGTCGAGGGTCAACCACAGCGGTTGCGGTCGGGCATCGTCGAAGCGTTCGTACTGGAGATCGGATTCGAAGAGGAGGTCGCCGACGCTGAACAACCGCGCGATCGGCGCCAGGGTCGAGGGCACGAAGACCCCGTCTTGGATCGACTCGTCCAGGGCTTGGAGCAGGTTGACGCTTGCTGGCTCGCCTGCGGGCACCACCTGACGTTCGAGAAAGGGCCGGTTCAGCAAGCCCGGCCAGACCGGATCGCTGGTGACTCCCCAGCGGTAGTAGGCAAAGTCCTCACCGGGTTCCTGCAGGACCCGCGTGTCGCCGCCGTGGGCGTTGAGGTACGCGGCGGCCTCAGTGATGTAGGAGGGCAGGGCTGAGGGTCGTGCCAAGTTGTCAGCGACGAGGTTCCCCGTCCACAACGGTGGGAGGTCTGTGGCAACGAGCGCGACCGCCAGGCCGAACATGCCGAGGCCGACCGTGCGCCGAGCGGCGATGATCGCGCTCAGCCCCGAGCCCAGCAACAGGGCGAAGCCAAGCACGACGAGTGGCACGACCCGGTTCGAGGAACGCATCGCGAGCCCAACCGTGGAGTCCGACCCCGCCGCCTTCGCCAGCGCGCCGATCGGCGAGGGGTGATCGAAGGGATAGGCGCCGACCGCGATCGTGACCCCAAGGAGCACGAGCGCAATGGCAAAGGCCTTGTATCGCCAACGCGCGAGCGCACCGACGATGATGCACAACGCAGGGACGGAGAAGCTGACGAGGATCAGCCAGAGGGACTGGGTGTAGGTCAACGAGGCAGTGGTCCACGGCTGCAGCTTGTCCTGGCCGTAGAAGTACCAGTAGCCGAGGCCGCGCACGACCTCGGAGGACAGCGAGGTACTGGTGACGGTGGGGAGCGTCTCGGTGAACTTGAGCACGTTGATGCCGTAGGTCCCTTCTGCCCAGAGGCCGGCGATCCACCACAACGACACCGCCACCGTGAGGACCCCGAGACGACCGACTGCCCGTAGCGCACGGCGCCAATCAACTTCGCGGGTGACCGCCAGCGCATAGAGGATCCACAGCACCGGAGCGAGGCCGGCGAGCAGGATCGAGGTGGCATTCACCCCACCGACGAGGGCGATCACCACAGCGAAGAGCGCCGGGTAGCGCCAGCCACCACGGCGCACGGCAAGGATCACGAACCCCACCATCCAGCCCAATGCGGACCACGGCATGACGATGGCGGAGATGCGTGCGATGTAGTCGATGACATACGGGGTGAGTGCATAGGTCACGCCTGCTGCGGCAGCGCCCCATCCGTCGAGCCCGAGGAGCCGCGCGAGGAAGATCGCTCCGCTGCCGGCAAGGAAGAACAGGCTTCCCATCCAGAAGCGCTGGCCGACCCACATCGGGATGTGGAGCTGTTGGACGACCCAGTAGTACGGGCCCATCGGAAAGAGGAACCCGATGTTCTGGTGCGTCACCGTTCCGGCGGCGATATCGGGATTCCACATGGAGATCGCGCTCTGAATGAGCCGGCCGGGGTCGAGGTAGAGGTACTGCTTCGTGTCGGCCGCGATCATTCCCGGCTTGGTGAGAAAGGACGGAAGGTAGGACGCGACCGCGAGGAGAACGACCGTCCAACGGAGTACCGGGTCTGTCCGCGCAAGGCGCTGCGAGAGAGACCAGGCCGAGGCGGTCCGCCGGGTGGGAGCAACGCTCGTCGGTCGGTGAACGGTGGGGTAGCCTATCCGGGCCGACCGCAGGACTCCGTGCAGCGGGTACGACGGTTCGTCCCGCCCCAGGCCTTGGTCTCGGCTTCGAGCAGGCGGGTCGGTCGCATGGAGGCGACCGGTACCATCGCGGCGATGCCGGAATTCTCGGTCGTTTCAACCTTCGAACCGGCCGGTGACCAGCCCGAAGCGATTGCGGCGCTGGCTGAAGGGGTCCGGCGTGGCGATCGCTACCAGACGCTGCTGGGCATCACCGGCAGCGGGAAGACCGCCACGATCGCATGGACGATCGCCGCTGTGCAGCGTCCGACATTGATCATCGAACCGAACAAGTCTCTCGCTGCGCAGATCTCCACCGAACTGCGTGAGCTATTCCCACGAAATCGCGTGGAGTTCTTCGTCTCCTACTACGACTACTACCAGCCCGAGGCGTACCTCCCATCGACGGACACCTATATCGAGAAGGACTCTTCGATCAACGACGAGATCGATCGGCTCCGCCACGCTGCGACCTCGTCCCTGCTCATGCGCCGGGACGTCATCGTGGTGGCTTCGGTCTCTTGCATCTACGGCCTGGGATCGCCCGCTGAGTACCGGGACCGCATCCTGGCCTTGCAGGTCGGCGAGGACTACGACCGCCGTCAGCTGCTCCGCCGGTTGGTCGACCTCCAGTACGAGCGCAACGACGCGAACCTCGTCCGCGGGACCTTCCGGGCGCGTGGCGATACCATCGAGGTGCATCCTGCCTACGAGGAGACTGCGCTCCGAATCGAGCTCTTCGGCGACACCGTCGAGCGCATCGTGCCCTTCGACGTGCTGACGGGCGAGATCGGGCCCGAGCTCGAGGATGTCGCCGTCTTTGCTGCCACCCACTACGTGGCAAGCGAGGAAACGATGCAGCGCGCGATCGCGGGCATCGAGGCAGAGCTCCGTGAGCGGCTCGCGGAGCTCGAAGGGCAAGGCAAGCTCCTCGAGGCCCAGCGGCTCCGCGTCAGGACCGAGCACGATCTCGAGATGCTCGCCGAGACCGGGGTGTGCTCAGGGATCGAGAACTACAGCCGCTTCCTGGACGGCCGGGCACCGGGCCAGACCCCCTACACCCTGCTCGACTTTTTCCCGAGCGACTTCCTCGTCGTGATCGACGAGAGCCACATCGCCGTACCCCAGCTGCACGGCCAATATGCCGGCGATCGGTCACGCAAGGAGGTCCTCGTCGAACACGGGTTCCGGCTGCCCTCCGCCCTCGACAACCGGCCACTGCGCTTCGATGAGTTCATCGCTCGGGTGCCCCAGTGCATCTTCGTTTCCGCGACGCCAGGTCCGTACGAGCTGG
>JAJPJV010000002.1 GCA_021324045.1 Actinomycetota bacterium | reverse complement strand
CGGCGCGTGCGATCACGGACGGGGATCGTCTCATTATCGGCCTGAGTCCTCCTTGTCAGCTGTTCTTGCGGAACGTCGACATGGTGGCTCCGGCCAACTGCATTTACACGGACTCTAAGACGTCACCTGCGCGCGGACGAGCGAGACAACATCCATGTTGTAGGTTTGCCACTCATCGAGGAAGCCCGAAGACGTCAGAGACGGCGGCGCTGGATCGCAGCGACGGTGACTGGCGTCGTTGTGGCAGCGGGCCTAGGCCTCGGTCTGGAGTTGCAGGGAAGTGCACCGTCCCGATCAGCAGGTGGCGGCCTGGGAGCCGCCGCGGCTGCGCCTTGCAACGCGACGCAACTCAGCGCTCGCGGTGGAAGACAAGGTGGAGGTTTTGGAAGCGCCGCTGGGCAGATCGTGTTCACCAACACGAGCAGCGTCACCTGCCTCCTCCAAGGCGTTCCAGGTCTTCAGCTCATAAACGCGGCTGGCCAAGTTCTTGCCATTCCATCCGGAGGTCAGCCAGCTGCCACTTCGGTCCGACTGGTTCCAGGAAAGGCGGAGGCTGCGGACCTCATCGTCTACTGGTTCAACTGGTGTGGAGCTGCCCCTGGACCACTAACGATGCGCATCAAGCTCACAAACGGAGGGAGCACCGTCCTGGCTCCGTTCGATGGGCCACCGGCATACAACTATGTTCCGTTGTGCGTAGCACCCGGCCGGCCTTCTACCGTCCAAGTAGTCAACGACTTCCATAGTGCATCGTGATGGCGAAGCCAGATTTCGGTACATAGACCGCTTCTCGATTGGGCTTCGGAGGGCGCCCGGAAGTTGCATGCTTGCGGTGGCAGACACAAGCGAGCCCGTCCGCGTATGCCGTGGCGGTTGGTCCTGGCCTTCTCAAGACCCCTTCGGTTCGTGGGCGCTGGAGGACTCGAACCTCCGACCTGCTGGTTGTAAGCCAGCTGCTCTGACCGTCTGAGCTAAGCGCCCTCGAGACGCCCCCTAGGAGAACCGCCCCGACCTGACGGAGGCTACTTCGGCAGGGGCTCGGCGCTGAGGACGGGTGCTTCCTCGCGTGTCGCCGCGAGCCACGCCGCAAGAAGCTTCGGCGTCGCGGCAGCGACCGGTGCACGAGGGACGGAATCACAGACGACAAGCTCGTCGTCGTTGGCATCGGCAACTACGGCGCCCGCCTCACGACACAGGAGCACTCCGGCAAGATAGTCCCACGGGTACAGACGTGCCTCACCCACCACGCCATAGGCATCCAGAGACCCTTCGGCCACCGCACAGAGCTCCAGCGATGCGCACCCAAAGGCCCGGAACTGCCCCCAACCGAGGTGTCGCCGGGGGAAGCCATTGAGGCTAACCACCGCCCTTGAGAGGGACGTACACGACGACGCGCGCAGCATCCGGCCATCCAGACGCGCTCCCCGTCCACGTACGGCTTCGTAGCGCGCACCAGTGACTTGATTCACGACCACCCCGACTCGCGGGCCTTGGGAGTCGACTACACAGATGCTCGTCGAAAAAAACGGAATGCCGTGCGCCGCGTTGGTCGACCCATCGACGGGATCGAGGATGGCGCACCAAGGACCATGGTCCGCAGGCATCGCCTCGGTGGGAAGACAGCGACGTGCGACCGCGCTCGGCGCTTCGGAAAGGCCAGACTCCTCCGAGAGCACCGAAAGGCCCGCTCCAAGAAGTACCGCCCTCGCCGCTTCGTCGGCAACCACATCGATCTCATAATGGCCGGGCCGAGCGGTCATCCGGGTTGGATCACTGACCTCGGCGAGCGCACCCCGCACTGCATTCGCCGCTTCGTAAAGCACCCCGAGCAGCTCGCCGTCACCACAGTCCCTGCTCTGCCCAGGTGCCGTGTGGCCCTCGCTCATCTCCTCCCCGATCCCTCGATCCTCCTCGGCGACCCTATCGGTCACCCGAGGCGTCTGCCGTCGCAGAATGGACCAGCTGTTCGCCATAGGCTCATGGTCCGATGGCAGCAATCGACGTCGCGGGTTACGTGGCGGACCTCAAGGATCACTCGGTTGACCACGGGTTTCATGTCCATGACGAGCGCCATTTCGTCGAGACGTACTCCCTACGCCAGGTATGGGAGGTGGACCTCCATCCCGAGGAGGGCTGTGGCGGACCGCTGGACCTGCATTTGGCGCTGGACGTGGATCCGAGGGTCCTGCTGTCCTTTGAGGATGCCGTCATCGGGCTCGCCGACGATGAAGAACCCCCAGACGACTTTCACTTCCCCTTGACCTTCACGTGGGCCCTGCCGCCGCTACCCCACGGACCTGATCTCCTGCGATTGGCCATCGACCTCGCAGGAATCGGAGGCATCGAGCTCCCCCTCGAGGTCTCGGCGATCGATTCATTCGCTTCCGCTACCGACGGACCAGAACGGCGCCTCACGATCGTTGCTCGCCATCCGGTCTCCTTGGCTCGCATCCTCAGCGGGGAAGAACTCCTCTGCGAGGTCTTCGACCGCTGCCTGGCCGTGAGTCGCTTCCTCCTGGAGTCCGCGGGAAGCTGGCTGACCTGATATGAACCGACGAGCCACCACCGCGCTCGGGACAGTGGCGGTGGTGGCCGTCGCGCTGACCCTCGCTGGCTGTGGACAAGACGGCGTCTCCCTCGCTCGGCAAGCCTGTGCTCACGTCGACGCCTCCTTCCGGCTCTACCGGGAGGCCCAGGACAGTACCGGCACCCAAGCGAGCAACGATCTTCAAAAAGCCAACAACCAGCTTGAAGCTGCGGAGCCCCTGGCAGCCCAAGCGACCTCTGACAACGGTCAGTGGAATGCCCTCATGACGACTCTTCAAGAGATCGGCCGAGTCGACGAGCGGTACCTGATAAAAGCCCTACGGCAACAGTGTCAAGTGGCACAGAGCAACCAGCCGATCCTCCCGTCGACCCCGACGACCTTCCCGCCCGTCCCACGTGGAACCTCCCAGAGCACCTCGAACGCCGGAAGCGCCACCGGGGGTCGTCCCACGACGGTGCCCTCCACGACGTCGCCCTCGGTGCATCCCTAGGACCAGTCGGGCGCGCCCGCAGGCCCCCCTACTTGCTCGAGGGCTCTGGCGGGCCAACGATGCTGGGGTCGGCGACGCCACGCTCCCGCAATCGGTTGGCGAGCCACGATGCACTGTCGGGTTCGGCCATGGCCTTCTGCCAGCCGCTGAGGACGTCTTCGAGCTCCTCACGAGTCTTGATGTGGCCGACGACCACGACGGTCATCCCCGTCACCGGAGCCCGGTCCCCGATCGTGGTGTGGATGCCTCCGAATGGCCCTTCCCAGGCCGGTGCTACTGGTTCACGCATCACGTAGAGCTCACCGGTATCTTCGACCCAGTTGAGCTCGTAGCGGACGCCCTTCGCATCGTGCCATTCGGTTCCGAGCTCGATCTCAGCCGACTCGCGGCGGCGCTCGTCGGCGTCGTAGAACTCGGCGATGTCCATGGCAGCACTGTACTGCCGTGGACAGGTGGGAGGACCAGAGGGAGTTGGCGTTCCCAGCATCTCGGGCATGTCCGCATCTCCCCTCCGGCCAATCGACCAGCTGAGTACGGAATGGCGCACCATCAGCCACAGTCTTCCTGCACGTAAAGCCATCGTCGCGCTCGCGAACATCGAACCCGAGGTTGCAGCGCTCAGCCTCGGGGACCTCGGAGCACTCGTCGACCAACTCCGAAATCCGGTGGGATTCGAAGCTCGGGATCGAGCCGCGCACCTCCTGCGCATCATGCTCCGATCACAGTCCGCACACCCGCTGATCCCCAGGGCCGTGCTCCAGGCACTCCTCCCAGGTCTGGTCACCGTCGCTCGACGACTTTCCTGGGGCTCAGGCGGTGACTGGACTGACGGAGGCGCGTTCTTCGCTGACCTCATTGCAACCGCCTGGGAGGTCATCAATGCCTGGGCCGGCGAAGACCGCGCCTACGCCATCTTGGACCTTCTTTCAGCAATTCGCTGTCGAATGCGTCGGCAGCTGTTGCGCGAACGCGCGAACCCGGAGTTGACGTTGGTCCCCGATTTGGACGAACGTCTACATCAGGGTATGAGTGGGGGAACGACTGATCTCGACGCACTGGCTCGGGCGATCGATGCGCTCAATGGCAATGGCCTCGACCCTGCCGACGCCGCCGTGCTCTATGGAAACCGCGTTCTGGGATTCTCGCTCGCCGAGCTGGCTCGGATGAGCGGTCGGAGCCGCCGGAGCCTTGCTGCTCGGCGTCAACGAGCTGCTCACCAGCTTTCGGCGTAGCCACTCCATGGATACCCCGCACCATTTGCACGAGCCCGAGCCAAGCCACGATGTGACACGGCCACATTGGTGGGCAATCCTGGCGGTCTCGCTCGCGCTGATGGCGCTCATCGCTGCCATCTCGACGCAACCGCGGCCTCCGCGGGAGGCGACGAGCGGGTTCAAGTCCCGATCCGTGCCTGTTCCCGCGAAGCCCAGGCTCGGACTTAACGACCCGTCTGCCTCGACAACAACGAGCGCCTCGTCTCACCCCATACCAGGCGCTGCCTCAACCCAGAACCGCCAGACCGAGGACCGAACCGGAACGCCCTCGGCTGCCTCCACACCGACGCGAATGCCACCCCCCTCCACAGCCCCAGCCATGACCAGCAGCTCTCAGGCGCACGGCACGAGCAGCTCGGCGTCTCCGGGCGTCCCGGACATTCGCTCGTATCCAGGGTACTTTGAGTTCCCCGAGGACGTGTCCGCCAACCTTGTCGACAACGACGTCAGCGGGTCGATCTCAGCATCCGTGACGTGGTCCGGCACAGGCGAGCTCGAGCTCTCCCTCGAGTGCCCCTCCGAGTCTAAATCGGTCTCTGGAAGCTCCGACCTCTCCTTGACGCTCGTCACCACCGACCTGACCTGCACCGCTGTGCTCGTGGACCTGTCCCAGGCACCAGGAACCATCTCCTACCTGCTGACACTGAGCTCCCCTGCTTCATGAGGGCTCGATGGTCGAACACCGCCAGCGTCCGCTGTCCTGGGCACTTCACGACCGCTCTTCGGCTTCGAGACGACTCGTGACCGAGTTACAGACATCGTCTCGGCACCAAGACGAGCTCATGACGCTCTTCGGCGCGATATTGCTCTTGATCGCCGTCCCCACGGTCCTGGCGCTCGCGATCGCCGCCACCACCAGCCGCCAATTCTCATTCCATGACGTTCCCGGTCTCCACGGTGCGTTCGATGCGCTCACCGCCATGGCCTGGATCGCATGGGCCAAGTGCTGCGCTCCGATCGTTCGCTCAACCATCCACAGGATGCGCCGCCGAGACATCACGGCAAGTCCAGGATCCAAGCTTTCGGAGCGAATCGCGGCACGCCTGACGGCCGGACTCCTCGTCCTCACCCCTGCGGTGACCCTAACGACGGCGATCGAGACATCGACCGCGAACATGAACGCAACAACGATGGCGGCCTTCCCTTCTCAGGGCGTCCACCGCCCTGGTTCTGTTTCCCGACGATCTCCGGTTCGTCCCGCGTCGTCGAGCCTCGACGCTCGTCGAACATCTCCGACGACGGCCGGTGCCGTCGTCTCGACAGCCATGCCCAGTCACCGCGGTCCGAGCACGAAAGCCACTCCGCACCTGGTGCCCGACGGAGTGCGGACGATGCCACCCACTGCTCGTCTTGTGCGCTCCAGCATGCTGCGAAGGGCACCGGGAGCGCCTTTGTCCGGACGCCACGTTCCTGCGCCCACAAGGCGAGCCCGGCAGCAGGCCAACGTCACAACATCCTCGGGCGACACCAATGGAGGTCCCCCGAATCCACTACCTGAGCTCTGTGCACTCGCGCTCGGCGCACTCGGTTCGGCTGCACTCGCCCGGCGAGCCCACCTCCAGCGCCGCGCGCGTCGACGAGCGATCCGCGGGGAACCCACGGCGACCCGCCATGGGGCAGATCGAGGTGGACCGGCCCAGGCGGGTGCCGTGAACCGGCCCGGCTGCTCGGAAAACCTTCCGACCCTCGATTGGGTCGGCGCCGCGAACCGGCAACTCGGTCATGCGCTCGCCGCCGATCGCAGATCCATCCCCACGCCGCGGCTGCTGTGCGTGGGCCGAGAAGGCCTCGACCTCGTCTTCACCGATGCGATCAACTGGGCCCCACCGGGATGGCAGCTCGGAGACGATGGTCTGCATTGGCACCTCGTCGCCCAAGAGCAACCAGACCTTTGCGCGCCAGAGGCCACGGACGCCACTCCCCGTTTCCCGGTCCTGCTCCCGATCGGTGAGAATGACGCGGGAAGCTGGCTCGTTGCGGCAGACCCGGGCACATCAATCGCGGTCGTCGGCCCGCTTCGGGACGAGCTCATCGACGCGATGTCGATGGCGGCGCGCGAACTCATGCCGACCACCGACCTGATCCTCACCCCAGGCGAAGGAGCACTCGAAGGTCGCGGGTATTCCCCCCTCCCTGACCCTCGAAGCGGCGCGGCTCCCGATCTTCCCGTCCTGTGCTTCGGTCCCAGCGAAGACCTCACCGCGGCGCAACAAGCGTGTTGCGTCGCACTGACGACGTCGCTTCGGAGCCCGACCGACCTCACGATCGTCGTCGATCGCAGGGGCGCCACGATCCATCCCTTCGGGATCGCCCTGCGTCCCCAGGCCATGTGCCGGGATCGCCGCGAGGAGGGTCCCCAACGCTCTCTCGGGAACAGCCGGCTCGACGACTCGACTGCAGAGACGCTATCCCCTCCCATTCCGGCCACCGAGGCGCTCGCGCCCACTTCCTGTCGGCCTGGAAGCACACCCCTCGATCTCCCTTCGCCTTCTCGTCCAGGCGATACGCAGCCAACCGTTCACCCGCGGCGAATTCATGATCGATGTGACCCTGAGATCGATGCCGAACTCGCCCCAGGCGATCTCGAGGTCCGCCTTCTGACAGCGATCCCTCGCATCGACGGCTTGACCAGCCCATTCCCGTCAAAACGAGCCCGCCGTGGGGTCGAGGTCGTCGCGTACCTCGCACTTCACCACCCCGAACCGGTCACCGGCGATCGGATGCGCACACGGGTGCTTGGGTCTCCTGACGCTGATGCTGCCGCGAAAACGCTCTTTAACACGGTTGGAGCGGCCCGACGAACCCTTGGCGTCGATCGCGACGGGCGGCTCTATTTGCCGCCAGCATCCAAGTCGGGGCACTACCGACTTTCCGAACGGGTCACCGTCGACGTCGTTCGTTCGATGCAGCTCGTCGCTGCCGGGCGACGAGCGCCCTCGCTCGAACACGAGATCGGGCTGTACCGGGCAGCGATCGCCTTGATCGAAGGTGAGCCGCTCGCTGGGGTGCTGTCCGGATACGGTTGGTGGCGTCCTGAGGGCCATGAGGTCCGCCTGGCGACCACATTGGTGGACGCGGCGTGTCGCCTTTCCCGGCTGGCCATCGAGGTGGGGCTGCTCGAACTTGCACGATGGGCAGTCGATCGCGTGCGCCTCATCGACCCCTATGGCGAAGCTCTGAGCCGCGCCGCGATGGAGGTCGCTGCCGCGGCAGGCGATCGGACGTGGCTGCAACGAGAGTGGTCCGAATGTCAGCGCCGAGTGCGTGAGATCGATCCCGACGGAAGTCCCACCGAAGCGACCCAGCGACTCTTCGCCGACTTGAGCCGCCGAACTGACACACACCCGAACGCCAGTGATGCCCAACTCCACCACAACCAGGATCTCTCGGCCTGAGTCCGCGAGGCGCCCAGGGGGCACTTGGAGTCGTTCAGGGCCGTGGCCCCGTGCAGCCTCCCGTTAGGCGAGCTTGGCAGCGATCGAAGACGCGCCGCGCAGCACACTCCCGTCAGCGCCGGCTGCGTCATAACGGTGGGTCGGGGACTGCCGAGCTTCCTCCAACAGATCGGCCAGCAGCGTGGCGAACGACCTTGGCGGGTCGATCCAAAGGTAGCGGGCCAACGAGCCGGGAATGGTGTTGATCTCGTTCACCAAGAGGTCCTCACCGTCACTGAGAAAATCGATGCGGGCGATCCCGCGCACCCCGACCAGGCGCGCCACCTCCTCGGCCAAGGTTCGGATCGAGCGTTCAAGGGAAGAGGAGATGCGCGCGGGAAGCTCACGCGGAGCGCTCGCCATGCCCTCCCCGCCCACGTACTTGTCGGCGTATCCCAGGAACTCCGGCTCGGCAGCGCCGCCAGCTCGTGCGGTGCGCAGCGGACGCTCGATCGCAGAGAGCTCGAGGCTGGGCCAGTTGCGGACGGCGATCTGCAGGTCGAAGAGGTCCCCCCGGTACGGCTCGACCACTGCTCCGGCCCCGAGATGGACGTTCGACCTGCGCACGATCCTGGCGGTATCGAGGTCTTCCACCACCTGGATCCCAATGGAGGACCCGCCGAAGCGTGGCTTGACGATGAAGGGTCCCGAGAAGCCAACCTCCTTGGTGTGCTCCTCGAGGAGCACCCGAGGTAGCGTCGGCAGCCCTGCAGCGGTCATCACCCCGTGGAAGGCCAGCTTGTCCATGCCGAGACCGGCGCCTGCCAAGCTCGGCCCCGTATAGGCCATGCCGACGAGGTCCAGTGAGGCCTGCAGCGTGCCGTCCTCGCCAGGTCCGCCGTGACAGCAGACGACAACGGCATCAAGAGAGAGGGGGGTCGCCCTTCGGAGGCGACGAGACGCCGGGTAGAACCCACGGCCGTCGGTCCCTAACACAAGGCGAAGGGGTATCGAGTGGGAAGGAACGGCGTCCAAGAAGTCCCTCGCTTCCAGACCCGGATCCACTTCGAACCACTCCCCCGATTTGGACCAGTACAGGGCGCGGACGGTGTGGCCAAGGCTGCCCGCGAGCTCACGGGCAGCCTGGAGCCCCGTCAGCACGCTGACGTCATGCTCCGGAGACGGACCGCCGAAGATGACACCCACCTGGGACACGCTGCATGCTCCTCGAGTTCTCTGGCAGAGTGCCGAACCGATGGTGCCGAGGCGGCACCTGACTGCTCAAGGGTAGTGGTCGGGGAGGTCGTTCTCGTAAAGGACGGCGTCTCCGGCGCTGAGGTTCGATCGAACCCAGGCAACGGCCGCCTCGCGCGTCCGGACCGTCAGGCAGCGGACGTTGCGAGCGCCCTCGGCGCTTGAGCGGCGGACGCCCTCGAGCAGCGCACGACGGTTCGTGAACCCCACGATGAGCAGGTCCGTGGCCACCGCACAGCACGCAGCCGCAAAGGACTGGTTCTCCGTCCGCTGGCAACGCCCGAGCTCCACCATGCCCGGCGTCACCACGGCTCGGCGGCCATCACCGGGGATCGCATGCAACGCTTGCAGAGCCGCCTTGGTGCCTGCTGGATTGGCGTTGTAGGTGTCGTCGAGCACGACAACGCCCGAGGGCGCCACGACGGCCTCGAGTCGGTGCGCGACGGCGGGGATCGTCTCGAGGCGAGCTGCTACCACCTGGCTGGGCACCCCGAGCTCGAGCGCCACTGCGACCGCACAGGCCAGGTTAGTGAACTGGGCACCAGGCGACGCACGCAGTCCCTCCGCCAGGCAGACACCTCGCTGCCACAACGCAACGGTCCCGTTCTTCGGGCGGACGCAGATATCGGCGGTTGTCTCGATGGCGGAGCAGCGCAGGACTCGCTTGGCTCGCGGTTCGCTTGCCAGCCGATCGGCGACGGCCGCAAGGCGAGGGTCGTCGGTGTTGAGGATCACCGTCGATGCCGGCTCGGCGATCTCTGCCTTGGCCGCCACGATGGCATCAATACTGCGAAAGCGTTCAAGGTGGACCGGGCCGATGGCGGTGATCACGGCCACCTGGGGGGGGCACCAGCGGCAAAGCTCCGCGATCTCGCCGGGCCCGTACGTTCCCATCTCCGCGACGAAGACCTCGGTCGCCTCCCCCAGGTGCTCGTTGATCGCACGCGCGAGCCCGGCCCGGTTGTTGAAAGAGGCCGGGGTCGCCACCACTCGTAGGGTGCCGGTCAGCAGATGGGCGATATGGCTCTTCGTCGAGGTCTTGCCGTAGGAACCGGTCACCGCCACGACGGTCGGATGCACCCGCTGCAAGCGAGAGGAGGCCTGCTTCACGTAGGCATCGAGCACCCGCCGCTCGATGGGGGCGGTCAGCGCGCAGGCAACGTCGACGACGCCAGGGGCAATGAGCAGGCCTGCAGCAGCGAGCACGGCCGGGATGCCGCTCGCCCAGCCCACAACGATGATGATGCCCTCGAGGACCGCCCAAACGGCCGCGAGCAACCGCAGCCGTCTGGTCAACACGAGCCGCGACGTTCGCCCCCGCGCTGAGAGGAACAACGGGCCGACGAAGCCGGCGGCCAGGACGGTCGCGAACCCGCAGAGTGGCCACCGCACCGCGAGGCCAACCCCGGTCGTGGCGATGGCGAGGAGCGGGACATTCGGAGGCACACGCAGCCACCAGCGAAGCGCAAAGCGCACGCACGAGCCCGCGAGGTAGTGCTCGCGCTGGGCGACGCGGAGCCACCGGGCGCCAGCGGGGACGAGCCCAACCACACAGGCGCCGACCGTCCACCACACGCCCAGCCCGCTGGTCATCGCCAGGCGAGGCTATCGGTCACCGCCTGCCGCAGCGCTCCGGGGGCAGTCCTTGGGAGGAGATGTCCAGCCCCGGGAATGCAGCGGAGCTCGGCCCGACGGAGATGCTCGGCGGCCTCGTTGGCGATGGCGAGCGGCGCCACGCCGTCGTCGTCACCCCAGACGAGGATCGTCGGGCACCCGATCGCCGAGAGTGCACCTTCGTAGGTCTCGCTCAAGGTACGGACCAGGACCTGGCGCATCACCCCCCGTGCAGACCGGTAGTCCGCCGATCCGTGGCGCTGTGCCGCACGCTCGATGCGCTCATCGCTCACCAAGCCGACACGATGCAGCCGGCGCACGGCGCGGTAGCGCCATCGCACTCGCGCAGGGCGCCCCGACGGGTGGAAGAGCGGCACGCCGGTCAGGACCAGCGCTGCCACCATGTCCGGCCAGTTCGCCGCTAACTGCACCGCCACCCTCCCCCCGAAGGAATGACCCACGACGACCACCGGTGCAGCCATGTCGTCGAAGACCGCGGACACAGCCTGGGCGTACTCGGGGGATCCCCAGGGCTCAGGCGGAGGGGGCGCCGAGCCGAACCCGGGCAGATCCAAGGCCACCGCGCACAGTGGAGGCTCCCCGGACGGCGCCAGCACGGCGTCGAAGTCATGGTGGTCCCGAGCCCAGCCATGCAGTGCCAGAACGACGGGCCGCTCGTCCCCGGTCACCCGACCGAGCAGCCGACCGCTGGCGAGGGATCGAAGCATCCAACAAACCGCCCTGTTCGGAGACTTGGCGGCTCACCATACCCAAGCCAACCACCGCCCTAAGTCACAGCCGACCGCTACGGTTCGAGGATGCCTGGTGAACGAGTGATCTTCCGAGGAGCGGCCCGAGCACATCGGCTCACGGCAGCCCAGCTCGAGGCGGTGATGGCGCCCGATCCCTCCATTTGCGTCCTCGCGACCGCCGGTGCAGGGAAGACCCGTGTCCTCACCTTGCGAATCGCCCGTCGGGTCTCCGACGGCACCGCCGACCGGCGTCGCGTCCTGGTGTGTACGTTCAGCCGGAAGGCCGCCAGCGAGCTCCGGGCCCGCTTGTGGCGAATCGGCGTCGCAGACGTCTGCGCCGGGACCTTGCACCGCACAGCACTCGGTCTTTTGGCCGAGCATGCCTCGCTCCACGGCTACCCGCTCCCTCGGATCATTGATCGGCGGAGGCTGCTGGCCTCGGTCCTTGGCACAGGCAACGATCACTCCTCGCCCGCTGTGCTCCGGCTCGACGCCGAGATCGGGTGGGCAAAGGCTCGGCTACTCCCACCTGAGGCGTACCTGGACCAAGCCGTGGCGGTCGGCCGCGGACCGAAGCCAGCGCTCCAAGCGATCGCCGCGAGCTACCGGGACTACGAGACCGAACGCCGGCGGCGACAACTCGCAGACCTTGACGACCTTCTCGTGGACAGCGGACACCTCCTCGCATCAGATCCCCGCTTCGCCGAGGCCATCCGCTGGCGACACGCTCACGTGTTCGTGGACGAGTTCCAGGACCTCAATCCCGCCCAGTTCCGGCTCTTGCGCCGAATGCTCGACGAACGACCCGACGTGTTCGTCGTGGGAGACCCCAACCAGGCGATCTATGGATGGAACGGCGCCGATCCGACGTTGCTCGACGAGCTTCCCGAACGGATCCCTGGGACACGAGTGATCCGCCTCGACGACAACCACCGCAGTTCCCCGGAAATCGTGGCGATGTCGAACTGCGCCCTCGGGCCGAGCAGGTTCCCCGAACCGCAGAGCTCGCGGTCATCGGGAACGGTGCCGACCATCTCCGCTCACGGCAGCGACGACGACGAGGCAAACTGGGTCGCACGGCAGATCCGCCGGACGGGCGCGAGGCAGCACTGGGCTGACATCGCGGTCCTGGCAAGGACCAACGCGCAACTGGCACGGATCGCGAACGCCCTGGCACGGGAGCGTATCCCCTCGTGCAGGGTGGGCGAGGAACGAGAACCCGGGAGCGACGTCGCCGTCGCCAGCGACCCAGACGACGGTCACGGCGGAAGCGAGGCGCTGCCTCCCGAGCCAGCGCCGCAAGACGGAGTGGCGCTGGCGACCTTCCATCGAGCGAAGGGCCTCGAGTGGCCGATCGTGTTCGTCGTCGGCCTACGGGAGGGGTTGATGCCGATTGCCGCCGCCCGGACGGCAGCGGCACTCGCCGAAGAGCGCCGTCTCCTTTACGTGGCGCTCACCAGGGCACGAGACCACCTCTCATGCTCATGGAGCGAGGAGCAAGGGTCGGCTCCCTGCCGGTGGCTCCAGGACATCCAAGCAGCCGTCAGCGAGTTCGAGGCAGCGCGTGCCCCTGCCGATCCGCAGCTTGCGGCCGAGCACCTGGCCGCCCTTCGGGCAGCGCTACGCGCTTCGGAACCTGACCTTCAGCCTCGTCGCGGTGCCCAGGCAGCGGCTTCTGCCGCTACCAATGCCCTCGCCAGGTCCCCGAACAGTCGTGACCCAAAAGGAAGCAACTCAGGATCGCGAGATCCTCAAGGCTGGCCGGCTGCGGCGACCTCGAAGTCGACGATGACCGGTGCGTGATCCGAGGGTTTCTTGCCCTTCCGGGCATTGCGATCGATCTCGGCGCTGACCGATCGCTCCGCCAGGCTCTTTGTGACCAGCACCAGGTCGATTCGCATGCCCCTGCCCTGGTGGAAATCACCGGCGCGGTAGTCCCACCACGAGAAGATCCCGCCTTCACCATGGTGCCGGCGGAAAACGTCTTCGAGTCCCCAGTCCAGGAGGTTGCGAAGCGCTGCTCGCTCGGGCTCGCTGACGTGCGTCGCCCCGACAAAGGCTGCCGGGTCCCAGACATCACGGTCGTCTGGAGCAACATTGAAGTCCCCACACACCGCGACGTCTCGGGTCGGGTCGCATTGTTCGAGCAAGTAGGTCCGGAGCCTCGTCAGCCACGCCAGCTTGGCGCGATAGTGCTCGCTGTCCAGGCTGCGCCCATTGGGCACGTAGACCGAGTGCACCCGGATCCCTGCACAGGTTGCGGCCACGATCCGGCACCCGTAGTCGTCTTCGAGGGAGCCGAACCCTTGAGTCGGATTCTCGGCGCCGAGGGTGCTCGCGATCGCCACGCCATTCCACCGACCGTTCCCGTGATGAACCACCTCGTACCCGAGCTGGGCGAATGCAAGGCTTGGGAAGGCCTCGTCGGCGAGCTTGGTCTCCTGCATGCACAGCACGTCGGGCCGGTGCTCCTCGAGCCATTCGAGGACCCGGGGCAAGCGTGCATTGAGCGAATTGACGTTCCAGGTAGCGATCCGCACGACGTGCTCCTCGATCGGCATCCTACGGGACACCGGTCAACGGGCGACGATCCCGCACGTGGTGCCTCGATCCCTCAGGCGTGACGATCGACGAAGACAAAGAGCATGTCCGCCTCACATGCGGTCCGGCCCTCGACATGGGCCCGGCCATGGCCCGTGCCGCCGCGTGCGGAGAGTCGCCCCAAGGTCACCTCGAGCTCGAGCACCTCGCCCGGAAGCACCTGTCGCCGGAACCGAGCTCGTTCGATGCCGCCGAAGAGCGGCAGCTTGCCGGCAAAGCGAGGGTCGGCAAGCAACGCGATCCCGCCGACCTGTGCCAGCGCCTCGACGATGAGCACTCCCGGGAGCATGGGACGGCCCGGAAAATGGCCGGCGAAGAACGGCTCGTCGCCGCCCAGGCGCCAGCGACCAACCGCAGACTGGCCGGGCTCGAGCGACACCACCTCGCTGACGAACAGGAAGGGTTCACGATGAGGAAGCACCTCGGCTGGCTCGACCACACCGTGTTCGGTCCTCGACGACTCCATGCCCGCCTCCACCTTGATCGCTCCGTTCTGGTCAGAATCTGCTCACTGATCACGTTCGAAGAAGCGCTTGCGCCCGTTCGGGCAGCGCAAGGTCCGCCATTCGTCTCTGTGGGTCGAGGGCGACGAGCACGAAGGGACGGTGCTCTCCTCGCCGAAGCACTTCGCGCGCCTTGTTAGGAGGCGGATCGGCCATCGCCGTCAGCGGCACATAACAATGCAGCGTCGCCCCATCAGGGAGCTCCACGTCGACCATCGCTCCATGGGAGGTGAAGGATACGACCTCACCTTCGACGAAGCTCCCGATCGGATGGTCGGCAACGAAGGTCAGGAATGCCAGCGGCTCGTTGACCGCAGGTGGCGGTGGGGAGCGAAACCGACGTCTCGGAGGCGCTATTTGTGAAGGTTCGACGGCCTGGGTGGCTACCTCTGCTGCCGCTTCGGCGATCGCCTCTCGAACGTGCAGATCGTTGGCGGCGCGAGCCGTCCTGACACCACCCGATGCTCCGCTGCGGCCCGCGTCCGCAGTCGGTGCGGTTGCTTTGGCGGCAGACGCCTTGGCCGGCTTCGCCATCTTGGCCGCGGGTGCCGGCTTCGCCGCGCGCGTCTGTCGACGCTTGACGGCCTTGGCAACCTCGGCAGCTTTGATCGCAGCTGGGAGCTGGAGGCCGGCCTCCTCACCTTCTGCTTGCTCGACGCTCGGCTCCTGCAGCGCCGCCCCGCGAGGTCGTCGGCCTCGAGTCGCCCTCACGGGAAGTCGCGGGGTGAAGATCCAGCCGACTCCAGGCACTGGCTTTCCCCCGACGAGCCGACCATCTTCGAAGAGCCAGGGGTGCTCCTGATGGAATTCCTGGAAAGAGTCGTTGGAGAGAACGGTTGCACCCGTGCGCTCTGCGATGCGCAGCAGGAAGGCATCCCCTCGACCGATCGCTCCAGCCGGTGGTGAGACCAGCTCCCCGTGAAGCTCGGCTTGTGCGAACGTCTCCCGCTCAGACGGGTCGATCCGATGGCCGAAGGAGGCATCCACCACGACGATGATCTCCGCATCGGGCTGCTCGGCCGCAAAGGATCGGACGGCGTCGTCCAGCTGGGCCAAGCTCGGGGTCGTCCTTCCCTCGGTGGCCAGGTTCGAGCCATCGACCACCACCAGGCGATGGGCCCTCCTCCGGGCGGTGGCGGCTTCGGGCATCGCAACCAGGCAGGAGATCGGCTCGATCGTCAGCCGATCGCCCGCCGCAACAGCTCCGCCTGCTCGAGCTGGTGAAGCGCGGTGCTCCCGGTCGCCGGGCTGGCAGATTCGGCTCGACTCACGTGCGTCAAGCGATAGCGATCCCGCACGACACGGTGCAACCGCTCGTGAACGAAAGGCCATGCACCCATGTTCTCCGGCTCCTCTTGCAACCAGAGCACCTCGCTGGCGTTCTTGTAGCGCTCGAGCACCCCTTCGATCAAGGACCCGGGCCACGGATAGAGCTGTTCGACACGCACGATCGCGGACTGGACCGTCGCGATGCCATCTTTGGCAAGCTCGTTCCGACGCTGCATCGCCTCGTGAGCCACCTTGCCGCTCGCCAGGATCACCCGCTCGATGCCAGCGGGATCCTCGATCGCTGGGTCGTCGAGGACCTTCTGGAAGCTCCCCGAGACCAGATCCGCGATAGGCGACCGCGTCGACTGCGATCGCAGCAACGACTTGGGCGTCAGGACGATCAGGGGGATCTTGCGCTCTGCAAGTGCCTGGGAACGCAGGAGATGGAAGTACTGAGCAGCCGTCGAAGGAACGGTCACGCGTAGGTTGTTGCGAGCAGAGAGCGTGAGGAACCGCTCGACGCGGGCGGAGGAGTGCTCTGGCCCTTGGCCCTCGTAGCCATGGGGTAAGAGCAGCACCAGACTCGACTCCTGACCCCACTTGTCCTCGGCCGCCACCAGGAAGTTGTCGATAATGATGCTCGCGCCGTTCACGAAATCGCCGAATTGCGCCTCCCATGCGACGAGTGCATCCGGGGCTTCCACCGAGTAGCCATATTCGAAGCCGAGCGCCGCGTACTCCGACAGGAGCGAGTCTCGAACCGTGAAGTGACCGTGCTTGCGTGTCCCGCCGATGAGCTCGGCGGTGTGGGCCAACGGCACGTACTCGGCTCCGGTCGCGTAGTCGACGAGGACTGCATGGCGTTGACTGAACGTTCCTCGCCGAGTGTCCTGGCCGGTGAGACGCACGTCGATCCCTTCCACGAGGAGCGAGCCCATTGCCAAGGCCTCGGCCAATGCCCAATCGACTTCTCCCCTGGCGATCATCTGATCCCGCTGAGCGAATTGGCGCTCGAACTTGGGATGCAACGTGAAGCCAGGAGGAACCGTCCGCAGTACCTGCGCCACGCTGTGGAGCGTGGATGCGTCGACACCGGTCATCGGCACCGTGGGCTCGGGTGGCTCGGGTACCGGGAGCCGAGGCGGTGGTGGCGGGGGCTCGGCTCGAACCTCGTCGAGCGAACGTTGGAGCCGTGCGTTGAAATCGTCGAGCGCCTGCTGAGCCTCTTCGGCAGTGATGTCCCCGCGCCGTACGAGGGTCTCGGTGTAGGACGTCCTGACCGAAGGCCGCTCTTCGATCCGCTTGTACATCAGCGGCTGGGTGAAGCTGGGGTCGTCCCCTTCGTTGTGGCCGTGCAATCGGTAGCACACGAGGTCGATAACCACGTCCCGGTGGAAACGCTGGCGGAAGCCGAAGGCCAGACGGGCAGCTCGAACGCACGCCTCGGGGTCGTCCCCATTGACGTGGAAGATCGGGGCCTGGATCATCTTGGCCACATCGGTGGGATAGATCGACGTACGCGCCGCCTCGGGCGCCGTCGTGAACCCCAGTTGGTTGTTGATCACGATGTGCACGGTGCCACCGGTCCGGTACCCCGAGAGCCCGGAGAGGTTGAGCGTCTCGGCGACGACTCCCTGACCAGCGAACGCTGCGTCCCCATGCACCAATACCGGCAGGATCGGGAAGTCCACCGGGCCCTGACGATCGAGCTGCGCACGCGTGCCGTCGGTCGGAGGGAGCAATCGGTCCTGCTTGGCCCGAGCCATCCCTTCGACGACCGGGTCCACCGCCTCGAGATGCGAGGGGTTCGACGCCAGGGTGATCGGCAGGACGCGGCCCGAACGACCGGTGAACTTGCCGGATGCTCCCTTGTGGTACTTGACGTCACCAGACCCCTGAACCGAGTCCGGATCGAGATTGCCCTCGAACTCCTCGAAGATCTCTCGATAGGACTTCCCAACGATGTTGGCCAAGACGTTCAGTCGCCCTCGATGGGCCATGCCCATGACCGCTTCAGTGACACCGGCGGCGGCCGCCTCGTCGAGCAGCGTGTCGAGCACGACGATGGTGGACTCGGCACCTTCGAGGCCGAAGCGCTTCTGGCCCACGTAACGAGTGTGCAAGAAGCGCTCGAATGCCTCGGCAGCATTGAGGCGCTCGAGGATATGCCGTTGCTCCTCCGCGCTCAGGGAAGCAGAAACTCCTTCGACATGGCTTTGGATCCAGCGCTTCTGCTCGGGATCCTGGATGTGCATGTACTCGATGCCCAGGGTCCGGCAATAGGCATCGCGCAGCAGATGCAAGATCTCGTCCAACGTCGCGATCTCACGCCCCGCAAGCCCATCGGCGTAGAAGGGGCGAGGAAGATCCCAGATGGTCAGCCCATAGGTTGCGGGGTCCAGCTCTGGATGGATGTGTGGCGGCTGGGCAGCGAGAGGATCGAGATGGGCGTTGAGGTGCCCGCGAACTCGGTACATGTTGATGAGCGTCTGGACACGAACCTGCTTGCGCCTCCGCTCTCGTTCGACGCCGTCGTCGTCGATGGCATTGGTGTCCGCGTGCCAGCGCACCGCTTCGTAAGGCACGTTCATCGACTCGAACACTTCGGCGTAGAAGTCGTCCTCGCCCATGAGATACCGGGCGACCGTTCCGAGGAACAAGCCGGATTCCGCGCCTTGGATGATCCGGTGGTCATAGGTCGACGTCAACGTCACGACCTTTCCGATCCCCAGCTCCGCGATGACGCGGGGGTCGGTGGCCTCGAAGCCGGCTGGATAGCCAAGCGCGCCGACACCGATGATCGCACCCTGTCCCGGCATGAGCCGCGGCACGGACTGGACCGTTCCGATCGTGCCGGGATTGGTCAGCGTGAGGGTCGTTCCCGTGAAGTCGTCAGGTGTCGCGCGGTTGGTATGGACCTTTTGGATCAAGTCGTCGTATGCACGGACGAACGAACGAAAGTCGAGCGTGTCCGCGTTCTTGATGCACGGGACGAGGAGCGTTCGAGTGCCGTCGTCGCGCACCACGTCGACCGCGAGTCCGAGGCCGACATGGTCATGGCGCAACGCTCCAGGAGTGCCAGCGCCGTCGACGTCCTCCACGAAACTGGTGTTGAGCGCGGGCACTTCGCGCACGGCGCGCACGACGGCATACCCGATGAGGTGCGTGTAGCTGACCTTGCCGCCAGTCGTGCGGGCGAGCTGGTTGTTGAGGATCTGTCTGTTGACCTCGAGCAGCCTTGCCGGAACATGACGAACGCTGGTCGCCGTGGGGATGCTCAGGCTGGCCGTCATGTTCGTCGCGATGCGGGCAGCGGCCCCTCGCAACGGGACGGCCCCTTCGCTGGCGCTCGCGCCGCCCTCGGATGGCGCCCGGGCAGGCTCCGCCGATCCCGGCGGTCGCTCTGGTGCCGGCCGAGGCGCTGACGGGGACCCAAGCGCTGGAGACGGTGAGCGAACTGGAGAACGACCGGGGCGCTCCTCGCCAAGGGCATCGGCGAACAGCTCTCGCCATCCCTCGGTCACCAAGCCCGGATCGACGACGAACCGTTCGTACATGTCCTCGACGAACCACGCATTGGGTCCAAGGGACCCAATGCCACGGCGATCGGGGTCTCGCACGTCCGTGCCGGTCGCAGCACCGAGCGCTTCGGCATCAGCCATGTCACTCACCCTACCTGGACCGTCCTGTACAGGGGTTTCTTGATGCCCGGTCACGAGCGGTCCGACGATCGATCGCTCCGATGCCCGGCACGGCGCGTCGAGGGACTCCTGGGCTGCCGGGCAATGCCCCGGGAGCGGTCAGGGGTATTCAGGCGTTCGGCAGCGGTGAACATGGCGCGGGCTCCGCAGTGACCGGGTCTCCGAGACCGTGCCGGGCACGTTCGGAGAGGAGCTCACTGGCGGCCCCGTCTTCCCCCTTGACCCCGCGGACGAGCGGTGAGCGACACAGCGAGAGCGCACCGGCGAAGAGCACGAGGAGCGAGACGGCCTCCAACGGTCCCCAGGCTCCCGATGTTCGCAACTGGTCGCCGAAGAGCCCGATCCCGATGAGCATGCTCGCCAACGGATCGACCAGCACGAGGCTCGACTGCGATGCTGCGATCGGGCCTGCATGGAAGGCGTTCTGGGCGAGAAAGAAGGAGACCAGCCCACATACGGCGAGCCCGTAGGTCTCCCAGTGGTGGGGAACCGAATCCCAGTCGTGCGCGGCATAGCCAGAGACGACCTTCGTCAACGACGCGGTGAAGGCGAATCCGACGGCGGCACCGAGCCCGAACATCCCTGCACGCCACCAACCGGGGCCCCGGAGCGCCAAAAGGACCGCGAGCCCTACCACCGCGCCACATGCCGTGCCAACCTCGATCCACCCGGTCGGAGTCGGGACGACGTCTCCACCACCGGGGTTGGCGAAGACCAGGAAGCCGGCGAGCCCCGCACCTGCAGCGGCGGCACCGAGCCACTCGCGGATCCCGACGCGATAGCCGAGCCACGTACCGAGCAGGAGCACCAGGAACAGGAGCTCGCTCGTGAGGATGGGCTGTACCTCGCTCAGACGCCCGAGATGCAGGGCAATCGCCTGCAGCACGAAGGACAGCACCATCACCACCGAACCCGCCAACCAGGCGCTGTTCCGGGCGGCATGGGCGAGAAGGCGCAATCGCAAGCGTGCAGCCGCCGGTGCCGTCTCCACACCCATGCGCTGCAAGATGCTCGTGAGGGCGTTGGCAAACGCTGCCCCCAGCGCCAAGAGGTACGCCATCTCGAGCAAAGTCTAGGTGCAGCGAGGCTCGCCGATCCCTGGGGCTCGTTGGACCCCAGGGTGACCGACCGTCCAATGCGGCACCGATGGATGACCGTCAGCGATTCGGTCTCGTCCCAAGGCAGCTCGACCGGATAAAGCCCGATCGAGCTGTGTCGATCGGGCTTTACAGAAAAAAGGGGGAAATAAAAACGAGAGAGACCGGCTCGTGCCTGCTGGTCGGTACCTTCCTCAGGAAATCGTCTGGCTTCGTCAACTCGGAGCCTGGCAACGTCGTTGACGCCAGCGGGACAAGCGTCAGACGCTGCGAAAACCGCTCGTGCACCTCCGCCGCATCCGTGTGCGCGCGCATGTGCGGGGATGCGCCCTGGATCTCGTCGAGCGTCGTCAGCACGATGTCACGCTCGTATCCTCATCAGCTCGGAGACACGGCACCACGGGGCGGTCAGGGAAGGTCCTCCGCTTCTGCGCGCTCGCCAAACCCATCCCACGCGGTCCGCTCAGCGTCATCGTCAGCTCCCTTCGCTGGTCAACACCGGGGAAATGCGGAATGCGTGACCGCTGCTCGCAGCGGTTGACGACTCAGACTGACCTGTTCGGTCCTGTGATGGACCTGGCGCCCGGTGCATGCCACGGGATGCCGTCGACGAACACCCACGATCGGCGGTGGATCGCCGACAAACCGTACCCCGCCAACGCCGTTCGATGCGCCCACGAGGGATAACCCTTGTTGCGTTCGAAGTGATACTGCGGGAAGTGCTCCGCCTCGTCGCGCATGATCCGGTCACGAACCACCTTGGCGAGGATCGACGCCGCGGCCACCGATGCACACCTGCGGTCGGCGTCGACGATGGGAATCACTGTCGGAGCACCAACGAGGGGTTCGTCTGTGGGAGCCTTTGAGCGAACCCCAGCCTGGAGGAAATCGAAGGGTCCGTCGAGCAGGACTGCATCCGGGCACAGCCTGAGGGCGGCGAGCGCGCGGGCTGCGGCGAGCTGCAGAGCTGCAGTCATGCCGAGGCGATCGCATTCGCCAGCGGTGGCGTGCCCGACCGCCCAGTTCGCGCACCACGCCGCGATCTCGTCGAACATCGATTCCCTTCGCCGCTCGGACACCAGCTTGGAATCTCGAAGCTCTCTTGGGACCGAGCGCTTGGAGGTCCGGGTCGGAACAACGGCCACTCCGACGCTGACCGGTCCTGCCCACGCCCCCCGCCCGACCTCGTCGACCCCGGCCACCAGGTCGAATCCAGCCCGCCAAAGGCGACGCTCCTCGTCGAGCGTCGGAGGGCGAACAACGGGTCCCAGCGCTTCAGGCACCATCGCCGTTCGCTGGTCGCGTCACCAGCTCCACCGCAGCAACGAGGGGCTGCTCCCCGGGATCAGGCGTCGTCCCGAGGAACGCACGGACCATCTCCTTCGCCACGGCCTCGGTCGTCAACCTGAGCCCGAACGCCAGGACGTTCGCATCGTTCCAACGCCGTGCACCCTCGGCGGTCGCCGCATCGGTGCAGAGCGCGGCCCGCACTCCTGGGACCTTGTTCGCCGCGATCGACACGCCGGTACCCGTGGTGCAGCACACCACGCCGAACGTTGCCTCGCCGTTGGCAACCGCTGCGCCGACGGCGTGCCCCACGTGGGGCCACGCTTCGCCGTCGGCAAGCACCTCAACCTCGTGCCCCGCGGATCGCAGCTCCTCGATGACGGCTTCGGTGACCGCCGTCCGCTCGTCGGTGCCGAACGCGATCCGCATAGGGCCACGGTACCCCAACCGCCTCGTTCGAGCGGGCCCCGACGGACCACTGGCGAGCAGCACTCGAGAACCGGATCCGGCGGGAACGATCCGCGTGGCATGGTTGGGAGATGAACGAGCGAACCCCGCCAGCTCGGCAACCAGAGCACCTCGGTGAGCCCCAAGTCCCGCCAGGGCCTCCCAGCGAGCCCTCCACGCCGAGCGCGGAGGGCGGGACGCGGCGGGTCGCCGTCGTCGCCCATACCCATTGGGATCGCGAGTGGTACAAGCCCTTCCAGGAATTCCGTCTCGACCTGGTCACGACGATGGACGCGCTGCTCGCGCTCCTCGAATCCGACCCGTCCTTCCGGACCTTTCTCTGCGACGGCCAGATGGCACTCATCGACGACTATCTCGAGATCCGTCCCGACGCCGAAGACCGAATTCGCACGCTGGCGACGGCCGGACGTCTTTCGGTGGGACCCTGGTACATCCTCATGGACGAGTTCCTCGTCTCGGCTGAGACGATCGTCCGGAACCTTCAGATGGGGATGGCCCGCGCCGGCGCG
>JAJPJV010000046.1 GCA_021324045.1 Actinomycetota bacterium | reverse complement strand
GCTGGTGGGAAACGCTGCGTAGAACACAGCTATTCTCCCAGCTGAGGGGGCCTTTTTGGTGGATGCACGACCCCGATCAGCCTATGGCTACGCGGTGGATCGAGGCTAAGTTTGACCTCTCCGAGCTGCTCGCCGCGCTCGAAACCGGTGAGTTCACCGACCACCTCCGCGCCATCTTGACGTGATCCTGCTCGAGCAATCGCAGCAACGGCTATCGACTGCGATTGCTCGCCACCCCGCTGGCGGGAGCCCGCTGCTGCGGGACCTACTTCGGGAGGTCTTCACGTTGGTGGACCCTGCCTGGTCACGACACGAGCTTGGCCATCCGCAGGTTCTCGATCGCAAACTTCCGACGAGCTTGCCACGTCCCCTTCGGTCATTGAAACACCCCTTGGATACCTTGCGCCACGAAGGGCTGTGCGCACCTCGTCAGCCCTGTGACGCAGCTCGTCCACACCGGCTGCCCTCGGTACGTGATTCAGCAGACTGTCGCACCTATTTCGTATCGTCGACGAAGATCCGACGGACCAGGTATGGTGATCCTTGACAGGATGGCAAAGGGGGACTCATGGACCTTGACCCATCTCACATCATGCAGATCGGGAGCGGCTTCTGGCCCGCCAAGACGTTGCTGTCGGCCGTAGAGCTGGGGCTGTTCACATACCTCGGAGACGGTTCGGCGACGGGAGGGGAGATCGGCTCAGCCCTCGGACTGCATCCGAGGGGGATCTGGGACTTTCTCGACGGGCTCGTCGCCCTTGGCCTCCTCGATCGTGAAGGTGATGGCGAGAAGGCCCGCTACCGCAATACGGCCGAGACTGCAGTTTTTTTGGACAGGAACAGTTCCCGTTACATCGGCGGGATCCTGGAGATGTTCAACGCCCGCCTGTTCCGTTTCTGGGGGGATCTGACCGAGGCACTGCGCACTGGCAGGCCGCAGAACGAGATCAAGCACAGCGGCAAGGCATTGTTTGAGGAGCTTTATGCCGATCCCGGCCGCCTTGAGCAGTTCATGCATGCAATGGAGGGCATCAGCCTGCTCAACTTCGAGGCTTTTGCCCGAAAGTTCGACTTCTCTCGCTACCAGAGCCTGTGCGACGTGGGGGGAGCGACAGGGCAGCTATCAATCATCGTCGCCCGCCATCACCCCCATTTGCGCTGCACCAGCTTCGATCTCCCCGTCGTCGAACCGATCGCCCGAAAGGCGATCGAGGCCGCTCAGCTCGCCGACCGCGTCGAGGTCGTCTCAGGGGACTTCTTCGCCGACCCGCTCCCGCACGCGGACCTGATCACCATGGGCATGATCCTCCACGACTGGAACCTCGAGAAGAAAATGTACCTCATCAAGGCGGCCTACGATGCCCTACCGCCGGGCGGGGCGTTCGTGGTCATCGAGAACATTATCGATGACGCCCGGCGCCAGAACATTTTCGGCCTGATGATGTCGCTCAACATGCTCATCGAGTTCGGCGATGCCTTCGACTTCACTGGTGCCGACTTCTCCAGATGGTGTCGCGAGGTCGGCTTCGAAAAGATCGAGATGCTCCCCTTGGCGGGTCCGGCCACCGCTGGGATCGCTTACAAGTAGCCGGGATTCGGCGATTCACAGCTATCCGCAACGCATGGCCGAGGTGGCTCTACAACCGAGTCGCCGATGTGCACGTGGCCGTCGAACGTCGCCCCCTCGAAGTGTGCGTCTGATCGCTCGCGGCGAACGACCAGAACTTCCAGCGGGAGCTCGCGGTCTCACCCCCATCTTCTGGCGTTGCTCTAGACCCAAGGCGCGGGACGGAGGGCGATATTGCGGCGAGTCCGCACCCTGCACACCATCCCGGATCACAATATGGCACCGATCCGTGGTGGGCGACGTTCGGTACAAACCTCACCTCCATATCACCGGCGAGGTAGCCCATTCCGGACGGCTCGCGTCGTCCGGACGGGAGATGTCCCGGCCCCGCCTGCCGATCGGGAAGCGGATGCGGTTCCCGAACACGTCCTCGCAGAAGAGCGCTCCCTCCAGACGTGCCGTCTGGTCCGGATCGTGCAACGATGGCGCCAGCAGTTCCCACGGCGGGTCCCCCTGTCCCGGCGATGCTGACAATTCCCCCGCCGACTCGCCGCCGGCCAAACCAGGATGGCGCAGCCAGCACCAGTAGTTGTCAGTCGTACGCCGTGACACGTAGGCGCACGTGACGGCCTGGCCCCGTCCAACGTTGGTCAGTACGACCTTCTCGCTGTAGCCGAGCGGGCTCCCCGGCGTCCCCGACGTGTTGATCGTGCTCGTGATGACGTTCCGGGTGAGGTGCGGGCTCCAGGATGCCTCCCGGTCGAGCTGCGCCTCGGCGACCAGCGCCTCCGTTGCTCTCGCCTGGGTCTCGGCAGCATTTGCCGCCCTCTTTGTCTCCTCGGCCATATGCCTCGTTTCGGTGGCAAGGCCGTGCGTTCGGCGAGCCATGACCCCCGTGAAGACCGCGGCGGATACCTGGGCTACAGCCGCAATCGTCGCCACCGTGTCGGTTGTGGACCATGTCATGCGGCCCATGATCCCAAGATCGTCCCCGGCGGCGGGGGACCTGGGCGCCTTTCCGAGTGCTTCGTCATGGCTTGGGTTCGTGCCTCGTGTCGTGGCTGCACGGCACCTCCTTCTCTGTCATGTGGACCGTCTTCTCTGTCATGTGGACCGTCTACGACCACCTTCGGTAGCAGACCGCCGCCTATCGGCTGCAAGCTCCGAAGTGCACTCAGGACTGATCCCTCGGGCTGTTCCGTTCGGCGATCGGTCCGCTCTTCACCGAGGTACACGTCCACGGACGTGGTGTACGGGTCCCCCACCTCAGCGGAAGGTGGGGCCCTGGAGAGGGTGAACGCCGACGCTCTGGTGGTGACGGCCTGCGAGGGGGCCGGTTTCGGGATCCACCGCTGGTGACGGCCACTGCGTGATCCTTTCGAAAAGGCGCAACCGATCGAAAGGAGGCACGAAAGTGGCCGTCGTCAGGAGTATGGACCTTGTGGAGGCCGTCCGCGAGCATCTGGCCACGGCGAGCCCCGACGTGGCCTAGCCTGGGGGAGACCTTCGCGAACGCCCTGATGTCCGCGGAGGCCGATGGGCGCTGCGGAGCACCGTATGGGGAGGTCTCGCCGGAGCGGGTGAACCGCCGCAACGGCTACCGGGAGCGCCCCTGGGACCCGAGGGCGGGCAGTCTCGGGCTTCGGATCCCAAAGCCCAGGGAAAGGAGCTACTTCCCTAACTGGCTGCTCGAGCGCCGCAGGCGGGCCGAAGAGGCCCTCACCACGGTGGTGGCCAGCTGCTACCTGCTTGGCGTCTCGTTGCGGCGCCTCGAGCGCCTCGCTGAAGCTGTGGGGACCACGAGGCTGTCGAAGTCTTAGGTCTTAGAGATAGCCAAAGAGCTCGACGACGTCGTCGAGTCGTTTCGCAACCGGCCGCTCGACCAAGGCCCCTCCCGCTTCGTCTGGGCAGACGCCCTGGTCGTGAACGTCCGCGAGGG
>JAJPJV010000038.1 GCA_021324045.1 Actinomycetota bacterium | reverse complement strand
GGAGGGTGTCGATCGGTCGCTCGAGCGCTGGTGACGGCCCGTTACCGGAGGGGTCGGGCCTTCGAAGTGCACCACTGGCGTCTGGACGCTGGCGGGGAGTCCGTCGTCCGTGGCGTGCACCCCCGATGTGCTGATCAGTGGTTCCACGACGTGGGGTGCGGGGTCCTCGCTCGAGACCGGCTCGCGTGGGCGCCGGTCTCGCAAAGGGCGCGCCGAACGGCAGGGCTACCGATCGATGCCCCGAACGCCACGACGTCGTTGCCTCGCTCCGGGTTCGGCTCCCGGAAGGGGTCGAGGCGGGCTCCGAGCCCGGCCACTGTGCTCCTTTCGAGTTATCGTTCGGGCAGCCCCACCCGAGTGCTTCGGGGCCATTGTGGGAATAGTGAGTACAGTCTTGTCACAGATCGTTCACGTCCGCAGGTTCAATCGGCCCTCGGGCGGTGCTCGGGACCCCAGCGCGGGCCGGTGAGGATGCCATGACCCCTGAGGACGTGTTGCGGGTCCTCGTGGTCGACGATCACGCGGTCTTCGCCGAGGCGCTCGCATTGGCGATCGACACGACCGTGCAGCTGTCGTGCATCGGGACGGCCGTTGACCTCGAAAGAGCCCTCGTGCTCGCCGACAAGGAGTCGCCCGACGTCGCCGTGATGGACGTCACGCTCGGGCACGACGACGGGATCACTGGCACCCGGCTGCTGCGTGAGCGCCATCCGGAGATCCGGGTGCTCATCCTGACCGGTCAACGGCCCAGCCTGTCGTTGATGCTGGCAGCAGCGGACGCGGGAGCGTCGGCGTTCTTGGAGAAGGCCACGAGCCTCGGGGTGGTCGTGGACATGATCCCCGCGCTGCGGGCCCACACCTTTGCCGTCGATCGAGCGATGTTCCTCTCGGCCTGCGGAGCCCAGGCCGACCAGGGAGCCACTCCGGGGCGCAGGGCCGGTGGGTTGTTGACGGGACGTGAGTATCAGATCCTGGACCTGCTGGCGAGGGGGATCGATGTACAGACCGCCGCCAAGCGTCTGGGCATCACCGTGAACACCTACCGCGGGTACATGAAGGACCTCTATAACAAGCTCGGCGTGCACAGCCAGATCGAAGCGCTCGCCGTCGCCCGCCGCCGGGGGCTGTTGGAGGACGCGCCTCCCGATCATCCCCCTGATTGAGGGGCGAATTCGAAAGGGACCTCACGGTGAGCCGCTGAAGATATGGGGGTTCCCTCGCTTCGCTTCGTGTGCTTAGGTTGAGGGCATGGCGCGGTCATCAGTGTCGGCGTTGTCGACCGTGGATGCAGGAGCACCGAAGATCGCGATGGTGCACCTGCACGAATCCGGTGCATGACCTCGGCGTCCGCCCACGCTGGCGTGCGCTGGGTGCAGAAGGCCTGGATGGCGAGCTGCTCTGGCAAGTGCTCGATGCCGTCCCCGACGGCATCGTCCTGATCGACGAGGGCGGGCGAATTCTGCTGGCGAACCGCCAGGTCGAAGCGCTGTTCGGTTACGAGCGGACCGAGCTGTTGGGGGGATTGGCAGAGCAGCTCCTCCCCCCACGGCTCCATACGTTCTACCGGGCGCTTCGCCAGCGCTACTGGGCCGAGCTCCGGCCGAGGGTCCTTGGCGCGGACATGGGCCTACAGGGTCGGAGAAGCGACGGCACCGAATTTCCGCTCGAGGTCGGCCTCGGCCCCCTCTACGGTCCCCAGGGCGCACTGGTGGTCGCGACGCTGCGCGATCTCAGCGAGCCCCCGAGGCCCGAGGTCGCCGGCATTCGCAGCGACCACGACCTGTGCCTCGTCGAGGAGCGGGAGCGGATCGGTCGTGATCTTCAGGACCGGGTGATCCAGCACCTCTTTGCGACGAGCTTGGCAATGCACTCGCTCAGATCCCGCCTGCACGACTCGGAGATGACCGGCCTAATCGCCGAGATGGTCGAGCAGCTGGACCTCGCTATCGCCGAGATCCGCTCGATCGTCTTCGCGTTGGCGATGCCGGATCCCTGATCCACGTCGGCTGTGACGGGTCGTCGGTGGCCAGCCACCGCGACGAACCGGTCAGCTTCCATCGAGGGCTGCCACTGCCTCGATCGCACGCCGTGCGACCTCTTTTCCGTAGTCGGTCCAACGCCCCTCGCCCCAGTAGCGGTAGCAGCTCGTCTCCGCCACGAGGAGGGAGAAGAGCGCCCTGCGGTAACGGGGGTCCTCGGGAGGGATGTCGCGGCGGGTCACCCGTTCGTGGAACAGGGCGCTCGCTGTCTCCATGGGAGCCAGTACCGCTTCGTAGCCCCGGACCCAGGACACGTCGTTGGTCCAGCTCCCTCCCTCCATATGGAAGCGAGGATCCTGGCGCCGCAGCCCTTCGATCACCTCGGCGAGCCGGCTCGGCCCCTCGCCGGGATCCATGGCGCTCCAGATGCGTGCCTGCAAGCGCGGTTGGACCCAAGGGAGGTCCTCTGGTGCGACGCCCAGGGACCAGAGGCGCTGGAGGTACTCACCGATGTTCAGCATCGGCGTCGGGGATCCTGAGCATTCCCGGACGACTTCGAAGTACTTCGGTGGGAACTCGTTCATCATCACCCCACCGTTCTCCCCGTCGGCGATCTGGAAGACCAGCGGTGGTACACGGTGGGTACCAAGCGCCTGGGGCGAAAGACCCTTCGCCTCGAAGTAGGGCTGCATCTGTCCCACGAGCTTGGCATCGCTTCCCTGGGTCTTGACGATCGCAACGATGCTCGCCGTCTCGCCGCTTGAGCTCGAGCAGGCGAGGAGATGCGGGAGGTGCGGCTGGCGCAGCCGGCTCCCGTCAGGCTCCTCGACGGTGTCCTCCTGGACCACCACGTAGTGATAGCCGCAGTCGGTCAGGGTCTTCACGAAGGCATAGGCGACGTCGGGGTGGTTCGGCAGCGCCATCTCCGCGGGGGAGAAGCCCCCCACTCGACCGAGTGCCTCGAGCCCGAAGAGCGCGGCGAAGTGGTGCTGCCAGGCGCGGACGTGCAGCCGGTAATCCTGGACCGGGGTGGATGGAGCGACGGGATGTCCCCAGGCGCAGCCCAGCCACTCCACTGCTCGCCGGTCGCGCTCGTCGGTGGTAATCCGCGCGAGTGCGTCGAGGACGTCACCCGCCCCCATCTGGCGCAGCCCATACAGCAGCGTCCCCGAGTAGTCGAGCATGACCCGGGGCTGGGTGCCCTCGTCGAGCAGCTGCGGGATGAACACCCCCATACGCTTGTAGCACGACAGGAAGACTGCTGCGTTGTGGTTGTCTGCGATGTGAGGGTTGGCCAGCATCCACTCCAGGTTGCTGATGAGCGCTGCTGTGCGGAGCTCCGGTCCCCCTGCAGGGATGAGTGGCTGGTGCATGTGCAGAGCGATCCCGAAGCTGCTGTCGATCCCCCCAAAGCCCGTCTCGGCAGGCTCCTCGCGGGCATTCCGAAGGGCTTCGCTGACAAGGGGATCGGATCCGCAGATGTTGGGGAGCCCGTCGATCTGTTCAGGGAGGCGGGGCAGGCCTCCTGGCCCGGTCATCTGCAGCAAGCGTCCCTCATGGGCGAGCGCTTGGACCGAGCAGCGATGCAGTTCGAAGGAGTCGTCATTTGTGGCGGATGTACTCGTAGATGTCGAGGTAGTGCTGGGCCGGTTCGGCCCAGGAGTGGTCCTGGGAGATGCCGTTGAGCATCAGGCGCCGGAACTCGGTTGGGTAGCCGTACCACAGGCCGATTGCCCGGTGTAGGGCCGACTCGACGGCAGGGGGGTCTACCCCGTCGAAGGTATATCCGTTGCGATCCTCGGGAGGGCGCGTGGAGTAGTCACGGTCGAAGACCGAATCGACCAGCCCGCCGGTTGCCCGGACGATCGGGACGGTGCCATACCGTGCAGCGATCATCTGGGGGAGTCCGCAAGGCTCGAACAAGCTCGGCATGAGCACCATATCGGCACCCGCGTAGATGAGGTGTGCGAGGTCGTCGTCGTAGCCGAGCTCGAGATGGCAGCTCGGGTCGTCGTTTAAGAAGTGCTTGAGGTGCCAGAAATCGCCGTCGACCCCGGGGTCCCAGCAGTTGCCCATCACCACGAATTGCGCACCGCGCGCACGTGCGAAGAACAAGGCGTGCTGGAGGAGCTCGACACCTTTCTGGCGATCCAGCCGACCCACATAGGCGATGAGCGGCTCGTACGTGTGCTCGAGCAAGAGGCGATCACGGAGTGCTTCTTTGTCCACGTATTTGTTCTCCAGGGTCGACGCCCCGTAGCGCTGCGGGATGAAGCGGTCGACCTCGGGGTTCCACACGTCGTAGTCGATCCCGTTGAGGACGCCGCCGAATTTGGCTTGGTGAAGAGAGAGCGTGTGATTGAGCCCCATGCCTTGATCGCTGTACCTCGCCTCCCACGCGTAGTGGGGCGAGACCGTGGTCACGAAGTTCGCGTAGACGATGCCGCCCTTCGTGCGGTTCACCGACCCGCCACTGGGGTCCGCCAACCGATCCTCGGTGAGGACTCGCTCGGGTTCGAGCCCGGCTGCCCGGAGCACCGCCTCGTCGGTGATGCCCTGGTGCGCGAAGTTGTGGATCGTGAAGCAGACCCGCTGGTCCGGCATCCCGGCGTACTGGTAGATCTCGTAGAGCAAGACCGGGATCAGGGCGGTGTGCCAGTCGTGGCAATGGATGACCTCGGGCCGCCGGTTGGTCTTCAGCATGAACTCCATGGCTGCTTTGGAGAAGAAGGCGAAACGCATCGGGTCGTCGTCGGAGCCGTACAGGTGGCCGCGGTTGAAATAGCCGTCAGGCGAGTGGGGATCGATGAAGTAGCAGCGCCGCCCGTAGACCGAGCCGAACCATACCGTGCACGGAATCGCCCCGCCGTACCAAGGGACGACGAGGTCGTGGTACGCAACCGTGAGGTTGAAGATCTGGTCGTAACGCATGCAGTCGTACTTGGGCACGATGACATCGACAGCGTGGCCTCGTCGCTCCAGTTCCCCGCTGAGGCCGAACACCACCTCGCCCAAGCCTCCGGCTTGGGCGACGGGCGCGCACTCGGACGCCACCATTACCACGAACACCGCGCGCCCCCTGGGGCGTCGATCGCGTGGCGTCGCCCAGCTTCGCCTGCGAGCGGGTGCCACGAGCCCATCGGTGTCACGCCGGCTCGTGCCGATGGGCACGAATGCCACCTCGTGATCCATGACACGAATCACGAGGTCGCGCCCGAGCGAGCCCGAAGAAGGAGAGCACCACGAGGGATCCTCGTCGAGGTGTCGCGGTTCGAACAGAGGCCATGGTCCTTTCTTCTCGGAACCGCGCCGATCTCCTCGAGGGACGAAACCGCATCAGCACCTGCACGGATCTGAGCTGTGCCAGAGCCAGCGGTGCGTTCAAGCGGTGCTGGCAGCGAAACGGCTCAAGGGTCGGAGAAGCGGATTAGCGTCGATGACGGTGGAGGTCTGGCCCGGCCAGCCGTTCCCGCTGGGGGCGACCTATGACGGCGCGGGCACCAACTTCTCTGTGTTCACCGAGGTCGCCGAGCAGGTCGAGCTGTGCCTGTTCGACGCGCAGGGCAACGAGACCCGGGTCCGTCTTCCGGAGAGCACGGCATATTGCTGGCATGGCTATCTCCCGGGGGTCGGTCCCGGGCAGCGCTACGGGTACCGGGTGTACGGGCGGTACGAGGCGCCAGCAGGGCTGCGCTGCAATCCCGCGAAGCTGCTCCTCGATCCCTACGCAAAGGCCGTCGAAGGGGAGGTGCGCTGGACGGAGGCCCTCTATCCGTACCCGCTGGGCGGCGACGTCCTTGCCCGCAACGACGCCGACTCAGCCCCGTTCATGCCGCGCGCCCTCGTCATCAACCCATACTTCGACTGGGGACACGATTATCCGCTCCGACGCCCCTGGCACGAGACCGTGCTCTACGAGGTCCACGTGAAGGGGTTCACGGCTACCCATCCCGGGGTTCCCGAGGAGCTCCGCGGAAGCTATTCGGGACTCGCCCATCCGGTCGCACTCGAGTACCTCGAGAAGCTCGGGGTGACGGCGATCGAGCTGCTCCCGGTGCATCAGTTCGTCCATGACCACGCGCTCGTGGAGCGAGGGCTGCGCAATTACTGGGGGTACAACTCGATTGGCTTCCTGGCGCCGCACAACGGGTACCGCTCCTGGGGCCAACCTGCCGAGGTCGTCCAGGAGTTCAAGGCGATGGTGAAGGCCTTGCATGAGGCCGGCATCGAAGTGATCCTCGACGTCGTCTACAACCACACGGCTGAGGGCAACCATCTCGGTCCGATGTTGTGCTTCAAAGGAATCGACAACGCGGCCTACTACCGGTTGGCGGAGAACGACCGCGGGTACTACGTCGACACCACCGGGACCGGCAACACGCTCAACATGCGCCACCCGCACGTTTTGCAGCTCATCTTGGACTCTCTTCGCTACTGGGCCACCGATATGCACGTCGACGGCTTCCGCTTCGACCTCGCCGCCAGCCTCGCTCGCCAGTTCCACGAGGTCGACCGGCTCTCTGCCTTCTTCGACCTGATCCAGTGCGACCCCGTCGTCAGCCAGCTCAAGCTCATCGCTGAGCCGTGGGACCTCGGGGCCGGTGGGTACCAGATCGGGAACTTTCCGCCGCTGTGGTCGGAATGGAACGGTCGCTTCCGTGACACCGTACGCGACTACTGGCGAGGAAAGCCTGCTGTGCTGGGCGATCTCGGTTACCGCCTTACCGGAAGCTCAGATCTCTACGAAGCATCAAGTCGGCGTCCCTATGCCAGCATCAATTTCGTTACCGCGCACGACGGGTTCACACTGGTCGACCTGGTCAGCTACGACCGCAAACACAACGAGGCCAACGGCGCCGGCAACGAGGGTGGCGCCGACGACAATCGCTCGTGGAACTGCGGCACGGAGGGCCCCACCGACGACGAGGAGATCCAGGGACTTCGCCATCGCCAGCAGCGCAACTTCCTGGCGACGCTGCTGCTGTCCCAAGGGGTCCCCATGGTCTGCGGCGGCGACGAGATCGGCAGGACCCAGCGCGGGAACAACAATGCCTACTGCCAGGACAACGCCCTGTCGTGGTTCGATTGGGACCACGTCGATACCGAGCTGCTCGTTTTTACGACGCGACTCATCGCTCTGCGCAAACGGCACCCAGTCTTTCGCCGTCGGCGTTTCTTCCATGGCCGTCCGATCCATGGGAGTCAGCTGTCCGACATCGGCTGGTTCCGGCCCGACGGGAGTGAGATGAGCGAGGAGGATTGGTCGGACCACGAGGCTCGATCACTTGGCATGTTCCTCAACGGGGACGCCATCCCAGACCCGGGTCCTCGGGGAGAGCGCATCCGCGACGACTCCTTCTACCTGCTGTGCAATGCCGCCGCAGCAGCCGTCTCCTTCACGCTCCCCCGGGTGCTCCAAGGCGAGCAATGGATCGAAGAACTCGATACCGCCAGCGGGTTCGTGGGGGATCCGAGTCATCCGGATCCCAAGGGACCTCCGCGCACGTGGCGAGCGAGAAGCCAGGTCCTCTTGGAGGGTCGTTCAGTGCTGTTACTGCGTTGCCCTGCGGCTGGCTCCTGAGCTCGGTGGGAGCGCGGACCTGGTCGATCGGGCCCATGGCCGTTTCGCCGTGAAGGTCCGCTGCGTGCGGTCGGGGAGCGGCGCTGAGCCGGCATTGGATGGACCGGACGGGCTCGCTCAGGTACGCGCCGATGCGACGGCATCGAGGGGACTGGCGTCGCTCACCGCCGGTCCGCTCGCCTCCACTCGAGCGACCGTGAGTTGGTTCCCTAGACCGTCGAGCAGGGAGCCGCTGGACCACGCGGACTCATCGGATGTGCACGGCCTCCATCGCGCCGATCACCCCCGGCGGGATGGGACCCCTGGTCGGCAAGCTGCCAGCGAGATCCCGACGGCCACGCGCGATCTGGCCGGTCGAGTCGGAACGCAAGGAGCGATCGGCTCGACCTGCGGTCGTTGTCCCCGGAAAGGCACTGGCCTCGTTGAGGGTCGTTCGCTCCGCCCGGCTGCCTGCAGGTAGCGGCTATTGGCCGGCATGGCCATCCGGGACCTTTGCCCCTAGGCGCCTGCTTTTTCGACTGCGAGACTGCGGTGAACCAACGCCGTCTGGTCTTGAGCGGAAACCTCAAGGGCCATTGGTTCGCAAGATCTGGGTGAAAGTGGGGGCATTGGAGATGTCCGTGGAACGCAAGCCGCTGTCATGGGCGCAGCGTGACCTCACTGCAGTTCCGGACCTGTTGCACGAACATGGCCGTGGCGGGCCGTTCCGTACCCAACGGCCCGTGTATGTCGACCTGCTCCCCCCCTGCAACGCGCAGTGCCAGGCGGGAGAGAACGTCCAAGCGTGGCTCGCCGACGTCGAGGCCGGCCGTTACGAGCAGGCATGGCGTTCACTCGTCATGGACAACCCGTTCCCAGCCATCGAGGGACGGGTCTGCTACCACCCCTGCGAGGGCGCCTGCAACCGGGGCAAATTGGACGAGGCAGTCTCCATCCACGCAGTGGAGCGCTTCCTAGGTGACTTGGCGCTGGAACAAGGATGGACGTTGCCAATGGCGCCGGCCAGGAGCGGCAAGCGGGTCCTGGTGATCGGGGCGGGTCCAAGTGGGCTGTCGGCCGCGTATCACCTGGCTCGCCGAGGACACGAGGTCGAGGTGCGCGACGCTGGACCCGAACCGGGCGGGATGATGCGTTACGGCATTCCCGCCTACCGCCTGCCTCGGGACGTCCTGAAGGCAGAGCTCGAACGGATCTGGGCACTGGGGCCGCGCATCGTCTGCGGGCACCGGGTCGAGGATTTGGAGGCCGAGCGAGGGGAGGGGGCCTTCGATGCCGTGTTCGTCGCGGTCGGCGCCCAGCTCTCCAGGCGGGTGGACATCCCCGCCCGGGATGCGGCCCGGATCCTCGACGCGGTGTCGTTCCTCAGGGACGTCGCCAAAGGGGAGCGGCCGGCGCTGGGCCGGCGCGTTGCGGTCTACGGCGGAGGCAATACGGCCATGGACGCCGCCCGCACGGCCCGGCGCCTTGGTGCCGAGGATGCCCTCGTGATCTATCGCCGCACGCGCGCCCAGATGCCCGCCCACGAAGAAGAAGCCGCCGATGCCGAGGCCGAAGGGGTCCGAATCCACTGGCTGCGCACGATCAGCGCCTTCGAAGGACCCAAGCTGGTGGTAGAGGCGATGGAGCTCGACGAGGCCGGCGTGCCCCATCCGACTGGGCAGTTCGAAGCGCTCCCGGCCGACAGCCTGATCTTGGCCCTCGGCCAAGAGACCGACACCGCGTTCCTTCGTTCGGTCCCAGGGGTGCGCTTCTCGCCGGAGGGCACCGTCGTGGTGTCCCGATCGATGATGACCGGCGCGCCGGGGATCTTCGCCGGTGGCGACATGGTGCCCACCGAGCGCACGGTGACCGTCGGGGTTGGGCATGGCAAGAAGGCCGCCCGGCACATCGATGCGTGGCTGTCGGGGCGCCCGGCGTCGACGCCGCCCAAGCACCCCTTGGCAAGCTTCGATGGCTTGCACCTGTGGTACTTCGGGGACTTCCCCCGACCCGAGCAGCCCGAATTGGCGCCGACCGAGCGAGTCTCGGATTTCTCCGAGGTCAAGGGGGGACTGTCCCCGGGGGCGGCGGTGTACGAAGCGACGCGCTGTCTGTCGTGCGGAAACTGCTTCGAGTGCGACGGATGCCTCGGGGCGTGCCCGGAGGATGCGGTGATCAAGCTCGGCCCGGGCAACCGCTACCGGTTCGACTACCAGCGTTGTACCGGTTGCGCCGCCTGCTTCGAGCAGTGCCCGGTGCACGCCATCGAGATGGTCCCCGAACCGGGGGCTGGTCTGCAGGCCCGCTGATGCGAGCAACCGTCGACGGCAACGAAGCGGCGGTGACGGTCGCGTACCACACGAACGAGATCTGCGCGATCTTCCCCATCACCCCAGCCTCACCGATGGCCGAACTCGCCGACACGTGGTCCGCGAGCGGACGCCCCAACATCTACGGCAGCGTCCCAACGGTGGTCGAGATGCAAAGCGAGGGCGGCGCGGCAGGTGCCCTGCACGGGGCCCTGCAAGGCGGGGCGCTGTCGACGACCTTCACCGCCTCCCAAGGCCTGTTGCTCATGATCCCCGACATGTACAAGATCGCTGGCGAGCTCACCCCGACGGTCTTCCACGTGGCGGCTCGGTCGCTGGCTGCCCAGGGGCTGTCGATCTTCGGGGACCACCAGGACGTGATGGCAGTACGCCAGACCGGCTTCGCGCTGCTCGGCTCGTCCTCGGTGCAGGAGGCCCACGACCTGGCTGCCGTTGCCCAGGCTGCAACCCTTCGGGCCCGGGTGCCCTTCGTGCACTTCTTCGACGGGTTCCGTACCTCCCACGAGCTCAACACGATCGAGCTGCTCTCCGAAGACGATCTCTTGACACTGGTGCCCGAGGAGCTGGTACGGGCTCATCGCGCCCGGGCGTTGTCCCCCGAGCACGCGCTGATCCGCGGCACCTCCCAGAACCCTGACGTCTACTTCCAGGCCCGCGAGACCGTGAACCCGTTCTATGCCCAGGTCCCGGCCCTCGTCGAGCAGTCCATGGAAGCCCTCGCCGAGCGTTGCGGGCGTCGTTACCACATCGTGGACTACGCAGGGCATCCCGAGGCGGAGCGGGTGGCCATCGCCATGGGCTCGGGTGCCGAGACGCTTCGCGAGACCGTCGCCTACCTTGCCGCTCGCGGCGAGCGCGTGGGGGCGGTGACCGTTCGGCTCTACCGGCCATTCCCGGGCGAGGCCCTCCTCGGCGTGCTCCCGCAGACGGTTCGGCGGATCGCGGTGCTCGATCGCACGAAGGAGCCTGGATCGTTCGGGGAGCCGTTGTTCCTCGATGTGCTGGGGGTGGTGGCAGAGGCCTCCACCCGAAACGAGCGGGTCGCGATGCCGGAGGTGATCGGCGGTCGTTACGGGCTTTCCTCCAAGGAGTTCACCCCCGCGATGGCTGCGGGGATCTTCGCCGAACTCGCCACAGCACGTCCGCGCCGGCGTTTCACCGTCGGCATCACCGACGACGTCTCGGGGACCTCCATCCCCTATGGCGCCTTGGACATCGAGCCGGCGGAGACCCTGCGGGCGGTCTTCTTCGGCCGAGGCGCCGACGGGACGGTCGGGGCCAACAAGAACACCATCAAGATCCTCGGCACGCGGCGCTATGCCCAGGGGTACTTCGTGTACGACTCGAAGAAGTCCGGCTCCGAGACGGTCTCACATCTGCGCTTCGGACCCCGGCCCATCAAGGCCCCGTACCTCGTGGAGAAAGCGGGCTTCGTGGGCTGCCACCACTTCGGGCTCCTCGGACGCCAGGAGGTGCTCGCCCGTGCCGCCCCAGGGGCCGCGGTCTTGCTCAACTGCTCCCAGCCCCCTGAACGAGTGTGGGAGACCCTCGCACGCTCGATCCAGGAGCGGATCCTCGAAAAGGGGCTCTCGCTATGGGTCATCGATGCCAATCGCATCGCCCGAGAGCTCGGACTCGGCGAGCGGATCAACACGATCCTGCAGGCCTGCTTCTTCAGCATCTCCGGGGTCCTCGAAGCAGGCGAGGCGCTCGACCGCATGAAGGAGGCCATCCGCAAGACCTACGGGCGCCGTGGCACGAAGGTCGTCGAGGCCAACCTGTCGGCGGTCGACCGAGCGGTTGAGCAGCTGGCGAGGGTCGAGATCCCCGACGAGGCGACGTCGACCTTCGAGCTGCCGCCACTTGTGCCTGACAGCGCTCCGCAGTTCGTCAAGGCCGTGACGGCGGTGATGATGGCCGGACGCGGGGATGAGCTCCCGGTCAGCGCGCTGCCCCCGGATGGCAGCTGGCCGAGCGGGACCGCTGCCTACGAGAAGCGCAACATCTCCGATCTCGTCGCCGACTGGGATGCACAGGCCTGTATCCAGTGCGGCAACTGCAGCTTCGTCTGCCCCCACAGCGTGCTTCGCGCCAAATTCTACGATCGCCGGCGTCTCGCCGATGCACCGCCTGGGTTTCGCTCGGCTCCCCTGAACGCTCGAGGCCTGCCCGACACTCGCTACACCCTGCAGGTCTCCGTCGAAGACTGCACTGGGTGCGCGCTGTGCGTCGAGGCCTGCCCCGTCACCGCCCCGAAGGACCCAACCCGTCGAGCGATCAACCTCACCTGGCGCGATGACGTCGTGGCGGCCGAGCGCCGGAACGCCGCCTTCTTCGAGACCCTCCCCGATGCCGAGCGCCCTCGGGTGGACTTCGGCACGGTGCGCGGTACCCAGTTTCTCACCCCGCTGTTCGAGTTCTCCGGGGCCTGTGCGGGCTGTGGCGAGACCCCCTACCTCAAGCTGGTGTCGCAGCTCTTTGGCGACCGGGCCGTGATCGCCAACGCCACGGGGTGCTCGTCGATCTACGGGGGCAATCTCCCGACCACGCCCTGGACCACCGACGCCGCAGGACGAGGGCCTGCGTGGTCGAACTCGCTGTTCGAAGACAATGCCGAGTTCGGGCTGGGTCTGCGCCTGGCCGCCGACCATCACGGCGCGCGTGCGCGAGCGCGTCTGGCGGAGCTCAAGGACCAGCTGGGCCCTGAGCTCGTCTCTGCCATTCTCGAGGCACCCCAGCGCAGCGAGTCGGAGCTTGCCGCCCAGCGCGAGCGGCTGGCCGAGGTGCGGCAGCGTCTCCTTGCGCTCAGCATTCCGGCAGCCATCGAGCTCCAAAGCCTTCTCGAGTACCTGCTCCGCCGAAGCATCTGGATCGTGGGTGGAGATGGCTGGGCCTACGACATCGGCTCCGGCGGTCTGGACCACGTGCTCGCGAGCGGCCGCGACGTCAACGTGCTCGTGCTCGACACCGAGGTGTACTCGAACACGGGGGGCCAGGCTTCCAAGGCCACGCCACTGGGTGCGGTCGCCAAGTTCGCCGCCGCCGGCAAGGCGGTCGAGAAGAAGGATTTGGCCCTCCAGGCCATCGCGTACGGGAGCGTGTACGTGGCCCGGGTCGCCATGGGGGCCGATCCCCAGCAGACCTTGCGTGCCTTCCGAGAAGCAGAGAGCTTCGACGGCCCCTCGCTCATCATCGCCTACAGCCACTGCATCGCCCATGGCATCGACATGCGCGACGGCTTGGACCAGCAGCACCGAGCCGTCGCGAGCGGATCCTGGCCCCTGCTGCGCTACGACCCGCTCCTTCGGGCCAACGGAGAGAACCCGTTCCTGTTGGACTCGCCGAGGCCACGGATCCCCTTGGAGGACTACACCAGCCGAGAGCTCCGCTACTCCATGCTCGCGACCTCGGACCCGGCCGAGGCCGAACGACTCGCGGCCCTGGCCCGGGACGCCGTGCGGCTGCGCTGGGAGACCTACGAGGAGATGGCCACTCGGCCAGCTCATCGATTTCCCGCCGACGCTCGCAAGGAGCGCTGATGGACCTTTCCACCTCGTACCTGGGCTTCAGGCTCAAGAACCCTGTGGTCGCCTCGGCCTCGCCGTTGTCGCGCACCGTCGAAGGGGTACGGCAACTGGCCGACGCCGGGGTGGGGGCAGTCGTGCTCTCCTCGTTGTTCGAGGAGGTACTGGAGGCGGAGGCGAGACGCCACGGAGCACTCGTCGAAGCCGGGAGTGAGCGCTTTGCCGAATCGCTCACGTACTTTCCCGAGGCGGCCCTGGCAGACGCCGCGCCTCGGCGCTACCTCAGCCTGATCGAGCGGGCGAGTTCCGCCGTCGCCATTCCTGTGATCGCCTCGCTCAACGCGGTTACCCCGGCGGGCTGGACGACCTACGCCCGCCAAATGCAAGACGCCGGCGCGGTCGCCATCGAGCTCAATTTCCTCCCTTCGTTGCCGGTGGAGGACGAGGTCTCCGGCCGGGTGATCGAGGAGCGACAGCTCGAGGCCCTCCGGCTGGTCAAGGCAGTCGTCAGCGTTCCGGTGGCAGTCAAGATGAACCCTTGCTACAGCGCAGCCGGGGAGATGGCCCGCCGCTTCGCCGCGGCCGGCGCCGACGGGCTGGTGCTCTTCAACCGTTTTCTCTGCCCTGACATCGATCCGCAGGCCCTGGCAGTGGTTCCCAGCGGTGGGTTGTCGAGCCCGGCCGACGGCCGCCTGCCTCGAGCATGGATCGCGCTGCTGCGCCGACGCCTCACCATCAGCCTGGCAGCCTCGAGCGGCGTCGAGGGTCCAGATGACGTTGCCAAGCATCTGCTCGCTGGCTCGGACGTCGTCATGACCGCCTCGGCGCTCCTTCGTCACGGCCCCGAGTACGCACAGGTCTTGCTCGGCGGGCTCTGCGCCTGGATGGCAAGCAAGGGCTTCAGCCGCCTCGAGGAGCTCAGAGGGTTGCTCGCCGCCGAGGCGAGGTGAGTGCTCCGTTGGCAAGCCCAGAAACGTCATTGCTGTGCTGGGTTCGAGACGCCAGGACGCAGGGCCGGTCGTGAAATGGTCCTCGCACCTCGGGCGTTGGCGTCGACGCTCGAGGTGCGCAGTACGCGCGTGTGCGCCGGTCACCCTGGCGTCTCGGAGGGGCCTCAGACGGACAGGATCGAGGTGCCACCCCCTCCATCGACGACGAACTCTGCACCCGTCAGGTATCGGGACTCCTCAGCAGCGAGGAACACGATCACGTTGGCCACGTCCTCGGGTTCAGCGATCCGGCCGAGCACGGACATGTTGCGCCCAAGCTCCTCAATGGTCTTGCCGGCCATCGCTGCGCCGTAGTCGGCCATCGCGGTTCTGACGTAGGTCGGGTGAATCGAGTTGACCCGAATGTTCTGCGCGCCAAGCTCCGCGGCCAGGTCCTTGGTCAAGATGCGCACCGCGCCCTTGCTCGCACCGTAGCAGGCATGGCCGGCTGCGCCGAGCAAGCCCGCGACCGACGACAGGTTGATGATCGATCCGCCACCACGCTCGGCGAGATAGGGGACGACGTGCTTGGAGCCGAGGAACACCCCGGTGACGTTGATCGAGAACAACCTGTTCCACTGCTCCAGCGTGGTCTCAGCCAGTGGGGCGATGATGTAGATCCCGGCGTTGTTGACGAGAACGTCGACGCCCCCGAAGTGCTCCTTGGCTTCGGCGAGGACACGCTCCCATTGTTCCTCGGAGGCCACGTCATGGGGGAGGAAGATGGCGTCACCGCCGTCGACGGTGATCTTGGCGACGGTTTCACGTCCTTGGGCCTCGTTGATATCGGTGACCGCCACCTTCGCGCCGCTCTTGGCGAACAGCGCTGCAGTTGCACGACCGATCCCTGCCCCGCCGCCGGTGACGACGGCGACCTTTCCTTCGACAGATGGCATGGCTGCCTCCTTTCTCGTTGTGCCTCCTCAGTTGGTTGCGTTCGGGGACCCAGCGCTACTCAGGTCGTCCGAACCCGGCGATCGCAAGGCTCAGGAACACCACCGCGAACGTGCAGACGATCCCGAGCTCCACACCGATGGGCAACGTGTAGCCAAAGAGGCTGACCCCAGTGGAGAAGCGCGCCGCAGCTGCTGGCGGCATGTGCTGGACCGCGAAGACGACGTGGCGCAACGGGTCGACGGCATAGGTGAGGGGGTTGATCCTGGTGATCACCGCCAGCCAGGTCGGCAGTCCCTTGAGCGGGAACAGGGCCCCGGAGAGGAAGAGCATCGGGAACAAAAGGAGCTGCATGACCACCTGGAAGCCCTCCATCTTCTGGATGCGGCTCGCCACGAACACCCCGAAGGTGGTGAGCGCCACGGCCATGAGCAGCTCGGTGGCGATCACTTCGACGACGAGCAAGGCAGTGAGATGCACGCCGATGAGCGGGGCGAGCACGAGCATGATCGTGCCCTGGACGGTGGCCACGCTCGCTCCGCCGAGGGTCTTCCCGACGACGAGCGCCGCGCGGCTGACCGGGGCCACGAGCATCTCGCGTAGGAAGCCGAACTCGCGATCCCAGACGATCGAGATGGCCGAGAAGATGGCCGTGCTCACCACCGTCATGGCCACGATGCCGGGGAACACGAACTTCTTGAAGTCAAAGCCCCCGGTTGTGCCGACGAGGGTGGTCATTCCATAACCGAGCACGAAGAGGAACAAGATGGGCTGGGTGAAGCCCGAGAGGATCCGGGTCCGGGTGCGCGCGAACCGGATGAGCTCGCGCTCCCACACCATGCCGACGGTGCGCAGCTCGGAGAGGAGATCCTGGCGCTCGTCGGCGAGGACGGCGGGCGGGTAGGGAAGGTCCAAGGCAGTCACGGGGCTCCTAGCGGCGGCGGGTCATGCGTGCTCGAAGAGGCATCGCAACGGAACGTTCGGCGGGACCCTCTCGGATCTGGCGCCCGGTGTAGTGCAAGAACACGTCGTCGAGGGTCGGCCGGTGGACGTGGACGTTCCTCACAGCGACGCCGGCCGACTCGACGATCCTGGCGACCTGGGCCTCGCCGTTGGCGGTGAAGATCACGAGACGCTCCGGGTCTCGGCGCACCTGGAATCCGGCCGCGGCCAGGCGCTGCTCGGCGACGACGTCGTCTGCGGTGACGAGCTCCACCGCATCCGCAGCGACCTGGTGCTTGAGTTGATCGGGGGTGTCGAGGGCCACGATCTGCCCGTGATCGATGATGGCGATCCGATCTGCGTATTCGGCCTCGTCCATGTAGTGGGTGGTGAGAAAGATCGTCACCCCTTCCTCCCGGCGCATCCGCAGCACGTCTTCCCACATCAGCGCCCGGGTTTGCGGGTCGAGACCGACGGTGGGCTCGTCCAGGAACAGCACTGAGGGGGTATGGAGCATTCCCCGGGCGATCTCCAGTCGCCGAGCCATGCCGCCCGAGAAGGTCCCGACGAGGTCACGGCGACGGTCCTCGAGCGCTACCAGCCGAAGGACTCGGTCGATGCGCCGCGCCACCTGGTCGTGTGGCACCCGGTAGAGGACGGCGTGGAAGCGCAGGTTTTCCTCCGCGGTCAGCTGGTCGTCGAGGGTCTGGTCCTGGAAGACCAGGCCGATGTGCCGCCGCACGGCCTTGGGCTGGCGGACCACGTCGAAGCCAGCCACCCTCGCGCGGCCGGCCGAGGGCCGAGCCAAGGTGCACAGCATCTTGATGGTCGTGGATTTCCCAGCCCCGTTGGGGCCGAGAAAGGCGAAGACCTCACCGCGCTCGACCGAGAAGGAGACACTGTGCACCGCTTGTACCTCTCCGTAGCGCTTGGAGAGCGCTGAGACCTCGATGGCGAGGGAGCGCTGTGGCACCGCGGTCAGCGGCTTCGATGTGTCCAGCTCGCCCGGCGAAAGGGCGCCAGGCGTGGCGGTCACGGCACGACGGTCCATCGGCGGCGGGTCTTTCGTCCGGCAGGGTCGCAAGGAGGCTTGCCGTCCACGTTGACGGCAAGCTCAGGCGCGCAGCTGGCGCCGGGGGCCCGGCCGGTCAGTACTGCCCGGCAACGGCAGGCGATCCGGATCACCCAGTTCTGTCCTCGGTGCATCACGGCATTCGCTCCTCTCGGACCGACGGTCTGCGCTCCAAGACCAGCCTCGCAAAGGTCCCGACTTCGGCCTAGGGCCGAAGGTCACGACCGTGGTCACCCTGGCGACACCGAGGTCGTGAGGTCGATGTCGAGAGGGAGGGTCAAGCACCGGCATCCGCCGCCAGCTTTGAGGAACTCATCCACCGCGCAGATCGCGACGTCAAAACCCCAGCGCTCCAGCTGTCGCCCGACTGGCGGTGGGCAGCAGGGCATGATGACGGTCTTGCCGACGACGATCGAGTTGGCACAGAAGGACAGAGCCTCGTCGGCGCTCAGCACGAGCGGCTCCGCGACGACCGAAGCGACGACTCGCCGTCCGTATGCATCCCAGGCGGTCGGCGCAATGATCGCCCGACGCTCGTCCAGCGGACAGAAGGTGAGGTCGAGGTGGTAGAGACGATCGTCGAGTAACTCGATGGACCGGACTGCAACGTGCAAGAGTGCGGAGAGATGGACATGGCTGGCCGCGTCGGATCGTGTGCGGTAGCCAGCGAGGAGCACTTTCCCGAAGGGGAGTGAATCGCCCGCTCCTTCGTAATGGACGTTCGCCGGGAGGCGATCGATGCGGTAGTCGTGCTGAATGAACCATGCCAGATCGTGGGGCGTCTCCACCTGGCGTTCGGGATGCGCGAAGTTGCTGGGTACGAATCGACCGGCGTTCACGAAGCCGGCGTTCGCGGTGAACACGAGATCGGGCGCCCCCGGAACCGGATCGAGGAGCTCGACGTCGGCCCCGGCTTCCTCGAGGGTTCTGCGCAAACCTTCCCACTGCGCGAGTGCGCGGTCAGGATCGACTGTGACGTCGCGGTGCATCCACGGATTGATCTCGTAGGCGATTTCGAAGTAGCGGGGCGGGCACATGAGATAGCGGCGACCCCAGGTCAGCTCGGCCATCTCGCCTCAGTTCAAACACATGGTTCTGCCGGGCCCGGGCCGGTGCTCACCCATGAGCTCGGTCGCGCAGGCAGGAGACGAGGTCACGGAGGAAGAGCCCGACGTCTGTGACCACTCCGAGGGCCTGGTGACTGCCACGGTCACCGAGCTTGGTGACGACGGCGGGATTGATGTCGACGCAGTAGGTTTCGACGCCGGCAGGCAAGATGTTGCCCGTTGCGATCGAATGCAACGTCGAGGCCAGCATGAGTGCGATGGTCACCCGGTGAAGGTGCGAGCGCATCGCATCGACGGCCGCCACCACATCGGTTTGCACCTCGGGGAGCGGACCGTCATCGCGGATGGAACCGGCGAGAACGAACGGGACCCCTCGCTTGACGCATTCGAACATCACGCCTCCGGTGATGAACCCGTCATCGACTGCGGCCGCGATCGATCCCCGGCGTCGGATCTCGTTGATCACTCGCAGGTGGTTGGCATGGCCGTGCTCGACTGGTCGACCTTCCCCCACGGAGACGCCGAGCGACGTTCCCAGCACGTTTGCCTCGATGTCGTGGGCGGCGAAGCCGTTCCCGGCGAACAGGACGTCGATCCAGCCGTCGTGCACGAGGCGCGCAACTTCAGAGGCGGCTCCGGTGTGGACCACCGCCGGGCCGCAGACGGCGAGAACCCGCCCACCATGGCGCTTGGCGTCGCCGATCCGGCGGGCGACCTCGGCAACCAACAATGCTTTCGGCTTCTCGGGCGACACCTCGGAGGTCATGAATTCGAAGGGGCTGGCGCCACGGGGCCGCTCGGGTGCATCGACCTCCACACCGCTCATGCCGACGACAACGAGATCACCGGCTCTGATTCGATGCATCGGGACGGTCCGTGCGGTCATCGTGGATTGGTCGACGACAAGGCCGCAGTCCATCTCGGGATTGTCGACGGTGAGCCATCGCCCGTTGATGAGCACACGAGTGGGGAGGTTGGTCGTCGCATAGAAACCGACCGGGAGGACACCATCGCGATCGGCAGGTTCAAGGACCGCTTCTTGCCGAGCGACCCTGTTGGCCCCGTGGATCTGCAATCGTTCGACCAGCGCGGCGAGCAGGTCATGGTCCGAGGCCGTGACTTCGAGGTGCACGGTGCTGGGATCGAGGTTGGTGCGGCCGATGTCGACGTCGATGATCCGGTAGTCGGCACCGGCCTCGAGGATGAGGTCGAGGATCTTGGCCAGCGTCAGGGAGTCGATGATGTGGCCCGTGAGCTCGATCAGTTCTCGCTCGGGCTGTGCTGGAAGGGCGGTCATGGGTTCAGGTCGCGGGTCGACCGGGATGCAGCGTTCATTCCATCAGGTTGCCGTAGCGGTGACGAGTGCGGCTCACCAGTTGTTCTCGCAGCCATCTCGGAAGCTCCACTCTGCCAGACGCGCTGAGCGGATCCATCGAGACAGTGATCCCTCTGGCTGCTGCGGCGCTGAGAAGGGGCGGTTCTGGCGGACCGAGGATGCGAAGGCGCCGGTGCTCGTCGAGGCGGGCTACGAGGCTCTCGCTTGTTTCGACGACCACCGCTTCGCCGGTGCTCGCAACCGGGGTCGGCGAGGAAATTTCCAAGGGCGTTCCAGCGAGCCGGGCCGCAAGGATCGCCTGGGCGATCTGGCCGGGATCGACATCGTCGTTGACCCGCAGCGTGACGCCGGGCAGCGGCCGGTAGATGAGGACGTTCTCCTCGGATCGCAGCCCCGCCAGGTCGTGTCGAAGCGAGAAGTGCGTCTCCCATGCCGCTCGGTAGGAGCGTTCGACCTCCGAGACGCTGCGCAGGTCGGTGTCCCGCCAACGCCCGAGGTTCAAGAGGTAGTTCGGACCACCGGTCTTGGCCGTCGGGCCGAACGCTGAACGCTTCCAGCCCCCGAAGGGTTGTCGCCCGACGATTGCCCCGGTGGTCGGACGGTTGATGTAGGCATTTCCGACCTCCACTGTGTCGATCCAGGCCTGCTGTTCATCCCGGTCCAAGGACTCCAGGCCCCCGGTGAGGCCGTAGGGCACCGCGTTCTGCCAGGCGATGGCAGTTCGCAGGTCCGATGCACGCATCACCCCGAGCACGGGGCCGAACCACTCGGTGGTATGTGCCCAGCTGCCCGGTTGTACGCCGAGTCGGACGCCCGGAGACCACAGCGCTGCATCGTGGTCGATGCAGCGTGGCTCGACGAGCCAGGATTCTCCAGGATCGAGCGTCGTGAGCGCTCGCTCGAGGCGATCGGTGAACGGGCCCACGATCGGGCCGATCTGGGTGCGCGGTTCGTTCGCAGCACCGACCCGGAGGCTTTCGACCGCGTCCTGGAGCTGGCGAAGGAACGGCGAACGGTCGTAGACGGAGGCGTCGACGATGGCGAGGCTGGCTGCGGAGCACTTCTGTCCGGCGTGGGAGAAGGCCGAGTGGACGATGTCACGGACGGCTTGGTCCACGTCGGCGGTTGCGGAGACGACGATGGCGTTTTTCCCGCTCGTCTCTGCGAGGAGGCGCAGATCCGGGCGCCACCGCGCGAAGCGCCGTGCCGTCTCCCACGAGCCCGTCATCACGACCGCGGCGATTCCCTCGTGGGTGACGAGCTTTCGTCCGATCTCGCCGTCGGGCGCGGCCACGAGCTGGACCGCATCGTGGGGAACGCCAGCGCGCTGCAGCTGGTCGACGAGAAGGCTGCTCACAGCTCGCGCTTGAGGCGAGGGCTTGAGAAGGACCGAGTTGCCTGCCGCCAACGCTGCAAGTACACCGCTGGCCGGAATGGCGTAGGGGAAGTTCCATGGCGGCACGACGGCAACGGTGCCCAGTGGTTCCATGATCGCCTCGGAGGCAAGGTCATCGAGGAGGTGCGTCTGGGCGGCGTACCAGCGTGCATAGTCGATGGCCTCCGAGACTTCGTGATCTGCCTCCTCGAAGGTCTTCCCGGTCTCGCTCGCCATGACCGCGATCGCCTCCTGACGGCCCCGGGCCATCACCGCTGCAGCCGAGCGGAGAATGTGGCGACGATCCTCGGTGGTGGTGGCCGTCCAGCTCGTTGCCCCTGCCCGGTCCAGCGCGCGCTCGACGGCGGTGATGTCGGCATCGGGAACCGAGCGGTGCCCCGCGCGTGCAAGTGCCTGGCGAGCCCATCGTCGGTTCGCGCCGACCGAGAGGTCCGTGTCCGGCTCGTTGCGGAACTCCGGCGGACGCTCCTCGGCGGGCACGGTGTCTTCGGCGAGGTCCGTTGTCGGTCCGGGCGCGGCGGCAGCGGGAAGGCGAGTGCGATCCTGGGTTTGACGCTGCGTCGTGGAGACCGTTTCCACGCTGCGGAGCGCGGCCAAGAAGCGAGTGCGCTGCTCCCGCCAGGCGTTGCTCCGGGGGGTGAACTCGAGGGAATGGCGCAGGAACCCTTCGGGGGTTGCGTTCTCGTCGAGGCGCCGGGCGAGGTAGGCGATAGAGGTGTGGAGATCTCGATCGGCGGCGATGGGCACGTACAGCAGCACCTGGCCCACCAAACGGGCTGTGGCGACGGCTTGGCGCCCCGCCATACCGGCGAGCATCTCCGGACCGACGCGTCCGGCCATGCCGCGCGCCTCGGCCAGCGCCACGCCGTAGGAAAGGAAGAAAAGGTTGTGGGTGCCGAGCCCCACCCGTAGCCACGGGCTGTGCTCGGGCCGGACCAAACGGTCGAGCAACCGGAGGTACGAGGCGTCGGTCTCGGCCTTGGTGGCATACGGTGCGGCGGGCCACCCGTGAAGTTCTGCCTCGACGCGTTCCATTGCGAGGTTGGCACCCTTGACGAGTCGAACGTAGATGCCGCGGCCTGCGCGATCGAAGCGCGCATGACCCCACGACAGGAGGTCCTCGAGCACTGCGTGGGTGTCGGGGAGGTATGCCTGCAGTGCGATACCGAGCTCGAGCGCATCGAAGCCCGGATCCTCGAGGGCCAAGCGGAGCGCCTCGAGGGTGAGATGGAGATCTGGGTGTGCCTCCATGTCGAGGACGACCAGGGATGTCGGCTTCGTCTGAAGTGCCAGCCGGTACAGCTGTCCCAAGCGCTCGCTGATCCGAGCGACAGAGCCGGCGGTGTCCAGCAAGCTCAGCCCGGAGGCCAACGACGACACCTTCACCGAGACGCAGTCAACGTCGGGGCGGGACAGCAGGGCCGCGATCGCATCGGTGCGCCGCTGCGCCTCGGACTCGCCCAGGATGGCCTCGCCGAGGAGGTTCAGGTTCGGCCGGCTGCCCGCGGCCCGCACGCGCCGCAACGCACGACTGAGGCGGCCGGGTTCGGCAGGAAAGATGAGGGGGAGGGTCTCGTAGCGGACCCTCGCGCGCACGGCCGCCATGACCGGTGTTGGCAGCACGCGCCCGATGACGGTGGCCGCCCGCACGAGGAGCCGATCGACGGGTTCTAGGGCGGTGAGGTCGCCCGAGGCCAGTCGGGCCAGCTGGCGGAGCCCTGCCCTCGCCTCCGGTGGCCGCAGCCCACGATCGGCCAGCGCGAAGATCAGGCGCGGTCCCTGTTCGCTCGCAAGGATGCGTCGCAACCGCTCCTCGCGGCGCCGACCGATCGGGGTCGGCGCCGCCTGCGTTGCCTCGAGGAGTCGATCGGCGAGCGTCAAGGCTCGGTCGACCACCTCCTGGTCGTTGGCGGCAATCGCCGGTGGAACCTGATTCATGATCTCGACCTACCCGGTGGAGACGAGTTCGGGAGCCCCGTGAACTCCGCGTGTGCACATGATGGCGCACGGGTTCCGTGCCGGTCGTCGGCTGAGCCGCTTCGATGGGCGGAGGTCCACAGGGCCTTTGGCACCGGCCAGCGGCTCGGTCGTTGCGTTGCCTTGCGGCGTCGCCGGGAGCCATTGTCTGACGGGAATCGCTGGCGAAGGGACATTCGGCCCTGGCGCCGTGCAGCGTCGTGGGGGAGCATGTGAGCGGTTCGTGACGAAGCCATGACCAAGTTGCGGAGAAAGGAGGCAAGGGCAACGGCCACTTCCAGGCAGCGTGCTCCGGCCGAGCTCATCGACGAAGAGACCCGGCGACAACTCCAGCCGATGCTGGAAGCGCTCCGCGAGCCAGTGCGGCTGGTGTTCTTCACCCAGGAACAGGCTTGTGCTGCCTGCCGGGAGCAACGTCAGCTCCTCGAGGAGTTGGTGGCGCTCTCCGGCAAGCTCTCGCTCGAAGTGCGCGACCTGATTGAAGATGCCGAGGAGGTTCGGGCCTTCGGGGTCAGCCGGGTACCGACCACAGCGGTCGTCGGTGCTCGCGACTACGGCGTACGCTTCATCGGGGTCACCGCTGGCTACGAGTTTTCGTCGCTTGTTGAAGCGATCCGCAACGTTTCGGACGGGCGCTCCGGGCTCCCACCTGGGCTCGAGCAGCTGGTGCGCATGATCGACGAACCAACCCACCTCGAGATCATGGTCACCTTGACGTGTCCGTATTGCCCGAAGATGGTGCGCCTGGCACATCAGATGGCAATTGCCAACGACCAGATCCGCTCCGACATGGTCGACGCCGCGGAGTTTCCGGACCTCGTTCAGCGCTACGAGGTGGGTGGCGTCCCCCGGACGGTCGTCAACGAGCGGCCGGCTTTCGAGGGCGCGCTCCCGGAAGCCGCGGCGATCCTCGAGATCCTCAAGCTCGCAAGCCCGGCGGCCTACGAGCAGATTGATTCCTTGATTCGCCAGCAACGCGGCGAGCGCGCCGTTCATGCTGCCGACGCCGATCACCTCTACGACGTCGTGATCGTCGGTGCCGGTCCGGCCGCGTTCTCTGCGGCGATCTACGCCGCTCGAAAGGCACGCGACGTCGCTGTGGTCGGCGACCACCCCGGGGGACAGGTGACCGACACCGCCCTCGTCGAGAACTATCTCGGGATCCCTGAGATCTCCGGGATGGACCTCGCAGCAGCGTTCCGGAGCCACGTCGAGCGCTACGACGTCGCCGAGCGCCTCGACGCGACGGTGAAGGCCGTTGAGGCCAGCGATGCAGGGTTCGTCGTGCACACGAGCGACGGTTCCCGGTACCAGGCACGAAGCGTCATCTACGCCGCCGGGAAAACCTACCGTCGACTAGGGGTGCCCGGTGAGGCACGGTTCATCGGCAGAGGCATCGGTTTCTGCGCCACCTGTGACGCCCCCCTGTACCACGACAAGCGTGTGGCAATCATCGGCGGCGGGAACTCCGCCTTCACGGCGGCCCGCGACCTTCTCTCATTCGCTCGGGAGATCCATTTGATCAACATCCTCCCGGACTGGCAGGCGGACCCGCTCCTCGTGGAGCGCGTCACCGCCTCCGATCGGGTGACGCTGCACCCGGCGACAGAGGTCCGTGAGTTCCTGGGCAAGGATGAGTTGACCGGAGTCCGCCTCCAAGGGACCGATGGCCGCGAGCGAGTCGACCTCGCAGTCGACGGCGTGTTCTTAGAGATCGGTCTCGTGCCGAACACCGAGCCGGTCGCGGGGCTCTTGGAGCTCAACGCCCAGGGCGAGATCCCCGTTGGCCGAGATCAATCAACCACGGTGGCAGGGTTCTTCGCGGCCGGCGACGTGACCGATGAGCCCGAGAAGCAGATCGTTGTCGCCGCAGGCGCCGGGGCGAGCGCTGCCTTGGCTGCCGATCGCTACTTGGCTGATCGGGGCGCCCCAGCTGCAGATCGAGCCCATCCCAAGACGGCGACCGTGCGCGCGCCAGCTCGTGGGTCCAACGGGGCAAAACCGACCCTCGCTGGCAAGCGAGCGAGTTCGGGGAGGCGTCCGCGCGCGACGGCCACACCGGGCAGCCGGGCTCGGTCATAGGCGAGGCCTGGCGGGGGCAGGCATGAGGCCCATGGGTCAGTTGACTTCGCCGTGGCCGTGTCGGTTCCCCAGGGCATGGCATGAGACTCGACGACGGACCAGCCTTGTGACGCATCGTCCCTTTTGGTGGGCCGTGGTGCCATCAGGGGCGAGGGGAGCGCTTTGGGAACGAGGAGGCGATCTCGGAGGTTTCGCGGGTCGGCGACCCGCTACTCGGCACGTCGTCAAGGTGCAGCTCTGGCTGGGCTCCCGGACAGGCCGCCAACGGCCAGGCGTCCGGGCGCCAGGGGTGTGGCGCAGTGCACCGAGGCGCGCTGATGAAAGGAGGAGGCAATGACGGAGCACGTCGATGTCGTGGTCATCGGAGCGGGGGGTGCGGGGTACCCGGCTGCGTTCTTGCTCGACCGTGCCGGTCGGCAGGTCGTGATGGCCGATCCCATCGGAAACCTCGGCGGGGACTGTCTTGCCGAGGGCTGCATCCCCTCCAAGGCGGTGCGTGAGGCTGCGCTGGCCTACCAGCGTGCTCGCACGGGCGTGCTGTCGGGGGCCCGTCGAAGCGAGGTCGACGGCGGTGACCGCCCAGCGAGCTCGGTCTGGCGTGCGATCCTCGAGCACAAAGATCGCGTGCAGCGATTGCGCTACGACCAGCACCGTCGTGAGATCGATGCCTCGACGGTTCGTTTCGTCGCCGGCTCGGCGCACGTGATCTCCGAGAGCGAGATCGAGGTCACCACGGCGTCAGGTGCAATCGAGCGCTACCGTTTCGAGCACTTGATCCTTGCGACCGGGTCAGCACCGAGCCGCCTTCCGATCCCCGGCGCAGAGCTTGCCGTCACCTCTCATGACCTGTTCCGGCTTGGTGCCGATCTCGAGCTTCCCGCTCGACCGGTCATCGTCGGTGGCGGGTACATCGGGATGGAGACGGCCACGATCTTGGAGCATCTCGGTGCCGCCCCGGTCGTGCTCGAGGCCACCGACCAGGTGCTCCCGGGGTTCGACGAGGACCTCGCGAGGTTCTTGGAGCGCTCGCTCAAGGGTCGTGTCCAGCTCGAGCTCGGGAGTGCTGTGACGGCGATCGAGCGCCGAGGTGGTGAGTTCGTCGTGCGCTATCGGCAGCAGGCTGCCACGAGCACCGATACCGGTCTCCAGGAGGGGTCGGTGGCCGGCGATCTCGTGATCATGGCGACCGGAAGGATTTCGGTCGTCCCCGAGGGGGTCGAGCACCTGGGAATCGACCTGGACCGTCATGGTCCGGTCGTCGATGCGGGCTTGCGGACCACGAACCCCCGAGTGTGGGCTCCCGGTGACGTCAATGGTCGGAGCATGCTGTTCCACTCGGCTGTTCGGCAGAGCACCGTCGTTGCACACAACGTCCTGGCTGGTGGAGCCATCGCCGATCGCATGGACTTTTCCACTGTCCCGTTCACGGTGTTCACCGATCCCGAGCTTGCCGGTGTCGGCCTCACCGAGGTTCAGGCACGTGAGCGTTACGGGGACGGGTCCGCGGTCGTTGTCGGTACCTATGACTACGCAGTCGATGCGCGAGCGCAAATCTTCGGTGAAACCGAAGGATGGATGAAGCTCGTGTTCGACGCCCATAGCGCATGCCTTCTCGGGGCCCAGGTCGCAGGCATCGATGCCGCCCAGCTCATCGCACCACTGGCAATCGCGGTCCGGGAGCGACTGAGCGCCAGAGCACTGGCCGAGGTCGCCTTCCCGCACCCGATGGTCTCGGAGGGCATTGCGAAGGCAGCGCGCGAGGTCCTTGTCTGAGTGGAGTGCATGCCCAGGGCAGGTCCGCGAGGGCAGGGCGCCCGCTACGGGGTGCTCGGCGGGCTGGAATGTGGATGGGGTCTGCGACGGGAGACGGTCTGCGACGGGAGACGATTGGCCCAGATCGGGCCCTCCTGGGAGGTCCGTGCATGGAGCCCTGCCGGGGCCGAGGAAATGTTGCGGCGGTCTCGGAGATGGACTTCGCGGGCCGTGGGTCATCAGTGTCGTTCTGCGGAAATCAAGCTGACCACTTCGGTGTTGAGGAGAGGTGAAAACGAAAAGGAGATGTCGAGTGGAAGGAGGTGGTGCGCCATGCTGATGAGATTCGATCCCTTCCGTGAGTTTGACGAGCTTGCGGCTCAGCTCTTCGACGGCAGGCGAACTCGGGCAATGCCGCTTGACGCTTACCGTATCGGGGATGTGTTCCATGTCGATCTCGACCTTCCTGGTGTGAAGCCCGAGTCGATCGAAGTGACCGTTGAGAAGAACGTGCTCACAGTCAAGGCGGAGCGTCACTGGGAGCGCGAGGGAATCGACACGGTGGTGTGCGAGCGGCCTCAGGGAACTTTCACCCGAGAGCTCTTCTTGGGCGAGAGCCTGGACACCGAGAAGGTGTCTGCGTCGTATGAGAACGGGGTCCTTCATCTGACGATCCCGGTGGCCGAAGAAGCGAAAGCTCGGCGTATCGAGGTTCATGCCGCTGATCGGAAGGAGGCGATTGCGGCAACGAGTGCGGCGGCATGAGCGCACCGTCGAAGGCGACGCAAGCGAAGGGCACGGCGCGTTGAGCGCCGTGCGTTCGCGTTCAGTGGGTTCTCGGGCGATCTGTGCCAGCCAGTGCTCCAGGCACTAGAGAACACCCCCCAAACCTCTCGACGCCCGGTCCAACACCGCCCGGATGAGGCTGAGTCAGCTCTGCTCGCCGGGCAGCCGGCCCATCACCTTCACCCGGCGCCTCGTCTCACCGAAGGTTCGTTCGAATCCGGTTTGAGTGCCGGATGCGCTTGTGGTGCTCGCGGGGGAAGCGGAGGTGGGTGACGAGCTCGTCGCGGTTGTCCTCGATGCAGCCGACGGCTGGCGGTAGCGGCTTCCACTTCGCGACGAAACGCTTCGCTTCAGCGACGGCCCGCTCATCCTCGATGTTGTCGAAGATCGCACAGTCGTCCCGGTTCCCGTCGTCGTTCGCGTGCTTGGGGACCTTGGCGAGAAGGTTCTCCGTTAACCGGCCCTCGGCCGGTTAACGGAGATTGACCGGCCGAGGGGGTCGGGGACGAGAAGTCAGTCACGGGTGGGCTTTCGGTCGAGGCGGGCCACGTGCACAAGACAGCGCTGGACGAGGCTCTGAATGAACTCGAGTTCGACGGCCGCGAGCAGGCCCTTGCCGCTGTGGGAGACGAGGAGGGGCTGGGCGATCCCTCGGTCCTTCAGATCGCGGAGGAAGGCTTGCCACGCGTCAGTCGACTCCGAGGCGCCGGGCGCGAGGCCGAGGAAGACCCCCGCGCCGTCGGTCGTGATGCCCCACGCGGCGAGGATCGGCTCGGCCTTCGCCTTGTCGTGGATCTTGAAGTAGCTTCCGTCGAAGTAGCGAAATCGATCTTCACCTTCGAGTCACGACGCTTCCAGGTGTCGAACTCAGCACGAAGGCGCTGGCAGATGCGGCTCGCGAGCGGGCGGCTGATCGTCGCGTCGTTGCCGAAGGTCTCCGCGAGCATCGCCTCGATGTCTGGGTCCGAGAGCCCTCGGACCCAGCACGAGATGACGAGCGTCTTGAGCGCGTTCGTCCTCGTCACGCCCACGCCTTAGAGCTGGTCGCACAGTGCCGAGTGCGCGTGCGGGAGCTTCGGGCGCTGGAGGGCGACCGGGCCGAGCGAGGGCAGAAGCGTGCGCGGCTTCTGCCCAACCATTACGTGAGCCGGCCGGGCTCGTCTCGCTGCGCCGCTCGTTGCGGTCGCGGCCGAGCTCCTCGCAGACGATCTCCTCGAGGACGCTCTGGAACGTGAGGCGCACGGACAGGCGTGCGAGCTGCTCGAGCGTGCTCATCAGGTCGCCGTCGCCCGCGAACAGCTCGTGGATCTCGGCGTGGATGGTCTCGGTGGGCGATACTCGTGGTGCTACGGGTGTCGGTCCTCGTTCGTGAGTTCGTAGCTCTTGAAGGACCTACGCCCGTTGCGCGTTGACACCGGGGATCTGACGCCACCCCTCGGAGGACTCCGGGTGGTCGGGAGCGAGGGTGCTTGACTCTCTTAAGGGCGAGCTGTCAGAGGCGAGCTGGCGAGCTCACCTCAGGCCGAGGAACCCGAGGAGGTCCCATAGCGACTCGCCGCCGGCCTCAGCGGCAATGGCCAGTGCCCGTGGGACGTCGAGGTTGTCGAGCAACGCCGTGACGACCTCAGCGCCAACGGGCTTGGCGCGTTCGGGAGTCGTGCTGGCCCTGAGCAGTTCCTCGAGTTGCGCTGCGGCGTTGTCGAGCGCGGCGTCCTCGAACTCCCATGGTTCCTGCCAGGGCCTGTTGAGCAAGAGCAGGCGCAGCGGTCCCGGCCCGTAGCGGTCGATCAGGTCATGGACGAACACGAGGTTGCCGGAGGACTTGGCCATCTTCTTGCCGTCGATCATCACGGTTCCAACGTGCATCCAGGCGCGAGCGAACGGCGCGACACCGGAATAGCTCTGTGCGAGCGCCGATTCGTACGCGTGGTGGGGAAAGACCAGGTCTGCCCCACCGATGTGAAGGTCGAGACTTGATCCGAAGGTCGAGAGGGCCATGGCGCTGCATTCGGCGTGCCAACCAGGGCGACCCTCACCCCATGGACTGGGCCACGCCGGTTCTCCAGCTGCCGATCGCTGCCAGATGACGGTGTCGAGGGGGTCGTCTTTCCTCGGATCGTCGGGGTGCTCGCCGCGCTCGCGGGCGAGTTCAAGGGCCTCTTGACGCGTCAGACCGGCCGCCGCGTGGATCGCATGCGCACGGAAGTACACGTTGCCATCTCTCAGGTAGGCCTTCTCGCGAGCAAGGAGCTCCGCGGTCAGGCTCACCACGTCGTCGACGTGGTCGAAGCTGCGAGGTTCGTATGTCGGATGCACGACACCGAGCTCGGCCATGTCGTTCTCGAACCGGTAGGTCTGTTCGGTGGCGAGGGCGCGCCAACCCACCCCGGCGCTGCGAGCCTGGGCAAGGAGGTGCTCATCGACGTCGGTGATGTTCCTGCACACCTCGACATCGGCACCGGTCAGCTGGAAGACGCGTGCGGCCAGATCGGCCCATACGAAGGTGGCCGCGTGTCCGAGGTGCGTAGTGTCGTAGGGGGTGATGCCGCACACGTAGATGCGAGCCCGACCGAGCACAGGCACCCGAACATCCCCGACGCGAAGAACGGGTGGGTGGCTGAGTGGCGCATGCGCAACCAGTGCGCGGATCCGTGTGCCGACGTCAGTCGGCGGGTGGGGTCGAGTTCCGGCCTCTTCAGCCATGGCGCGCCATGACAGCGCATTCTTGTGCTCTTGCATGTGTTCAACCTTCTCGCCTGGTGCATTGCCCGACCGGCCGTGCGAAGAGACGCACCCCTTGGGTCCTGTGGCCGGGTTGGCTGTTTCGGCGCTGAGCGCACTTCTTCCTGCGGGCTGGCAGGCGCACGATCCGAGGGTACCCGAGTGGCGGTCGTTCTCGTAGGGCCAGAGGACCCATTGTCATCCACTCGCACCTGCTGGGCGAGGCGGCACTGCTGCCACCGGAGGCCGATGGTCGTCGCGGGACCAATGACCCTAGCTCGCGTGCGCCGAGTACCAGAGAATGGTCCGAAGGGTCGGAGCACGATCCGGGCAGTCTCTCATCGTGATCGAGGAGGCTCCCGGATGGGGAAGGAGGAGTGCAATGGCTTGTTGGTGTGGTCACGGCCCGTGGCATCACTGGGCGCCCTGGCGCGGCTACGGCCCGGGGTATGGCTACGGCCCGGGGTATGGCTACGGCTATGGACCGAGGTATGGGTATGGACCGTTCGCCGGCCGCGGGAGGCGGCACCGGCGGGCTCGGGCCTCGGAACTCGAGGAGTACCTCAGCGATCTGGAGGAAGAGGTCGCCGCCGTCAGAGCGGAGCTCGAGGAGATCCGCGGAGCGGCTCAGGAATAGCGCCCGAATGGTGGGGCCGCGCGTTCGTTGCCCAGTATCAGGCCGACTGTGCGAGTCGGTTCAGAGCTTCGCCAATGAGGCGGCGTGCTTCGTCGGCGACTGGCCGGAGCTCGTCGCGGCTGACCAGTGTCGTCATGACCCCTGGGTCCATGGCCTCGACGAGCACACTGTCGTGGTTGTCGCGCACGACGACGTTGCACGGAAGCAGGACTCCGATCTCGGGCTCGATGTCGAGCGCCCGACTGGCCAGGGTGGGATTGCAGGCGCCCAAGATGAGATAACGGTCCATCTGCTTTCCGAGTTTTTCCCTGAGCGTCGCCTGGACGTCGATCTCGGTCAGGATCCCGAATCCCGACGCAGCGAAGGATTGTTTCACCTTTGCCACGACCTCCTCGAAGGGTTGTGACAAGGCAACAGATTCCTCGAAAACCATCTTTCCCTCCTCGGGCTCGGTGCGCTCTGCGTGTGCAGGTCTGTGCAGAAAGACCCTACCTTTGCTGCTGCGCGAATGACTTTTGGCCCTTGTCGGCGCGAGGGCACCGGCGCATCGTGGACATATGGCGAAACCGTTGGCGGTCGGGGCGACGCCCATCTCAGAACTTGTCGAAGACACGGTACTGCGGGTCCTACCAGAAACAAGCCTCGAAGGCGTTGCGGACCTGCTTGCTGCTGGCGAGATCGGCGCACTAATCGTCGGGGACGACAACGAGGTGGCTGGCATCGTGTCCGAACGAGACCTGGTGCACGCGGTCGCCCAGCGAAAGGACCTCAAGTCAACTCGAGCGATCGACATCGCGAAGTCTCGTCTTGTCTGGTGTGACATCACGGCGACGATCGCCGAGGTGGCGGTCGAGATGATGGAGCACTACGTTCGTCACGTTCTCGTCGAGGATGGTGGCAGGTTCGTAGGGATCGTCTCGGCTCGCGACCTCCTCGGCGCGTACGCAACTGCCAGCACGGACCTCGAGTGACCTCACTCGGCGGTGCCGAAGCTGTTTCGAGGTGGAGCGGGTGATGCACGAGAGCAGTGAACATCGCATTGTGGTCGGAGTCGACGGATCACGGTCGTCGATCGAGGCGCTGGAGTTGGCCGCGCGCCAGGCGGAGCTCACCGGGGCGACCCTGGAGGCGATCGCCGCCTGGGAGTGGCCGAGCAGTTACGGGTGGATGCTGCCGGTCCCCGAAGGATGGGACCCCGCGGCGGACGCGCAGAAGATCCTCGACGAGGCCGTGGGCACGCTGCGTCGAACGCATCCCTCCATCACGGTCGTGACCAGGGTGGTCGAAGGCCATGCTGCGCCAGTGCTGGTGTCTGCCTCCAAGGGGGCAGACTTGTTGGTTGTCGGGAGTCGTGGCCACGGCGAGTTCGCCGGAATGCTGCTTGGGTCGGTAAGCGAGCACTGCATTGCCCACGCGCATTGCCCGGTGCTCGTGGTCCGTGACGGGCGCCGAGCCGCCGAGAGAGGTTGAGGCTTCGGTGCGGCTGGTTGTCGGGGTCATGGGCCCGGCCACAGGGGACATCGACGAATCCGTCCTCGACAAGAGCCGGCGTCTCGGGGCCGCGGTTGCCCGGGCGGGGTGCACCCTTGTCACCGGGGCGTGTCCGGGGGTCCCGCAAGCCGCCGTGCTCGGCGCTGCTGCCGAGGGCGGCCTCGTGGTCGGGATCTCACCGGCGCTCTCGGAAGCCGAGCACGTCGAGCGGTTCGCGTCTCCGCTGGAGGGGTTCGACGTGATGATCTACACGGGCTCGGGGCTGATGGGCCGAGAGGTGATCAACATCCGCTCCTCCGACATCGTCGTGGTCGCCGGTGGGCATTCGGGCACGCTCGGGGAGTTCTCCATCGCCTACGACGAGGGTCGGCTCATCGGCGTGCTCACGAAAACGGGCGGTATCGCAGACATCGTCGCGGAGCTGGTCGAGAAGATCGACAAGGACACCGGCGCGGTCGTGCTCTACGACGACGATCCCGAGTCCTTGATTTCGCGCCTGCTCGAGCGCTACGAAGGCGATCACGCACGGCTCAGAAAGCCGGCCGAGTGGGGTGGTGACGCCGTGGTGGCTGCTCGTGGGGACGGCAGTCAGGCGGTTGCGACGTAGAGCTGGGCCGCGAGGCTCGGACCGATCGCGACGGTGTCGCCATCGACCTCGAGGGTGAGCGTGCCATCTGGGGCGCGCTCGGTCACCGCAGCCGCGGCGCCTGGTCGAAGCGCATGGGCGTCGAGGTAGCACAGCGTGTCGAGGTCGGTCTCGAGGGTCTCTGAGACCCGCTCGAGTCTGAGCAGCTGGCCGGGCTGTGCGCTCGTCAACGCGGACAGTGCCAGCATCGGGGCGCCCGATCCGGGAATGGGGTTGCCGTGGGGGCACGCTCCAGGGTTTCCCAGGACCACGACCAGGCGTTGTTCAACCTCGTCCGAGATGACGTGCTCCCATCGAGCAGCCTCACGGTGGGTCTCGTACCACTTGAGGCCGATGACGTCGGTGAGCAGGCGCTCGGCGAGGCGGTGCTTGCGAACCACGCTCTCGGCGCGCCGTCGTCCCTGATCAGTCATCCGAAGTGACCGGTCTCCGGCTTCGAGGTATCCCTCGTCGATGAGCCGGCGAACCATCTCAGTCACGGTGGGCGGAGTGTGGTGGAGCCGCTCTGCCAAGCGGGCTCGAATAGGGGGGAGCCCAGCCTCCTGCAACTCGTACACGGTCTTCAGGTACTCCTCGACAGGAGGGTGAAAACCTTCAGCCACCACCGAGCAGCGTAGCTGCCGTCCCATATCGCTTTGCCCGGCCTTGTGGACAGGATTAGGAATTCCTAATATTAGGCTCACCTAAGAGATGGCAGACCGCAGGGCGGCGCGCAGCGTCGCTCTCGAGCCGAGGGGCGAGGCTCAGATGAGGCGCAAAGGCCCGGAACGAGGAGAGCCAGCGTGGCACGCGCTGCGACGTTGGGCATGGCAGTCGGTTCTGCGTTGGCTCGTAGTCCCCACGACGCTCGCGCTCGTCACCGTGACCCTCGCCAGCTGTGGCGGCGGATCGGCCAACACCATCACGCTGTACAACGGGCAGCATCCGCAGCTCACCGATGCACTCGTCGCGGCCTTCGAGAAGCAGACGGGGATCCGGGTGCAGATCCGAACCGATGACGGGATCGTGCTCGCGGACGAGATCCTCCAGGAGGGCTCGAGCTCGCCTGCGGACGTCTATTTCACGGAGAACTCGCCTGAGCTGATGATGCTGACCGAGCACCACCTCCTGGCCAAGCTCCCGGCGTCGATCGTCAACCAGATTCCTCGGCGCTACGACTCGCCGACGGACGACTGGGTCGGGGTCGCGCTCCGGGTGAGCGCCCTTGCCTACGATCCCTCGCTTGTCCCCCGCTCAGCGCTCCCGCGCCATCTGCTCGATCTGGCACAACCGCAGTGGAAGGGGAAGGTCGCGATCGCCCCGACCGATTCGGACTTCGTTCCGCTGGTCGGAGCGGTGATCGCCACTTACGGCAAGCAAACCGCCCTGCAGTGGCTTCGGGGACTCAAGGCGAACGCCGCCCTCTATCAAGACGACGAATCGGTTGTCGCCGCGGTCAACCGCGGGCAGGTCGCAATCGGGATCATCAACCAGTACTACTGGTACCGACTTCGCCTCGAGGTGGGCGCAGGCGCGATGCACTCGAAGCTGTATTTCTTCCCGAATCGTGACGTGGGCGCGATCGAGAACATCTCTGGTGCCGCAGTACTGTCCTCGTCGCGTCGTAAAGCTGACGCCGAGCGCTTCGTGGCGTTCCTTGTCTCCGCGGAAGCGCAGCGGATCCTCGCCTCGGGAGATGACTACGAGTATCCGGCACGGCCGGGAATCGCTCCCAACCCGGCGTTGCCGCCGCTGTCTCAGGTGAATCCGGCGATGATCGACGTCGTCCGCCTCGGCAATGACCGTCCGGCAGCGGCCGCGCTCCAGGAGGCGGGGCTCACATGAGTGATATGCGACGCTTTGGAGAACGCGCGCACGCTGATTTCGGCGCGGCGGTCATCGTGCTGGTCGTGTCGGCAGCTCACTGAGATGCACGTGCCACCGAGATGAGCGTGCGTGCCGTTGCGGCGAACGGGGGGACCGGGCGAGACACCGGGCATGATGGCGTTCGGGGGTCGCTTCGCGCGTTCGTCTCGGGACGCCGCCGCCACGCTCCTTGGCTCCTGGCGTCGGTGAGCATCGTGATCGCACTCGTCCTGCTGTCACCGCTCGGGCTGATCGTCGCACAGGCTGCGCAGGCAGGATGGGGCCAGCTGTGGTCCGTCATCGATCGCCCGTTCGTGGCCACTTTGTTGTGGAACACGGTGCGCCTCGCGCTCGTCGTCACGTTGCTTGCCGCGGTGGTTGGTACGGGGGCTGCGTGGCTCACCGAGCGCACGGTGCTGTTTGGACGGCGGGTGTGGGCAGTCCTTTTGATCGTCCCCTTCGTCGTCCCCGACTTCGTCTTGGCGTGGACGTGGTCGTCGGTCTTCCCGGCGGTGCACGGGTACTGGGGCGCGGTCCTCGTGATGACGCTTCACCTGTATCCCCTCGTTTACCTCCCGATGGCTGCGGCGTTCCGGGCAGCGGATCCTGGCCAAGAAGAGGCGGCGCGCGGGCTCGGTCTGTCGAGGTGGGCCGCATGGCTGCGGATCAGCGTCCGCCAGGCTCGGTCCACGCTGCTCGGCGGGTGTCTACTCGTGTGCCTGGCCCTGCTGGCCTACTACGGCGGCTTCGAGGACCTTCGGTACCAGACGTTCACCACGGCGATCTTCGGGGAGCTCCAGACGCAGTTCGCACCGGCGGTTGCGTCCTCGCTCTCGCTCGTGCTCGTGGCGCTCTCGGTGATCGTGCTCGGTGGCGAAGCCGTCTTCCGTGAGCGTGGCCGCCTGCAGCGCTCCGGGCCCATGGCCCAGCGAGCCCAGACGCCGATCTCCCTGGGCCGCCTGGGCGTGCCCGCGCTGGTCGCTGTGGCGACGCTCGTGGGGTTCGCACTGGGCTTTCCCGTGGCGGTCGTGTTGTACTGGATGGTCGCCGGAGGCTCCTCGGCACTGCCCGCTGCCGTTTCCCTCGGAGCGGCGGCTGGGTACACCGCCCTCTACAGCGCCCTCGGGGCGTTGGTGGCCACGGCCCTTGCGCTGCCGATCGCCATGCTTGCCACGCGTCATCCGCGGCGTTGGTCCGCGGCGCTGGAGCGCTCCACCTTTATCGTCCAGGCCATCCCCGGCGTCGTCATCGGGCTCGCCCTCGTCTATGTCGCCAGCCGCTCCCTCGGCTTCCTCTACCAGAGCCCGGAGCTGCTCGTTGCGGCCTACGTGCTCATGTTCTTCCCCCTCGGGTTGGTGGCGGTGTCCTCATCGGTGGCCCGTGCGTCCCCGCGCCTGGAGGAGATCGCTCGATCGCTGGGCAAAGGACCCTGGAGCGTCCGGGTGAGCGTGACGTTGCCCCTGCTGGCCCCGGGGCTCTTGGCGGCGTACTGCTTCGTCTTCCTCTCCGCAGTGACGGAGCTCACGGCAACGCTGCTGCTCGTGCCCACCGGGGTCCAGACGCTGGCGACCCAGTTCTGGGCCTACGCGGAGCAAGGGGTGTCCTTCGGTGCAGCGGCCCCGTATGCCGCGACGATGATGGTGATGTCGGTCATCCCGGTGTATCTCCTCGGCCGGTGGTTCGACCGTCGTTTCCTCGCGCAGCCGGGGGAGCGGTCGGTGCTCGAGGTGCTGACATGAGGCCGGAGTCGAGCGCGACGAGCCTGGGGGAGCGATGAGCCGGATCGCGTGCAAGGGGATCTGGAAGTCCTTCGGGAACACCCGGGTCCTCGAGGGTCTTGACCTCGAGGTCCCCGACGGCGCAGTCGTTACGGTGCTCGGAGCGTCTGGAAGCGGCAAGACCACCCTCTTGCGCTTGATCGCCGGGTTCGAGCGGCCCGACAGCGGCACGATCTTGATCGACGACGAGGTGGTGGACTCTGCTCGCCACTTCGTCGCTCCCGAGCGCCGTCGCATCGGCTATGTCGCCCAGGAGGGCGACCTGTTCCCGCACCTCACGGTCGCAAGGAACATCGGCTTCGGCCTCGCGCGTCGGGAGCGCACGTCGGGAAGGATCGAGGAGCTCCTGGAGCTGGTCGGCCTCAAGGGGCTCGGTGGTCGCTACCCCCACGAGCTCTCCGGCGGGCAGCAGCAGCGAGTCGCGCTCGCGCGGGCACTTGCGCCGCACCCCCGCGTCGTCCTGCTCGACGAGCCGTTTTCCTCGCTGGACGCCAGCCTGCGCGCGTCGCTGCGCTTCGACGTGATGAGGATTCTGCGCGAGCAGCGCGCGACCACCGTCTTCGTCACCCACGATCAAGCGGAGGCCCTCTCGGTTGCCGACCTTGTCGGGATCATGAGCGGTGGTCGGATCCGGCAGTTCGCGCCTCCTGAGGAGCTCTATTCCCGTCCGATCGACCCGACCGTCGCCCAGTTCCTCGGCGAGGCCAACCTCCTTCGGGGCCGGGCTGCTCGCGGCGCCGTCGAGACCGCCCTGGGCACCTTGCCCCTGGGCGATGGGAACCGTTCCTCCCTCGTCGGGCCGGTGCTCGTGCTCGTGCGCCCCGAACAGATCAGCATTCAACGCAGCGGGAGGGTGCCGGTGGGACCCGGAGCTGGCGAGGGAGCGACCGGACGGGTCATTCACCGGGAGTACTACGGCCACGACTGCGTCGTCCTGGTCAGCCTCGATGGCGCGGAGCCTGCGGTTCGGGTCCGCTGCCCCGGACAGGCACCGGTCGAGGTCGGCGATGCGGTCGCCCTGCAAGTAACCGGTGCGGTGGTCGCCTGGCCGGCCGAGCCAAGCGGCGACCCCTTGCGACGATGACCTGCCGGAGATCGCGGGGGTGAGCCGTCGCCCACCCGTCGCCTTGGAGCGCTCGCACGGACCGCGCCGGCGATGTTACGTTGACAGCGAATGCTTGCTCACTACGGAGTGGGGGGGTGGGCCGTGTTGCCCACCGGTCGGACGGCGGCCCAGACAGCCAGTGGGCTGAGGCTTGTCGCGGCTGCCGCCCGCACGCCGAGCACTGAGGGCGCGCCGATCGCACGATGAACGAATTTCTGCCCTTCATCGTCATCGGCCTGACGACCGGTGCCGTCTACGGCTTGGCGGCCGTCGGGCTGGTGCTCACCTACAAGACCTCGGGCATCTTCAATTTCGCCCATGGCGCGGTGGCCGCGCTGGCTGCTTTCTTCTTCTACTTCCTTCACACCCAGCACGGCTGGCCGTGGCCGGTCGCGGCCGTCGTCTCGATCCTGATCCTGGGCCCGATCATGGGGATCGGGCTCGAGCGAATGGCGGCGCTGCTGACCGACGCGAGCCATGTCCTCAAGATCACCGCAACCGTCGGCCTGGTGCTCATGGTGGTCGCAATCGGGGACCTGTGGTTCGGGACCGTCGCCATCCAGTTCCCCACGTTCCTGCCGACCTCGACGTTCCGGCTCGCCGGCACGAACGTGGGCTGGGACCAGCTGATCGAGTTCCTTGTGGCCGTCGTCGCCACGGCCGCGCTCTACTACTTCTTCCGGTTCGTCCGCCTCGGCGCGGCGATGAGAGGCGTGGTCGACGACCCCTCTTTGATCGCCATGACCGGCCAGAACCCGTTGAGCGTCCGGCGCTGGGCATGGGTCATCGGCGCGAGCTTCGCGGCGCTCTCGGGCGTCCTCCTGGCTCCGAGCCTCAATCTGAGCGCCTTGATCCTCGTCGAATTGGTGATCCAGGCGTTCGGCGCCGCCGCGATCGGCTACTTCTCGAACCTCCCTTTGACCTTTGTCGGAGGCCTGGTCATTGGCATCGCTGGTTCGCTCACGACCAAGTACGTCGCCCAGGTTCCCTCCCTCGCCGGCCTCCCTCCGGGCCTGCCGTTCATCATCTTGTTCCTGGTCCTCATCCTGACCCCCAAGGCGTTGCTGGCGGCGCGCCGCTACGTCCCCCCGCTCCAGCTCGCCGATCCCTACTACGCGCCGGCACGGATCCGGATCGGCTGGTCGATCCTCGTCGTGGCGTTCTTGTGCGTGATCCCCGAGCTCGTCGGCACCAAGCTCGTCGTCTACACCGCAGCACTCAGCGCGGTCATCCTGTTCATCTCCCTCGGCTTGCTCGTGCGGCTCTCCGGGCAGGTGTCGCTGTGCCAGTACGCGTTCGCCGCGGTCGGTGCCGCAGCGATGGCGCACTACACCAGCGGATACGGCATCCCGTGGTTCGCCGCGCTGGTCCTTGCCGGGTTGACGGCCATCCCGATCGGCGCACTCATCGCCATTCCCGCCATCCGGCTCTCCGGCGTGTTCTTGGCCTTGGCGACCTTCGGCTTCGGGATCCTGCTGGAGCAGATGTTCTACCCAATGGGCTTCATGTTCGGCCCGACGACCGCCGGGGTCCCTGCGCCGCGCCCGGACATCAGCATCGGCCCGCTGCACATGGCGTCGGACCGAGGCTATTACTACGTCGTCCTGTTCTTCGCGGTGCTGGCCGCGGTGGCCATGGTGGCGATCATGCGCGGCCGGCTGGGTCGGATCCTGCGCGGGCTGTCCGACTCGCCACTCGCCCTCGAGACGCTGGGCACGACGGTCAACGTCAGCCTGGTCCTGCTCTTCTGTCTCTCGGCTTTCATGGCTGCCATCTCGGGCGCGCTGACGGCGAGTCTGTTCAACTTCGCGGTCGGAGCGGACTTCTCATCCTTCGGGTCGCTGACGCTGGTGGCGCTCATCGTCATCATCCCTGTTGGCGCGCCGTGGTTCGCCGTGCTCGCAGCGGCGGGCTTGAGCATCATCCCGGCCTATATCAATGCGTCGAACATCACCGACATCTTGAACCTGCTCTTCGGGTTGGGTGCGGCGACGGCACCGATGTCGTTGTCACGGCACCCGGGGATGCCCAAGCCGCTCCGCCGGGGCCTGGAGGCCATCGACGCCGCCCTGCCGAAGCGGGAGCCCAAGCGCGTCGTGCTGCCTTCCATCGATCGGACGGTTCGCGGTAATGGGCTCGAGATCCACGACCTGACCGTTGCCTTCGGAGGCGTCGTCGCGGTGTCGGAGCTGACGATGACGGCGCCCACCGGAGCGATCACCGGCCTCATCGGGCCCAACGGCGCCGGAAAGACCACGACCTTCAACGCGGTCTGCGGTTTGCTGCGCCCGCGTCACGGACGGATCCTCCTCCACGGCGAGGACGTTTCGAAGCTTGGTCCTGCGGCGCGTGCTCGTCGTGGGCTCGGTCGCACCTTCCAACGGGTGGAGCTCTTCAACTCGCTCACCGTCCGCGAGAACGTGGCCCTGGGTCGAGAAGCGCTGATGGCCGGGGGGAATCCATTGACCCAGCTGGCGGCCCGGGGCCGTGAGAAGGCGATCTTGACCGCCGCCAGCGAAGAGGCCATCGAGCGAACCGGGATCGGTGGCATCTTGGACCAGAAGGTCGGTGTTATTACCACCGGTCAGCGCCGGCTCGTCGAGCTGGCTCGCGTGCTGGCCGGACCCTTCGACATGATCCTCCTCGACGAGCCGTCCTCAGGGTTGGACGCGGCCGAGACGGAACATTTCGGCTCTGTGCTGCGCGGGGTGGTGACCGATTGGGGGGTGGGGATGTTGCTGGTGGAGCACGACATGGCGCTGGTTCGCCAGGTCTGCGACCGAGTGTGGGTGCTGGACTTCGGCCGGCTCATCTTCGACGGAACCAGTGCCGAGATGCTGACCAGCGAGGTCGTGAAGGCCGCATACCTGGGGTCGAGTGCCGAAGCAGTGCTTGCTGTCGACGCACCACCGGTCGTGGGGAGCTCGCCGGGCGCCGCAGTGCAGGCCACCGAGACCTTGACCCCTGGTGGTGGTGCATGACCCTCAACGGCGAGCACCCTCCCCCCATCCTCGAGCTGCGATCGGTCGAAGCGCGTTACGGGATGACGACCGTGCTGTGGGACGTCAACCTTGAGGTGCCTCCGGCTTCGGTCGTTGCCTTGCTCGGACCCAACGGCGCAGGAAAGACCACATTGCTGCGTGCGGCCTCCGGGCTCATTCCAGTGGCCAAGGGGCGCGTGCTGCTCGAAGGGACCGACGTGACCGGGCTCCCCATGTACCGCATGGCGCGCCTCGGTGTCTGCCACATCCCGGAAGGGCGGGGCGTGCTGCCCTCGCTCAGCGTGAAGGAGAACCTCATCCTGTTCTCCCCTAAGCACAAGGAACGAGAGTGCCTCGAGCGGGCGGCTGCCGCGTTCCCCATCCTCGGTGCACGGCTCAACCAGACCGCCGGGAGCCTTTCCGGTGGCGAGCAGCAGATGCTGGCCATTGTCCGGGCATACCTGACCAATCCTCGACTCGTCCTCGTCGACGAGGCGTCGATGGGGCTCGCGCCCTTGGTGGTCGATCAGATCTTCGAGTTCCTCGGGCGTGTCGCCCGCGAGGGGTCGTCACTGCTGCTGGTCGAGCAGTACATCCACCGTGCGCTCGCCATGTCCGACCGTGTCTATTTGCTCAACCACGGCCGGATCGTCTTCTGTGGGCCTCCGTCCGAGCTCGAAGGAGAGGAGATTTTCGAGCGCTACCTCGGCATCGAGGCGACGGCCGGCTCCTGAGCCCCGCTGCGACGAGCGGGCGAACCCCCGTTGCGCTCGTGGGGAGACCCGCATGGGGAGCGCCGCAGCGGATCGTCTGGCTATCGCTCGTTTCCTGGATCGGCGTGCTTGCTTGCTCAGGAGTCCCCTCGGGGCGCCGACTCAGGGGCCGGGGCAGCAATGGCCGGGGGCGAGATCTGGGCCTTGAGCGCTGCGAGCTCGTCGTCGACCTGGGACTTGGAGGCGACGTCGTCAAGCTCCTTTTGAATGTCGTCGGTCCCGCCACCGACGTCCTCGAGGACACCGGATTCGAGCAGCTCGTCCAGCGCCCCCGAGCGCGCCTGCATGTTGGCGATCTTGTCCTGTGCCCGCTGGAGCGCGGCCCCCGAGTCGTTGATCGACTTGGAGATGCCTGCCACGCTCTCGTCGACGGCGGTCACTGCCCTCGACGCGCTGTACTGGGCTTTGAGGACCTCTTTCTGGCTGCGGAACTGGTTGACCCGTTCCTGGAGGGACTGGAGCGTCTGGGTCAGCTTGTCCTCTTCCTCGACGAGCTGCTCGTGTTGCGGGTCCATCTGGTCGAGTTGGCGCTGCGCGGCGGCCTTTCGGGCGAGCGCCTCTCGGGCAAGGTCCTCTCGGCCCTGGCCGAGCGCCTGCTTGGCCTGGTCCTGAAGGTGGTCGATGGAGTGGCGCAGCTGCTGCTCTTGGAGCTCGAGCTGCTTGCGCGACGCCGCGATGTCCACGAGGGAGCGCCGCACCTGGGTGATCTGCTCGAGCATGCGCTGATAGGAGAGGTCGAGCATCTCATCGGGCCGCTCCGCTGCGTCGAGGGCCCTGTTGGCCTTCGCCTCGATGATGTCGTGCGCTCGCTGGAACAGTCCCATCGATCCTCCTTACCCTGGTGCCGACCCTACTCGCTTGCCCTGGTGACCTCGTGTCGCGCGCGGGCGATAAGGTTCCGGCGCTGTCGGCCCGTCGTTCTCCTAACCTTCTTGGGCAGGATCGCCCGGACGAAGCGAGCCAGTACCGCGCGACTGGGCGACGGCACGATCGGGACGAGAGCACAGGAGCCAGGGCCACGGTGAAGATGGTGGCGGAGACGAAAGAACCACACAGCACACCGGTCCGAACGGAAGACCTCGAGACTCCCGAGCAGGTTGCTCGTGCGCTCGAGGAGCACGGGTACCTGGCCGACGAAGCGCTCGCCACCGTGATCTTCCTGGCGCTCAAGATGGGCCGGCCACTGTTCCTCGAGGGCGAAGCCGGTGTCGGGAAGACCGAGGTCGCCAAGGTGCTCGCGCGCTGGACCGGCGGGGAGCTGCTTCGATTGCAGTGCTACGACGGGATCGACGTCTCCCAGGCCGTCTACGAATGGGACTACTCACGCCAGCTGCTTCACCTCCGGGCAGCCGAGGCAGCCGGCCGGGCCAGCACGGGGGAGGCGCTCGAAGACGAGCTGTTCTCCGAGCGCTTCCTGGTTCGCCGCCCGCTCTTGCGTGCGATCGAGGATGCTCGAGGCGATCCCTCGAAGCCGGTGCCGGTGCTGCTCATCGACGAGATCGACCGGGCCGACGATGAGTTCGAGGCATACCTCCTCGAGATCCTGTCGGATTATGCGGTCACGGTTCCCGAGCTCGGGACCTTCGTGGCCAGCCGTCCGCCGGTTGTGGTGATCACCTCGAACCGGACCCGCGACGTCCACGACGCCCTCAAGCGCCGCTGCCTGTACCACTGGGTGGAGCATCCGAGCCTCGAGCGGGAGATCGCCATCGTGGAGCTGCGAGTTCCCGGCGTCGATCACGAGCTGGCACGGCAGGTCGCCGCGGCCACGTCGGCGCTGCGAGGCATGAACCTCTACAAGGTTCCCGGCGTTGCCGAGACGATTGATTGGGCGCAGGCGCTGACCGCGCTCGGGGCGCGTGAGTTGAACGCCAGCGTCGCCTCGGCGACGTTGGGGAGCGTCCTCAAGTACCAAGAGGACGCGCAGCGAGTCCGGCAGATGGGAGTCGAGGCGCTGGTCGGCGCGAGGGCTCCCGACGTCAGGTGAGGACCCTCGCGGAGGTTGCCGCCGGATTCGGCCAGGCACTTCGCTCGCGTGGGGTCGAGGTTCCGTTGAGTGCGATCAGCTGCTTCGCAGAAGCACTCTGCGTGATCGACGTCGCCGATCCGGGAGCCGTCTTCTGGGCGGGAAGAGCGTGCTTGGTCAACCGGCCGGAGGATCTGTCGGCCTATTCCGAGTCCTTCGCGCAGTTCTTCGGTGCCCGACCATGGGAGAGGAACGAGGCCGCTTCGTCGCAGGGGCAGGCGGAGAGCGAGGCGCCCGAGTCCGCACCCGATGGCGCCACCGTGCGCGAGCTGCTCATCGACGTGGATGCCGGCGGCGAGGCGGCGGACGATCCCGGGGACCCAGAGCCGAGCACGGTCGCCCAAGCCCTGCTCTACAGCCCGGTCGAAGTGCTCCGGCGCAAGGACTTCGCGACGTGCAGCGCGGAGGAGCTGGCGGAGCTCTACCGCCTGATGGGGCTCATGCGCCGGCGGGCGGCAAGGAGGCGAACGCGCCGGCGGGTGCCCGACGCCCGGTCGCGTGGAGCTCTGGACCTGCGCCGAACCGTCCGCTCGTCGCTGCGGACCGCCGGTGAGCCAGCCCGGCTCCGTCGGTTCGGTCGAGCAGAACGTGACCGCGCGCTGGTCTTGCTCGTCGACGTGAGCGGATCGATGGAGCCCTACGCGCGTGCGCTGCTGCACTTCGTGCACGCTGCGGTCGTGGGTCGTCAGCGGGTCGAGGCATTTGCGCTCGGCACACAGCTCACACGCATCACGCGGCAGCTGTCGTGGCGCGATCCCGATACCGCCGTGGCTCGAGCGATCGCGATGGTGCCCGACTTGGCCGGGGGGACGCGACTCGGGGATGGCTTGCGCACCTTCAACGATCGTTTCGGGGTCGCGGGGTTCGCCAGAGGAGCGGTCGTGGTGATCCTCTCGGATGGCTGGGACCGTGGCGATCCGGAGAAGGTGGATCAGGAGATGGCGCGTTTGCGTCGTGTTGCGTACCGTGTGATCTGGGTCAACCCGATCAAGGCGACGCCTGGTTACGCGCCGCTCGCGAGAGGAATGGCTGCAGCATTGCCACACGTCGACGAGTTCCTCGACGGTCATTCGCTGGAGGCGCTCGACACGTTGGTGGAGGTGATGGCGAAGTGACGACGGGCAAGTCGTGGACCAGAGGTGCGGGATGGAGCTGAGCAACGAGTTCGAAGTCGGGGTCCCTGTCGGGGAAGCGTGGAACGTCCTGACCGACGTGCAGCGCATCGCACCGTGCATGCCCGGTGCAGAGCTGCGCGAAGTCGAGGGGGACGAGTACCGGGGCGTGGTGAAGGTGAAGGTCGGTCCGATCACCGCGGAGTACCGGGGAGTGGCGCGTTTCCTCGAGAAAGACGAGGCAGCCCATCGTGCGGTGCTGCGGGCCGAAGGTCGCGAGGCGCGTGGCCAAGGCAACGCGAACGCGACGATCACTGCCACGCTCGTGCCCGCCGGTGAGCGCACGAAGGTGACTGTCGAGACCGACCTGCAGATCACCGGCAAGGTCGCCCAGTTCGGTCGGGGCGTCCTCGCCGACGTCTCCAACAAGCTGCTGGGCCAGTTCGTCGGCAACCTGGAGACGACCGTGCTCGCGGGTCAGGCTGCGCCTGGCGGCGCCCCGGGCTCCCAGGACGGACCGTCTGGTCCGCAGCCTGGGGAACATGGCGGCGTGGCCGGCACCGCGGTCCCCTCAGGAGCGGCACGGGGGGCGGACGGCGCCGTCGGTCCGGGCGTGGCGTCGGTGACCCGTGCCGAGCCAGTGGACCTCCTCCAGGTCGCCGGTATGCCAGTGGCGCGCCGGCTCCTGCCGGTGATCGCCGTGGCGTCAGTGGTGGTGATCGCCGTGGTGGTGCTGCGTCGACGGCTCCGCTGAGGAGCGGCCCCCGTGGGGGTGTGGGTTGCGGCCAGCAAGCAGCTCGAGTGCGTGCGGCACCACGTCGATGACAGCCTGGATCGCCTCGACGGCGCCGGCCGGCGATCCCGGGGTGTTGACCACGAGGCACTGGTCGACGGTTCCCGCGATCGCCCGGGAGAGCCGTCCGAGCGGGTTGGCCAGGCGCATGGCCTCAGCGATCCCTGGCGCTTCTCGCTGGATCACCAGACGCGTGCCTTCCGGCGTGACATCGCGGGGGCCGAACCCCGTTCCCCCCGTGGTCACCACCAATCCTGAGAAGCCCTCGGTGAGGCGGCGCAACGCCGAGGCCACTGCTTGGGTGCCGTCGGCGACCACCGCTCGGTCGGCGATGCGGAAACCCTGTGCTTCGAGGAGCTGGGCGAGAGCGGCACCGGATCGGTCGTCGGCGAGGCCGGCGGCGACCGAGTCCGACACCGTCAGGATCTTGGCGTCGCGGCTCATGACGGGCAAAGCCTACGGCGCCGCGCGTCAGCACCGCTTCGTCACGGACGTGCGTCCGTGACGCGGTAGCCGAGGAACTTCGCGAGCTGCGCAAGCGCCGCCGAGCAATCGATGGCGCCGGAGGGCGCTGCGGTCGGGGGGCTACCCTGGGACCATGAAGGAGATCCTCGATCAGGTCGAGCGATGGCGGTCCAAGGGCCGTCGGGTGGCGATCGCACGGGTGGTCGGCGTGGAAGGCTCGGCGCCACGGGACCCTGGCGCGACCATGGCTGTGAACGAAGATGGTGAGGTCGCAGGCTCGGTGTCGGGTGGATGCGTCGAGGGCGCGGTGGTGACCGAGGCACTCGAGGTGCTCGCATCGGGGCAACCGAAGCTGTGCACGTTCGGCTACTCCGACGACGAAGCGTTCGCGGTCGGCCTCACGTGCGGCGGAACGATCCGGGTCTTCGTCGAGCCGCTGGAGCGTTGAGGGCGCGATGATCGGCGACGTCTTCGAGGCCCTCCAGCGCTGTCTCGAGCGGGAGCAACCTGTCGCGTTGGCGACCGTGGTCGAATCGACTACGGAGGTTCGCATCGGTGCGGCAATGCTCGTCACCACAGAAGGTCCGCCAGTGGGTTCGCTGGGCAACTCGGCGCTCGACAACGTCGTCCGTCGCGACGCGCTCGGCCAGCTCGATGCCGGAACGACCATGGTCCGCCACTACGGACCCAACGGGGAGGCGAGGCAGGTCGATGTCGGCGTGTTCATCGAGAGCTTCGCTCCGCCGCCCCGCATGCTCATCTTCGGTGCCGTCGATTTCTCGGCGGCGCTTGCGCAGCTCGCGAAGTTCCTCGGCTACCGCGTCACGGTCTGCGATGCTCGACCGGTCTTCGCGACGCCCGAACGCTTCCCGATGGCCGACGAGGTGATCGTCGATTGGCCACACCGCCACCTTGCCAAGGTGGGCCCGGAGCTCACTGGCAGAGATGCCATCTGCGTGCTCACCCACGACGCGAAGTTCGACGTCCCGGCGTTGGTGGCCGCCCTCAAGACCAAGGCGGGCTACATCGGCGCGATGGGGTCGCGGCGCACGACGCTCGATCGTGAGCGGCGACTGCGCGAGGCAGGAGTCGACGATGCTGGCTTGGCCCGGATCATGGCTCCGATCGGGTTGGACATCGGGGCCCGCACGCCTGAGGAGACCGCGGTCTCCATCTGCGCCGAGATCGTGGCATTGCGTGCTGGGACCACCGGGGTTCCGTCGCTGCGCGCAGGGCAGGGGCCGATCCACTCCGACCGGCGCTCGTGACCCAGCGCGAGGTTTCGGCCGACCCGAAGGCCTCCGTCGCTGGCATCGTGCTCGCCGGGGGGCAAGGACGGCGCTTCGGGATGCCCAAGGCGCTCATCGAGCTCGGTGGGCGTTCGCTCGGCGAACGAGCGGCGTGTGCCTTGTCCGCCGGAGGCTGCCATCCCGTCCTTGCAGTCGTCGGAGCACGAGCGGGGGCGGTTCGGCAGGTGTTCCCCGTTGGGGCAGTGGACATCGTGACGAACTACCAATGGCAGCGGGGAATGGCGAGCTCGCTGGAGGCGGGCTTGGCCGAGGCACGTCGGCGCAACGCGGGAGCCGCGGTCGTCATGCAAGTCGACCAGCCCTTCGTCACGCCCGCACTCGTCGCGCGGCTCATCGCTGCCTGGCACAACGGAGCGATCGCAGCGGTTTCCTCCTACGGGGGTGAGCCTCGCACGCCGGTCCTGCTGGATGCCTCGGTCTTCGAGCCCGTGATCGAGGCGGCAGTAAGCGACGTCGGGGCCCGCGGCTATCTTCGAAGCCATCCGGAAGTGGTGACCCTTGTGGACTGTGACGATGTCGGCGACCCCAGGGACATCGACTCCCCCGAGGATCTCGAAGCCTTGCGTTCCTCGCCTTGGCTCGGCCGATTGGATGGGTCCAACAGCTGCGCCACCTAGAACGGTACCGTTGGGAGATTGGCGTGCATCAGTTGTTCGTTCTGCGGAGCTCAAGGCCTCGAGCCCGAGGTGTTCAGCGCCGCTGGCGCGTCGATCTGTCGTGACTGTGCCCGCCTCGCGCTCGAAGTGCTCGCCTGCCGCGCCATTGACCAGATTGCCCTGAAGCTGCAGGCGGGGAACGTCCCGTTCTTGGCGCCCACGGTTGGCCAGCGCAAGGACGCCACGGTGGCCCTGCCGTCGAGCCGTGACAATTCGAGCACCGAGGCGAAACGGTGGGCTGGACGCCGGCAGGCGGATGCGGACGAGTGCCAGGATGCCCAGCGTGCACGCGGGTGGGAGCACCGGCGCCTCGTGCGACGGCTCTGGAGGCTCGCGCACGAGCTCAGCGAGAAGCAGTGGGGCGCGATGCTGTTCCACACCGGCGTCGGCTGCGACCGCCCGCACTCCCTCGCGGAGACCGAGCGCGAGTTCGGACTCACTCGCTCCGACGTCCAGCGTCTCATCAAACGAGGGAGTGAGCTCTGCGACGTGAGGGCTGTGGTTTGCATCGCTGCGCCCCAGGCGCCTGCTGTGGCGGCCGAGGACTGTGCGATGGACGATGCGGGCCTCGCGCGGGACGACGTCAGTACGGTCGCGCTCGAGATGCGAAGACGCCCCACGATGGAGGTGCCCGCGCCGTGAGCCCGCAGCAGGCTCGGCGCGTCAGTGCGTCGGCGCCGACTCCAGCGCGCGGATCCGATCTGCCAACCTCCCCAGCATCTTGACCGCGACGCGGGGGCTGTCGTCGAGGAGGCTCACGAATTCGGCAGGGCTCAAGACGAGGAGCTCCATGTCGCTCATTGCCGTGATGGTTGCGCTGCGCGGACCTTTGGTCAGCAGTGCCATCTCGCCGAAGAAATCCCCCGGACCGAAGTCGGCGACCTTGCGTCCGTCGATCACGCAGATCGCCTTGCCGTCGATCACGAGGAAGAACTCAGAACCCGGTTTCCCCTGAACCGTGAGCTGAGTGCCCGCGGGGACCGTGATCTGGGTGCCGAGGTTGGCGATCATCCTCAGCTCTGCCAATGTGCAGGCCGAGAACAACGGCACCGCCCGCAACATGTCGATGACCTGACGGGGAACTCCTCGGCTCACGGGCCGCCTCCAGTTCTTCTCTGCGTCTCCGATGCCGGCCTTGCCGGAGGACGGATCGATGTGCTGGGCGAATGGTACTCATTTCAGCCGCCATTCAGCGAGTGCGCGCGAGTCGGCGACGGGTGCGGCGAGGGGAGGAGCTGAACCTGCGTTGGTCAGACCGCGATCTCCGCGAGGACATAGGGGTTCAGTGGGCTCGACCGGAGCGCGACCGGAATCGATGCGAGCCATTGCCTTCCGAGCGTCGTGGCGAATCGGCGAAACAGTGGGGGCAGCGGTGCTCGCTCGAGCGCGGAGAAGCCGAAGTAGCCCTGCAGGGGGAGCGCGCGGACGCGTTCACGACCGAACCAGTGCCACAGGTCGCCATAGGACGCGAGGTGGTAGGCACCCCACGTGGGATGGAGGTTCAGCCCGGTTCGCTCGAAGAGCCATCGGCGGATGGGGGGGTTGGTCTGCTCGTCGGTGGGTCCGTGCTGGAAGTCGACGGGAAACCACTTGTTCGGGCCCGCGAGGAGAATGCGCCCTCCCGGACGGGTGACACGTTGGAGCTCGCAAGCGAAGCGTGCACGCTGGCGTCTCCAGTCCGGAGCGAGGGTGAGGTGGCCCGTCACGGTCCCGACGTGCTCGACGATGCCCAGAGCCAACACGGCGTCGAAGCAGTTGTCGGGGAACGGAATCGACAGGCAGTCACCGACGACGAACGCCGAGGGGTCGCGACCCTCTTGCTGCCAGCACGTCGCGACGGCTCGGATGTCGATCCCGTATGCCTCGACGCCATCGGTTCGCAGCGCCGCGACGACGGCACCGGTGCCGCATCCGACGTCGAGGACGCGCTGGGCGCGTCGGTGGCGCAGCCATGGGCGGAGGTATTCCTTATAAGTTCGTGGGGCGCTGCCACGCTGGCGCTCAACGTAGGCGTCCTGGACGGAGGCGATCGCCAGCACCGGGCTGTGCAGGGGCGCCACCTCGAGGTACCCGTGCGCCCCGACCGCATAGTGGTGGCCGTGCGCGCAGCGGGCACCGTCATCGGTTGGTGCGAGAGCGCAGTGATCGGTCGGGCACACCAGCGCGGCAACGAGGTCAGCGGAGACCAGCATCGTCGGCGCGTTCGTCGGTGTGCGAGTGGATCGGCTCGCTCCTGCACTCGGCTGGCGTCATCCAGAACCGGCAATCTGTGGCCGGCGCGCCAGCAGGTCGAGCGGGCAGTTGAACCCCGGACATGATGGGCAGGACTCTAGGGCTGTTGCTGGCCCGAGTACCCATCGGACGGCTGTTCGCAGGTCGCGAGCCCGATGGCCCGTCGGGGGCACTCCTTGACCGCCAGCCGCGCCAGCGCGAGGAGCCTCGCGGGGACGAGCGAGGATTCGATGATCGGGTATCCCCACTCGTCGAGGGTGATCAGTCCCGGCAGAAGTTCCGCGCAGTAGCCGAAGCCGTCGCAGGCGATCGGATCGATCACGATGCGCTGGGCTGGAGTCCCGAGGCGACGCAGCGCGTTCATGGCCAATGGGGGACCCCGAGCGGGAGCGGCGTCTCCCCGAGGGCACTGGCGCAGGGACGTCCCTGCGCGTGCTCCGAGACCTCGGAGGGGAAATTGCGCAGCACGCTTTGCACCAGACGAACCGCGCCGTCAGGGTGGCGGCAGGCTCCCCGACCGGCGATCTGACCGGTGCGACGCTCCAAGCGCCGGAGCAGGCCCCGGTCTCCCGTCCCGCGCGCGAGCTGTGCGAGATCCTCTGCGATGGCGGGCAACCCGTAGGTGCAGGGGCCGCACTGACCCGCGCGCTCGGCGGCAAGCCAGCCAAGGATCCTGGCCGTCTCGGCGATCAGACAGCTCGCCGAGCCCAGCGCGACGAGGATTCCTGGTCCGGTGGCGGCTCCCAGCTCGCGCATGGCTGACGGCGTGTAGGGCGCCTTGAAGGCGCTGGAGGGGATCCATCCGCCCCCGTAGCCGCCGACCAGTGCCGCAGCCGGCGTGGCGGTGGGATCGCCGAGGTCGATGATGTCGGCAACCGGGGTCCCCATCTCGATCTCGTAGACCCCAGGGCGGGCGACGGCTCCAGAAAGGGTGACGAGGCAGGTACCCGGGGCGCCGGGCACGCCCGCCGAACGAAACCACTCGGGACCATGGCGTGCGATCAGTGCAACGTGCGCCAGCGTCTCGGCGTTGTGGACGAGGGCGACGCACGGGCCGAGGGTGAGCGGCGCCCCCTTGCTCGGGCGGAAGACAGGAAGCCCGGGACCCCCACGGATCCAGTCGACGAGAGCGGACTCCTCGCCGACGAGGTAGCGGCCGGGCGGGGTGGCGACGTGGACTGGTGAGCGCAACAAGCCGGCACGGTCACGCTCGGCGAGCGTCGCTCGGAGCACGGAGCCGACCTCGATCCGATCGTCAGGGAGACAGATGAGGACCTCCTTCGCGCCGATGGCCGCTGCGAGGAGCTCTGCACCGTCGATCACCAGGTGGGGGGCGAAGGACAGGAGCACTTGGTCCTTCATGCTCGCTGGCTCCCCCTCCATCGCGTTGACCACGACGACGGGGCGTCTCCGGGTCGAAAGCACCGCACGGAGCTTGCGTGCGGTCGGGAAGGCGGCCCCGCCGCGCCCAGTCAAGCCTGCGTCCTCGATGTCTGTAAGGAGCTCCTCGGCCCAGGGCGCGAGGCGGGAGCGCCGAGAGGGCGGGAGATCGAGGGCTTTGGGCCATCCATGGACCGCCACGTGGCTCGCCAGGTCAAAGGCCCCGGTGCGCTGGACGCACGCCAACAGCCGAGGGGTCACGACCCGTTGGTCGACGAGCGCGGTCACCGGTTCGCCCCCAGCACGTCGCCGCGCGTACGACGGGCAGCCAGCGGGTCCTGGCGTGGGGGTCGGTCAGACCACCGCCGGTGAAGGCGCCAGCCCAACGCTAAGACGACGGAAGCGACCGAGATCCCCACCAGTCCCTGCACCCACGACAACCGGGCGTCGGTTCCCATTCCGAGTGCGTGGGCGAGGGCGATCGGCCAGGAGCCGTAGGCAAGCCAGTGCAGAGCGCGCCAGTGGCGGGGATTGATCCAGCGGCGCAGTACGCTCGAAATGGCCACCGCGATCCACAGGTCGAGTGCGACCGTGCCGATCCCCACCCAGAAGGTTCGGTAGGAGGAGGTGAACGGAACGACCGCTGCGATCCAACGGATCGACACGTAGCGGTCCATGAGCGTCGTCAAGACGTGGAGGCCGACGAAGGCGATGGCGATGCCTGCGAGGCGCCGGTGGAGGGCCTGCAAGGCGAAGCCTGGCCAGTTCGCGCTCCGAAAGCGTCCTGCGGTCACGATGCCCAGGACGACGGTCCCGGTGAGCAACAGCAGCGCCACGATGCCGCTTGCACGCGTCAGGTACCAAAGCGCTTGGCTCGAAGTAGCCGCGATCGTGGGCGTCGGGTTCATTGGCGCACCATCGGCTCACGGGCTTCGCGAAGCGGCGACCCTGTCGGTCCGATGGCGACCTGCGCCGGTGCGGGCCAACCGCACGCCGTGACGACGGTGCCATCCGCGCGCACGAGTCGGGTCGGGAACCCAAGGCCCGCCAGGCGGTCGAGCGCCTCCGGGCCCCAGACGATCGCTGCGGTCGACGCAGCGTTGGCGAGCAGGCAGGTGGGAGCTGCGACGGTGACGAGCTGCCAGTGCTCGCTCGCGCAGTCCCCGCGGAAGGGATCGATGATGTGATGGACACGACGGTCCCCGTTGTGCCAGACGCGTACGGTCGTACTCGAGGTGGCGAGTCCCCCCGCGGAGATCGCCACGACCTCGTCGACGCATTCGACCGGGGTGGCGGCATCAGCAGCGACGCCGATCGGCCAACCGCCTGCCGGGGCGTCCCCTGCGACGGCGATGTCGCCGCCGAGGCTCACCAGGACACCGCAGTCGCCAGCGGCTGCGAGCGCGGTGGCGGCTCGGTCGGCTGCGAGCGCCTTCGCGGTCGCGCCGAAGTCGAGACGGACGCCGGCAGGCACCCGCACCGTCCTGGTCGCGGCGTCGAGCTCGATGACCCACCAGCCCGCTGGGTGCTCGGAGGGCGTCTTGGCGGATGGAGCCGATGCGCTGATGCCCTGCGCTGGATCCCCCACGCCTCGTCGGGCATCCCCGGACGCGGGGGTCCCGGGCGAACGCTGTGGCGGCACGACCGGTCGGGACTGGTGCTGGAGCAAATCGAAGTTGCGGTCGTAGCCGAGCGCTTCGAGCGCTCGGCAGACCGTCGGGTCCACGGCCCCCCCGGTGAGTTCGGCCGCGGCGCTTCCTGCCGAGACGATCTCAAAGAGCAGGTCGCTGACTTGGACCGGCCGACCCTGCGCTCGATGAAGGCCCGCCAACTCCGAATCCGCGCGGAAGCGGCTGCAGGCCATCTCGACGGCTTGGAGCTCCTGGTGCAGGAGCTGGACGGCGGTGGGGGCGAAGTCGGCCGCCGTCACCAACGCGATCACATTGGTCCCCATGGCGCGAAATCGGATGGCGGTGGCCCCGTGGAGGGGCTCGGCGGCGATCTGGACCCGCGAGGGGAGTGCTGAAGCCCCTTCTCGCGTCATTCCCCGCGTGCGCATCAGCTCCCGCCGGTCACCACACTGGCGCCACGTGAGCTCGGAGCCGGAGCCGTCGTGGACCCCGTGCTGCCGGTCGAAGACGAGGGGCTCTTCGATGGCGGTGTCGTCGCTGCGCCGCCGGAGGAGCTCGAGCCAGAGCCGCTCGACGCGTTGGCAGGGGCGGTTGGGTTCGCGGACGCCGGAGTCGAAGCGCCGGGGGGAGCGGCGGTCGAACGTCCGGGCAGCGCGTGCGCGACGGCCACGGCGATCGCGACGGTGGCGGCGACCCCCGCGCCTGCCACCAGGCGCGAGACGCGCGCGACCCGCGCGTAGCTGTCTGCGACTGGCGCGATCGCACGCTCGGCGTCGGCCGCGAGCCTTGTGCCGTATTCCGGAGGCTCAGCGGACCCCGAACGCCACGACGCCCGGTTGGGTGTGGGCAGGCCAGCTCCGTGGTGGCCGCATCGCAAGGTCGGTTCGTCGCCACGACGATCGTGCTGTGCTGCCATGGTCCCATGGTGCCCGTGGCACCTGAAGGCTGAGTGAAGCCTTCCTAAGGATCTGGTGAGAGAAGCCCGGACGGGGGCCGCCGCGAAGCAGTGAACGGCCGAAGGCAGATGCCGAGGTGGAAACCGAAGCGCAAAGAGGCGGGACGCCCAGCGTGCAGCTCCCGGTGGCCCACTTCGAAGCGCTCAGCAGCGGGCTTCTCGGGGATGGACGAGCCGGCCCTTCGCCACGAGCAGCCTACGGATCGATGGGCAAGGGTGCGCCCACGCGGTGGCTGTAACCGGGGAGCGGCGTCCGATAGAGACATCCGTCGCAGTTCATGACGACCGTTCCTCCGAGGAGCTGGTCGTAGCGAGACCACACCAGGTCGACGATTCGCTGGTCGACACCGATCTGGCGAGCACAGGCCACGGTGGTATCGGGATGTCGAGCGGCCCATTCGCGTGCCTGGTGGACGATCCGCTCCACGAGGAGGCCATGGAAGAGGAAATAGGGGGCGACGACGATCCGGCGCGCGCCCAGCCGGTAGCAGCGATCCAGCGTGGTGACGACGTCGGGGCGCGCGAGCGACACGAACGCTCCTTCGACCATGCCGAGCGGTGGCGCGTCCGGTGCCGGGTGCTTCCTCGCGTGCGCCGTTCCGGCGTCGTTGGTGAGCTGGCGGCCGTCTGCAAGCAAGCGTGCTGCTTTCATCAGGTCCGCGTTGGCGTCCGGATCGGTCGAGCCGCGCCCGACCACCACGACCGCATCGGGCCGTCGTGGTCGGGCGCCGGTGTTTGGATCCCAGTGGGGGCCCGACGGATTGGCGCATGGGTCACGAGTCGGACCTCCCCCGGCGGGCACCGGCGTCGTCGAGCGGATCCGGTCGGTCACCGCGTCGAGCACGAGCGGATGGACTCCGAGGTCGCGCGCGTAGGAGAAGGTGACGCCGGGGTGGCGTCTGCGGGCGCGCGCCAAGGCCGCGGGTCCGTCATCTTTGAGATGACCGGCAGCGAGGAGCACGAGAGGAACCGCGATGACCTCGGTGGCTCCGGCGTCGACGAGCTCGTCGACGGCCTCGTCGATGGACGGATCGACGAACTCGATGTAGCCGGTGGCCAGCGCCACCTCCGGTCGTGCACGGGCGGTCAGCTCGGCGAAGCGTCGCAGTTCAAAGACGCCGATCTCCGAACGTGTCCCGTGTCCGATGAGCAGCATTGCCGGGCGATGGTCGCGATAGAGCCGCCGCGTCGGCGACGGGCTTGGCTCGATGGAAGCCTCCGGCGCGACGCTGCCTCGGTCACCAGTGCCGGTGTCGGTGGCCGGGGGGCCGTCACCTCGTCGATCCGTCGTCTCAGGGTTGCCTTCCCCAGCAGCTCGGGGCGCCACTGTGGTTGTGGTGGTTGCGGCAGTCCCGTCGGAGGGCGCTTCGCCGGCGCGGTCGGGGCCCGGAGCAGCCGTGGGAGGGTGCGCGGCCTTCGCCAGGCGAACGAGCGCGTTCACGATCGCCACTGCGACCGCGGCGCCCCCGCGTTCCCCGGGGAGCGTGATGACGGGAACGCGATGGCGGCTGCACACCGCAAGGAGCTCCTCCTTGGACTCGGCCGCGCCCACGAACCCCACCGGTACCCCGATGACCAGGGCAGGATGGAGGCGACCCTCCGCGATGAGCGCGGCCACGGCGAACAGGGCGGTCGGCGCGCAGCCGACGGCGACGACGGCGCCGTCGCGATGCACTGCTGCCGCACGGATGAGACCAGCGGCGCTGCGAGTTGGCGTCGCAGTGGGTCCCCCCGGGGCCGGTCCCGAGGGCCGATCGATGTGATCGGGCACGCTGGGATCGCCGAAGGGATCTGCTTCGGGCGCGCCGAGCGAATGAGGATCGCTGGCCGGAGGAATCATGCACACCGTGGTGGCGGCGGAGATGCCGGCCTGGACCATGTGCACGTCGCAGAGGACGGGCTGACCGGCAGCGAGCGCGGCCACGCCAGCAGTCACGGCATGATCGGGAACCACAAGCTGTTCTGCCAGTGTCGGGTCCGCGGTCGCGTGGACGACGCGGCTGACCACGGCTCGGGGTCCAGGGCTCCACTTCCCCAGATCGAGGCGCTCCGAGAGACGCCGGTAGCTCTCTGCCTCGATCGGGTGGACCGCTATGCGAAGGCGCTGGGCGCCCGCACGGTCGTCGTGCACGGGGTCCTCCACATGCTCGGAGCGGACCAAACGATCGTCGCCGCTCATCGGGACTCACTGATCGCGTCGACGGGACAGATCTCGACGCAGGCCAGACAGCTCGTACAGCGCGAGGCGATCACGATCGGGCGTTTTGCTGCCGGGCGCAAGGCACCAGTCGGGCAGGTGACGAGGCACATCCCGCACGCAGTGCACGAACCGCTGACGCTGACCGCGCCCATTCGGGAACCCAGGAACTCCGGCGCAGCGGTGTGGGCGACGTGCGACGCAACGTTTGAAGGCCGAAGGTTCATCGGGGAGCTGGGAGTGAATAGCCGCGAGGGGTCACCATCCTTCCGCAGACCGTCGTCGTCCTCGAGGAACCCACCACGATGCACGTCACCATCGTGGCCGCGTTGCAAGCGAGCTCGCCAAGCGTGGTGACCAGCACGTCCTGGCCGGGCCGGTTCGCGTTCTTCACCATCCCGACGGGCGTGTGCGCACTGCGATGCTCCAGCAGGATCGCTTTGGCTTTCTCGAGTTGCTCCGTGCGGCGTTGCGAGCGTGGGTTGTACAAGACGACGACCAGGTCGGTGGCCGCAGCAGCCCGCAGACGTTCCTCGATCTGTTGCCAAGGGGTGAGCAGGTCGGACAGGCTCAGTACCACGTGGTCGTGCGCGAGGGGGGCTCCGAGCAGCGCCGCGGAAGCGGACCCCGCCGTGATGCCGGGGACAACCTCGATCGCCAGGCCGGTGTGTCGCGCGCTGGGGACCGAGAGGTCCCCGAGGACCTCGAAGACCGGGCCTGCCATGGCGTAGATGCCGGCATCGCCAGAGCACACCACTGCCACGGAGAAGCCCTCGGCCGCGAGCTCCAGGGCGGTTCTGGCGCGGTCGAGCTCCGTTCCGATCGGATAGCTCCTGACGTCGTGGTCGGGGCGCAACAGGTCCCGACATTGCTCGACGTACGGGGCGTAGCCGATCACGACCTGGGCGTTGCGGATCGCTCGCTCGGCCGCCGGCGTTCGGTGCTCGGCGGCACCCGGACCGAGCCCGACGACCGAGAGCCTCCCGGGCGGGCGTGCCCGGCGGGCGATCGCGACCGTCGTCCGCGCCGACGCGCGCTTGCCCACGACGAGCTGGGCGTCCCGGCCCGCCCCGAGCAACGCAGCCGCCTCGGCCACCGAGGGGGTTCCGACCGCTCGATCAACGGCCGGACTCGGGGCCGCGACGTCGACCGCGGCGAGCTGTGCTGCAGAGAACGTCTCGACCCGGACTCCCCACGCGTCGGCGAGGTGGCGGATCGCCGGGTGACGAGCCCGGCGGTCGATCGTCGCGAGCGTCCCGACGGAATGCCGGGACAGCCCCGCTTCCTCCAGGGCGAGTGACACCCAGGCCTCGAGCTCGTCTGGAGTTGCGTCGCTACTGGTTCCGACGCCGACGACGAGTGACGCCGGGTGCAGGACGACGGTGCTGCGACCATCGCTGGCGCGCGCTTCTGGCGGTGCGGAGGCGGTGTCGGACACCAAGATGGTGGGCAGGGGCGTCGAGGCCGGGCTCGTTGCGGTGGGGCCGGGGCGCCCGGCACCGCCAGGGGCGGAGGCCGTGCCGGGCTCGGGGACGGTTTCGACGAGGTCTGATGGGCCCAGTACTTCCGACAGCCGCCCCTCGAGGGCCTTGGGAAGTGGCCAGCCGAGGGGGTTCTCGATGCGCACAGGCCGACCGGCGAGCATCCATGCGCTCACGGACGCGACTGCTCCTTCGGCGACGAAGCCCGGCAGCTGGTCGAGTGCAGGGATGCCGAAGCGGTCGCTCGCGGTCGTGACAACGGGGGTGGCGCCGAGCAGCTGAGCGACCTCGTTGGCGAGGTCGTTGCCACCCGCCGCATGCCCGCCGCAGAGCGCGATCGCGAAGCTTCCTCCGTCGTCGACGCACACCACAGCAGGATCACACCGCTTGGTCGAGAGCAACGGGGCGATCAAGCGAACGGTCGCTCCGAGCGCGAGCGCGACCACGAATCCGTCGACCCGGTCCCAGTTCGCCTCGAGCGTTTGACGAGGGTTGCCGTGCACTCTGGGGTAGGGCAGGCGCTCGAGAAGTTGCCGACCGGGCTCGGTCACCGACACGGCGAGCACGTTCATCGGGGGGTCGTCCGCGTCGTCGGCTTCGTCGAGCCGGTCACCATTGGAACCCGTCGTCCTGGCGTGCTGCGCTCCGTGGCGGTCACCCCACGGTGGGCCGCGCTCGCCACGGCAACCATCATCTCGACCCCCACGCGAGGAAGACGGGGTTGGCGGCTTCGAGACGCCACGATCCGTCGGGGAGTCGCCGCCCATGGTCGACGCTCAGCTGCACGAGGTTTCCGAGGCGATCAGCGGCGGCGAGCGCCCGGTCGATCGCGGCGAAGGTGGCAGCGACCCGCCCTCCTTCCTGCACCCGCTCCAGCACCGCGTCGAGGACCCCGAGTCCTCCACCGCCGACGAACACCCGGTCGGGGGTGGGCAGATCGGCGAGCACTTCGGGGGCGTGACCGGTGATGGCGTGGATGCGAACGCCAGCGCTGCGAGCATTTTGGGCGAGGCGGGCGATGTCGTCTGCATGCTGCTCGATGGCCAGGACGCACAGTCCCGGTTGTGCGAGCGCGCATTCGATCGCCACGCTGCCACTCCCTGCTCCGACGTCCCAGAGCACCCCGGTGGCAGGCAGGTCGAGCTTCGCGACGACGACGGCTCGGACTTCAGGCTTGGTGATCATCCCGCCGCGATGGGCGTAGGCGGCGTCGGAGCGCCCGACGCGCTGGGGGTCCAAGGCGGGCTCACGGCGTTCTTCGATGGGCCCTCGAGCGGTCCAGGCGAGCATGCGGCCAGCGTCCTGGCGGGTGCCTGGCTCGATCGGGGAGGATTGCGGTGCCCGCAGGCCATGGCCCTGCAGGGCGGCAGGGGACCAACCGCAGAGTGGCAGCCCCCCCGGCCCGACGAGCACCAGGACCGAGAGCGGATCGTGGTGCGTCGAGGCGACCTGGGGGAGGGAGAGCTCTTCGACCCGTTCGGTGGCGGTGCCGAGCCGACTGCACACTGCGACCAGATCCGCAGTGCAGCCGGCATCGAGCAGCGCCTTGGCGATAGCTTCCGGCGGGCACTCGGGCGAGGTGAGGACGCCGACCTTGGAAGCTGCTCGGATGGCGGCAACGGCGTCGGGGAGGTGCCGCCCGTGTGCGGAGACCACCGTTGCATCGTCCCAGGGAAGGCCGAGTCGTCCGAAGGCGACGGACACTGCGGAGGGCGCAGGGATGATCCGCAGGCGACGCCGGTCGATGGAGCGGTTGAGCGCTCTGGTGATCCCGAAGAACCCCGGATCCCCCGAAGCGAGCACGCAGACGGCTCGGCGGGCGTCGAAGGCCAGCCGGTGAACCGCGCGGGCGATCTCGTCGGCATCGACTCCGACCGTGATGAGTTCCGGCGCCGCGGGCCCGAAGGCACCCGTTGCTCCCCAGCGTTGCCACAGCGAGAGGTGTCGGGAACCGCCCACCACGACCTCGGCGTTGCCCAGCGCGTCCCTCGCTTCGGGGGGGAGCAGCTCGACGCGCTCGTCGGCGACGCCGATGACCGTCACGGTCGCCTCATCCACGAGCGATCACATCCCTTCCGTCGAAGTCCACCATTGTGACGTCGACGGAGAGCCGATGATTGACGTGCACGCGGCAGGACTCCGCGGCGAGCTCGCAGAGCCGGGTCAACGGAGCGGTCGCTCCCTGTGCCAGGCACTGCTCGTAAAAATGGCGCGCGGCCGCGCTCTGTTCGGTGGCGGCGATGGCCTCTGGCGGCGCCCCGACCTCGCGCGCGACGTTGGCCAGGAGTGCGGTGTCGACCTTGGAGCGGTGGAAATGCGTCATCATCACGCCAGCCGCCAGCTTCGTGATCTTTCCCACCATCGCCACCATGTGCACGACCTCGATCCCCTTCAGCACGCAGTGCCGAAGGGCAATGCCGCTAAAGTCGCCGACCTCGACGACGCAAACCGGGTCGAGTCCGGGGAACAGCCGAGCCGCCGCCGCCTCTGAACGCGTCCCCGTGCACAGGGCAACCTCCCGAGCGCCTTGTGCTGCGGCGACGTCGATCTGCTGGACCACGCTCGCCCGGTAGGAGGCCGTGGAGAACGGACGAACGATCCCGGTCGTGCCCAGGATCGAGATGCCCCCGAGGATGCCAAGCCTGGCGTTGGTCGTCTTGGTCGCCATCTGCTCGCCACCGGGCACCGAGAAGACCACACGAACCGGGTGCCCGGCGCCACTCGCTTGGCGGGTGGCGGTTCCGGCTACCCCTGGGACCTCGTCGAGGGCGGCGAGGATCATGCGCCGCGGCACGGGGGTGATCGAAGGCCCGCCAATGGGCAATCCGAGCCCTGGCTTCGTGACCGTCCCCACGCCGTCGCCCGCTTCAAGGAGCGTCTCTTTGGCATCAGCGTCGAGCCAGGAAACCGTCGCGGTCATCCGAGCGCCGTCGGTGCAGTCCGGATCGTCGCCAGCGTCTTTGACGACGACGGCGACGACCGGCGCCCCCGGCGTTGTCGGGCCCGCGCCCTGGACCGGGAACCGGACCCGTGCGCCCTTGGGAAGGGCGACCTCGACCTCGCCGGGGACGGTTCCGGTCACCAGTCCGATGGCCGCCGCCTTGGCGGCGGCAGCAGCGCAGGTGCCAGTGGTGAACCCTGTCCGGAGGCCTCGACGGCGGGGCGAGGTCACGACGCGGAGTGGCGAGGCTCGCCGCGACGGCGAGCGACGGGACGGCCGACGGTGCTCCCCGGTGCGGAGCGGCGTCGGTGGGCGTGGGCGAACTCCGGCGAGTACAGCTGGCTGCGAGCACCCTCGCCACCGAGGGCCTCTCCGACCAAGACGAGTGCGGTCGTCGTGATGCCATTCGCGCGCAGGTCCTGCGCGAGCCGGCCCACAGTGGTGAAAATGAGCGCTTCGTCGGGCCGGCTCACACGGGCAGCGATTGCCGCAGGGGTCTCGGGTCGGAATCGACTGGGGGGTGCTAGGAGCTCGGCTTGGAGGGCCTCGGGTCGGGCTGCGGAGAGGAAGATGGCGAGGGTGCACCCGGTCGCGGCGAAGGCGGCGAGGGATTCAGCTCCGGGCATCGAGCGTTGGGTCCGCTTGGGGAGCCGGGTGAGGACCACGCTCTGGGCGACCTGGGGGAGAGTGAGCTCGCGGCCGAAAGCCGCTGCAGCTGCGGTGAACGAGGAGACCCCTGGCACGATCTCGAAGGCCACGCCGTTGGCGGTGCACCAGTCGATCTGCTCTTGAATGGCGCCGTAGAGGGTCGGGTCCCCCGAGTGGAGGCGGACGATCGATGCCTGAGGGTTGGCGGCGTACACGGCGAGCACGTCCTCGAGGGTCATGCCCGCGGAGTCGTAGACGATCGCGTCGGGGCGTGCATGGTCGAGGACCGCGGCGGGAACCAACGAGGAGGCCCACACCACGATGTCCGCACCGGCGAGGCGCGTGGCGCCGCGGAGCGTCAGCAGATCCGGGGCGCCGGGGCCTGCACCGACGAAGCTGATCATTGGGTCCTTTCGTCCGGTTCGGGGTCAGCGGTGGCTCGGGCATCCCGACGGCACGGGACGATCACCGTTGCCAGGTATGACGCTTCGCCGACGCTCGAGGTCCCGATCATCTCGACGTGCTCCCCAGCAAGGCCGAGACGCTCCCCGAGGACGGCACCCTCGAGGCGACCATGGGCCTCGAGCAACCGAGCGATTGCCGGAAGGTGCCTCCCCCCTTTGTACACCACGATCGCACGCTCGGGGTCCTCGAGGGCGCGTTCGAGCGTGGCGGTCCCGTCGACCGCAGTTACCAAGGAGAGGGACTCCGCACCGTCGAGGAGGACGGTTCCCGCTTGTGAGGCGAGGGCTTGGAACGCGGTGATGCCCGGCACGGTCGAGGTGGTTCCTCGCCACCCCAGTTCACGCAGGGCCGTGACGAGAGCGGAGAACGTGCTGTAGATGTTCGGATCCCCGAGAGTGACGAAGGCGACCTGCGCTCCTGCTCCGAGCCATGGCAAAAGGGCTCGTGCCGCCTTGCGGTGAGAGGCCTTGCGTTGCGCTTCCCCGTCGGGGGTCATGTCGAAGACGACCCGGTGCACGGGGAGCTGCGGCATGGCGGCCCGAACGATCGACTCAGCCCGCCCGACCTCGTGCGGGCTGAGCGTCGGAGCGACGACTCGGTCCGCCGAGGCGAGCACGCGCAGCGCCCGGCGGGTGAGGAGCTCGGGGTCCCCCGGGCCGACTCCGACCCCCACGAGCGTGCCGCCGTGGCCAGGGCTCGTCCGGTCGTCCGTCATCGGGTCCCCCCGAAACGTTCGTGGTCCGATGCTGGGTGTTCGACGATCACCGCGCGGCCTCCAGTGCTTCATCGGCGAATTGGGTCCGGTATAGCTCGGCGTAGAGGCCCCCGGCGGCGAGCAACTCTTCGTGGGTGCCGCGCTCGACGATCCGACCGCCGTCGACGACGAGCAAGGCGTCAGCGCTTCGCACGGTGGAAAGGCGATGGGCGATGACCAAGGCGGTCCTCCCCGCCAGGGCGACTCGGAGCGCCCGTTGCACTGCGAGCTCGGATTCGGAGTCGAGATGGGCGGTCGCCTCGTCGAGCACCACGATGTCTGGCGCCTTCAGGATCAATCGTGCCAGGGCCACGCGCTGCTTCTCGCCGCCGGAGAGGCGATATCCGCGCTCGCCGACGACGGTGTCGAGCCCATCAGGCAAGGACTCGACCAGCGCGAGGATCTGGGCCTGCTCGAGGGCCTCGATGATTTGCGCCTCGGAAGCTCGAGGCTGCGCGTACACCAGATTGGCGCGCAGGGTGTCGTGGAACAGGTGGGGATCCTGGGTGACCACGCCGATCACCTCGCGCAGCGATTCGCTGGTCGCGTCACGCACGTCGATGCCGTTGATGCGGACCGCGCCGCCCGTGACGTCGTACAACCGTGGGACCAGCGCGGAGATCGTCGTCTTCCCGGCCCCGGAAGGGCCGACGAGCGCGACCATCTGGCCCGGTTCGATGCGGAACGAGACGTCATGGAGCACCGGAACCCGAGGCGTCGCCTCGAGCGCGGCAACGGCCTCGAGCGAGGCGAGCGAGACGTCGGCGGCCGCCGGGTACGAGAAGTCCACGTGGTCGAACTCGATGGTCGCCGGCCCACGCGCAATGGCGACCGCGCCAGGGCGGTCCGAGATGGTAGGGACGAGGTCCAGCACTTCGAAGACCCGTTCGAAGGAGACGAGGGTGGTCATGACGTCGAGGTTCACGTTGGACAGCTGGGTGAGGGGGGCGTACAGGCGCGCCAGGTACGCGGTGAGCGCGACGACGGTGCCGACGGCAAGGGTGCCGTGGACCGCAGCGACGCCGCCGAATCCGTAGGCGAAGGCCGTTGCGAGCGCGGCAGTGAGGGTCAGGGCCACCATGAACAGGCGGGCGTAGAGGGCTTGGGCGACGCCGATGTCTCGCACGCGTCCGGCGCGTTCTTCGAAGTGGGCGGCCTCGTCCTCAGGACGTCCGAAGAGCTTGACGAGCATGGCGCCGGCGACGTTGAAGCGCTCGTTCATCACCATGTTCATCTCGGCGTTGAGGTTGTAGGACTCTCGTGTCAACGATCCCAGGCGACGACCGACAAGGCGCGCAGGGATCAGGAAGAGCGGGAGCAGCACCAAGGCGACCAGGGTGATCTGCCAGGAAAGGACCGCCATGGCGCCGATGATGAAGATCACCGTGACGAGGTTGCCAACGACGTTGGAGAGCAGGTCGGTGAAGGCTTGTTGTGCGCCGATGACGTCGTTGTTCAGTCGACTGATCAGCGCACCGGTCTGGGTTCGGGTGAAGAAGGCGAGTGGCATCCGCTGAACGTGGCGAAACACCTTGGCGCGCATGTCGAAGATCAAGCCTTCCCCGACCACCGCCGAGATGCGGCGCTGCAGCAACGACAGCGTGGCATCGACGAGTGCGAGCCCGGCCGCGACGAGCGCGAGCGCGATGACCACTGTGCTGCGATGAGCGAGGATTCCCCGATCGATGATCGCCCGCAGGATCAGCGGGTTGACGGCGCCGACCACGGCATCGAGGACGATGACGGGGACGAAGACGGCCAAGGTGCGTCGGTAGGGGATGGCAAAGCGCAGCATCCGCCTCGTCGTCCCTTTCTTCACCCGATGTTGGAGGATCGAGCGATCCGCTCTGAAGGACCGCATCCCCTTGGTTCCAGCGAACCCGCCCGGCGGCATGGCCCGAGCCTATGGCTGCCCCGCTTGCAGCAGCGCTCGACTGCAGCGGGTGGCTGCGGTTGCGACGAAGCGTTCGGCAGGAGTGGGGTCCGCACCGAGATGAAGGTGGAGATAACTGGCAAGCATCGTCGGGGAGGCCCAACCGCCTGAGGTGGTCCCTGAGCGACCCTCGAGGGTGAGGGCGTCACCGGCGGGCTCGATCTTCGAGTAATGATGCTCGTGGCCGCGAAGCTGGCTGCCAGCTGGCGCGACGGGGTTTGCCTCCTTGACCAGCGCGCTGCGATAGCCGACGGTCACGCGGTCGCCCAACGTGGCGTCGGCAGGCAGCGCGCCGCACAGGCGGCGCCCGTCGAGCGAGCGCACGAGGAGCAGCATCCCCCCGCACTCCGCCCAGCACGGCAAGCCCGCGGCGAGGCGTGCACGCAGGTCGCGAAGGAACGGGACGTTGTCCGCAAGGCGTTCTGCGAAGAGCTCCGGGAAGCCCCCGCACGCATAGAGGCCGTGGATCTCCTGGGGGAGGCGCTTCGATGCGGTCGGGTCCACGACGACGAGTTCCGCACCGGCCTCTTCGAGTCGTTCCAGGTTCTCGGGGTAGCAGAAGCTGAACGCCGGCCCTCCGAGGACCCCGATCCGGACGCGCTCCGCGCTGACCCGAGCCGCTCGTGGGAGCTCTCCCGTCCGAACGCGGGGTGCCTGGCGGGCGATCCGGACGACCGCGTCGAGGTCCAGCGCTCGGGCGATGGCCGATCCGAGCATCGTGATGGATCGTGCGAGCGCGACTGGCTCTTCTGCGACCGGGACGAGGCCCAGGTGTCGTTGTCGGATCGTGAGGGCGGGGTCGCGCCAGAGCGCCCCGAGCACCGGAATCTCGAGCGGTTCGAGGGCTTCCCGCAGGAGCGCCTCGTGGGTGGGGCTGCCGACACGGTTGAGCACGAGGCCGGCGACCCCGGTGCCGAGGAGACGGCGCAGGTGGTCGTCATAGCCATGGACGAGCGCCGCGATCGAGGCGCTGAGCGATGCGGCGTCAACCACGAGCACGACCGGCGCCTGGAGGAGCCCGGCGACGTGCGCTGTGCTGGCAAGGCTGCTCGCGCCGACCCCATCGAAGAGGCCCATGACGCCTTCGATCACCATGACGTCGGCTCCACGGCTGGCCCGAGCCGCAAGCGGGCCGATGGCGTGTGACCCGCACAAGAACGCGTCGAGGTTTCGTCCAGGCCGGCCGGTCGCCAGCGAGTGATAGCCAGGGTCGATGAAATCTGGCCCGACTTTCGCCGGGGCCACGACGAGGCCGCGCTGCGCAAGCGCGGACATGAGGCCCGTGGCGACGGTGGTCTTCCCGGCGCCTGAGTGGGTTCCGGCAATGACGAGTCGGGGTCCGAGGAGCTGCGGCGTCAGTACTCGATGCCCTTCTTCGCCTTCACGCCACGGTCGTAGACGTGTTTCACCTTGCGCATCTCGGTCACTGTGTCGGCGACGTCCACCAGCTCTGGCGGGGCGTTGCGCCCGGTGATGACGACGTTGGTATGGGGGGCTCGACTTCGGATCCGCGTCACGACCTCGTCCACCGGGACCCACCCATAGTGGACCGCATAGGTGAGCTCGTCGAGGATGAGCAGGTCGTAGTCGCCCGAGGCGAGCTTGTCGGCGGCCACCCTCCAGGCGTGACGACCCCGGGCGATGGTCTCGTCCATGTCGGTCGACTCCCAGGTGAAGCCGTCGCCGAGCGTCTGCCACTCGATTCCGAGGTGGTCTGCGAGCTTGCGTTCGCCCGTGCGCCAGCGCCCGCCCTTGATGAACTGGACGACGCCGACGCGCCACCCCCGCGCCCAGCCTCGCGCCATCACCCCGAAGGCAGCGGAGGATTTCCCCTTTCCGTCGCCAGTGTGCAGAAGGACGATCGACTCGGCGCGCGCCACGTGACCACTGTAGGGTGAGGGTGCCAGCAGGGGAACCCGGTGGGAGTCCGGGACTGTCCCGCAACTGTGAGGGGTCCGGTGCTCGTCGGCGGCGCCTGAAGGTGCACTTCCTGAGGCATCGATCGGGAAGGCCGACGCCGGTCCCGAAGTCAGGAACCCTGCGGCACGCCTTGGCACACGAGGTCGCCGAGGACGAGAAGGCGCGAGGACGTCGTGGAGAACTGGTCGGGTGTCACGCTGGTCTTGGGCGGAGCCCGCTCGGGCAAGTCGGTGCTGGCCGAGCGGATCGCCCTGGGATGGGACGAAGCGGTCACCTATCTGGCGGCCGGCCCTTCTGGCGAGCTGGATCCCGCATGGGCCGAGCGCATCGCCCGACATCGCAGCCGGCGTCCGTTCGGCTGGCGCACGATCGAAGTGGGGCCAGGGGAGGACCTTGCAGGACCGCTGCGCTCGGAGCCCGGTCACGTTCTCCTCGATGCCCTCGGCCCTTGGGCCGCAGGGCTGATGGAGGGTCCCTTCGACGAGGAGATCGTCGCGGGGCTCTGCGAGGCCCTCGAACAGCGGCGGGTCCGCGGAGCTGCGACGGTGGTGGTGAGCGACGAGGTGGGCATGGGGGTCCACCCCGTCACTGAAATCGGACGCCAGTTCCGGGATCGCCTCGGGGTGATCAACCACG
>JAJPJV010000024.1 GCA_021324045.1 Actinomycetota bacterium | reverse complement strand
TGAAGCAGAGCTCGCCGTCCTGCGCGAGGTTCGCTGTGATGGGGCTCAGGGATTCCTTCTCGGGGCTCCGCAGCCTTTCGCTGCCTTGGAGGGGGCCTTCTCCGAATAGCGGGCTGGGGCTCATGGGGTGTGACGAGTCGCCCTTTCCGGGACGGCTCCGAGTGGTAGGCGAACATATGTTCGCTTATGCTTGGAGCCGTGTCTCCTCTCGTACCTCGGATCGCCAGCGAAGAGGTCCTCCAGGTCCACCCGGTGCTCGCTGGGTTGTTCCCAGAGGGGGGGATCCGTCGTGGCAGCGTCGTCGTGGTCACTGGCGCTTCGGGATCGACGTCCCTGGTCTATGCCTTGCTTGCCCACCCTGTAGAGGCTGGATCGTGGGCTGCGCTCATCGGAGTGCCCGCGGTGGGCATCGAATCGGCTGCGGGCTTTGGGATTCGCCTCGATCATCTGGTCCTCGTCCCTCGGCCGGGTCGAAGCTGGTTGGAGGTCACCGCCACGTTGCTCGATGCTCTTGACCTGGTAGTTCTCTGCCCGCCGGGTTCTACCTGGCCATCGAGCCCCCCTTCGTTGACCTCGTTGCGCTCGTTCCAAGGAATGCAGGGATCATTGGGCACGCCAGGCCGTTGCCGGCCTGCTGATGCCCGTCGTCTGGCAAGCCGGGCACGGCAGAGCGGCTCTGTTCTCGTGGTCGGTGAGCACTGGCCCGAGCCCCCGGATCTGCGATTGGAAGTGGAGACCGAGGGCTGGGAGGGACTGAGTGCTGGTGTCGGGACCCTTGTACGCCGTCGCGTGACGATTCGCTCATCTGGGCGGCGGGCTGCAGCCCGGGAGCGGCATGCCACCGCGTGGCTTCCCGGCCCCGACGGTGCTTTGAGGGGAGAAACGATGAAGTTCTGCAAGGGTGCTTCGCGACGGGCGGTATCCCCTCTTGCGACATGACCGATGCCCGTAGGGCGGGAGCTCTGGAGTCCCATGGCCAGGGGAGAACGTCGAGTGATGGGCGGGTCCAGACGCGTGCTAGTGGCCTGGTGTCCTGACTGGCCCGTCGTCGCCCTCGGGATGCCTCCGGAGGTACCGGTGGCCGTGACCTCGGGCAACCAGGTGATGGCTTGTTCGGCAGCGGCTCGTCGGGAGGGGGTGAGGATAGGCCTACGGCGACGAGAAGCGCAAAGCCGGTGCCCGGGCCTGGTGGTCAGGGCGCGCGACCCTGTACAAGAAGCTCGGGCCTTCGAGCCGGTCGTCGCAGCGATTGCAACGTTGGTTCCTGCGATCGAGGTGAGTCGGCCAGGGCTCTGTGCGCTGGATGTTCGAAGAGCCGAGCGGTACTTCGGTGGTGAGCCGGCCCTCTGCCAACGGGTGGCAGAGGTGGCCAGCTCCGCGCTGCCCTTCCCGATGGAGGTAGGGGTTGGGATCGCCGAAGGGCTCTTTGCGGCGACCTTGGCAGCAAGGCGCAAGGCGATCGTTCCCAGAGAGGCAACGGCATCCTTCCTGGCTCCTTACCCGCTTTCGGTGCTCAGGCGTCCGGCGCTGGCCGAGCTCCTCAGTCGCCTGGGAATCCACACCCTGGGTGCCTTTGCCGCTCTGCCTGCCGCTTCGGTGCTAGCCAGATTCGGGCCAGATGCCGCCGCGGCACACCGATTGGCGCGAGGTCTCGATGACGAGCTGGTTCGCTTCACGCCACCCCCAGAGAAGTTCAGTACGGCGATCGAGCTCGATCCAGCAGTTGACCGCGTTGATCGTGTCGTTGCTGTAGGGAAGATGGCTGCTGAGGAGCTCCTCTCTCGACTCGATCAACAGAGGCTGGTATGTACACAGCTTTGCATCGAGCTCAGGAGCGAGCATGCTGAGCACCGAGAGCGTCGCTGGCGGGTGCGGGACCGCTTTTGTGTCGAGGGAATCGTCGAGCGGTTGCGCTGGCAACTGCACGGATGGGCGCCAAGCGGGGGGATTGTTTTCCTGCGACTGGAAGCCAGTGAGGTCGCACCCGCTGGCGGTCGTCAGCTCGCATTCGGAGATGCAGAACATGCCGCTACGGATGTCGACCACCGAGCGGCTCGAGGGGTAGGGCGTCTCTTCGCCCTGCTTGGACCGGGCAAGGTTTTCACCGGAGCACTTCGCGGAGGACGTGCACCGCTGCAACGGGCGGTCCTTGTGCCATGGGGAGAGGATCACGAAGGCGAGCCGGACGCCTGCCCTTGGCCTGGTCGTCATCCGGTTCCTGCACCGGCATTGGTGTATCCGGACCCCTTACCGGCCCAAATGCGTGGTCCTGCGGGTGAGGCGGTCGGAGTGAGCTCGCGCGGAAGGCTGACGGCGTCGCCTTCGACGGTATCGATTGCCGGAGGATCACCAGCTGCCATCGTTGCCTGGGCCGGCCCATGGTTGAGCGACGAGCGGTGGTGGGACCCGCCATCACGGCGGCGTCGAGCTTGGTTCCAGGTGATGATCGATGGGGGCAGCGCCCATCTCTGCTTCCTCGAAGGGGATCGATGGTGGGTCGAGGCCACCTACGACTGATTGAACGAATGGCTACCTGCAACTGGTTGATCGAGTAACCACCTGAGCTGATGAATCGAGATGACGAGGTACGCGGAGCTGCACGCCCATTCGAACTTCAGCTTCCTCGATGGCGCTTCCCATCCGGATGAGCTGGTTGGAGAAGCCACCCGGTTGGGCCTGGTGGCGCTGGCGCTGACCGACCACAACGGGCTCTACGGTGCCGTTCGCTTCGCCGAGGCAGCTCGCGCGAGTGGGATCCCGACGGTGTTCGGAGCCGAACTGACTTTGGGGTTGACTCGCCGTCAAAACGGCATCGCCGATCCAGAGGGATCGCATCTGGTCGTCCTCGCTCGAGGTCCAGAGGGGTATCGCCGACTCAGCCGCGCGATCGCCGAGGCGCATCTCTTTGGTGCAGGCAAGGGTGCACCGGCATTCTCTTTCGAGCAGCTGGCGGCAGCGCATTCTGGGAACTGGCTGGTGCTCACCGGATGTCGGAAAGGGACGGTCCCGAAGGCGCTCCTCACCGAAGGGCCCCAGGCTGCAGGGCGTGCGCTCGACGAGCTCGTCGAGTGCTTCGGAAGGGACAACGTGGCGGTGGAGCTGTGGCATCACGATGAACCCCTGGACTCAGCGCGCAATGACGCCTTGGCTGCTCTTGCGGTGTCGAGGGGAGTCGACCTGGTGGCGACGACCAACGCCCACTACGCCACTCCAGCGGGTTATCGATTGGCGACGGCAATGGCGGCGATTCGGGCACGTCGTTCCCTTGACGACATGGATGGGTGGCTGTCCGTTAGCCCGAGTGCATACCTCCGCTCTGGAAGCGAGCAAGCTCGCCGCTTCGCCCGATATCCCGGAGTGGTCGAGCGAGCCGCGGAGCTGGGCGAGGAACTTGCCTTCGATCTCCAGTTGGTTGCACCGGGCCTTCCGCCGTTTCCGGTCCCTTCTGGCTACGACGAGATGAGCTATCTCCGGCAGCTGGTTTCGCAGGGGGCGCTCGCACGCTATGGGCCTCGAGAAGACGAGACCGTTCCCGGCGCCTGGGCTCGGCTCGATCACGAGCTTGAGGTGATCGAGACGTTGGGCTTCTCTGGCTACTTCCTCATCGTCTGGGACATCGTGCAGTTCTGTCGTCGGCGCGACATCCTCTGCCAAGGTCGAGGATCCGCGGCCAACTCTGCAGTGTGCTACGCCCTTGGCATCACCAATGCCGATGCGGTGAGGCTCGGACTGTTGTTCGAGCGATTCTTGTCACCAGCGCGTGATGGTCCTCCAGATATCGACGTCGACATCGAGAGTGGGCGTAGGGAAGAAGTCATCCAGTACGTCTATGAACGCTATGGCCGGTTTTATGCTGCCCAGGTGGCGGACGTCATCACTTATCGACCTCGCTCCGCGGTTCGTGACGCGGCCAGGGCGTTCGGCTACGCCACAGGGACGATCGACGCATGGACGCGCCAACTTGAGCCTGAAGTAGAAACAGACAATGACATCCCGCAGCCCGTGCTCGAACTGGCAAACAGGATTCAAGGGTTCCCGAGGCACCTTGGTGTCCATTCCGGCGGCATGGTCATCTGCGATCGACCCGTGATCGAGGTATGTCCAGTCGAATGGGCAACGGCGCCGGGCCGCAGTGTGCTCCAATGGGACAAGGAAGATTGCGCAGCCGTCGGGTTGGTGAAGTTCGACTTGCTCGGTTTGGGAATGCTCGAAGCACTCCATCGCAGTATCGACCTCATCGCCGAGTATCACGGGGAAGTGATTGACTTGGCAACAATTCCTCAGGAACCCGCCGTGTACGAACTTCTGTGCAGCGCAGATACCGTTGGCGTTTTCCAGGTGGAGAGCCGTGCCCAGATGGGGACGCTTCCCCGGCTCAAGCCGAGCTGTTTTTATGACCTCGTCGTCGGGGTGGCATTGATCCGTCCGGGACCGATCCAAGGAGGATCGGTCCACCCCTACCTCAGGCGTCGCAACGGTCGAGAGGAGGTGACCTATCCCCACCCCCTGCTCGTTCCTTGCCTCGAACGGACGCTTGGCGTTCCGATCTTCCAGGAGCAGCTGATGCAGATGGCCATCGATGTGGCCGGGTTCAGCCCGGCAGATGCTGACCAGCTCCGGCAAGCGATGGGGTCGAAACGTTCCGTGCAGCGCATGGAGGCCCTGCGCAGCAAGTTCTATGCGGGGATGGCAGAGCGAGGGATCACCGGGCCCTTTGCCGATGAGATCTTCTCTCAAATGGCCGCCTTCTCCAATTTCGGTTTCCCAGAATCCCACGCGGCCTCCTTCGCCTATCTCGTCTATGTCTCCGCCTGGCTGAAAGTGCATTATCCGGCTGCCTTCTTCACAGGCCTCCTCAACTCTCAGCCAATGGGCTTTTGGGCACCACGAACGCTGGTGGCAGATGCCCGCCGTCATGGCGTGGTTGTTCGGAGACCAGATGTGAACCGCAGTAGCGTTATGGCACGGCTCGAACCCATCGATAGCGATGCACCAAACGGATCTCCGGCGATCCGCTTGGGGTTGTCGTCGATCCGATCTATCGGTAACGAAGCTGCTGAGCGCCTCGTCGCTGCGCAGCCCTATCGAGATCTCGAGGATCTTGCCCGGCGAAGCGGTCTCTCATCGGTTCAGTTGGAGGCTCTTGCCATGGCTGGTGCTACCAGTTCGCTTCGAGAGGGCACCGCCAATTCTTCTGGGGGGCAAGGGGATCGTCGCCGAGCGTTGTGGGCGCTCGGGGCGCTCGCTCGGGTGGGCGAAGACACGCTGCCGGGTATTGTCGTCGGCACCGACGCTCCGCTGCTTCCGGCGATGGATACAACCGAGGAGCTGGTTGCAGATTTGTGGGCGACCGGGATCGCTGTTGATTCCTCCCTCACCGAGCTCGTCAGGGAGTCGCTCGATCAGCTTGGTGTGACCCCGGCCGCCCGGTTGGATGCCTTGGCTTCAGGAAGTCGGGTCACAGTTGCTGGCGTGGTCACTCACCGGCAGCGGCCCGAGACGGCTCGAGGAATCACCTTCGTCAATCTTGAGGACGAGACGGGGATGGTGAACGTGGTGTGCCCGAAAGGCGTCTGGTCGCGTCACCGCCGTGTCGCCCGATCCGCCTCGGCCATGCTCGTGCGTGGGATCCTGGAGTCGGCCGACGGCGTCGTCAACGTGGTCGCTCAACGCATCGAGCCTCTCGCCTTGGCCACTTCGACGAAGGCCCGGGACTTCCATTGAGTCGCTCTGGTCTTTGCTCGTTGCCTTCGGGCCTCTATCGAACGCGCACGGGTGTTTTTCGTCGAGGTCTCCGCCTTGGGGGTCCGGCGATTCTCAGGAAGGCAATTCGTTACCGAGACGACTCCTGCCGACCACTATGGCAAACAGCCCTCCAGCGTCGGAAGCGCAGCCGCGGCTGGTGACCTGGAGTGGGGGCAACATCAATACCGGATGCAGACCAGGCGGGCCAGCAGGGCACACCCGACGTGAGGGACCAGGCGACAAGAGCTAGATGGGATCGCAGATGCATCGGAGGGGCCCGTCCTCACCTTGAGAATCGACCAGCTCCTGGTGGCTCGAGATGCTCGGGGCCGAGCTCGAATCCCGGAAAGGATGGATCATCGATTTCTTCTAGGGGGGCGACGAGTTCAGGTCCTTCGCGCCGGGGACTGTTCACCAGCGTGCCCACCCGCCACGTGACGAGCGATGCTTCGGGGGCTGGGCTCAGGATCGCATCCGCCTCTTCTGGTTCGAGCGGCTCCGGAGCAAGCCAGATCTCCCACAGCTCTGGGGCGACGATTGCTGGCATCCGGTCGTGAACGGGCGCCACAACGCGATTTGGACGTGTCGTCAGGATGGCGCAGCTTTCTGGCCGGTCAGACGAGTCGCCCTCCCACACGCCGGCCAACCCCAGCAACGCCGAACCAGAGCGAGCGGAGCGGAAGTAGTAGGGATTGTGCTGGTGCCACTCGTAGAAGCCGTTGGCAGGGATGAGACAACGCCGTGCTTGGAAGGATCTTCTCCGGCGCACGGTCTCCTGGCGAAGGTTGATCACGCGGTGTGCGTAGAGACCCCAGCGGGGACTGTGAAGCTGCCGCGAGGTGTCTCCTGGTGAGGTTATGACCGCGTATACGGGTTGGGTGGGCGCGACATTCCAACGCGGTGGCAGCTCGTCGACACAGATCTCGTCGACGCCGAACTGCCGAGCGACATCTGCCACCGAAGAAGACAGCGAGAATCGTCCACACATCGCGACGCTCAGCTTGCCTGTTCGAGCAGCGTGCCCTCCTGGCGCAATTTGGCGAGTTCGATCTCTACCATCCGCTCGTGCTCGGTCAGGTCACGGCGGGCTGCCCTTGGACTCCAACGCCCGCGCATCGCAAAGATGAGCAGCAAGAAGATGATCTGTCCAGCAACACACACCCACCACCAGCGGCGCCACTCATCAGGTGCGGCCTTCTGGGCCGGGACGAGCTGCGCTTCGGCGCGTAGCAGAGTGGCGAGGACTGGAGAAGATCTTCCGACCCCGGCGATCGCAGCCGGGCTGACGTGCTGGCCTGCACGGATGCGCGCGGCCAACGGGACGAAGCTCTGGAGAGCGGTGAGCTGACCCGTGAGGGAGGGATGTTCCAAGGCGGTCCTTACCTGCGCGAGGGCAAAATTGTGCGTCGCCGCGTAATTCGCTGGGTAGTCACGAAGGAACACGACCGCGGCCCGTCCTGGAGACCCGACGGCTTCGAGGCCAGCACGAACGGTGGCGGGCATGGGCGGCGGTAGGGGCTTGGTTGCTGTCGGGAAGTAGGGTTGGGCCGCTTGGAGGGCCTGGAGACTCGTCGCAGCCGCTTGGTTGTCGACGGCGATGGTTGCCGTTGTGATCACGTAGGGGATCACGAGGAACGAAACTGCCACCACCATGCGGAGGATCCACCCCCACAGGCCGAGGCCGGTCGCCACGAGCGCTGGATGGCGGTCCTCGATCCGCTCTGTGAAGGCGGCGAGCCAAGGGGTATAGGCGATACCAATGCTGGCGCCCAACAGGCTCACGATGATCACGTGCGTGTAGTAACCCGTGTGCGGGAAGCTCGTTCTGCTCAACAGGATGATGGTCATCGCGATGGCTCCCGCCGTCCCGATGAGCATGAAGGGCTTTCGGACATGCAATGCGTCCGAGATGATGCCGGTCACCACGACGGCACCGGCGTTGCAGGCAGCGAACCAGACGTTGATTCCGTTGGCATTCGCAGTCGTCTGGCCGAACACCAACACCCAATAGATCGTGAAGATGGTGACGGCTGCGTAATAGATCAGCAAGAACACCGAGATGCCGATGGATGACAAGATCAGGTCGAGGTGCAAGACCGATTGGAGTGGCTTGCGGATCGTGGCCTCGAAGTCAATGCCTCGTGCACGTGCCTCAACCAGGGCGCGCTCGCGCTCGGTGACCATGAGCTGAGCACGTAACTGCGGAGAGAGCTCGCGCAGACCGAAGAAGCCGATCGCGAAGATCACAATGGCGGTGATGCCAGAGATGACGAACTGGTCCTGCCAGGGATGGAGGTGAGGCAGCGTGTGGGTGGCAACGAGGGAGGCGGCAAGAAACCCGAGCACCGGGCCGAGGGTCCAGAACCCCATCGCTGATGCTCTTCCGATTTGAGGAGAGAAGTCGCGCATCAGTGCCGGCGTGACCACCAGCACGAGGCCCTCTACGATGCCGATGGCGCTGTAGGCGAACGCGAAGCCAAGCTTGGAGCTGATGTTCGGGATCGCCACGAGTTGGAGGAGCCCGATGGAGAGGGTGCCGAACAGTGCCATGTTGACGCGACCGACTTTGTCGGACAGGCCCGCAGCGCCGGCAGCGAATGCCCCGATGGCGTTCGAAATTGTTACCAACACCAAGAAGTAGTGGAATGACATGTGGTAGTAGGGGAGGAGGAGGGGAAGTGTGGCACCTTCCTCCCAGTAGATGTAATAAAGCGAGATCGCGATCAGGACTACGATCCCTAGGTACGCGTAGCGGGGAGCGGTAGAGGGATAGCGGTCCAGTCGTCGGCGGATCAGCGCCAACTGCACCCGATGCCATAATCCTCTCGACGGCATTGGCGTCACTGTCGACATGTTTCCCCCTTTGGTCTCGCGCCGATCCGTATCGTAACGGGGCAGCCTGGGGCCAGTTGGTTATTGACCGTTGGTCATGCCCGTTCGGTAACGGGCTGCGGGTCATCGCGCAACGAAGTACTTCGCGCGTGGATGATGGCAGATCAGAGCGGCGGTGGTCTGTTCGGGGTGGAACTGGTACTCCTCGCTCACTGTGACTTCGATTCGGTCTGCGCCCAGGAGTCGGGCCACGGTTGCGTTGTCCGAGAGGTCGGGGCATGCAGGGTACCCAAACGAGTAACGCCCACCCCGGTACTGCTGGCGGAATAGCCCGGTGAGTGTGGGGCCGTCTTCATGGGCGAAGCCCCATTCCTCGCGGATCCGGCGATGCCAGTACTCGGCAAGGGCCTCTGCCATCTCAACGCCCAGTCCATGGAGCATGAGATAGTCGCGGTACTTATTTTCCGCGAAAAGTTTTCGTGTTGCGTCGCTGACCCGCGGGCCCATGGTGACGATGTGGAAGGCGGCGAAGTCAAGCTCGCCGGAGTCCTTTGGACGGAAGAAGTCCGCGATGCAGAGCCAAGGAGCTTCGCTCTGGCGGGGGAAGTGGAAACGCGCTTTTTCGGTCTGACGACGTTCATCAGCCCAGATCACGAGGTCGTCTCCATCCCCGTTGGCCGGGAAGTAGCCCCAGACGACCATGGGCAAGAGCACGTTTGCAGCGATCGCTCTGTCCAGCTGCTCCCGCAGGACCGGACGAACACGCGTTTTGAACGAATCGTCGGACTCGCCGCGCTCGGGGCGAAAGCCCCACTGGTTCCTGAACAGCGCCGTTTCGTTGAGGTAGGTCGCCACCTCGTCGACCGCGATGCCTTTTGCCACTCGTGACCCAATGAACGGTGGGGTGAAGACTGGGTTGTCGACGGCGACCTCGGGCGATCGTCGAGGGGGATTCGCCGTATCTTTCTCGCCCGTCGAGCGCGGCCGGCGCGGAGGGAGGTTTCGGCCCCCTGGGGCTCGGCCGAAGTCGGGATCATTGCGCCCCGATCTTTTGAGCTCCATCAGCTGGTCCATTGTGTGGAGACCCTCGAAGGCGTCACGGCCATAGAACAAACGTCCCTTGTACACCTGGCGAAGATCACGCTCAACATAGGTACGGGTCAACGCAGCCCCTCCGAGCAGGACTGGCATGGACTCGGCGAGGCCTCGATGGTTGAGCTCTTCGAGGTTCTCGCGCATCACGAGGGTCGACTTGACCAAGAGGCCGCTCATGCCGATCGCGTCCGCGCCGACCTCCTGGGCCTTCTCGATCATTTCGCTAATCGCGACCTTTGTGCCGAGGTTGTAGACCTCGTACCCGTTATTGGTGAGAATGATATCGACGAGGTTCTTGCCAATGTCATGGACGTCGCCTCGAACGGTTGCCAACACGATGCGCCCCTTTCCTCGCTCACCTGAGCGCTCCATACGGGGCTCAAGGTAAGAGACGGCGGCTTTCATCGTCTCGGCTGATTGCAGAACGAAGGGGAGCTGCATCTCTCCAGAGCCGAATCGCTCACCGACGATCTTCATTCCCGCCAGCAAGATGTCATTGACAATGGCCAAGGCGCTGAACCCACTTGCGAGTGCTTCCTCGAGCTCGGCCTCGATGCCATCCCTGTCGCCATCGATGATTCGCTGCGCGAGCCGTTGCTCTATGCTCCAGTTGCTCCGGTCTTCGCGCTCGACGGAGGCAGGGTTCGCCCCTTCGACGAGCACGAGAAACTCCTGCAGAGGGTCGTAGCCATCCCTCTTGCGGTTATAGATGAGGTCTCGGGCAACCTCTGCCACGCGATCGTCAATCCGGTTCAGCGGGAGGATGCGGCCCGCATGCAGGATGGCCGCATCGAGACCGGCAGCGAGCGCCTCGGAGAGAAAGATCGTGTTGAGCAAATGGCGGGCGGATGCTTTGAGTCCGAAGGAGATGTTGGAGAGCCCGATGACCGTCGATGTTCCGGGCAGTTCCTCCTTGATCAGCCTGATTGCCTCGAGGGTCTCGAGACCGTCGCGGCGGCTTTCCTCCATTCCGGTGGTGATCGGTAGGACGAGCGGGTCGATCAGGAGGTCGCTCGGTTCCAACCCGTAACGGTCGATGGCCAGGTTCACGATGGACTTAGCGGCTCGCAGCTTCCACTCGGCTGTCCGAGCCTGGCCGTCGGCGTCGATGCACGTGCAGATCACGGCGGCGCCGTACTCGCGAGCGAGCCGCAAGAATGAGTCGAGGCGCGTGCCCGGTCCATCACCCTCCTCAAGATTGACCGAGTTGATGACCGGCCTGCCACCGATGCGTTGGAGCCCCGATTCAATCACTGGAGCTTCAGTCGAGTCCAAGACGAGCGGCAGGCTTGACTGGGTGGCAAGTCGACCGGCTAGCTCGTCCATGTCAGCGACGCCATCGGTGCCCGTATAGTCGACGCAAAGGTCGAGAAGGTGGCTGCCCTCCCGGGCCTGTTCCTTAGCGATATTGACACAGGTCTCGTAATCTTTGGCGAGCATCGCTTCGCGGAATCGGAGAGAGCCGTTGGCGTTGGTTCGCTCACCGATTGCCAGGAAGCTGGTGTCCTGACGAAACGGCACATGGTTGTACAGGGAAGCCGCGCCTGGCTCATGGGTGATCGTTCGTTTCGCTGGCTCAAGGTGTCGGCAGGCTTCGACTACGGCACGGAGGTGCTCCGCTGTCGTCCCACAGCAGCCGCCGATCACCGAGATGCCGAGCTCGGTCACGAAGCGGCGATGGAAGCCAGCGAGCTCGGCGGGAGTCAGGTCGTAATGCATTGCACCGTCGACGACCTTGGGGAGCCCCGCGTTGGGAAGGCAGGAGATCGGCTTGCGGCTGTGCTGGGAGAGGTAGCGCAAGTGCTCGCCCATCTCCACCGGACCTGTGGCGCAGTTGATGCCGATCACATCGGGGTGCAATGCGTCGAGCGTGCAGAGCGCTGCACCGATCTCCGAGCCCAGCAGCATTCTTCCCGTCAACTCGATCGTCACTTGTACCTGAAGCGCGACGAGACGCCCGGTGGCCGCCATCGCCTTACGGCAACCGATCACCGCTGCCTTGAGTTGCAAAAGGTCGAACGCGGTTTCGATGAGCAAGACGTCGACGCCACCGTCGAGGAGGCCTCGCGCCTGAACCTCATAAGCGTCACGAAGCGACGCGAAGGAGACGGCCCCCAAAGTCGGCGACTTCGTGCCCGGTCCGATCGACCCCGCGACCCAACGCAGTTCTTCACCGGTCTCGAAGGATCGGGCGGTGTCGACCGCGAGCCGTGCCGCGGTTCGGTTCAGCTCGTACGCCCGGTCCTCCAGGCCGTACTCCTCGAGCACGACGGAAAAGGCTCCGAAGGTGTTGGTTTCGATGGCATCGACCCCGGCCTCGAGAAAAGCGGCGTGAATCGTGGACACGGCGTCAGGACGGGTTTGAACGAGGATCTCGTTGCACCCTTCGAGCGCCGGTCCGCCGAAATCGTCGGCGTTGAGTCCTGCCGACTGCAGGCTCGTGCCCATGGCGCCATCGAAGACGACGACGCGCTGGTGGACAGCCTGGAGGAATGCACTGCTGCGCGGTTCCATCTCACCCACGCGTCTCGTGCTCCCGAGGTCTCGCGTGTCGGGCACTTGCTTCCCAAGTCACCTTGCTGGTCCATCTTTCGATCGGAGCCTTGCTGCAACTTCGCGGGACCGGGTCACGGGGGTCAAGTGCACGCCGTCGAATGCACGGCTGCCCTTGATCTGCGCGATGAGCTCACAGGCGACGTCCACCCCGGCCATCGGGTTCTGGCGAAGCCGGCGAAGCAGGTCGGGAGGGACCACGATCTGACCGGTGGCCGCCATGAGGCCTTTGGCCATTTGCTCGCTCGTCAACACGATGACGCCGGCGTACACGGGCCCGTCAAATTTCGTTGCAGCGCGCCAGTCCAGCAACGCTTGGGGATTGAAGGAGGCCTGCACGAAGAGTGAGTCGGCCTCGAGCTTCCAAGAAGGCACGGGAGTTAAGCGGGTGGTGACACCCACGCGGAAGCGGTGACCATCAAAGCGTGAAGAAGCCCCGAAGCCCCGGAGCTCTTCGAGCATTCGCTGGACGTTCAACCCACTCGGGAGGTCTGCGGGACCCCGGTCGCCATAGACGAGCAGCAGTCGTTCGATTCCGTACGCAGCAGCGGTCAGCAGATCTCGTTGGAAGCCCAGACGATTCCGGTCCCGACTGTTCAGACAAACAATCGGTTGTGCACCAGCGAGCGAGATCTCGCGGGCCACGGCAAGGCTCGAGATCGTTGCGCGGCCGAGATGGTTGTCGGGGACCAGGAATGACGAGGCAACTTCAGCCATAGTGGCGACCTGCTCGTGGATCACGTCGAAGTTTGGCTTGGTCGCGGCTTCGATCTCGCAGATGATCTCGAATGGTGAGGTGGCCTGGGGTGGCGAAGCATCGTGGAATCGTGACCTCGCCTCTTCCTTTTCGGGATCGGCTCGACGTGTGGTCATGGGCAGGTGCAGACGGGGTTGCGGTCTCCGAAGGTCTGGTCGACCCGCTTGACCGGCGGCCAGTAGCGGTTGGCTCCAGCTGCAGAGCGCAGCGCGGGGTCCGGGTAGGCGGCGATTTCGCGGCTATAGGGGTGATGCCACTCGCCGACGAGCTCTTCGACGGTGTGCGGTGCATTCACGAGTGGGTTGTCGTCGCGCGGCCACTCGCCGTTTTCGATGTGGCGAATCTCCCCACGGATCTGTTCCATGGCGCGGCAGAAACGTTCGAGCTCGTCGAGATCCTCCGACTCGGTCGGTTCGATCATGAGGGTGCCGGGGACCGGGAAGCTCATGGTCGGGGCGTGGAAACCGTAGTCGATCAGCCGCTTGGCAATGTCTAGGGCTGTGATGCCTGTTCCTTGTGTGAGCGGTCGTACGTCGATCACGCATTCGTGCGCCACCAGCCCGTTCCGTCCGCGAAAGAGCAGCGGATAGAACGGCGCGAGACGGCGAGCGACGTAGTTGGCAGAAAGGACGGCAATCTTGGTGGCCTCTGCCAAACCGTCGGGTCCCATCAGCATGATGTAGGCCCAGGTCACCGGAAGGATCCCGGCCGAGCCGTACCGGGCCGCGGCGACCGGCCCGCCGCGTTCTTTGCCGGGGAGAAATGGCGCGAGGTGTTTCCGTGCAGCGATCGGACCTACGCCCGGACCCCCTCCACCGTGGGGGATGGCGAACGTCTTGTGCAGGTTCAGATGGGAGACATCCGCGCCGAAACGACCCGGCCGCGCGAGGCCGATGAGTGCGTTGAGGTTCGCCCCGTCCAAGTACACCTGGCCTCCGGCTCGATGGACGATATCGGCAACGCTGCTCATGGTCTCCTCATAGATGCCGTGGGTCGACGGGTAGGTCACCATGAGCGCGGCGAGCCGGTCCCTGTGATGATGAACTTTTTCCTCGAGGTCGGCGAGATCGATACTGCCATCGGCATCACAGGCCACGACGACGACGGTCATCCCGGCCAGCCGGGCAGACGCCGGATTCGTACCGTGCGCCGAGGACGGAACGAGACAGACGTCGCGCTGACCCTCGCCCCGGGACCGATGGTACGCACGGATGGCGAGTAGCCCCGCAAGCTCACCCTGCGACCCAGCGTTGGGCTGTAGGGAGACAGCGTCATAGCCGGTGAGCTCGGCCAGCCAGTGTTCGAGATCCTCGATGATCCGGCGGTATCCCAAGGCTTGGTCAGGGGGGGACAAGGGATGGATGCCCGCGAACTCAGGCCAACTGATGGGCTCCAGCTCGGCAGCTGCGTTCAACTTCATGGTGCACGATCCGAGCGGGATCATCGTCCGATCGAGGGAGAGATCACGATCGGACAAGCGACGCAGGTAGCGCGTCATCTCTGCTTCCGAGCGACGTCCGTGGAAGAAATGCTGTTCGAGGAAGGGGCTGTGTCGCCGCAGGGCTTCGGGGATGACTCCGTCCACCTGGAGCGTGTTTCCCGTTGCGACCAGTTCTTCGACGATGCGCCGGCCATGCTTGGCTTGAGGCGCGTCATTGTCAACCTGGCGGTGGTGGCCGCGTCCGGAGTTACCGTTGCTTCCTGATACCAGCTCCACGCTTCCGATCACTGCCGCGAGGTGCTCGATCTCGGTCAGCTCGTCACAGCTGACCCCGACCGTGTCGTTGTCGACATAGCGAACATTGATCCCCGAGGCGGCGGCGGCCTCGACACATCGCCGAGCGAGCCCGTTGAGGCGAATTTGAATCGTGTCAAAGAAGTGATCGTGGAGCACTTCCTTGCCCCGATCGACGAGCGCTTTTGCGAGCAGCACCGCATGCCAGTGGACTCGCTCGCCGATCGTCCGGAGCCCCTCGCCACCGTGCCACACGGCGTACATCGCTGCTAGTACGGCCGGCAAGGCTTGTGCAGTGCAGATGTTGCTCGTCGCGCGCTCACGCCGAATGTGCTGTTCACGGGCCTGAAGGGCGAGTTGGTACGCGGGGTTGCCCGCGACGTCACGAGAAGCGCCGACAAGCCGTCCAGGGAGCGAGCGAAGGAGCTCCGAACGGACGGCGATGAAGCCCGCGTGAGGACCGCCATAGGCGAGCGGCAGTCCGAAACGCTGAGCGCTGCCTACCGCGATGTCGGCCCCTTCTTCACCAGGTGGGCGCAGCAATGTGAGCGCCAGAAGGTCGGTCGCCATGACGACGAGCGCGCCCTTTGCATGTGCCTCGTCGATCGCTCCTCGGACGTCCCGCAGGAGGCCGCTCACCCCGGGGTTCTGGATGAGCACGCCGAGAGCGTCCTCAGGGATCGGAGCCGATATGTCGAAGGGCTCGAGGTCGATGCCGAGTGGTTCGGCGCGGGTTCGAAGTACGGCAGCAGTTTGGGGGAAGAGCTCGCCGTCGACGAGGAATCGACGGCGGTCAGCTCGGAGCCGGTGGCACATCGCCATGGCTTCTGCCGCGGCAGTCGCCTCGTCGAGGAGGGACGCATTCGCGATCGGCAGGCCCGTAAGACTCGAGACCATCGTCTGAAAGACAAAGAGTGCCTCGAGCCGTCCCTGGGAAATCTCGGGCTGGTAGGGGGTGTAGGCCGAGTACCAGGCCGGGTTCTCGAGGACGTTTCGACGGATCACCGCCGGCATCGAGGTGTCGTAGTAGCCGCAACCGATCATGGAGACGAGTCGGCGATTGCCGGCGGCGATCGTTCGAAGCTCGGCGGCCAGGGCGGTTTCGTTGCGTGCGGGCGGAAGATCGAGTGGATCCGTGTCGCGAATGCTTGGCGGTAGTGCGTCGTCGATCAGCTCGTCGAGCGATCCATAGCCGATGAACGCAAGCATCTTGGCGACGTCGTCCCGGTCCGGACCGATATGGCGCGAAGCGAAGGCTTCGGGGCCCGCCGGAGCTGGGGCGCCGTGCGCGCTCGGAGCGAAGGGAGCCGCGGGCATCAGGATGGCCGTCCTTTGGGTTGGTTGCGGCGGTAGAAGGGAAGGCTGACGATCCGTTCTGGCTCCAGTCGGCCTCGAACATCAGCCCACAGGAGGTTGCCGACCACGGCACTTGAGATTTCCACATAGGCCATGGCGATCGGGTGGCCAAGGGTGGGTGAAGGTGCGCCGCTGGTGACGTGGCCGACTGCCCTCGTAGGCTGTTGAGGGTCCGCGTAGAGCAGATGCCCATGGCGTGCGCTCCTGCTGGTCTCGCCCACTAGGCCGATCAAGCGCACCTGGTCCGGGCGGCCCGCCCGTGCGGCGAGGGCTTCCCGTCCGACGAAGGCGGGTTTCTCGAGGCGTACGAGATGGCCGAAACCGGCGTCAAAGGGCGTCAGCTCAAGTGTCAGCTCGTTGCCATACAGCGGGAGGGCTGCCTCGAGACGCAGTGAATCACGCGCGGCCAACCCGACTGGTATCGCGATCGTGGAGTCGACCGGTTCGAGCAGTGTTTTCCAGATGGCTTCCACTTCGGAGCGCCCCACCATGATCTCGAAGCCGTCCTCTCCCGTGTAGCCGGTGCGGGCGACCCAACAACGCACGCCGGCAATCGTGGCAGGAGCGACGCCGAAGCGTCGGATTGCCTCCGTGCCCGGGGCTGCGTGGGCGAGGATTCGTTCGGCTGCCGGGCCTTGGAGCGCCACCAGCGTCCATTCCACCCCGGCATCGGTGACCCGTGCCGCCGAGCCCACTCGCGTCAGGAGCGCTTCGCGGACGACGTCGTGATTCGTTGCGTTCCCGATGATCCTGACGTGCTCCGAGGTCAGACGGTAGACGACGAGGTCGTCGAGGATCCCGCCAGACTCGTTGCACAGCATCGTGTAGCGGGCTCGGCCGACCGCCAAGCTTCCCATGTCACCGACGACCGCCGTGTCGAGTGCTGCAAGCCCCTTCGGGCCGATGACGTCGAACTGGGCCATGTGGCAGAGGTCGAACAACCCGGCTTCTGCGCGTGTTCGCCGATGCTCGAACAGCTCGCCGGAGAATCGAAGAGGCAAGGTCCAGCCGGCGAAATCGGTGAACCGGGCCCCTGCTTCGGCGTGGAGGGCGTGAAGAGGTGACTTGGTTGGTGGGGTCAACGTCATCGGCGATGGCAATTGGCTCAAGGAGGTCAACGTGGTCGGAGGGTCAGCGTCGGGCAGGGTCAACTCGGTCGAGGGGTCAACAGGATCACTCGAACACACTACGGTCGTCCGAGGGCGTCTCACGCTGCCCCAGCGTCCACCGACGCACACCAGCCCCGAATCGCCGTGGCGACGATCTCGACGACCGGGCCGGTGGGAGGGTGCCGGGCGTATTGGGGGTACTTGCGTGCGAGCGCATCGAGCGCCATTGACCGCTGGTCCTGCTGGACTTCGTGGGCGACGCCGTCGACCCGAACCCACCAGAGTCTGCTCCAGTCGTCTTCGTAGTGCGACGCGAGCACACTCACCCTGGGTTCCGCCTCGATGTTGCCCAGGCGTACGAGGCGTTGTGTCGCCTTCGGCTTGATCTCGTCGATCGCGAAGTACACGCATTGGCCAATGATGACCGAGCAGATCGGAACCAAGTGAGGTGATCCATCCGAGGAGACCGTAGCCAGGACCATGGTGGGGGCCGCAGCTGCACGGGTCCAGCTCTCGCGGACGTCGAGCGTCGGCACGGCTGGTCAGAGGCGCGCGGCGAGGCGCACTACGACGTCGGCCAGCACCTCGCTGGCGACCTCATGCCCGAAGCTCACGATCTCTTCGACTGCGACGGATTCGTCGGCGGCGTCGGAGATCATTCGAACTGCGGCCCAAGGTATGGCGTTCTGGTGGGCAACCTGGCCGACCGCAGCGGTCTCCATGTCGACGCAGAGCGCTTCTGGATAGATGCGACAGATCGCGTCGCGCTCGGATGCCGCGTCGATGATCCGATCGCCCGAGACGATGAGGCCCTGGAAGATGGGTATTGATTGTTCCCTCGCAGCGACTGCCTGGTCACAGGCCCATTTGAGACTCGTGAAGAGGTCGGCATCGCTGGGGATCGCAGAGAGCCCGAGGTGGGGCAGGATACCTGGTGCCTGGGTAAGCGGTCGCGCGTCGAAATCGTGGTGCGCCGCTGCGGTGCCGACGACCAGGGCGCCGACCGCTGGTGAGGATCGAAGACCGCCAGCGAGCCCGGCCATCACGATTGCGTCGGGCGCATGCCGGTCGCAGAGGTACTGGCACGCCAGGGCTGCAGCGACCTTCCCTATGCCGCTGATCGCCAGGAGCACCTCGGTTTCGCCCAGGGAGCCACGCGCAAGGCGAATGCCCACAGGGGCGCTCCATTCCACCGCTTCGAGCCGGTCGCACAGCGCATCTGCTTCCAGGTCCATCGCGGTCAGGATCGCGATCGAGCGCTGGCGCACGCCGCTACGTCCTTCGGATTCCCGCCTCACCGGCGTCCGTGCTCTACTGGATCTCCGTGCACGGCGCCGATGCTCTCACGTTTTGCACCCGGCACCGAAGGAAGCCGGCCCAAGCGCTGAAACCCGAGACGGAGTGGCAAGGCGCCCGGTCCGGGGAACGATCGCGCGCTCGGGTTCGTCGAGGAGAAAAAAAATTGTGATGTCTCCGTTCTTCATGCTCATCGCCGCCGGTCCGACATTCTTCCTCGCCGCGTGGCTCCTCATGCGCTTCGGCGGCTTGGTGAGCGGAGATGTCGGAATCCGTCCCTTCGGATACCGTACGTCGATGACCATGACGACTGGACTCTGGCTCGCCGTTGCGCCAGCGACTCGGGCAGTCGCTGGATCGCAGACGCAATGACGAACTCCCCGTTCACCCTCTCGCCTGTGGGCATCTGGACCGAGGCGCTCGACTTCGTCCCGGCGTCCCAGGCGGTCGAGCTTGCCGCCGAACTCGAGGAGCTGGGTTATGGTGCCATCTGGCTGCCCGAGATCGCCGGCCGGGACCCCTTCGTCCACTTGGCGCTGCTCCTTTCGGGGACGAGGACGATCGTCGGGGCGACGGGCATCGCCAATATCTGGGCGCGGGACGCCGTGGCGATGGTCGAGGCATCGAAAACCTTGACCGAAGCCTTTCCGGAACGGACGTTGATCGGGCTGGGCGTGAGCCACCGTCACCTCGTCGAGGATCTGCGAGGGCATGCCTTCACTCGGCCGGTTGAGCACATGCGCCGCTACCTCGAAGCGATGGACGCCTCACCGTTCACGGCCCAACGACCGACCACACCGCTTCGACGGGTCCTTGGTGCCCTCCGGCCGGCAATGCTCAGGCTCGCCGCAGCCATGACCGACGGTGCCCATCCGTATTTCATGCCCGTTGAGCACACGGCGTTCGCGAGGGAGATCATCGGTCCTGACCGCCTGCTCTGTCCGGAGCAGGCGGTGCTCATCGAGTCGGATCCCGGCGAAGCCCGGCGAGTCGCACGGGGCCATATGTCCGTGTACCTCCCGCTGCCCAACTACCGCAAGGCACTCCTTCATATGGGCTACCAGGAGGAGGATGTCGACGGGGGCGGGAGTGATCGTCTGGTCGACGCTTTGGTCGCGTGGGGCACGGTCGACCAGATTGCTGAACGAGTCCGTGCACAGCTCGACCATGGTGCAACCCACGTCGCGATCCAGGCGCTCTCGGACCAGCGCCGTGCGGTACCGATCGACCAATGGCGGGCTCTGGCGCCTGCGTTGCGCGAGGTGAGCTCCACGCGATCCAGCTCAGGTTCGGTCGGTGAACCAAACCATTAGCGCAGTCCAGACCGAGGCACAGTAACTCGGTATCCACCAGGGGATACGCCTCCGAGAAGGGGCCGGATCGTGACGGCCATCCCGAGAGCTCGTGATCCCGGCTGGTGGCCAGATGCTGTCTCGGCGCAGCTCGGTCGTGGGGCAAGATTGCCCTGGTGGAAAACCCGTTCCGAAGGGTCAGGATCGGCTTGATCGTGCTTGCCTTCGTTATGGTGGCAGGGACGGTGGGGTACCTGGCCCTTGGGGCCGGCCTTCTCGACGCGATCTACAGGACCGTTGTCACGATCACGACGGTTGGCTTCGAGTCGCGGCGCCCGTTGAACGCGGCCACCAAGGGATTCACGATCGTGTTGATCCTCGTCGGCGTGGGAACGGCCCTGTACACCTTTTCTGCGGTGCTCGAGGTCCTGATCGAGGGACACATGCGCGAGCGAGTAAGGAGGCACCGAATGGAACGCGACATCGCGGCCATGTCCGGCCATGTGGTGATCTGCGGATGGGGCCGGGTCGGTCGGGCCGTCGCCCATTTCCTGTCGGCCTCGCGTTGCCCGATCGTGATCATCGACCGCAATGAGGAGCGCGTACGTGCCCTTCCGTATCCGAGCGTCGTCGGAGACGTGACCGACGACCAGACGCTCCTCGCCGCAGGGATCGAGAGGGCTGCCACGTTGGTGGCAGCCCTCGACACAGACGGCGACAACCTCTACGTCACCGTCGCATGCCGTTCGCTCCGCCCCGACTTACAGATCATCGCGCGCGCTCGAAGCGAGTCCTCGGAGCCCAAGCTGCTCCGAGCAGGAGCCGACCGAGTGGTGAATCCCCAGAAGCTTGGAGGCGACCGGATGGCGTCATTCGTCACGCAGCCTCACGTCGTCGACTTCATTGATGTCGTGATGCATGACCGGACGTTCGAATTTCGGCTCGAGGAGCAGCAGGTCCCTGCAGGCTCAGGCTTGGTGGGTGAGAGCCTCCGCTCTGCCCAGGTCCGCGACAAAACCGGTGCCCTGGTCCTTGCCGTCCGGCGAGCAGATGGGACGTTTGTCACGAACCCGTCTCCGGAGCTCGTCATCGAGGAAGGGGATGTCCTGATCAGTGTCGGCACCGCTGGGCAGCTTAAGACCCTCGGCGAGTTCGTTTCCGTCGGCTCAGTCGGCTACCCAGGACAACAGCGGACGGGGAGCCGTCGAGGGTGATTGTTCATCGCCAGGAGAGACTCGGGATCCGAGGTCGCAATGTCCCCCACCGTCGAAGGTCCCTGCAGGGTGAGCACGGTCCCTGCAGGGTGAGCACGGTCCCTGCAGGGTGAACGTCGACAATCTCGTCGCCACTTCCGGTTATTGGGCGGTCTTCGCGCTCGTCGCAGCGGAAAGCCTTGGGGTCCCGTTGCCCGGAGAGACGGCGCTCATCGCCGCCGGTACCTACGCAGGCACATCGCATCATCTATCCCCATGGTTGCTCTTCGTCGTCGCCGCGGCGGCGGCGATCGTCGGCGACAACATCGGGTACTGGATTGGCGATCTCGGTGGCTACCGCCTCCTGCGGCGATTCGGTCACTACCTGAGACTTGATCAGAAGAAGATCAAGGTCGCCCGATACATCTTCGACCGCTATGGCGCAAGGGTTGTGCTGTTCGGACGGTTCGTCGCGATCCTCCGGACCTATGCAGCCTTCCTGGCAGGGACCAGTCGGATGCGCTGGCGAACCTTCCTCCTGGCCAATGCCATCGGGGGGATCCTGTGGTCCGGCATCTTCACAGGGGTTTCCTACGCGGCTGGAACGACCCTTGAGCATCTATCGCTCGCGCTCAATATCGGCCTCGGGGTCGTGGCGCTCGCGGTGATCGTGGTCGCGTTCGCATTGCTGCGCCGTCATTTGGGGCGGCTCACCGAACGGGCCGAAGCCGCCTATCCAGGATCGCTCGACAACGAAGCGGTGCGGCGTTGACTGCAACCCGAAGGGTTCGATCTCCAGGTCTCAGCTATGGGCTCCCGAGGGACTCCGCAACCTGTTGGAGCAAATGTCGCCGTTCGACGAGGTTGGTCCGGACTCCCGGATTGTCGGTAGCGGCAATCTCGTGACTTAGGTCACCGAGGACCTCCGCGAGCACCCTCCGCAACTCAGCCGCCTGTGCCTCCGAGAGCTCCAGCTTCACGCCTGCCATCGTCTCCAAGCACTCCTTCCGGGTCTGTCGCTGGCGCACGCCGTCTTGTGTCGGGGGTCGGGGAGGGGGGACTTGAACCCCCGGCCTCCTGCCCCCAAAGCAGGCGCGCTACCGACTGCGCCACTCCCCGGTGGCCCGTATCCTACGGGTGGCTGGGATCGGTGCTGGAACATCGTGCCTCAGGACGCCGATCGGCTGCCTGGTAGGGGGAGCGCCCGTTGCTGGTTGTGGCGCGTGGCACTTCTCGGGACGAGCGCTTCGCCACAATCCCCGGGCGTCGGTCGCCAAGTGCCAGGTTCGGCGCGACCCTCCGATTAGAGTTAGTGCTCCGCTATGAGGGCCACCGCGAAGCCGATCGAGGGCAGCCGGGTCCGACTCTCCGTCGAGGTCGATGCCGTAGAGGTTGATCGTGTCCTTGACGAGACGGTGCGTAAGCTCAGTCGCCAGACGAGAGTCCCAGGTTTTCGCCCTGGAAAGGTCCCACGTCGCGTACTCGAGGCGCGTCTTGGCGGTGCGACGGCGCTTCGGGGCGAGGCATTGCGCCAGGCGCTCCCGGATTTCTATGCCCGGGCGGTGATCGACGCGGCGCTCGACCCGATCGCCCCTCCAGAGATCGACATCACGGCAGGAAAGGAAAGTGGCGCCCTCGCGTTCGACGCGATCGTGCAGGTACGCCCCATCGTCGGTATCCCCGGCTATGCGGGCCTCCGGGTCACCGTCCCAAGCATTGCCGTGACCGACGCAGAGGTCGATGCCCAGATCGACCGCTTGCGTGAGCAGGAGGGAGAGCTGGTGGCAGTCGACCGGCCGGTGATCGACAAGGACAACGTCACGATCAACCTGCACGGGACCGCTCCTGATGGCAGCGAGGTGGTTGGGGTTGACGACCTGCTCTATGAGGTCGGGAGCGAGGCAGTGACCCCCGAGCTCGATCGCGTGTTACGCGGGGCCAAGGTTGGCGACGTCCTCACCTTTCATGCCCCAGCTCCTCGGATGCGAGGTGATCGGGAGGAGACCCTCGATGTGGCGTATCGGGTGCTCGTCAAGCAGGTCCAGGAGAAACACCTTCCTGACCTGACTGATGCATGGGCAGCAGCGAGTTCGGAGTTCCAGACGGTCGAGGAGCTGCGCGTTGACATTCGCCAGCGACTGGAGCGCATGAAAATCGTCCAGGCGCAGCTCGCCCTGCGAGAGAACGCGCTGGGCGCGCTCGTGGACCTGGTCGATGACGGCGAGGTTCCGGAGGTCCTCGTGGAGGACGAGCTCGCAGAACGCCTCCATCACTTCGGTCACCAGCTCGAGGAACAGAAGATATCCTTCGAACAGGTGCTCGCGGCATCCGGTAAGACAGCAGAGGAGTTCGTGGCAGACGTGCGGGTCCAGGCTGCCCGGGCTGTGAAGGCCGACCTGGCATTACGCGCCCTGGCCTCCGCTGAAGGGATCGAGGTCGGTGACGAAGAGGTTGATGCCGAGGTTGAAGCGGTCGCCGATCGTCTCAACATCAGCGTCAATCGAGTGCGGCGCCAGCTCGAACGCGACGGCAGGATCGCCGCGGTACGCTCAGAGAGGCGGAAGGCCAAGGCGCTCGCATGGCTGCTCGATCACGTCGAGTTGGTCGATCCGGAGGGTAATGCGGTCCCGCGAGAACGATTGCGTATTGACCAGAGCAAAGAGTCGGCGGAGGAGGCAGCCGAGCGAACCGAGCCCGAGCCACAAAGCCGAGAACAAAGCAGCTTAGGACGCCCAGAGACGTCGGAGGAGCCCGTGGCCGTTCAGGTGAACGCCGACCAGACAGTAGAAGAGGGAATCGAATGACTCCGCTCTGGAGCGCGGGCGTTTTGCGGGGACATAACTACCGGGCAAGCAATTACTTGGTCCCCACCGTTGTCGAGTCTTCCAATCGCGGTGAGCGAGCCTACGATCTGTACTCGAGGCTCCTGCGAGAGCGGATCATCTTCCTTGGCACACCGATCGACGACACGGTGGCGAACCTCGTCTGTGCCCAGCTGCTCTTCCTCGAGTCGGAGGATCCGGACAAGGAGATCCACCTTTACATCAACTCCCCGGGTGGCGACATCACGGCACTCTTCGCGATTTACGACACGATGAAGTTCCTCAAGCCCGATGTCTCCACGTTCTGCTTTGGCCAAGCTGCGTCGGCTGCAGCAGTGCTCCTGGCTGCGGGGGCCAAGGGCAAGCGTTTCGCGCTACCTCATGCTCGCATTCTCCTGCACCAGCCGTACGGTGGCGTGGAAGGCCAGGCCAGCGACATTGAGCTGCAGGCGAAGGAGATCCTGCGTATGCGTGATCTGCTGAACCATATGCTCGCGGCTGATACCGGGCAACCAATTGAAAAGGTGGCAAGGGATACCGATCGCGACTTCGTGATGACCGCAGAAGAGGCCGTCAATTACGGCATTGTCGACGAGGTCATCACGTCGAGGGAGTCCACACCCCTCGAAGCGGTTGGCGCGGCGTAGCCGTTGGTGAGCGGAGCACGACTTGAGCCAGAGGGGAGACGAGCACCGTGGCGAAGTTCGGTGAAGGGGGTGACCTCGTCAAGTGCAGCTTCTGCGGAAAGTCGCAGAAGCAGGTAAAGAAGCTCATCGCAGGTCCTGGTGTCTACATCTGCGATGAATGCATCGATCTGTGCAACGACATCATCGCCGAGGAGCTCACCGATACCACTGAGCTCAGCTTTGACGAGCTCCCCAAGCCTCGAGAGATCTTCAATTTCCTCAATGACTACGTCGTTGGTCAAGAACATGCCAAGAAGATTCTCTCGGTAGCCGTTTACAACCACTACAAGCGAATTCAGGCCCCTCGCAACGATGATGACGTCGAGTTGGCGAAGTCGAACATCTTGCTGCTCGGGCCCACTGGATGTGGCAAGACTTTGCTTGCCCAAACCCTGGCACGGATGCTCAACGTCCCCTTTGCCATTGCAGATGCCACCGCGCTTACCGAGGCTGGCTACGTGGGCGAAGACGTCGAGAACATCTTGCTCAAGCTCATTCAGGCAGCTGATTACGACGTGAAACGCGCGGAGACCGGGATCATCTATATCGACGAGATTGACAAGATCGCTCGGAAGAGCGAGAACCCCTCCATCACCCGTGACGTTTCGGGCGAGGGTGTCCAGCAGGCGCTCCTCAAGATCCTCGAAGGAACGACGGCATCGGTTCCCCCTCAGGGTGGAAGGAAGCACCCGCACCAGGAATTCATCCAGATCGACACCACCAATATTTTGTTCATTTGCGGAGGAGCCTTTGCCGGGCTCGACAAGATCATCGAGAACCGAATCGGGCGCAAGGGGATCGGCTTCCGCGCCGAGGTGTCGCGTGAGCCACGTGATGACGCAGAGATTCTGCGGCGAGTCCTTCCTGAAGACCTGATCAAGTTCGGGCTGATCCCTGAATTCATCGGGCGGCTCCCAGTAATGGGTGCTGTTTCCCAGCTGTACAAAGATGCCCTCATCCGGATCCTCGTCGAACCAAAGAACGCTCTGACCAAGCAGTACAAGCGGACGTTCGAACTCGATGGCGTGGAGCTCGAGATCACCGACGATGCCCTCGAAGCAGTCGCCGAGCAAGCGCTCCTTCGCGGTACCGGTGCGCGAGGCCTTCGGGCCATCCTGGAGGAGGTCCTCCTCGAGGTCATGTATGACCTCCCCGGACGCAACGACGTTGGTAAGTGCGTGGTCGACCGTGCGGTTGTCCTGGACCGGGTCAATCCCACATTGGTCCCTGTCGAAGACCGGCCGATGAAGGCCAGCCGGAGCCGTCGAGCAGCCTCGTAGGAACGTACGCTGGGTTCTTTTTGCCTGTTTGGGTCTACCTGGGTGCTTCGGAATGGCTCGGCGTCGCTTCCAATCGCTTGAAGAGGCCCTCCGATGGCTCGACGGGCACATCAACCTCGAGTCAGCGATGCCGGATCGCCGGGCAGTGCCCACGCTCGACCGCATGCGTGAGATCGCAACCCTCCTTGGCGATCCCCAACGCACGTACCCAGTACTGCACCTCACCGGAACCAACGGCAAGGGTTCGACCGCGGCCATGGCGACTGCACTGCTCGCAGCGATGGGGCTTTCTGTCGGCACCTACACAAGCCCAAATCTCTCGTCGGTCAATGAGCGGTTGGCGATTCGGGGTGATCCAATCGGAGACACGGCGTTCGCCGACTTGTTGGGTTCGCTTGCCGACATCGAAGCGCTCGTGTCGGAGCGACTGACTCGGTTCGAGCTCCTCACGGCGGCCGCCTTCGCCTGGTTTTCCGATGAGGCGGTCGACGCTGCGGTCATCGAGGTCGGGCTGGGAGGAACATGGGACGCGACCAACATCGTGGATGCCACGGTGGCGGTGATCACCAACATCAGCTATGACCACACCGAGGTGCTGGGACCGACGCTCGAAGGCATCGCGGCTGACAAGAGCGGGATTGTGAAGGCCGGGAGCCGCGTGGTGATCGGTGAGCGGGACCCGGGGTTGGTGGAGGTCATTCGCGGTCGGGCCGAGGCGGCAGGGGCTGCCGATCTCTGGGTCGCTGGACGCGACTTCGATTGCACGGAGAACCGAGTGGCGGTCGGCGGCCGTCTCGTTACCTTGCGCACGCCGGGAGGCCACTATCCTGACGTGTTGGTCCCGCTGCATGGCCCGCATCAGGGGCGCAATGCTGCAACAGCACTGGCTGCCGTGGAGGCCTTCTTCGACCGGCCCCTCGATCCTGGCGTCGTGGAGGAGGCCTTCGCCCAGGTCCAGGTACCAGGCCGTATCGAAGTGCTCGGCCGGCATCCCCTCACTGTCGTTGACGGTGCGCACAACGTTGCGGGGATGGAGGCGCTCGCGCGTGCACTTGCCGAAGAATTCAGCGTCGACGGACCCCGAGTTGCGGTCATCGGGATGCTTCGCGGCAGGGATCCGCTCGCCATGGTGGCTGCCTTGGGGGTGGCGGGCCTCGACACAGTGGTCACCTGCGCACCTGATTCACCGCGGGCGCTGACTGCCACCGATGTCGCCGAAGCTGCCCGAGCCCTCGGGGTGCGGGCCATTGTCGGGGGATCGGTCGGCGATGCCCTTGCCCTCGCCGAGCCAATGGTCGGTGACGACGGGATGCTCCTCGTGGCCGGTTCGCTCTACGTCGTGACCGAGGCTCGCGAGATCCTGCTTGGATCGGAGCGCGCCAGGCATGATCCCCGACCATCCCAGTAGACGTTGACTCGGAATCTCGCAGTCGGCCGAGCATCGTGGGCGGGGCCTGCCCTTCCCAGCCTCGGTGTGGTCTCCGCTCGGCCTCTATATTGAGCGACTCGTGCGTACCTTGGTCATCATCAAGCCCGACGCGGTCGAGCGCGGGCTCATCGGGGAGATCATCAGCCGCTTTGAGCGCAAGGGCTTGCGGCTTGGCGCTGCTGAGCTGCGTACCGTGCCGGTCGCGGTCGCCGAGCAGCACTACGCCGAACACCGCTCGAAGCCCTTCTTCCCGGAACTGATCGAGTTCATCACCAGGTCCCCGGCGATGGTCATGATTGTGGAGGGCCCCGACGACACAGTTGGGATCGTTCGTTCCCTGATTGGGTCCACCGATCCCCGGGATGCTGCTCCGGGGACGATCCGTGGGGACTTCGGGACCGTCGTCACCGAGAACCTGGTCCACGGTTCGGACTCCGAGGAGTCCGCCGAGCGGGAGATTGCCCTGTTCTTCCCCGATCGCCAACAACCGTTGCTCGAAGGGATCGAAGGAAAAACGACACGGAGATAATTACATCGAAGGAGTTCTCGGCCTGCTCTTGTGTCGCATCATCTGATCCCATAGCCTCTTGCGGAGCAACTGACGAGGGGTGCCGTACGAGCCCGTTCGAGGGGAGCAATCGCTCATGGCCGACAACCGCCTGTTTCTGTTGGGCCGCGATATGGCAGTGGACCTTGGGACAGCCAACACGCTGGTCTACGTGCGGGGTCGTGGGATCATCCTGAACGAGCCCTCCGTGGTCGCGGTGGACGTCCGAGACGGCCGCCCGCTCGCGGTCGGCGCCGAGGCGAAGCGGATGATCGGTCGTACTCCGAGCAACATCCAGGCCATTCGCCCGCTCAAGGATGGCGTCATCGCCGACTTTGAGATCTGTGAGCGAATGTTGCGCTATTTCATCCATCGCGTCCATCAACGCCGTTTTGCCAAGCCCCGGATGGTGATCTGCGTCCCGTCGGGCATTACCGGCGTCGAGCAGCGTGCGGTCATTGAGGCTGCCGAGTATGCGGGAGCACGGAAGGCCTACATCATCGAAGAGCCGATGGCTGCCGCCATCGGAGCAGGACTTCCGGTTCACGAGCCCACCGGGAACATGGTGGTCGATATCGGGGGGGGAACGACCGAGGTGGCTGTGATCTCTCTCGGTGGCATTGTCACCAGCCAGTCCGTCCGCATCGGCGGCGACGAGCTCGACGAGGCAATCGTCTCCTTCGTGAAGAAGGAGTTCAGCCTGGCTCTGGGCGAGCGAACGGCTGAAGAGATCAAGATTGCCTTGGGGTCCGCGTACCCACTGGAGGAGGAGCTCCATGCCGAGATCCGGGGCCGGGACCTCTTGACCGGCCTCCCGAAGACCGTCGTGGTTTCCACCGAGGACATCCGCCATGCGATCGAGGAGCCGGTGGCCGCGATCATCGACGCCGTGAAGGCGACACTCGACAAGACGCCGCCTGAGCTCGCAGCCGACATCATGGAACAAGGCATCGTTCTGACCGGCGGCGGTGCCCAGCTCCACGGCTTAGATTCCCGCCTCGAGCAGGAGACCGGGATGCCGATCGTCGTAGCGCGTGATCCGTTGACCTGCGTCGCTGTCGGCAGTGGTCAGTGCCTTGAGGAGTTCGAAGCGCTCAAGCAAGTCCTGATCACGTCCTCGTCACGCTGAGCGGAGGGTCGACGGCTCGGGCATGCCCAGGCCGAGGCGATCTCGCCGAACGCTCACGACGTTGATCGCGTTGGTCGTCGTATCGATCGCATTGATCACGATCGATCTCCGTACCAGCACGCACTCGCTGACCTCGGGACTGCGATCGGTCGCTCACGACGTGTTTTCGCCGCTCGCGGGTGCAGTCAACGGAATCTTCAATCCCATCGGTGACTTTCTCGCCGGAGCCGTCCACTACGGCGCACTGCAACAAGAGAACCAAAACTTGCAAGCCATGGTGGGACGGCTCAACGAGGAGATCGCCGCCATGCAGTATCAAAGCGACCGGCACCGTGAGACCGCGAGCGTACAGGGACTCCCCTTCGTCAGTGCCTACCGTACGGTGACTGCGCGCACGATCGAACTGGCGCCCTCCAATTTCGAGGCGGACATCATCATCGACAAAGGACGCGACAACGGCGTCGATGTGGGGATGCCGGTGGTCGCGTCCGGGGGCCTCATCGGGCAGGTGACCCAGGCGAGCCATACGACGGCAACGGTTCAGCTCATCACTGATCCCTCATCATCGGTCGGCGTGCAGTTTGGCCAGAAGGCGTCCCCCTACTATGGCGTCGCCAACGGTGAAGGGCTACGCCGTGATCTCACGGTGAGCTTCGTGAGTGCGAACGACCCCATCCGACGGGGCGAGATACTCTTTACAAATGGGCTCGCGGGAGCGACCTTCCCACCAGGGCTCCCTGTCGCAAAGGTCAGCTCGATCAGACGCGGCTCGGTGCAGCTCTCGGTGAGCGCGAAGCCGATCGCCAACCTTGACCACCTGGCCTATGTGAGCGTTGTGCTCTGGGAGCCACCGACATGAACGGTGTCACCCCGCGCGAGGTCGTGCGCACGCTGCTCGTCCTGGTGGCCGTCGTGATCCTGCAATTCACAGTGTGCCTGAATCTTCGCATCGCTGGCGCGCATCCTGACCTCGTGCTCGGCGTTCCGCTGGTGGCAGGGCTCGTCATGGGAGCGCGTAAGGGAGCGATGGTCGGCTTCGTCGTCGGGATCGGTGCGGACCTGCTCCTTCCCACACCCTTCGGCCTGACGGCGCTCGTCGGGAGCGTGACAGGGTGCCTCGCAGGGCTTGTCACCGACGCGGGATTCGAAGCGAACCCGGTCCTGCTCACTCCGATGGTGGCGCTCGTAGGGAGTGCGATATCGGTGGTGTTCGAGGCCGCGCTCGGCGCGATCGTGGGCCAGCAGCAGATGTTGAAGGCCGACCTGGCGTCGATCGTGGGTGTGGTCGGGGTCTCCAACGCCGTGGTCTCACTCCCCCTGCGGCGGGTGCTCAGTTGGGCGAGCAGTCGAGACCGGTCACCGTGGCGATCAGCAATCGTCGGCGGTGACCAGGCGTGATCGACCCAGACTGCCGATTGGTCAGCAAGCCCCACGCTCGCCGGTGAGCAGCTTTTCGCTCTCGACAGCTGGGTCTCGATCGGTGCTCGGCCGGCCACGACCGGGTCCAGGAGACCGCCCTCCGCTGTGACCGGTGGCGCGTCGGCACCGTTCCTCGCCATTCACCAGCCGTGGTGCTGCGAGGATGGGGCGAGGAGGCTCTTGAGCCTCGGCGCTTGGCGACCGTCGCCGTCGGTCGCCAAGCGCACCGTGTGGCCCGGGTAGCCGCAAGCGATCGCCAGCGGGACGGACTCGTCTCGCCCGGAACCGTTCGTCAGGAGCCCGTGCTTACCGCCTGGCAATCACGTGGGGCAACGGCCAAGCCGCTGGTTCCCGTTGGACTCGGGAGCCGTCGAGGGGCCTTAGACTCGGAGGTGGCATGGACTCGTTATGGTCGAGCATCGAGCCGTTGCTCGACGGGGTCAGTACGCCCGGTCGCTACGTAGGCGGTGAGCTGGGAGCCAGATCTCCGGTTCACGATCCTGGTCGGGTGTCATGGTTACTGGTCTACCCGGACACCTACGAGATTGGATTGCCCAATCAGGGTCTCCAGATCCTTTACGAGCTGCTCAACGAGCGCCCTGATTCCCTCGCCGAGCGCGCCTACGCCCCCTGGGTCGACATGGAAGCGGCGCTCCGGGGGGCGGGCCTTCCGCTGTTCTCCTTGGAGAACCATCTCCCCGCTCGTGCCTTCGACGTCATTGCCTTCAATCTCTCCGCGGAGTTGGTGTACACCAACGTGCTCAACCTGATCGACCTGGCGGGCATGGCCGTGCGTGCGAGCGAGCGGGCAGCGGGGGACCCGATTGTCATTGCCGGTGGGCATTGCGCGTTCAATCCTGAGCCGCTTGCAGAGTTCATCGATGCGTTCGCGATCGGTGACGGCGAGGAGGTCGTCGGCGAGATCAACGAGACATTGGCAGCGCATCGCGGAACGGATGAGCGGTGGTCGGATCGGGCGGCGGTGCTGCGCTCCCTCGCCGAGATCGAAGGGGTGTACGTCCCGAGCCTCTATGAGGCTCACTTCGCCAACGGGCGCCTCCTCGGCGTCTCTCCCCGGTTGCCCGACGTGCCCGCCACCGTGAGCAAGCGCACAGTGGCGGACCTTGCCGATTGGCCGTATCCGCGCCAGCAGCTGGTTCCATTGATCGAGGTTGTCCACGACCGGCTCAACGTCGAGGTCTTCCGAGGGTGTACACGTGGCTGCCGCTTCTGCCAGGCGGGGATGATCACTCGTCCAGTGCGCGAACGTCCGGCCGAGCAGGTGTTCACGATGGTGCAGTCCGGTCTGGAGCGGACCGGTTACGACGAGGTGGCGCTGACCTCGTTGTCGACGGCTGATTTCTCGGGCATCGAGGACACCGTGAGGCGGATCATCTCCGATCCCCAGCATGGCGAGCACGTCGCGGTGAGTCTGCCCAGCTTGCGGGTGGATGCCTTCACTGTAGGGACAGCGGCGGAGATCAGCCGCGTACGACGTACGGGGCTCACCTTCGCACCCGAGGGCGGCACCTGGCGAATGCGCCGCGTGATCAACAAGTTGATCCGTGAGGAGGATCTCTATGGCGCCGTCGATGCCGCATTCAGCCAGGGTTGGCGTCGGGTCAAGCTCTACTTCCTGATCGGCTTGCCGACGGAACGAGACGAAGACGTGATCGGTATTGCAGTCCTCGCCAAGCGCTGCGTCGAGATCGGTCGCCGCTACCACCGGTCGCCAACGGTGACGGTCTCGGTCGGGGGGGTCGTGCCCAAGCCCCAGACGCCGTTCCAGTGGCATGGCCAGGACACCATCGGGGAGCTCCGCCGGAAGATCGACCTCCTGCGTCGAGCCTGCCGTGGGGTGCGTGGGCTGACGCTGCGCTGGCATGATCCGGAGGCAACGGCGGTCGAAGGCCTCGTCAGTCGGGGGGACCGGCGAGTCGGAGCAGTGATCGAGCGGGTCTGGCGCGCGGGCGGGACCTTCCAGGAGTGGTCCGAGCGGTTCGATCTCCGACTGTGGCTGGACGCGCTGGCCGCTGAAGGCCTCTGTCTCGACGACGTGGTTCATCGCAGTCGAGACCGGGATGAGGTCCTCGCGTGGGACCACATCTCAGCGGGCCTTCATCGGGACTTTCTGTGGTCCGATTACCAGGACTCCTTGAACGAGGCGGTCGTGGAAGATTGTCGGTGGACGCCGTGCTACGACTGCGGTGCCTGCACCAGCGGCGCGCTCGAGCACGTGGTCGCCTCGCCGGTTCCGCCCGCTGGCGGGAGTCAGGGGACCGGCCAGGACCTTTCCTGCGGCGATCGAGTGCCGGTCCGCGTGTTGGGCCGATGACGACCACCCTGCGGTTCCGCTACGCCAAGCTGGGAAAGGTCCGCTTCACCAGTCATCGCGACGTGGCGCGGATGTGGGAGCGGGCGCTGCGGCGCAGTGGGCTTCCGGTGGCCTGGTCGAAGGGCTTTTCGCCGCGCCCGTTGCTCAGCTTTGGCTACGCCTTGCCGACCGGATGCGAGTCTGTCGCAGAGTACCTCGACGTGCATCTGGCCGAAGAGGAGGGAACCCCCGATCGGCCCGATGGTGAGCAGTCCGAGACGTCGGCCGACGAACAACGGCCCTGGTCACCGGCCGGATGCGTGGCAGCGCTTCCCGGCCGGCTGTCCCCTCTGCTCCCACAGGGGGTGGACGTGCTCGCCGTCGGCAAGCTGGGAGATGGCGTTGATTCTTTGCAACAGGCGGTAACATCGTGTTCCTGGGAGCTGGAGGTGCTCGGCGTGCCCGCAGAGGAGCTGGCAACGAGAGTCGAGGACCTGCTCGATGCTCGGAGTGCCGTCCTGCGGCGTGAACGCAATGGTCTCCAGGCCGACGGTGATCTCCGTCCTTCGGTGCGGGCTTTGACCGTTTTGGGAGCCGTCGACGACGTGCCCGGGCAGAAGGTTGCACGATGCCGCCTGCACGCTGAGCTTGCCACCCAGCCGCGTGGCCTGCGGGTCGCGGAGCTGGTACAGAGGCTTGGAGCCGATCTGACCCTGGTTCGGGCCTGCAGGACGCAACAGTGGATCGAGCGTGACGGGATCCGGTGTGACCCTTTAGCCATGACGGGCCGCGCCGAAGACTCGTTTCACGCTCCGCATGCCGAGGGGCGTGCGTCGTGAGTTTTTCAAGGAGGGACCTCCCTCATGGCGGAATCGAAGAATGGTCGTCCGGCCGAGGCGGCCGAGAGGGTCGAACCCACCGGGCGCCGAGTTCCCGATATCGACCGGCTCGACCGCTCGGTGCCCGAGGATCGTCGAAGCAAGCCGGATCGCCCGAATGCACGACCTGATCCTCGTGGTGATCCGGCGGCCGGGCAGGAACGTCAGGCCACTGCAGCACCACTGACCGTTTTGGTCGGTGGTTCCGAGTCCGAAGCGGCGGCCCAAACCCCTCGGGCACCAGCGCCACCGCCCAAGCCTCGTATTGGCGATACCCGTCCTGCTCCGGTTCGCCGACCGCCTCCCGCCGCTTCGGGAAGTCTTGTGACGCCATCTGTCGCAGCCAATGGGGTGCGCCCGGAGCCGGTTGCTCCTACGCACGACCTCGAGACCGAGCCGTTCACGGCGCCCGCCGTCATCGAAACTGCCCTCGAGGATTCCAGCGGCACCGACGAGGCCACAGCGCCCACGACGCCGCGGCGTACCTCGCGTGGTCGTCGGCGCGCAGCACGCGAACGGCGCGGCAAGTCACTCGGACGGTATTCCATGTACGTGCACGTCCGTCCCCACGCCACCCAGATCGCCATCCTCGAGGGTCGGACGTTGGTGGAGCACTACGTCTCGCGTACCTCCGACGAGGTGTCCCAGATCGACGGGAACATCTATTCCGGGAGGGTCCAAAACGTCCTCCCAGGCATGGAGGCGGCCTTTGTGGACATCGGCGTGCCCAAGAACGCCGTGCTCTACCGCGGGGATGTTCGCTACGACCGCCACGACTTGGACCAGGCAAGCGCAGCGAGCAGTCAACCCCGTATCGAAGACGTGCTGCGGCCCGGCCAGTCCATCGTCGTCCAGGTCACCAAGAACCCGATCGGCGCAAAGGGTGCGAGGCTCACACAAGAGGTGTCCCTGCCGGGTCGTTTCGCCGTCCTTGTGCCCAACAGCAGTGCATTCGGCATCTCGAAGCGCCTCGGCGACAACGAACGTCGCCGTCTCCGCAGGATCATCGACCAGGTCAAGCCGCCCGGGCACGGGTTGATCGTCCGGACCGCGGCCGAGGGGGCATCCGCTGACGAGCTACGCCGGGACGTCAACACGCTGTTGGAGCGTTGGGCCGCGATCGAAGCGGCGGCGAGGGCCTCGGATCGGCCGCGCTTGTTGTACCGAGAGCCGGACCTGGCAGTCCGCATCCTGCGCGAGGAGCTGAGCCCCGAATACCGGGCGGTGACGATCGACGACCCTGTCCTCTACGAGGAGGTGCGTTCCTACGTCAACGAGGTGAGCCCGGACCTCGCCGATCGGGTGGAGTTCTACGACACCTCTGTGGAGCCGCTCCCCATCTTCGATCGCTACCACGTCCACGAGCAGCTCCATAAAGCGCTCGACCGCAAGGTTTGGCTCCCATCCGGTGGGTCGTTGATCATCGAGCGCACAGAGGCGCTGACCGTGATCGACGTGAACACCGGCAAGAACGTGGGCAGGACGAATCTCGAAGAGACCGTCTACCGCAACAACCTCGAGGCGGCCGAAGAGGTGGCGCGCCAGCTCCGGCTCCGCGACATCGGAGGGATCATCGTCATCGATTTCATCGACATGGAGGTCAAAGAGAATCGCGAGCGAGTCTCCGCGGCGCTGCGTGCAGCGCTCGCTCGCGACAAGACGCGGACCCAGGTCTTGGATATCTCGGAGCTTGGCGTCGTGGAGATGACCCGCAAGCGTGTCTCCGAAGGACTCATCGAGTCGCTGTCGACCGTGTGCGAAGTGTGCAACGGGCGTGGGATCGTGCTCGACCGGTCTTTGCTCTAAGCGACAAGAGCCAGATGGCCGCACTTGGGGATGCTTCGTCTCGGTCGAGTAGACTGGGGCCGTGTATGCGGTGATCCGCTGTGGCGGCAGGCAGGAGCGTGTACAGGAGGGTCAGCGGGTCTGGGTCGATCGTCTCAGTGCGCGCGTCGGCGAGGAGGTTCGCTTCGACCCGGTGCTCCTGGTAGACGGTGATCGTGTGATGGCCACCCCGGAGGAACTGGCGCAGATCTCGGTCACCGGTTCTGTCGTTGCGCAGCGCCTCGGAGCCAAGGTTCGGGCGATGACCTACAAGCCCAAGACCAACCAGCGGCGTCGCTGGGGCCACCGGCAGCGCTACACAGAGGTCGAGATCACTGGCATCGGTTGAGGTGGACCAATCACTTGGTCGATCCACTCATCGGCAATCCACTCGTAGGGAATCCACGGACACCACAGGAGAGCATCGGTCGTGTCGAAGACCAAAGGTGGCGGCTCAACTCGAAACGGACGCGACTCCAGAGCTCAGCGGCTGGGGGTGAAGACCTTCGACGGGACGACGGTGCGAGCCGGGACGATCCTCGTCCGCCAGCGTGGCACGCGTTTCCACCCGGGCACCAACGTCGGGCGCGGCGGGGATGACACGCTGTTCGCCCTCACCGAAGGGGTCGTCAAGTTCGGCTCGCGCAAAGGGCGCAAGCTCGTCGACGTCCTCCCGCGCTGAGCGGTCATCGCTGAGCAGCTTCGTCGACGAAGCGCAGCTTCATGCTCGAGGGGGGGACGGAGGCGCTGGCGCGGTCTCGTTCCGCCGGGAAGCTCATGTGGCACGTGGCGGTCCTGACGGCGGGGATGGTGGACGGGGGGGAGATGTCTGGCTCGTTGCCAGGGTTGATCAGTCCTCGTTGCTCGCATTTCGCGATCACCCCTTCCGCCGGGCCGCCGATGGTGGCCACGGGTCGGGAAAGCGCAAGCACGGTGCGAAGGGGGCGGACCTCGAGGTGCCGGTTCCCGTCGGCACGGTTGTCCGAGATCGCGATGGGAGCGTGCTCTGTGACCTGTCCCACGCCGGTGACCGATGGCTGGCGGCCCGTGGCGGGGCCGGTGGCATGGGGAACGCTCGCTTCTTGTCGAATCGGCGCCGCGCGCCGGCCTTCGCCGAGCAAGGCGAGCGAGGAGAGGAGCGGTGGTTCCGCCTTGAGCTGAAGTTGGTCGCTGATGTTGCCCTGGTGGGCTTTCCCAACGTCGGCAAGTCCACATTGATCTCGACGATCTCGGCTGCCAAGCCCAAGATCGCTGACTACCCCTTCACGACCCTCGAACCGCATCTTGGGGTCGTGCGGGTCGGGAAGGACGAGGACGAGGTCGACCTGGTGGTCGCGGACGTTCCCGGGCTCATCGAGGGGGCCGCAGAGGGCAGGGGGTTGGGGGATCGCTTCCTCCGTCACGTCGAGCGCGCGCGAGTGCTGGTCGTTTTGGTCGATCTGGCAGGGACGGTTGGCCAGAGCGCGGCGGAGCAGGTGCGTGTGTTGACCCACGAGCTGGGTCGTTACCGACCGGAGCTGTTGGAGCGTCCCCGCCTCATTGTCGGGACCAAGTCGGACCTGCTGGGCAGGGGTCCTTCTGGCGAAGCACGCCCGCTGGCGACCGCTGGCGACCGCGTCCTCGACGCGCCGGACTATCCCTCGTTTGACGCCGTCATTTCCGCAGTGACCGGGGAGGGCGTCCAGGGCCTGCTTCGGCAGCTCGCAGAGCTCGTGAGGGCCTCGCGGCTGCAGGAAGCGTTCGCCGCGGGGAGCACCGAGGTGGTGGTGCACCGGCCGGTTCCCGAAGGAATCCATGTTGAACGGCGAGAGCAGGGGACATGGGAGATCCTCGGGCGCCCCGCGAGGCGCGCGGTGGGGTTCTCGGATGTCACTGATCCCGATGCCATGGAGGAAGCGCTCGAGCGACTTCGTCGTCTGGGCGTCGACCGCCTCCTGGCTCGGGCCGGCGCGAGCGACGGCGACGAAGTGCGGGTCGGTGACCTTTCCTTTACCTGGTACCGATCGGCGAGGAACGGATCCGCCCCTGGTGACGACGCCGTGGTGCCAGCACGTTGAGCGACGCGCGGTGGAGGCTCGCTTGAACAGGCCGGGCCCGGTCACGCACGAAGGTGAGACTCGAGGTGGTGACGTCGTGGTCGTCAAGCTCGGCTCATCTTCGGTCACCGGCGCCGACGGCACGACCAACGATGCATTGATCGAGCGGATCTGCGGCGACATCGCTCGGTGTCGGAGGGCGGGGCACCGGATTGTCGTCGTGAGCTCCGGTGCGATTGCCGCCGGTTGGTCGGCGCTCGGGGGTGGCGATCCGCGCCCGACCGACCTTGCGGTTCTGCAGGCGGCTTCGGCAGTCGGCCAGCAACGGCTCATGCGCAGCTGGCAGGACGGGTTTGCCCGGCACGGGTTGCTCGCCGGGCAGGTCCTCCTGGCCCCGCTGGACTTCGCCCATCGTCAGCAGTACCTGCATGCTCGGGGAACGCTGTTCCAGCTTCTTGATCTGGGGGTCGTTCCGATCGTGAACGAGAACGACGCGGTCGCAGACGAAGAGATCCGTTTTGGTGACAACGATCGGTTGGCTGCGCTCGTCGCGCACCTCGTTGGGGCGAGGACTCTCGTGCTGCTCACCGATGCGCCCGGGCTGCTCAGTGCCGACCCTCGCTTCTTTGCGGAAGCGTCGCTCATCGAAGAGGTGATCGACATCGACCACCGTCTTGAGGCAATTGCCGGCGGTCCCGGCTCGTCCGTCGGAAGCGGAGGGATGGCCTCGAAGCTGGCCGCTGCCAAGATCGCCTCGTGGTCCGGCGTGGAGACGGTGATCGCCGATGCGCGTGCGGTGGGAATCGTGCCTGCCGTCGTCGAGCGTGCCGGTGCGCCAGGGACAGTCATCCGCGCTCGCCACCAGCGGCTGCCTGCCCGGAAGCTGTGGATCGCCTTTGCGTTGCCGGCTTCTGGAACCGTGACGGTCGACGACGGCGCCCGTCGGGCGCTCGTCGAGTCGGGACGTTCCCTGCTGCCCTCCGGGGTGATCGCCGTCCGCGGTGACTTCGCAGAGGATGAGGCGGTCGAGGTCGCGGGGCCTGATGGTTCGGTGTTCGCCAAGGGGCTCGTGCGCTACGGGTCCCGGCGCGCGACGCAATGGCTCGGGCGCCGGACCGCGGACCTCCCCTCGGACCTGCCCGCCGAGCTCATCCACCGCGATGATCTCGTGATCCTCGGGAGCTGAGAAGCTCCTAAGAGGCCGCGCGAATAGGCACCTGAGCGCGGCCCTGTCAAGTATTTCCTGGTGAGGGCCGTGACCATCCACCGGTCGTGGTGTTGGCCCCGAGATGATCGGG
>JAJPJV010000051.1 GCA_021324045.1 Actinomycetota bacterium | reverse complement strand
CCGCCGTCACCGCCATGACGACCGGGCTGCTCACCGACGCCGCCCGGGAGGACGAGCCCTTCGGGTTCTGCCTGGCCACCGGGGGTCCGGGCGAGCTCGTCTGCCTGCTGGCGGTCCCGCGAGGCCTCGCAGCCGGGTGCCCCCCGACGGGGGCGACGTGTTCGTGCAGGCCTACGTCTTCGAGTGGAACGCCGCGGGCGGCTACGCCCAAGGGGGCGCGTACGCGTTCCCGCTCGCCTACAGCCAGCCGGTCCTCGACGTCGTCGGGGGGTCGACGACGCCCACCACAACATCGGCGACGAACGGGCTCAGCTGCTGGGACGGGACGGGCTGGACGACATCGTGCAGCGCGCCGACCGGGACGAAGATCACAGTGGCGCTCCACCTGAGCCCGACGACGATCACGACACCCCCCGACCCGAGGGGCGGCTCCTCGTCCACAGACTACTTCTACGCCCGCTGCCTCTCGACGTGCACCCTCCACATCACAGCCAGCCCGGCGAACGTCGGGGGCGGGCTCGTGACGCGGGTCTGGTCGACGGGGTCGATGAGCGCGACGTGCGGGGTCGGCGTCGAGATGACAGGGTACGTGAAGGAGTACCCGTCGCTCTCGTACACATTCACGTGGCAGCCCCCGGACGGCTGGACACCCGACACGGCGCGCTTCACCGCGTTCTACGTGCCCACATGCGGCGACCCCGGGGCCGACCGAGCTGTGGGACCGCTTCATCCCGCCGGACGGCGGATGGACGGCAGGCCCCGAGCCGTCGGTCACGGCCTCGTGGTACGACCACACGGTCGGGATTGGCTTCTCGGGCTCGACAGGGGCGACGAGCTACTGGGTCGCCGGGACAGCGCACAACCCGACGATGCCCGACGGGCAGACCTCGCTCATGCTGTCGGGGACCTCGACCGCGCGCCTGGGGGTCACCAACGAGACGGCCGGGACCTACACCGTCTACGGCCACTACGTCTGGTACTCCTATGCCGAGCGCTACGGCCTCGACGACGAGAACCAGTACGCCGCCGACCGCCCCGGCCCCGACTACACGATCACGCTCCGCTTCGGCACAGCGTCGGGGTCGAGCTCGCCGCCAGTGCACTCGACAGCGAGAGGCGGCACAACGGCGCCGCCGTCGCCTACGCGCTACACGACGACGACGACGCTCACGGGCACGCCCGACCCGGCGTACGTCGGGGAGACGGTCACACTCGCCTCCACGACGACGTTCCAGGGGAGCCCGGTCACCGGCGGCACCGTCACCTTCTCCCACGACGGCACGCAGCTGTGCTCGGGGATAGCGGTCTCGGGCGGGTCGGCCTCGTGCGCGACGACGGCGCTCCCGGCGGGGACAGACACGGTGACGGCGACCTACAGCGGCGTTGCCGGCACGTACACAGCGAGCACGGGCGAGACCACGATCCACGTCGGCGCGACTGCGGCGCCGGTCTACTACCCGACCTGATCGCTGCGGCCGCCGCGCTTCGCGCCGCCCCGCCATACCAGTGGTGGGAGCCGGCGCGGTCGCAACCCCGTGCTGGGATCGCCCACGGGACAGGAGGTGTGCACCATGAGGAACGAGAAGCCCCCGCGCGGGCTCCACCGCACCGTCGCTGCGATCGCGGCGCGCATCGTGCTCAGCGGCGCAGGGCTCGTCGGCGTCGCGGCGCCGAGCGCTGCGGCCGCGAAGGGCCACGGACGGAACCGGACGCACGCGCAGCGCATCGGCCCGCTCCCGAAGGCGCTGCGCTCGTTGCCCGGCGCGCGCGACGTGCTGTGGGACTACACGACGCGGCGCGTCGTGCCGTGGACGACACGGCCCGCGCCCTGCTCCGGACCCCACGGGCGGACACTGCGGCCGAAGTCCGTCTTCCGGCGATCCGTGCTCGGGGGCGAGATGCGCGGCTGGTGTCCGCTGTACGCGGGAGACGTGCTCCTCTACGTCCCGACGGCCGACGCGCTCACATCAGGCTCGACGAGCTTGACGGTGCCGGCGGGAGCCGTCGTCACTGCACGCGATCTGCGCACAACCTCGGGCATCTCGACCGGAGCCAAGTCGTTCAAGGTCACCACCGCCGTCGCGGAGGCGATCCAAGAGGCGGCCACAACGATGATCGCGTGGAACGAGACAGCGGACGAGGCGGTCTTTGCGACCCCTCCGCCCGTCACCCCCGCCGAGCTGCCGCATCTGCTCGCCACGCAGTTCGTTGATCCGAAATCGCCCTACTACGCGCAGGTCGCGGAAGGGTCAGCGTGGGACTGCACGATCCCTCACCGTGAGCGGCGCTTGGTCATCGCAACGTCTGGAGCGCCCTACGCCGGCGTCGCACCTCTCTTCGTGACACCGACCGCTGCCACATCGTGCGTGGCGTCGCGCCGCTACTACGCGCCTGCCGCCTCGCCGGCGGAGAGCGCCTGGGCGAACGCGCAGGTGACGCCGGTCTCGAGCTACAGCGCGACCACACGCTGGCCCGCCGGCTTCTTCGTCGAGTCGAACCGCTCGCTCACGCGGGTCTACCGGGTGTGGGTCCCGTGGGGTGCCGAGGTCTCATTCGACGCTCCCTGGATCGCCGGAGCAGCGCACGACATCGCCGCGTACACATCGGGCTGGGCCGAGCTGCGCCCGGGACACCCGTCGGCAACAGACCCTCGCAGGATGCAGGTCTGGCAGCCGGCCGTCGGTGGGGCCGCATGGCCGACGGGATTCCTCGTCGGCCCGAGCGCTGCGCTGCCGACCATCACCACCTTCTGTACCTCGTCCCCACCCTCGCCGACGATCGTCCTATCCGACGGGGCCGAGCACCCCACGTCCGTCTCCACACGCCGTGAGGAGCACGACGAACTCTGTGCGGGATGACCGCCCCACACCGACACCAGGAGCAACCGCGATGATGAGTCGCACGCGACACGCATTTCATCCCCAGCGGAGCACCGCGGCGCCCCACCTCCTCGCCGTAGCGACGCTCCTCGCGACGACGCTCGTCGTCGCGGCGCCCGGCGTCTCGGGGGCCTTCGGGGTGCAGGTGACAGCGACATCGACCCCCTCCTCATCGGCCCACTCCGGCTCGACGACGTACGTCACGCCGCCGTGGACAGCGACAGCACCAGGCGTTCCGCCGCGCTCGACAGCGACTCCGACAGCGCCGGGCTGCACGCCGGACGCCGTGACGGGTGTGTGTACATCCTACGTGCGCACACCGGGACCTCCCCACGCGAATGCGGCTCCGCCGCTGTACTTCGTCTCTGGCCCCCCCGGGCCACCGCAGCATCTGCCACGTGCGCACCGGGCGCGGCGCGGGCGGGCACGGCGGCAGCGTGGTCGCGACCTGCACACCCGTCCCGCCGAAAACAACGCTCACACCGCCGATCCCCGGCGCGCGGACGACAGTCCCCATCGTCTGGCAGTACGGATTCGCCGCCGACGCGTTCGAGGTCTGCGTGCACTCGTGGTCCGTCACTTATCAAGGCCAGACCATCACCCAGGTCGGCTCCCCCTGCACGGGGCGGTTCCACCAGACCTTCGAGGTCGGCTGCAAGGGCACGGGGCGGATCAGCGCCTCGTTCACGCTCGCCTACCTCTCCTCCTTCCCCGGCTGGGACCCGACCGTCGACGCGGTCGGCTCGGTCTACGGCCTCGACCGGGTGCGCAGCTACCCGGCGCCGCCGGGCTTCTTCCCCGACGGCACGACCACGATCTCGCTCGGCTCGGCGACAGTGGTCCCCGAGTGCCCGACGGCCGGGTTCAACACACCGCCTGCGACAGAGAGCCTCTTCGCCCTCGGGCCGCTCGCCGCGTTCGACACAGGGCAGCCCAACCTGTTCAAGTTCGAGCCCGTCGTGCGCAACGGCGGCCACCTCGACCTGCCGGTCCAGTGGATCAGGTTCACACGCTTCTCCATCGGCCCCGGCCCGGACCGCACCGTCCCCGGCTCCCCGACAACCGAGGTCCTCGACTCGAACCCCTACGAGGCCTCGGCGTCCGTCGTGCTCAAGCCCGGCCCGACAGACCCGACAGGCTCGATCGGGCGGATCGACGCCTACTTCAACACCCCGTCGGTGGTCACAGCGCCCTACGTGCTGAGCGCGACCGGGACGTTCGCCGTCTACTGGGGGACGGAGTTCACGACGCTCTCGATCCTGCCGAACCTGCGCTTCGCGACGCCCGTGACGCTCGCGATCGCGGGCACACGGCCCGTGTTCCGCACGGTCTGCACCGGCACGCCCCCGAAGCGCACCTGCACGCAGGTCGAAGAGCAGGTGCCGTCCACGGTCGACGTGTCGTTCCTCCCGCTCGCGAAGCACGGCACACTGCCCGACACAAAGCAGGCGCTCGCCTCGACGACGACCTTCGACGAGACCCACCGGACAGTCTTCACCCGCAGCGCGACCGCCACGATCAAGGTCTACGGGCCGATGCTGAACGTGCCGCGGCCGGGGACAAGCTGAGCCGCGCCGTCCTGCGCCGCGCCCGTCGGGGCGGTACTCATCAACCCGGGCGAGGCGTGCCACCGCGCGCGTCTTCCGCCTGCGGCACGACCGGCCTCGCCGGGACGGAACGTCCGGCGCCTCGCGCGGCCTGCGAGGCCGGCGCGACGAGGTCGTCGCCCCGATCCTCGCGGGCCGTGCCGAGCAGGAGCGGGCGCCGAAGGGCTTCCGGCCGATCCACTCGCTCTTCGCCGGCCGGAAGCCCTACGGCAGGCCGCGCAGCCCCCTTGCGTCCGCGCTCATGGACGCGTTCGAGCGGCCCGACGGGAAGCGCGGGCGCGTCCACACGGTGACCGACGCGTCGGGTACCGGGTACGCGGGCGACTCGCTGGGGGATCCGGAGCTCAAGGCGCACATCGTTCGCGTGACCTGCCTGTCCCTGCGGCAGCAGGTGTAGCCGGGCCGCCTCCAGGGCGGGAGCGTGGGCATGCTGCTGGTCTTCGACGAGGCGCGCCGCTGCGCCTCCTCGTTCCGCGACCGGGACGACGAGCTGGGCGAGCTCGCCGAGGACCTCGAGGACCGCGTCCGGACGACGCGGAAGTACGGGCTCGGGCGGATGTTCGTCGCGCAGGACCTCGCGCCGCTGCGCCCTGCGGTCTTGGGCCAGATGCCCGCCCACGCCCACGGGTTGCGGCCCGGTGGCGAGGAGCACCCAGGAGCCGGCTCGAGCAGGCGGTCGGCGACCCGCGGCCACGCGGATCCCCGCCAGCTTCGCGGACCCCGAGGCTGCGCTGGAGGTCGGGTACCCTTTCGTGCAGACGGGGCCGGTCTCGCCGCTCTCGTTCACGGCGGGCGCCGGTCTTCCTGGGCATCTATGCGGATTGAGAGAAGTTCTGTGAGTGCAACGGGTCGCTCTAGCGACGAGGCGGGGGAGGCGGTGCGCGAGGCCGAGGCTGCGGAGCACGGTCAGGTCTTCACGCGGCGCTGGTTGGTCGAGGGGATGCTCGACCTCGCCGGGCTCCGGCCGGAACGGGACCTCTCGGCGGAGCGGATCGTCGAGCCGGCGTGCGGGAACGGCGCGTTCCTCGGCGCGATCGTCGAGCGCCTCGCGGATTCTGCGTCCCGACACGGATGGACGCTCGAAGACGACCAGATCCTTGCCGTCGACCTGGATCCGGCCTGCGTCGCCAGGGCCAGCGACCTTGCGGAATCGGTGCTCGTCGCCCGTGGCATCTCGCGTCACCGCGCAGCCAGGCTCGCGCACCGGTGGGTGCGCAGTGCGGACTTCCTCCTCGACGTTCCCGACGATGAGCTCGCGGCGACGCTCGTCGTCGGGAATCCTCCGTACGTGCGCCTCGAGCACCTCGACCCAGCGCTCGTCGCCCGGTACCGGGCGCGCTGGTCCACGATGCGGGGGCGGGCCGATCTCTATGTCGGCTTCCTGGAGCGCGGGCTGCGGGCGCTCGTGCCGGGCGGCCGGCTGTGCGTCATCTGCGCGGATCTCTGGATGCACAACGCGTACGGCCGGCGTCTCCGGGCCATGGTGGCAGCAGAGTTCCGCCTCGACGCCGTGGTCGAGCTGCGCGACGCGGCCGCGTTCGAGTCCGAGGTTCAGGCGTACCCGGCAGTGGTGCTCGTCTCGCGACCGAAGGACCGCGGGATCGGACCGACGGTCTTCGCCACGGCGTCGTCCCGGTTCGAGCGTCCCGGCATGCAGTCGCTTCTTCGCTGGATCGCGAGCGGCCGGGACCGGCGTTGGTCCGACGACGGCGGGTCGAGGACGTCGAGCGCGCCCCCCGTTCGGCTCCTGGGTGCTCCCGACTCGGGGACCCCTCGACGGGCACGCGCGTGGGGATCGGCGTCGCGACCGGGGCCGACGCGGTCTACGTCACCACGGACCCGGAGGCCTGCGAGCCCGAGCGGCTGCTCCCGCTCGTGACGACGCAGGACCTCGCGGACGGGGAGCTTCGCTGGTCCGGTCGCTGGCTCGTCAACCCCTGGGACGACGACGGCCGGCTCGCGGACCTCGCGGCGTGGCCGAGGCTGCGGAGGTACCTCGAGGCGCACGGCGAGCAGCTGCGCGGCCGTCACGCCGCGAGACGGCGTCCGGGGCAGTGGTACCGGACCATCGACCGGCTCGTGCCCAAGCTCCTCGGGACGCCGAAGCTGCTCGTACCCGAGCTCGCCTCCAGACTGGAGCCGACCCTCGACCCCGGCGGCCTGTATCCCCACCATGGCCTCTAGTGGATCACCAGCGACGCATGGGGGCTGGAGGCCCTCGGCGGGTGGCTCCTCTCCGACGCGGTGGGCCGCTGGGTCGGGACGTACGGCGTGCGGATGCGCGGGGGGACCCTGCGCTTCCAGGCTCAGTACTTACGGACCGTCCCCGTCCCTCCGCCCTCCGCGCTGTCGCTGGAGGAGACGCGCCAGCTGCGGATGGCGTTCCGCGAGCGGGACCGCGTGCTCGCGAGCGAGGTCGTCGAGGCGGTGCTGCGCCGCCGAGGGCAGGGGGAGCGGGGCGGCGGCCGTCGTGGCTAGCTGGGACCAGCTCGACCCGGTCGTGGCGGCCCACTCCGCCCCACCGCCGTGCTTCGTGGAGGTCGGCGGCGTACGGACGCACCGGCCGGACTGGGTCCTGCTCTCCTCGCTCCTGGCGGCCGTCTTCCCCGCCACGGCCGGCCGGGGCTGGGACTCGGTCGCGATCGGCCACGCCCTCGACCTGTGGCTCGCCGAGGAGCTGCGGCGGTGCGGCTTCGGGACGGACGAGGTGTGGCCGCGAGCCAGCGATCCGCGAGTCCTGCCGAGGGAGCTCGCCGTGCTCATGCCCATGCTCGCGAGGAAGGGCATGTCGCTCGGACGGTTCACCTCGATCGTCCTGAGCGAGGCCCGCGTACTCGGCGCGACGTACGAGAAGGAAGTGGACGTGCTCATGTCGCGCTGGGAGACCGGGCCGCAGCTCATCGTGTCCACGAAGAGCATGCTCGGCGCGTACGGCAAGAACGCGAACAACCGGATGGAGGAGGCCTACGGCGACGCGCACAACCTTCGCGGGCGCTTCCCGCTCGCCGCGCTCGGGTACCTGCTCCTGCTCGGAGCCGACTGTCCTCGGACGGCGTTCGAGCGCCTGGCCGCCGCGATGGTGCGTATGCAGGACTCCGGCACGATGTACGACCGCACGTGCCTGATCGTGGTGGAGCCGATCGACCGGTTCGTCGCGCGCCGGAGACGGCCGGTGCGCGTGTACCCGAGGGCGGTCGCGCGGCTCGTCCCCGGCGGGTCGCGACCGCGAGCGGCCCGGTTCGTCGACGGGATGGTGCGGTGCGTGCTGGAACGAACCCCGCCGTCCTACCACGAGGCCGTCCGGGTCCGGTTCTACTGAGGCTTGCGACGATGCGCCTCACGAGCCTCTTCTCCGGCATCGGCGGGTTCGAGCTCGGCTTCGGCACGTCGGGCATCGAGACGGTCGCGGCGTGCGAGGCATGGGGGCCGGCGCAGGCCGTGCTCGGTGCGCGCTTCCCTGGTGTGCTGGTGCACGAGGACGTGCGGACGATGCGGGCGCTCCCGGAGTGCGAGGTGGTCACGGCGGGCTTCCCCTGTACGGACCTGTCGCAGGCCGGGCGGAAGGCCGGCATCGACGGGGCGCAGTCGGGGCTGGTCCGCGAGGTGCTGCGGTTGCTCGCGTCGGCCCCCAAGTCGGTCGAGTGGGTGGTGCTCGAGAACGTGCGCAACATGGTGCACCTGGCCAGGGGGCGCGCCATGCGGGTGGTCGCGGACGGACTCGAAGCGCTCGGGTGGCGTTTTGCGTATCGCGTGGTGGACGCCAGGGCGTTCGGCCTGCCGCAGCGCCGGGAGCGGGTGATCCTCGTGGCTTCGCCGTGCCACGACCCGCGAGGCGTGCTCTTCGCCGACGAGGCGGGACCGGTCTGGGCCGAGGAGCTGAGAGCCGACGCCTACGGCTTCTACTGGACCGAGGGCCGCGGTGGGATCGGGTGGGTGCAGGACGGCGTGCCGGCGCTCAAGGCCGGAAGCGGAGTCGGGGCGCCGAGCCAGCCTGCGATCTGGCTGCCCCACGAGGCTCCCGGCCGGCTCCTGGTCCTGCCGGGCCTCGAGGACGGCGAGGCGCTGCAGGGCTTCCCACGTGGGTGGACCGAGGCGGCGGGGAGCGCGCGGCGCGGCGCGACCCGCTGGCGGCTCGTCGGCAACGCCGTGCCCGTGCCGCTCGCCGCGTGGGTGGGGCGGCGGCTCGTCGCACCGGGCGAGCCGGTTTGCGCGGAGTGGGGATGGCCGCGACATGGCTGGCCCGCGGCGGCATGGGGGGACGGCACGGGACGGCGCATCGCCGTGGCAGCGAGCGCGTGGCCGGTGCGGGAGCCGTACCGCCACCTCTCGGACTTGCTCGACCCCACAGGGCTGCGCCCGCTCTCCCCGAGGGCCACGGCCGGCTTCCTCGGGCGGCTGCGGGAGGGGCGGGTGCGGGCCGACGCGCGGTTCGTGGAGGACGTGGAAGCGCATCTCGGTACGGCCGGCGACGGCGCGGCGGCCTGAGCCCGGACAGTGGGTGCTGGGTTGCCGTGCGGGCGACCAGTGCAGCGCCACGCAGACCGCGGTAGCTCGACTGGCAGAGCACCGGTCTCCGAAACCGGGGGATGGGGGGTCCGTTGCCCTCCCGCCGTGCAGCGGACCGAGGATCGGGTGCGACCGGATCGCCGGGCGAGACGTACGTTGCCATCCGCCGGCGTGATCGGCGGCGGATGGGCCCCCGCGGCCACCTCGACCACGGATAGCCTTCGGTCGCGATGGTGACGCCGGTGACGTCGAAGCTCGTGATCCTCCTCCCGCTCCGCTGTCTCGGCGACGCGCGGGACGAGCTTCGGGACTACCGCGTGCCGCTCGGGGAGAGCGTGGCGCGCTCCCTCTCCGATTTCGTCTCGCTCCGCGAGGGCGTGTCGCTCGTGGCGACGGCCAGGGAGCAGGTCCGCGGCGGGCGCCGCGGACGGTTGCGCATCGTCGACGACGCGCGGCTGAGGAGCGACGGTGTCCGTCGGGCCTCGATCAACTCCCAGCAGCTCGCTGCGATGTTCCGCGACCGCCTGGACGAGGAGGGGGAGGACGCGTGGGCGGTCGTCGTCCTCGAGGACGTGGACGAAGCTTCCCGGGAGTGGCGCTGCATCGTCCACTTCGCCTCCGAGGACCCGAGCGCGACCCTCCTCGAGGTCGCACCTGTGGAGCAGCGGCGCGCCCTCGAGCAGGTACTCGACGAGGGAGGCGGAGCGCGGGCCGTCGTCGTCGGCCACCAGGAGGTGGTCGAGGCCGTCGTGGAGCACTATGGGAGATCGGACCCTGACCTCTTCGCGCTGCCGGCGAGAGCGTTCCTCTCCTCGCCCTCGGTCGTCGGCCTCCTGCTGCGACGGGTCTACGAGCTGCCGCCGGAGGTCGTGGCGCGCTTCGCGAGCGTCGCGACCGTTATCGCCCAGGAGCTCCGGTCGGTCCTCGAGGACGAGCGCAGTCCGGTGCGGATCGCGCGCGTGGCGCGCTCCCATCTCGAGGCGTGGGCCGCCTGGCAAGGACGGTGGGTGGGCTTCCTCGACGGCGGGCTCGGGATGGTGGGGAACGACGAGCGGTTCCCGGTCTCGGCCGTGATCCGCACGGGCGCGTACGCGGCGCAGCCGGGCAACGAGCGGCTGGAGGGGGACGGCGCGCGGGAGCGGTTCTTTCAGCAGGCCTGGCTCGTGAGCGAGATCGCGGACCTGGGGGAGGAGCGCGAGGACCGGACGCCGGACCCGGCGCAGCTCGTGCAGGCCTGTCGGATCTTCGTCGAGCTGCTCGGCGCCGTCGAGACGGCCGAGCGCGAGGGGCTCGACGTGCAGCTGCTGCACGGACCGCTCGTGACGAAGTACAACCAGTACGATGACGAGCGCCCGAACTACCTGCCCCGGCTCCAGCGCCGGTTCCTCGAGGAGCACGGCATCTGCCCCGAGGACGCCCTCGTCGGCCTATGCCCGCGGCCCGACGGGGACCCGGAGGGCGGGCGGCTCTGGGACCACTTCGTGGCCGTCTACGGCGCGATCGCCCGGCGGGCGTTTGGTTCGCCGGTCCCCATCGTCGGCGTGGTCGAGCACTCGACGAGCCTGGTGGCCGCGAGGGGGCTGCTCGCGCGCCTGGCGAGCGAGCCCGACGGCCCGCTCGAGGAGCGGACGGCGCAGCGCATGCTCGACAAGGCCAAGGCGTTCGCGATCGACGACGCGCTGCTCTTCGGCTGCCTGCTCCAGGACGGCGAGTACCTGAGCCCGGCCTTCCCGGTGCTCACGGCCGACCCCACCCACGCCAGGGATCGGTGGCAGGACGTGGTCCGGCACTACCCGCAGCCCTACGTCACCGTCGTCAAGCCCGGGGCGGGCTCTGCCCCGTTCCGGGTCGAGTTCAACGCCACGGCCGCCGGCCGTCTCGACGAGCTCGCCGTCCTCCTCTACCACTCCTCCGCGCTCCTGCCGAACTACGGCTTCCCGGTGGGGTTCTCGATCGTCGACCGCTACGCGCGCGTGCCGCGCTGGGTCACCGGCGCCGCGGGCGACCTGCTCGCGTACCGCGTGCTCACGCACCTGCTCCGGGAGCGGAAGGTGGAGGAGTTCCGCCAGGCTCGGCAGGCGTTCGCGCGCCTGGGGCGGTCGTTCTTCCGGCGCCCCGCGTAGGAGGGAAGGAGGGGAGCGATGGCGATCGACATCCTTGTCGGCACCGTGGTCGGGGACACCTCGACGCGGACGTTCTCGTTCCAGGCCAAGCGCGGGGAGACCCGCATGGGGGACATCGTCACGGTCGAGACGCCCTCCGAGCAGGCGGAGGGGCCGCAGGCCGGGGGGACGATCTGGGCACGCGTGGTGAGCCTGTCGCGGCAGAACCCGTTCATGCCGCGGGAGGCCGCGCTCGAGCTCGCCGAGGAGGAGCTCAGGATCTCCGACACGATCCTGTCGGTCACGAGGGACCAGGTCGTCGCCGAGGCGCTCGTGCTCGGGCTCACCGACGCGACGGCGCCTACGCTCCTCCAGCCCCTCGCGTACCCCGTGCCGCCCGGTGCAGCGGTGCGGCGACCCCCGCAGGAGTCGGTGGAGCGCGTGCTGATTGGCGAGGACCCGGAGGAGACGCGCATCGAGCTCGGCACGCTGCTCGGCAGGCGCGAGATCGCGGTGACGGGGAAGGCGAACGCGATCCTCGCGCGCCACATGGCCGTGCTCGCGATGACCGGAGGCGGCAAGACCGTCGCGGTGCGGCGGATCCTTCGGGAGCTGGCGAAGGCGCGCTACCCCGTGCTGGTCCTCGACCCGCACGGCGACTACCTCGGGCTCAAGGAGAAGGAGGGCTTCTTGGGCGCCGAGATCCGCCTCTGGTACCCGAGCGTCACGATCAACCGCGACACCGCCGATCGGCTGGAGTGGATGATCGAGGAGATGACGGACGGGCTGAGCGAGGCCCAGCAGCACGTGTACCAGATCGCGCTCGACAAGGTGATCCAGAAGCTTGGCGACGAGGCGAACAGTCGCTGGTCCCTGGACGCGTCGGAGTTCATCGCGGCGCTGAGGGCGGTCCTGGAGGACGTGTCCACCACCGCTGCCACCGACCACCGGACGGTCCCGGCCGTGAGGCGGAAGCTGTCCCGAGTCGACCGGCAGCTCGCCTCGATGGCGACGGCGAACGAACGGCTCCGCAGGCGGATGGGGCGGCTCGGGTTCGCGGCGCTGCCGGATCCGCGCACGGCCCCGAACGAGATCGTCCGGCCCGGCCGGGTGAGCATCGTCTACCTCGGCGGCTACGAGCACCTCACGCAGTCGACGATCGCCGCGAGCCTCCTCGGGGAGCTCTTCGAGCACCGGACCGAGCTGGAGGACCGGATCCCGCCCTTCCTCACGGTGATCGAGGAGGCGCACAACCTCGTGCCGTCGCGAGGCGAGGGGCAGGCCGAGACGCCGTCGCTCGCGGTGATCCGCCGGATCGCGACCGAGGGGCGGAAGTTCGGGACTGGGCTGCTGCTCGTGAGCCAGCGGCCGAGCCGCCTCGACGAGACGACGCTCGCCCAGTGCAACACCTTCCTGGTCTTCCGCATCGTCAACCCGCGCGACCAGCAGTTCGTCGAGCGCGTGATGGAGAACCTCGGGGAGGAGGACCGCCGGTCCCTGGCCGGGCTCGGGCCGGGCCAGGGGATCGTCAGCGGCGCGGCGGTGCGGTTCCCCCTCGCGGTCCAGGTGCGGTTCGACAAGGAGCTCGTGCCGAGCGACCTGTCGAGCGAGGACTTCCTCCAGATGGCCGCGGAGTGGGACGGTCGGCACGGCGCCGACGTCCGGCGCAACGACGAGGCGCTGCGGCGGATCGCCGAAGCGTGAGGGGCCCGGGCGGCCCGGGCAGGAGGCCAGCGCCGAGCTCGGAGGCCGCGCGGTCGCGCATGCGCTCCCAGCGGCGCGCGGGCACGGGGCCCGAGCTCGCCCTGCGCCAGGCGCTCTGGCGCCGGGGCCTTCGCTACCGCGTGGACGCCGCGGTCCCGGTCCCTGGCGTGCGCCGCCGGGCGGACCTGCTCTTCTCGGGGCCGCGGGTCGCGGTGTTCGTGGACGGGTGCTTCTGGCACGCCTGCCCCGAGCACGGGACGGCGCCCAGAGCGAACGCCTGGTACTGGGGCCCCAAGCTCGTCCGCAACGCGGAGCGCGACCGTGACACCGACCGCCGCCTCGCCGAGGCGGGGTGGGCCGTCGTGCGGGTCTGGGAGCACGAGGACGCCGACGCGGCCGCGGCCGTGGTCGAGGCGGTGGTGCGGGGGCGCGCGAAGCCGGCGCGAGGGCGGGGTGCAGGCCCCACGCGCTCGCCGACAGCGGCCGGTCTGGGCGAGGCGTTGGGTCGTTCGTGAGGCAGCGGGTCGTACGCCGGGAGAGCGAGGCGCAGCCCGTCCTCCGTCTCGCGAAGGCCGCGCGCTGGGCACGGAGCGACCGTTGGGTGCAGGCGGCGCTTCTCCTTCGCTCCATGAGGAATCTGCCTCTCAGGGGTTGGCACGCACCGCGCCGGGTGGGGCCATGAGTGGATGAGAACGTCTGGCCTCATGACAACCTTTTCTTTGCCACTTCCCAGAGTGTATGATTTGGAGGCCACAGCACGAGTCCGTTGCCCCAGACGCCACACCCAACCCCTGGTCTGTTGCGAAGCCTTGGCAGCAGAAGCCGCAAGTAGCGTTCTGACGCGCCCCCGACTTTGTCCTTGTCCAGGTCGGCAAAGAACGCCGCGCTGCACCCCGCGATGAAGTCCGCGATCTGCAGTGCGTCGGACCACCGCCCGGCTGCTTCGTGGAACGTAGACTCGAACAGGAGATCCTTGAGCGGACGAGTCTGGTACCCGGGCGAGTCCAAACCCTCATGGAGCCACCGAGCATAGGCTTCGCGAGCTGCTTCCGTCCCTTTCTTAATCCAGTCCTTGATGGCCCATTTGTCCGCTTGAGGAAGCCGTTTGAGCATACGGACGAGCGTCTTCCGATTCTTGGGATTCCTCGTCCAGTCGAGATTGTCGACCACAATTGCCGCATGCTCCTCTGGGGGATCGCAGTCACGAGCGAACCGCTGGACGGCGAACTCAAGCCCACGCAAGTAGAAGTGACGCACTCCGCCGCGCTGGTTACCGGAGAGTTGGTCCCAAGATAGGATCTCCCGCTTCCGACCGGGCTCAGAAACGACGTAGTTGCCGCGGCGTTCTTGCAAGACAACCGAGACTGCCGTCATTTCCTCAAGGGAGGCGACCAACTCGGCTGCCGCCAGCCGTGCCTCGGCCAGGCTCTTGAGCTTCTTCGTGACCCGCTCTTCGGGCGACCACTTGAAACAGTCGCCCGGCCCCAACCCGAGACGCTGCTTGAGATCGCGCCAACGCGCCTCGACTCGCCCTACTGCGCTCACCGCAGCGTAGACGCCGCCCACGCACAGGAACTGCCCCTGCTCGCTCTCGTCCAAGAACATCACGGGCATGGCTCACCGCCTCTGCACCACGGCATCCGGCTCCAGCAAGGCCTCGGCAGGAGCTCTGGCGCTGCTAGGGATGTGCCCCGTTGCCGCCGCTGACGTCGCCCCCTGGTCCGAGGGTCTTCCCCGCCCGTGCGCGCGCGGAGGCCGGATGCCTCGGAGGAGCAGCATGCCTGCACGGCCTTCTCGACCGGCTGCTGGGCCTCGGAGCGGAGAGGTCCGAGGAACAACGTTCGCCTGGCGCGATCTGGCCAAGGCCAGGGTCGTGCGGGCCTGGAGAGGCCACTCTCGCGGGTCGTCCGGCGCCCGCCGCTCGCTTGGGTTCACCCAGACCCCCTCCCCCGTCGAGTCCGGCCTTCGACACCATCCCCGGACTCTCACCGTCGCACTCGCAGGCCAGCGGGCTTGCAGCTATGACGTCGAACCGGACGCCGACCCCACGCGGACGTCGGCATCCCCGCCGCGAGGCCTCCAGGGGACCAGTCGCCGCCTCGGCGACCAGGAGACCGAGGTCGCCTTTCTTGCCGGCCTCGCGACACGCGGCCGGGCCGAAGCGGACGATCCCCTACGAGGCTGCGACCTCTGCTACCGGGCGGGCGATCTCCTCGAGCGCCGAGGCCTGCCCAGCCCCTGCGCTCACCGCCCAGCTTCGACTCGTCAATGACGCTGTTGCCCGCGCTCGGGGGAGCGCTGGAACCGAGGAAGCGGCATCGGGTCGTGGCCGCAGTGTAGCCATCGTTCACATCGCCGCGCCGACCCCCGCCACGCGCCCGTCGGGCGGTACCCATCATCCCGGGGCGAAGTGCACCCAACGCGCGTTCTTCCACCTGTGGCACAACCGATCCTGGCGTCGGACACCACCGCACGGCACCGGACGCCAGCGCACGGCGGTGCCCCCGTTCGGCGCTATGAGTCCCCCGTTGCACCCACTGACGGCCCTTTACCCAGGTCCCGGCTGTCCTCGTCAGGACTCATCCCTTGGTCGCAGGTTCGATCCCTGCCGGCCCCACCCTGACCCGTGGAGGACGTGTTCGGGAACGATGCCGAGGGCCACAGGCCGGGTCCGCACTGGAGCTCAGCCACTGCCACCCAGCGCAGGGAGCACCGTTGAACGAGGTGGCGGGTCCGCCAATCGTCAGCTGACGAGCTGAGGGGGGCCGGTCAGCGATTCTCGATCGAACGCCGCGATGACCTCTTTACGCGTGCCCTCCGCGAGGGGATCACCTCCGAACGGGACGTAGACGTAGAGCGAGATCTGTTCGCCGTCGTCATCGAAGTCGTCGGCTTCGATGAACAGCGTGGAGTCATCGTCGGCGAAGTGCAGGCGAAAGCGGCCCACGACCCAACAGGGTACGCGATCGATCGGTGGAATGTCGTCCGCGCACGACCCTGCATCTCGTGGGTGCCCAACGACGAGGCCGTGAAAGCGTGGTCGTCCTCGGGCCTGGATCGGTAGTGGCGACGACGCTGCCTACTTGGCGACGCGTACCTGAGCTGCCTGGGGACCTTTCTTGCCCTGCTTGACCTCGAAGTCGACTCGCTGACCCTCTTCGAGCGATCGGTAACCGGTCGCCTCGACGTCAGAGAAGTGCACAAACAGATCCGTCGTCCCGTCGTCGGGCGCGATGAACCCATACCCCTTGTCGCTGTTGAACCACTTCACCACACCCGTTCCCACAGATGCCTCACTTTCGAACTCACGCAAACCAACAGCCAGAGTCCATGTCGGCCTAGCAGGAACTGCCCCGGCGTGTAACGGGAGAGTACCGGGCCACGCTAGCACTGTCAGAAGCGGTATGTGTCGTTGGCGAGTGGCTGCATCCAAGGTGTGGAAATAGCCTTGGGTGGTCAATGGAAGGGGGGCGTGAGGAACGTCGAATTCGGAACCACAGGCTTCTACCCCGCGTTCGACGGAGCCGCGAGGGCCAGGTTCGCTGAGGAGCTGGGCTTCGATATCCAGGGTTTCAGCGAGAATCACTCAAGGGCCACCGACTGTTTCGGCGAGATGCGTGACGCGGCCAGGGCAACGAAGAGGATCAAGCTTGCCGCTGGCCCGGTCAATTTCGTCACTCGCCACCCTGGGGTGGTAGCCGCGGGCATCGTCCCCGTGCAGATCCTGAGCGGGGGGCGAGCCATTTGCGGCGTCGCCAGCGGCGACTCTGCAGTGGCAGCTGCGGGCCGCAGACGGCAACGGATCGAGGAAATGGCACGCGACCTCGGCTACCTGCGAACCTACCTCGACAACGGTGTGGTGGAGTACCCCGGTGGCCTGTCCAGCCGACTGGAGTGGGCGGACGATCTGTCGTGGGAACACATCCCAATCCAGATGGCCTGTAGCGGGCCACGTGCGATCGCCTTGGCGGCGAGGGTGGCGGACCGGATCTGTCTCGGCATCGGGATGAACAACGATCACGTTGCCTGGGCGCTGGACATCATCGACGAGGGTCTTGCGGCGAGTGGGCGTCATCGAGACGACGTGCGTGTCGGGTTGCTGGCAGCCCTGGCCATCACCGAGGATCGAGCGAGCGGGCGGGCGACGATCCGGACGAGGGTGTCGGCGCTGGCGCACATGCAGAGCGGCGGGGACCTCTCCCACCAGCCCGAGATTCTTCGCAAGGTGACATCGGTCCTGCGCCACAGCTACGACTATTCGTTCCACCGCCCCGGAGCACCGGCGGAAAATCCCAACTCGGCGGTATGCGACGAGGAATTCGGGGACTGGATGGGCATCGGCGGACCTCCGTCCTACGTCACGGACCGCCTCGGTCAGCTCGTCGAGCTCGGTGTCGACTTCTTCATGACCGCCCTCCCTGTGCCCGAACGCGAGCGCTTCGCCGGAGAGGTCATGCCATCGGTCCGCGCGTTACGGAGCTGAACGGAGTGCGTTTGGCTCATCCGGGCAGCGCAAAAAAGGAGCCCTGATGCCGGCAGCTTTCGTCACCGGAGGGGGTCGCGGGATCGGAAAGGCCATTGCCCTCCATTTCGCCCGCGCTGGCTTCGACGTCGCGATCAGCGCGCGAACCGTTACCGAAGGGGAGCACTGCTTGAGCGGTGGGGTTCGATGCTGCTGGACAAGCACCTGGAAGCGAACGTCATGGCGCCAGCACGGTGGCGGGACGATCACCACTGTGTCCTCCGGCGCTGGGCTCCATGAGCCATCGGCGCCAGCGGGCAAGGGTGGATGGGGACTTGGCTACGGGTTGAGCAAGGCCACGGCATACCGGATCGCCGGGTTCTTGGGATTGGACTCGGCGATCAAGGGATCCGTGCCCACAACCTCGAGCCGGGGTTCGTCACCACTGAGCGGATGGCGATGGACATGGGGACTTCGGGACATGGGGACTTCGGGTCTGACGCTGCTGCTGGCATCCCTCCCGACGTTCCTGGTGCCGTCGCGGCCTGGCTCGTCACCGATCCCCAGGCCACCGAGCCGAACGGTCGGACGGTGGATGCGCCGCCGGTTGTGTGTACGGCTGGGGCTTCTCGCAGGATGGCCTCGCGCGATCGCTAGCGCGGGATCGGCGTCGCCCAGAGGATCGGGTAAGCATGGCCTCGGTACGCTCTGTCAACAGAGATATCGTTATTCGATGGCGATTCGATGCTGCTCGAGTGAGCAGTGGTCTGGCGCGACAAGCTATCGGACGACAACGCGGACCCGACCAAGGTTCATGACTCGGCAGTGGGAATTGTCAGCCTGCCCGAGGCGATGAGCCGTGACGCGTAGCGCGGGGAAGTAGGTACCCGGTGCGCTGAAGCGGTACTGGCGGCGGATCTGCATGGAGTTGTAGGCGACATCCTCGTTGGTGAACGGCTCGACGACGGGGAAGTCGCCATGTCCTTCGAAGTCCCATTCAGCTGCGATGATGACTCCGGCTCCCGGCGGTACCTCGACGAAGGCTGCAAACTCGACCGTCTCACCGACGTCGACCTCGGCGCGCGATCCGTTGTTGGCTTTGAGGTCGACGACGGGCTGAATCCCGCGGCGATCCGTAGCCCGCGCACGAACGCGGACCTGCCCGTCGTCGACGATGTAGGCGGTGCTCTCGGGAGGCGGGAGCCCTCGTTCGACCCAGGCAGACACATCCCTGAGTGCTTGTTCGAGGATCCCTCGATAACTGATCACCCTGGTATCCCGATGGGGATGGACGGGGATCCTCGGCAGCGCGGCGGGATCCTGATGCATGGCGTGCTCGGTGAACCAGAGCCGGTACTGGTCGTCGATGCGGTCGCCGAGCACCGATTGCACCCGGCGGCGGTACCAGTCGGCTTGCTGAGGATATGCGATCTCGTCGAAGAGGCTCTGGACGACGTTCATCTTTCCCGCGAACCGACCGCTCAGCGTCCCGGCACCGTTGTTGCGAACGAAGCGCGGGCCGAGTAACTCTGGTCGTTGCGGATAGATGGGCCGTCCGCAGACTCGGAACTGGTCCCACTCGGGGTACTCGTCGCCGGGGACTTGATGGCGGTGGTAGGTCTGGAAAGCGAGATAGGCCGTGTTGTCGAGCACCACGGCATCGCCGATGGCGACTCCGCGCAAATGCTCGAACTCCTCTTGGCCGATCCCGGTCGCGAGGTACTCACCGCGCCGGCCTGAGACCCACACGTGATGGCCCGCCGCCTTGCCCGTCGTGAATCGCAGCAGCGCGCCAGTGAGGTCGGTATCGGGCAGGTCGTCGAGCCGGTAGGCGACCGGAACGTCGTCGATGTGCAGACCGCGCAGGGCCATTGGAACGGGAAGCCCGAGCTCCACCGCATTCCCAGCCGGCACTGTCTCGACGATTCTCGTCTCCTGCTTCAGCCTCGCACCGATGAGGGATGCGGTCGGATGCTCGCCAAGGTAACCGGGAAGGTTCCAGAAGTCGTCGAAGTACCCTGGGTCCCAAGCCACGAAGTGGTCGAAGAGCCCAGCCCACACCGTCGTGTACTGGAGGCGAATGCGTTCGGCATCGAACCAGGCCTGTGGCGGGAAGCCCATGCGGGTCGCTTCTGCGAGGGCCTCACGTTCCTCCTCGTTGAGTCCGGCGAACATGTCACCGCTGCCGCCAGGTTCAACCGCATCGACGATCTGTGGGATCTTGTCGTGTAGCACACGGAACGCGTGGGCTTGGACCGAGAACATGTTCGGTACGCTCATCATGGTTCCGTGGATGAACGGCACCGCACCGTCCCACACGCCGGGCATGTTCTCGAAGCATGCGATTGCCCGGTACGCGCCACCACTCCCTCCAAAGATGTAGCCGTAGGGGCGATGCGCTCCATAGTGCTCCGAAGCCAACAGGCGTGAGTAGGTTGCGACCGCGGCACTTGCTCGATAGCCGGCGATCGTGGAGTCCTCACCACGCAGCGCTCGACGAAATCGCCCCAGGTTCGACTCGACCAAGTACCCACCGCTGGAAATTGCGAACTCGATATAACCGACGAACGCGCCCTCGGTCGCTCCATGTTCTGATCCTGGGATGGGGCTGACTGGGTGGAAGAAGCGTCCTTCGTAATGTCGTGTCTCGGGGAGATAGATCGAGAACCGACAGTCGGTGCCGCTGAACCCCCCGTGCAGGTAGTGGTGCCTCACCGGCACGTCACGCCATTCGTCGATGTCCACGAACGGCTCGCTGAAGAGTGGATCCATGAGGCCTGCGTCGCGGTTCATCGCGTCTGCACTTTCGTTCCCTGCCCTCTGTGATCGCCCTGGAGAGCCTCCAGAACCCCTGCCCCCCTTGCGCGGTAGCCTGCCACCGTCGTCAGCGACTGTCACGCCGCTGTCACCGACCGTGTCCGAATCTCCCCTCGATGAGTCGCCGTGATGGGTTGTTCTCGTTGTGCGATGGCATCGGAGCACGCATACTTTGGGAACGCAGAGGTTGCTCAGAAAGGACTGACGGTGAACCCCGTCCTCAGGTTTGTCGATGCGTTCAATCGGGGTGACATCAGCGGCCTCGAAGCCGCCTTTCACCCCGACTTCGAAATGGTCGTTCCCCAGCATCCGCGCCGCGGCTTCAAAGGGCGCGACCAGGAGGTCAAGAACATGAGCTCCCTCAGGGAGCAGTACCCCGACGGGCGGATCACCGTGCACCGCATGGTCGAGAACGGAGCCGAGGTATGGATGGAAAGCGGCTTCGAGGCGGCAGGGATCGAGATGATGGCCGTCGTCATCTTCGAGATCGATCAACGGACTGACACCATCCGACTGGGTCGCTACTACTCCGAGCGCGTCGACAGGGGCGGACCTGACATCGACGGGTTCATGGAGAGCTTGCGCAGCTAGGACCTGGGGCCTCGGGGCCGGGTTTGTCGGGGACCTTCGCCGGGTACCCACGACCTGTTGGATCGACGAGATGCCCGGCACGGCCGTCAAGGGTGCTCGGGGTCAGCGAGGTCGAATGCTCAGGCGGGGAGAGCAGTGACGGTCATTCTCGGGGTCAATTGCTTCAGCCATGACACCGCGGCCTGCCTTTCCGTGGACGGGATGGTCGTGGCTATGGCTGAGCAGGAGCGATTCGATCGAACCTGCCACAGCCGGGCCTTCCCCGACGAAGCCATCGGCTTCTGCCTCGACCATGCAGGGCTCTCCATAGCAGAGATCGACATCGTGGCGTTCGCGCAGCGTCCCTGGCTCGATCTCGCAAGAGGCGTGGCCGATGCAGTTCGCAGGGTCGCGCCCAAGCGGTTCGCGGCGCAGGTCTACACCGACGCGCGTCTTGTGGCCCGAGAGATCGCCTTCCGCCGACGCTGGGGATTTCGCGGGCACGTGGCGCACGTCGGTCATCACGATGCGCATGCGGCATCGGCATTCTTCGCCAGCCCGTTCGATACGGCAGCAGTGCTGTCGATCGACCGTGGCGGGGATTACCTGTGCACGACGCTGCGGGTCGGCACAGGGAACCGCTTGCGAACCATTGCCCAGATCTCGAACCCCGACTCCATTGGCGAGGTCTACAGCGCCCTGACCTGGTACCTGGGATTCGCGGTCAACGGCGACGAGGGCAAGGTCATGGGCTTGGCCCCGTACGGCACCGAGCGCTACGTGAAGGATTTTCGGAGCCTCCTTCACCTCGGTGAGAACGGGCGCGTCGATGTGGACTTCCGCTGGTTTCGCTACCAGCGCGAGGGACGGCCCGTGTCTCGGCGCTTCTTGCATCGCTATGGGCCACCGCGCGCACCCGAATCGGAGATCACGGATCGGGACAAGGACCTCGCCTATGCCGTCCAGTCCTTGACCGAGGAGGCAGGGCTCCACCTCGCTCGTTGGTTGCAGGGCCAAAGCGGGGCCCGCCGGCTCTGCCTCTCCGGGGGTGTGGCATTGAACTCGGTGATGAACGACCGACTCCTGAGGGAGGCCGGGTTCGACGAGATCTTTGTGCAGCCAGCATCGTCGGACGCTGGAAATGCGCTGGGCGCGGTGCTGTGGATCCAGCACCAGGTCCTGGGGATGCCTCGACGCTGGGTGATGAGCCACCCGTTCCTCGGACCGGGGAGCTCCGACGCACGGCTGGCTTCTGCGGTCGAGGCTGCCAGGTCCAGGGGCCTTCGTAACGTCACCGCACGCCAGACGCAGGACCCGGCTGCCGATGCCGCTCGCCTCCTCGCCGAGGGGAAGGTGGTGGGCTGGTACCAAGGCCGTGCCGAGGTCGGCCCTCGTGCGCTCGGCGCCCGGTCGATTCTCGCCGATCCGCGCCGCGCCGAGATGCGTGACGTCGTCAACGAGCGGGTCAAGCATCGCGAATGGTTTCGCCCGTTTGCCCCGAGCATCCTCGACGAGCGCGGAAGCGAGTACTTCGTCGACTATCGACCCAACCCGTTCATGCTGCTCGTGGAAAGGGTTCGGCCGGAACGACGGCGAGAGATCCCGGCCGTGACGCACGTGGACGGGACCGGGAGGCTCCAGAGTGTCACGCGGACGTTCAATCCGCTGTTCTACCGGCTGATCGAGTCCTTCGAGCGGCTGACGGGCGTCCCGGTCGTGCTCAATACCAGTTTCAACGTGCGAGGCGAACCAATGGTGAACCGTCCGGAGGAAGCGCTCGCCGACTTCGACGCGACTGAGATGGATGCCCTTGTCATCGGGAACCAGGTGCTGGAGAAGGTCGCGGCGTCCCAATCACGCTCGCTGGTGTCGCGACCCTGACCGTTCCAGGTGTCGGACCACCGGATCGCAGGGCCTAAGCGACCGACCGTTCCACCACGACACACCGGTTTTCACCGGATCGTAGATGCCGCCATTCGGAACGTCCGGACTCGGAGTGCAAGACGATGTCCTGTCCGCAGTTGCGGCACGTCCCGATGTACTCGCCACGCTCTGAGCGAAAGCTCTGGCTGCCCGGCTCGGCATAGGTTCCCGACACAGGGCGCGATTCTACGAGAGATGCCCATCGCGGCCCAGCGGGACATCCAGGTCCAGGCGGCGGACCGAGGGGCCGATCTGGGCACCGCCTTTCCGACCGTGTTCACAGACGGTCCCGAGCCGCGGCGCGAGGCTCGCGGGCCCGCCTTCGTCGACCGGCCACCATGATCGTCGATCCCAACACGATCGCCACAGCTCCGCTCGTCATCATCCACGTTCCCGGACCGCCGGTGAAGGCCAGGCTCGTCGTCGTGGGCACCTCGGGGATGGCAATCGTCGCGGCATCGGTACTGGAGTCGGTCGTGATGACGGCCGTACAGTGAAATGCAGGATCCAAACGGTAGTCCGAGGGAGCTCTCAGCTCGTGGAAGCACCACGCGTATCCCGCGGGGACCGCAAATGTCAGCACCCCCTGGGCATTGGTCGTTCCTACTGCCCAGAACGCGTCGCCGGTCGGGACGCTGGCGCCGGGGGGTGCCGCTCGCGTCTTGCTTCCAGGCGGAGCCACACCTTGCACGAGCAACTCGTAGGTCGCGTCTGGAATGACGGTGTGTGGCTGAAGCGAGTCGAACTTGAAAGCGGCGATGCGAACCGTGGCTCGAACTTCGGGGATTGCCAAAGTGGTTTGGCTCGACGGGGCACCCTCGTCGAGGACGGCTGTGCAGTGGATGGCCTCGTCGAGCACGTAGTCCGGTGCTGAGGTGACCTCACGAACGCACCATGCGTAGCCCGCGGGAACCGTGAAGGTCAAGTCGCCGTTGGAATTCGTCGCTCCCCGTTCGAACCAGGTGTCCCCCCGTTCGTCGACGGCGTTGGCAGGCCGTGGTGGCGTGGATGCACCCGGTGGAAGAGGACCTTCGACGTAGAGGTCGTACGTGGCACCCGCGACGCCTACGTCAGGCGCGAGCGCGTCGAACTTGTGGATGCTCACGTCGACGGTTGCGCGATCGTCGGCGACGGTGATGTTGGCAACTGGAGCTGGGGCGTTCACCGTACCTCGTAGCACGGTGGAGCAGTACATCCCGGAGCGCCGCTGGTAGTTGAGCGGAGGCTGCACCTCGAGGGCACAGTAGGCATATCCGGGGAACTGGAGTGGGAAGGTCGCAGTACCTGTAGGGCCCGTGACTGCCCTGCCGACCCACGTCGCGTTGGGCTCTTGCGCCGTGCCGGCCGGCGGCGACGGGTGGTCCGGCCCGGTTCCGCCGTCGAGTCGGTAGAGATCGAAGGTCGCACCTTCAAGCCCGACACCTGGCTGGGCACGGTCGACCTTTCGCACGGAGACTCCGACGAAATCTCCCGGGTCAGTTACCGATATCGGACGAGATGCTTGATCGTTCGTGGCGACGAAGCATCCACTCGCGCCAGGGAGCAGGCCCGGTGGTGCTGTTGGCTCCGTCCAGCAATAGCGCTCACCCGAGACGAGGACGGGGCTCGTGGTGCACGAACCGGAACGGCCGGTCGTACACGTCGTGGCGACCGCCGTCGGCACGCCAACTTGCGGGGAACTCGGATCGGTGTTCGCCGGCCGGAGCTCTGGGATGAGAGGGGGTCCGGGTGCGTTCGTCGTGTCCGGTGTGACGTCGATCGTTGCACCGGCGAGGATTACCTGGGCGGGATCGACGTTGCCCGTTGCAACCTTCTGAAACGTCGCGGCGACCAACAGGGGATCGCGAAAGGTCACGGATGCGCTCTCGCCCGGGGAAAGGTCGACGACCTGGGTGGCATTCGCGGTCGTCAGCGCATAGCCGGGGGGAGCAGCCGTCTCGGTGATCTGGTAGTCCCCAGGGAGCAGCGCGCCAGGCCCGTCGTTGCCGGCGGGGGTGCACGTCCCGTCTTGATCGGTCGTACAGCGTCCGAGGTCCGCGTCGAAACTCGATGACGGCGTCGGTGCGTATCGAACGTCGAACACTGCTCCAGCGATCGGAGCGTGCGTCTGGAGATCGACCTTCGTGATGGTCAGACGAGCTGGCTGGACACGATCGAAGACGTCGATGACCGTGGTGTTGCCGCCTGGAACCGACACCACCTGCGGGGCGACTGGCTCGTATCCTGGCGGCGGCTCCGTCTCGGTGAGCACGTACGAGCCAGGGACGAGGTCACTGACCACGTTGGATGTTCCGTCGTCTCCCACCAAAAGGCGGCCGACGAGCGTGGTGCTCGGTGTCGGTCCGCTGAGCGTGAAGACAGCTCCTGCAATGGTCGCGTACGCCGTGTCATCGCCGCGCTTGGCGATCTGAACGCTGCCCAATCGCAGATCGGAGAAATCGAGCCTGCCATCTTCTCCCGGCGCGAGCGAGATCGTCTGTGTCGCCGTCGCGGGGTTGAGGGCATATCCGGGTGGGGGAGCAAGCTCGGTTACCTGGTAGTTCCCCGGCAAAAGGCCACTACCGTCGTTTCCCGGCGGATCGCAGGTACCGGAAGTGCCTGTGGTGCAGGTTCCAACGTCCTGCGAGAAGGCTCCGACGTCGGATTTGTCGTAGCGGACGTCGAAGACCGCACCAGCGAGCGGCACGCCGGATTGGCTATCGGCTTTGACGATGGACAGTGAGGCAGGGTGGATGCGGTCCTCATCGGGACCCGTGAACGAGACCGTCGTGGTGGACCCCGCATCGACTGTCGCCGTTTGGTCAGGGGCCAGGCTGTAGCCGGGTGGAGCGGTGACTTCACGCACTGTGTAGGTTCCCGATGCAACAACAGCCGCCGGCGTCAACCCGTCGGCGCGCGTCGTGAGCGTGGCCTCGACGTTTCCTGATGATTGGTCCAAAACCTCGAAGACCGCGCCCTGTACCGGGTAGTAGCTCTGGTCGTCTCCGGACTTGACCACTTTGATGGTGCCTGTTTCCTCTTCGGTGGAGAGCACCTGATGTGACTGCAACGTGATCGGTGCCGGGAAGGCGACGAGCTGCTGAGCAGAGAGCTCGTCGGCGGTCGGACGGTAGAAGTCGAGCCCGATCTGTCCGACACCGGCCAGTGCGGTCACCGTCACCGAGCTCCCGTTGGCGTAGATGGGCACGGTTACTTGACCATTCGCATCCGTGCTCACCCCGATCTCAGAGGGGCCCCCGGGGGCATTGAAGGATCCGTCGGCGATCGAGAGGGCGAGTGGAAGGCCGGCAAGTCCATGCCCGGTTCCCGGAAAGACGACCTGGACCGACCACGAGGCACTCTGCGAAAAGCTCGCGCCCCCTCCGACCAAGCCAGTGGTCATTGTCGGAACCCCCGTCGCTCCGCTGGCCTGGTTGAACCATCCATCGATGCTGTCGTAGGCAGCCAAGACTCCGGGGTCCATGGGGGGGATGGGGTCGCCCCAGACGACTGCGTCGTAGAGGAGCTTGCCTGCGACCGCCGCTTGGTCCGCGGTGAAGCGGCCGACGGAGCCGCCCCACCATCCCTCCGCCTGCGCTTCTCCGAAGGCGAAGCCAAGGGCGTTGTCGTAGGCGTCGTCGGCGCCCGCCGGAGGGCTGCTTGGTGCATAGTCGTAGTCAGGCGCGGGGTAGAAACCGCCGCTGGCGGGAGGGTTCGCGCAGAAGGCCCAACCCTGGGGTGTGGGGAACCCAGGGCCATAGGAGCCGTACCAGGTGTTGGCTCCCGAGTAGGTCGCACAGAATCCTGCGAAGGGAAACGGTGGGGGACCAACCGTGCATGGCGCGGCGCCGTCCGCGGTCGCTGGAGCGGCTTGGGGCCACAGGACGGAGACAGTGCTCCCAAGGCTTCCGAGCACAAGGCAGGCCGCGAGACCGAGCCACTGACGCCTCCGCGGGCCCAGAGTGGTTGGCAATCGCTTCGAGGTGATGGGCATCGTCGCAGTTGTGCCGGGACGCACTCCCGCCATCCCTCCCCACGCTGGTCGCTGGGTCCTCGGTCCGTCGTCCCACTGCTTCTTCGGCGGATCCCCCACACTTCCGCGATCGGGGATTGTCCCCTCGCTACGCTGACCGAGGCGTGGACCACTTGGACCTCGAAAGCGAGCGTGTGCTCGTCGCGCAGCACCCGCACTGGGCCAGGCTGTTGGGACCTGCGCTGCTGACGGCTGTCGCCGTCGCCGCTGCTGTCGCCACACTCGTCGAGCTCTCGAGCCCTCCACGGGTTCTGGATTGGGTCCTGATCGTGCTCGTGGCGCTTCCAGCACTGTGGATGCTGGGACGCCTCGGCGGGTGGCTCGGCACGATGCTGACCGTCACGGATCGTCGGGTGGTGGTCGAGCACGGCATCCTCGGTCGCCACATGACCCAGCTGCGCCTCCGGCGAATCGTCGACATCCACTGCCGGCAGTACTTCGTAGAGCGAATCCTCGGCTCTGGGCGTCTTGTGATTGAGGTGGAAGGAGAGGGGCTGGTCGTGATCGATCACGTCCGCCGCCCTCGCCGTTTGCAGCGCGTGTTGACTCGTCAGCTCGACATGCTCGACTGGCACCGGAGGACGACCAGCCTCTCGCGCCCGCATTGGACAGCAACCTCGCGTTCCGCATCGTCACCTCCGGTGCCTGGCGATCTCGAGGTGACACCGAGCCGAGGGGTTCGGATCGATTGAGCGCCTCCTCGGTGCTCGCCGGGCCCGGCGAGCGGTCGTGGTTGGGGCATGACCTCTGCACGACGGGCTGCTGTCGGGCGCTGAAGAGGCCATTACGGTAGCGGCATGGAGGCGGCTCGGTACCGCTGCACGGCATGCGGAAATCTGACCCGTTTCGATGTCACCAGGACGCGAACGTCACGTGCCTTTTATCACTACAGCCTCGGCGGTGTCCTCACTGTGGAGGACGAGGTCGTGCTGGAGGAGTCGATCGACGATGTTACGTGCCGGTGGTGCGGCCACGGTCGTGGGATTGAGGTGCTGGCACTCGACGACGAGCGATGACGGGCAACGACGCGGCACCTGAGGGTCCTCGCCTCGTTGCGATTCCCACCTATCGCGATCGCCCGGCGCGGCGCCCGCAGCCATTCGATGGTGTCGACGTTGAGGGGCGTCCGATCCATTGCTCCCCCTTGAGTGGGGGAGCATGCCGATGGCTCCTCCTGGTGTTTCTCTCGAGCGACTGCCAGGGCTGTGTCGACTTGTGGCGCGGTCTTGGCGACCTCTTGCTTACCGAGGACCGGTCGATCAGCGCCGTGATCGTGACGCACGGCCCTCGGTTCGAGGCGTGCGAAGCCGTTGCGCGCCTTGCTCCCCCGGATGTCCCCGTGATCATGTCGGAAGCCGCTTGGCAGGTGTACGGCGTCCTCGGAGCCCCGTTCTACGTCCTGATCGACCGGAACGAGCGCCGCGTGGCCACCGAGGGCGTGCCGGTCGGGCTTGGGGGAATGGCTGCAGCCATTGATCGGGCACGGGATGAGGCCACCCACGGATGAGGAGGATGGAAAGCCGAATGCTCACCAACGTCATCGAGGTCGCCACCGGTGATCGTCTCGTCACCGACGTGACCGACAGTATTGCTCGATTCTGTGCCGAGCGCGGCGACGGCCTCTGCCATGTCTTCGCTCCACATGCCACCGCAGGTCTTGCACTCATCGAAGTCGGCTCTGGATCCGAAGAAGACCTCTCGGACCTCCTGGATCGGCTGTTGCCCCGAGATGATCGCTATGCACACCGCCACGGGTCGCGGGGCCACGGTGCCGACCACCTCCTTCCGGCTCTCGTCAGTCCTTCGTTGGTGCTTCCGGTGCTCAACGGCCGATTGGCCCTTGGTACCTGGCAATCCGTCGTCCTCGTCGACACGAACGTCGACAACCCTCGGCGCCGGCTCAGGCTTTCGTTCCTATCGAGCCCGTGATCGACCGCTGACCAGAGCGCAGCTTGGCGATCGTCTGTGAGCGGTCGCTGATACAGCTTCCTGCCATGCTTCGAGGTGACCGCGCGGCTCGGACGAGACAACGCCGCAGGTCCAAGGAGCCAGCCAGGCGAAGGGAGAGAGACGATGCCAGGGACGGAGCTGATCATCGATTGCGAGCACTGCGCGCGCAGGGACACCGACACCTGTGCTGATTGCCTGGTTACCTTCTTGTTGGAGCGTGACCCGGCCGATGCAGTGGTCATCGATGCCGAAGAGCAAAGGGCTGTCCGGATGCTCGAACGTGCGGGGCTCGTTCCTGCGATTCGCTACGACGAATGCCTCGGGACCAAGGCCGGCTGAGCTCGCCCGGAGGTCATCGGGACCCAGGAGGCGACAACTGAGCTGGCTGACTTCACCATCCGTGGGCGATCATCTTGGCCCGCGATGAATCGTCACCTCCTGGTCACGAACGACTTCCCGCCGAAGGTAGGAGGGATCCAGTCCTACCTCTGGGAGCTGTGGCAGCGGTTCGACCCTGACGCTGCGGTCGTGTTGACCGCACGCTCGCACCCGGACCATGAGCGCTTCGATGCCGAACAGCGTCGGCGAGGGCTTCGGATCGAACGAGTCTCCAGTCGGACCCTCTATTTCCCTTCGCCACGTGCCTTTCGTCGTATCCGACGTCTCGCCGAAGAGGCCGACGTTGGATGCGTGGTCTTCGATCCCGCCGTCCCCCTCGGGCTCATGGCCCCCCGACTCGGTTTGCCGTTTGCGATCGTGATTCACGGGGCGGAGGTCGCCGTGCCAGCGCGCATTCCGGTCGCCAAGGGGGCAGTTCGTTACGTTGCTGAGCATGCGTCGCTCATCATCTCGGCAGGTGAGTATCCCGCAGCGGAGTTGAAGCGATGCGTTCCTCGCCTTTCTGCGCGCATCGTGGTTGCACCACCAGGGGTGAATCCGCAGCGGATTACTCCTCTGAGCCGCGATGCCAGAAGACGCGCCCGTCAGCACCTCGGTCTTCCCTTGGACGCCCTCGTCATTTCGAGCGTCAGCCGGTTGGTCCCACGGAAGGGGATGGACGTCCTGGTCGACGCCGCGGGACTTCTGGCAGCGCGTCATCCCCAGCTCGTCGTTGCGATTGCCGGAGCCGGACGGGACGCTCCGCGCCTCCGGCGCCGCATCGGGCGCAGCGGTGCGCCCGTTCGGATGCTGGGCGCTGTCTCCGAGCCCGACAAGCTGGCACTCTTGGGCTCCTCGGACCTGTTTGTGATGGCGTGCCGGAAGCGATGGGGCGGTCTGGAACAAGAAGGGTTCGGGATCGTATTCCTCGAGGCCGCCGCGGCCGGGATCGCCCAGATCGCCGGGGACAGCGGCGGGGCAGCCGAAGCCGTCGTCGACGGGGAGACCGGCCTCGTCGTTCGACAACCCCAACGTCCCGAAGCGCTCGCCGCAGCCATCGAGACCTTGATCGCCGAGCCGGAGCTCCGCGAGAAGATGGGTGCCGCCGCTCGGCGGCGTGCTGCCGAGCTGTTCGACTACGAGCGTCTTGCGACCCGGGTGGCCACCGCACTGGCGGAAGTGGGAGGCTCCTAGGTCGGCGCCGGGGAAGGGCTGGTCCTCGGCCGGAATGAATTTCCTCGAAACATCAGTCCGGCGGGGCTCCACCGATAGGAGGAGGCAGTTGGCCGAAGTAGCCACGGAGCGGATCACGGTATTGGCCGCAGCCGAACGATGCTTCGGTGTCGCGGCCGACATCGAGCGATATCCGGAGTGGGCAGCGGATATCAAGGAGGTGATTGTTGACGCCCGCGACGGAGAAGGTCGGCCCACGATGGTGTCCTTTCGGGCCGCGGCGTTTGGGCGAAGTACCAGCTACACCCTTGCATACGACTACTCGGGTGCTCCGAGAACGCTTTCGTGGCATCAGACTCGAGGCGACATCACGACCCGGCTGGACGGCAGTTACCTCTTTGATCCGATCGACGAATCGACGACTGAGGTCACCTACCACCTCGAGGTCGAGTTGCGGGTGCCGATTCCGGGGTTCATCAAGATGCGCGCCCAGGCACGGATCATGACGACAGCGCTCAGAGAGCTCAAGGCGCGGGTCGAGTCTCTACCGTGAGCAACGACGCGCCGCATGCGGGACCGTTCTTCTGCGGCGTGGACCTGGGCGGGACCAAGGCGCTCGGGGTCGTTCTTGATGCTGATGGCTCGCTGGTCGCCGAGGCGCGAGCTCCCACACCGGAGTCGGCGTTCTCGCTCGGAAGCGCGACACCTGGCCCGCATGGACAGGCACAGACGGAACGAGCCGAAGAAATCGTCGAATGCATCATGGGGCTGGTCTCGACACTTACCCAGGCGATCGGCACCCCGCCGAGTCCTGGAGACGATGGGTTCGCTCTCGGGCTCGGACTCCCCGGAATGGTCGATGACCAGGGCCGCTTGCGCTTTTCTCCGCATCTTCCGAGCGCTGCGGGGATCGATCTGGCCGTCATGCTGGCGCCTCGTCTGGGCGGGGTCGTCCTCGTCATCGACAACGATGCGAACTGCGCACTCGTCGCCGAGTCCACGACGGGAGCGCTCAAGGGTGCACAGGAGGCATTGATGGTGACGCTCGGCACGGGGATCGGCGGCGGGATCCTTGTAAGGGGCCGGGTCCTGCGAGGTGCCGAGGGGTTCGCAGGTGAGGTGGGACACATGGTCGTCGACCCATCGGGACCGTGGTGTCCTTGTGGTCGACGCGGATGCTGGGAGCGGTTTGCGTCCGGAGACGCCCTTGGTCGGAGTGCCCGTGAGGCCGCGGGCGCTGGGCGTCTCGCCGGGGCACTCGAGCTCGCAGGAGGGAGGGTCGAGGACCTTCGCGGCGAGCATGTGACGGCTGCGGCCGCGGCAGGGGACCCCGGTGCATTGGCGGTCATGGCCGAGCTCGGATGGTGGGTTGCGCTCGGGCTGGCGAACTTGACGGCGGTGCTCGACCCCCCGGTGATCGCGATCGGCGGGGGCCTTGCCGCGGCCGGTGACTGCCTTTTCGAGCCAACGCGCAAGGCCTTCCGCGAGCTCTTGGAGGGCTCGGCCGTGCGCCGTGTGGCGTCATTGGTCCCGGCTGCGCTCGGTGAGCGTGCTGGCGCTGTCGGTGCCGCGCTCATCGCCCGAGGCGCTTCGGCGAAGGCGACATGACGCTGCAACGCCGCGTCGTCGAGGGTCGAGCATGAAGGTCGGGATCGTTCTCCCCAGCTTCCGGAGCACAGCCGACGAGGCACTCGCCGTTGCTGAGCGGGCCGAGCAGGCAGGAATCGACGGGGTGTTCTGTTTCGATCACCTCTGGCCGCTCGGGCAGCCGCATCGACCGGCAATTGCTCCATTTCCGCTCCTGGGTGCGGTGGCGCGCAGGACCGAGCGGGTGTGCATCGGGACCCTCGTCGCCCGTATCGGTCTCGTGCCCGATGACGTGCTGAGGGGCGAGTTTGCGGCACTTGACCTGGTTGCTCCGGGACGGGTCATCGCCGGGCTCGGTACGGGGGACCATCTCAGTGCTGCAGAGAACGCGGCGTTCGGGCTTCCGGCGACCAGCGCCGGCCAGCGCCTCGAATCCCTTGCCAGGTGTGCGAGCGCGCTGCACGCAGACGGTGTCGCGGTGTGGATCGGCGGTCGTCACCGAAGCACGAAGGCCATCGCCGAGGACCTCGGCGTGGCGGTGAACCTCTGGGCAGCTCCGGTCGGCGAGGTCGCCGAGCAGTCCGGGCGCAGTGAGGTGACGTGGGCGGGGGTCCCTCCAGGCGGGGCCAGCGGCGCGAACGGCGGCAACGACAATGCCGACAACGACAATGCCCTGAGAGCCCTGGTCTCGTCCCTTGCGAGCGCTGGCGCGAGCTGGGCCGTGTTCGCTTGGCCCGTCTCGCTGGAGAAATTGGCAGAGTCCGCTCGACGGTAGCCTTGCTCGAATGGAGTTCCGCCGCATCAACGGCCTGCCGCCGTACGTCTTCGCCACGATCGATCAGCTCAAGCTGGCTGCACGTCGTGCCGGAGAGGACGTCATCGACCTGGGGTTCGGGAATCCCGACCTGCCCTCTCCGGTTGCCGCAGTCGACAAGCTCGCCGAGGCGGCACGGAACCCCAAGAACCACCGGTACTCCGCCTCGAGAGGGATCGCCAAGCTCCGTCAGGCCATCAGCAACCGCTACGGTCACCAGTTCGGCGTCGAGCTCGACCCCGATCTCGAGGTCGTCACGACGATTGGCGCCAAAGAGGGGCTGTCCCACCTGATGTGGGTGCTCCTCGGCCCTGGTGATACGGCGCTCGTGCCGTCGCCCTCGTACCCGATTCACATCTACTCGCCGCTGTTCGCGGGCGCCGATGTCCGCCAGGTCGCACTCGAGGGCCCCGTGGCCCGCCATGCACCCCACGGTTCGACGACCGGGAGCGGCCCGGACGAGGCGTTCTTCGAGGGCCTCGTGGAGGCGTGGGAGTCGACCTGGCCGAAGCCCAGGGTGATCGTCCTGTCATTCCCACACAACCCGACGACCGCCTGCGTCGAGCTGGCGTTCATGGAGCGCCTCGTGAGGTTCGCGCAGGAGCGCGGCGTCGTCTTGGTCCACGATTTCGCCTATGCCGACATCGCCTTCGACGGGTACCGGCCGCCATCGATCCTGCAGGTTCCAGGGGCCAAGGACGTCGCGGTTGAGTTGTACACGCTGACGAAGTCCTTCTCGATGGCCGGCTGGCGCGTGGGCTTCGTCGTAGGGAACGCGGAGATCGTGCAGGCGCTCACGAAGCTGAAGAGCTACCTCGACTATGGGACCTTCCAGCCGATACAGATCGCAGCGATCGTCGCGCTCAACGAGGTACCGGATTACCCTCGCCGCGTCAACGAGTGCTACCAGGCCCGGAGGAACGCCCTCTGTGAAGGCTTGAACCGGATTGGCTGGGAGGTCGTACCCCCGAGGGGCACGATGTTCGTGTGGGCCCCGATCCCCGAACCCTACCGGGAGATGGGTTCGTTGGAGTTCTCGAAATTCCTTGTCAGCGAGGCGAAGGTCGCGAGCTCGCCGGGCATCGGCTTTGGCCCTGGCGGCGACGGCCACGTTCGGTTCGCGCTCATCGAGAACGAAAAGCGCATCAGCCAGGCAGTTCGGAGCCTGCGGAAGGTCCTGACCAAGCTCGGCTGAGGCGGCGCAGCTGGCGTGCGGGGCGGCCTGGACCACCCCTGGGTCGAGACGATCACCGGGGTTAAGCGGAAAGCCCGACCAAAACAGCGCTCTCTGTCCACAGTCTGGCGGCTGTCGAGGGGTCCGTTGCGGTCTCCGCAGGCTTCGCCGGCTTGCGGTCGATGTAGTACAGCCCGGTGGGGGACCCCCCTTCTTCTGAAGTGGCCAGCCAGACGAGCGTGTCGGCACCTCGCTGGGGCGACCGCATGAAACCTCCAAAGAGCTTTGCCGTCCGACCCATCCAAGTGTCCCGCCACAGGTCGGTCGCGATGGTGCCCGGATGAAAGCAGCTTGTCGCCAGCCGCGAGCGGCGCCGGAGCTCGGCGGTGAACAGGATGTTGGCCAGCTTCGAGCGGGCGTACGCACCCATGCGGGACCACCCTCGCTCGAGCTGGAGGTCCTCGAAGTCGATCCGGCCCATGCGATGCACCGCAGAGGCAGTGGTGACCACCCGACCGCCGGAGCCCTGGAGTCTTTCGAGGAGCAGGTTGGTCAGGAGGAACGCCGCGAGGTGATTGACCGCGAAAACGGCCTCGATGCCCTCTACGGAGACCTGTCGCCGCGCGGTCGTCATCCCCGCGTTGTTGGCGAGGACGTCGATGGTCGCAAAGCGCTCGATGATCGTGTGGGCAAGCCGCCGAACCTCCGCGAAGCTCGAGAGGTCTGCGGGGATCGGCTCAGGGACGTCGATCCCCGGCGGTGCGACCGCCGACATCTGTTCGTGGACTGACCGGAGCTTGTCGGCTGACCGGCCTGAGGCGACGACCTGATGGCCCTGGCGGGTGAGCTCGATGGCAGCAGCAGCGCCGATCCCCGCACTTGCTCCCGTAAGAACGATGACCGCCACGGTGCCTCCCTTCCGTCTCTTGAAGCTGCCCGTGTGCTTGAGCTCCTCACCAGGGCATCAGTCATGAGGCCGTCAGGCCCACGCCCGTGCTCGCTCGACGCTCGCGCGCCACGAAGCGTACGCCGCGTCCTGTGCGGATCGTTCGTCGTTCGGAACTCGTTGCAGCCCCGGTTGCCAGAGCCCGAGGAGCTCCTCGAGCGAGCTCCAGTACCCCACGCCCAATCCCGCCAGCATGGCGGCGCCCAGTGCTGTGGTCTCGGTTGAGCGAGGTCGGCTCACGGTGGTGGCCAGATGATCTGCGAGGAGTTGGAGGAGCAAGGGCATGGTCGAAGCGCCGCCGTCGACGCGCAGCTCGCGCAGCGCGAAGGCGGTTCCTGCTGTCATGGTCTCGACGATCGCGCGGACCTGGTAGGCCATCGATTCGACGACTGCCCGGGCCAGGTGAGCAAGTCGCGTGCCAATGGTGATCCCGGTAACGATCCCACGTGCGTGCGGGTCCCACCATGGACTGCCGAGTCCGGCGAAGGCAGGGACCACGAAGAGTCCGTGGCTGTCGGGGACCTCCTCGGCGATTGGACCAATCGCATCGGGGTCCTCGATCAAGCCGAGCTCGTCCCGCAGCCATTGGACGGCGGCCCCCGAAACGAAAGCAGCACCCTCGAGGGCAAAGGTGAGCGACGAACGGGCGTCCGCCTGATCCCCCTCAGGGATTCCGGCGTGAGCATTCTGGTTCGACGCCCTTCGGGCGTCGGTGCTCCCGCCATGGGAGCCAAGGTCCCACGCCACGGAGGTGAGCAAGCCATCGATCGGAGCGGGGCAGCGCGTTCCCGCGTTGGCCAGCACGAACGTTCCTGTGCCAAGGGTGGCCTTCGTCATCCCCGTCTCGAAACAGGCTTGCCCGAACAGTGCTGCCTGCTGGTCGCCGACCACAGCGCTGATGGGGGTGCCAGGTGCGACACCGTCGACCGCACCGGCAGCGACGCGGCCCAGCGTTCCACAGGTCGGCCGGATGTCCGCAAGGGTGATCGCGGGAATCCCGAAGAGCTCCAGGAGCTCCTCGGACCAGTTCCCAGCATTGAGGTCGTAGAGCGACGTTCGGCTGGCATTCGTGGGGTCGGTGGCAAAGATGCCGCTGCGAACCCCTCCCGTGAGCTTCCACAGGATCCAGGTGTCAACCGTGCCGAACAGCACGCGATCGGCGATCTCGGCTAGGCCTCCATCGTGGATGAGCCAAGCGATCTTCGTGGCAGAGAAATAGGGGTCGAGCACCAACCCGGTTCGTTGGCGTACCAACGGGAGCTCTCCGGCCTCGGCGAGTGCGCGACATCGTTGGGCGGTCCGACGATCTTGCCACCCGATCGCCCGACGGAGCGGTCGACCGGATCGTGGATCCCACGCCATGATGGTTTCACGCTGGTTCGTAATTCCGATGGCCTCGACGGAGCAGTTCCGCGTCGCCAATGCACCAACGACATCGCTTAGCGTTCGCTGAACCAGTGCCCAGATCTCCTCCGGATCGTGCTCGATCCACCCCGGTTGCGGGTAGTACTGGGTGAGCTCCCGATACGAAGCCTCGATGATCGCCGCGGTCTCGTCCACGGCGGTCGCGCGGATCCGGGTGGTCCCTGCGTCGATGGCAACGATAGCAGTGCGCATCTTGGCTTCCCCTCCAACCAGTACGACTCCTTCCGGGTCACGCTCCCTGCGGGTTGCCTTCCAACTCCCTGGCCGGTACAACCGGACCAACCAGTGCCCGTCGTTTGGCCCGTGCCGGTCTCCCTCAGGGCGCCTGGGGCGCGGCAGGCGTTGACATCGCTGTAACTACAGTGGTGTAATACCCCTGTATCTCGTGTCTCCAGGACTCTCGAACCACAAGATATTGTGTTTGAGCGGTCTGGGGGGTGTCGGCCGAGATCGGGAAGTCGAAGCGAACGGGCCGAGAAGAGGAGCAAGGACCATGGCGATCGCACCCCAGAGAACCGGGATCGGAATCCGGCGTCGCTTCACCGTTGCAGGTGTTCATCCTTACGACGAGGTGCGCTGGGAGCGTCGGGATGCGCGGATCGTCGATCACCGGGATGGATCCGTTGCTTTCGAGCAGCTTGGCGTGGAGGTCCCCGAGTTTTGGAGCGTCAATGCGACCAACATCTTGGCCCAGAAGTACTTTCGGGGGACACTGGGAACTCCAGAACGCGAGTGGTCGCTCAAGCAAGTCGTCGACCGGGTAGCGGACACCATCACGGCTTGGGGAGTCAAGGACGGCTACTTCGTCGATGCAGCCGAGGCCGAGGCCTTCCGCGACGAGCTGAAGTACCTCGTCATCCACCAAATGGCGGCGTTCAACTCACCCGTGTGGTTCAACATCGGGGTTGCCGGCGTCCCCCAGCAGGCCTCCGCGTGCCAGCCCTACCACTCGCTCGTGAGCACGCCGGAGGGGATGGTCGCAATTGGTGAGCTCGTCGAGCGTGCTGCGATTGGTGAAAAGGTCTTCGACGCACATGGGATCACCCGTATCGTGGCCGTGAAGTCCAACGGTCGAAAGCCGGTGCTCCGGGTTCACACGAAGGCCGGACCCGTCCTCGACGTCACGGCCGACCATCTCGTGTGGCGTTGTGGTTCCCGAGGTACGGGACGTTTCGTTCTCGCCGGATCGTTGCGCCCCGGGGACCGCCTCTCCTGGCATCCTCAGGAGTCCTTCGAGCCGCGTGACATCACCCCTGTCGCGTTTGCCGAGGCAGCGTCGGGGCAGATCGAGATCGAAGGCATCGAGGAGCTCGGCGAAATGGACGTCTATGACATCCAGACCGAGAGCGGTGAGTACCTCAGCAACGACATTCGGGTGCACAACTGCTTCATCCTCGCTGTTGAGGACTCGATGGACTCCATTCTCAACTGGTACACCGAAGAGGGAATCATCTTCAAAGGCGGATCCGGGGCAGGGGTCAACCTTTCCCGTATTCGATCCTCCTACGAACACCTGAGGGGTGGCGGTACGGCGTCGGGACCGGTGAGCTTCATGCGCGGCGCGGACGCATCGGCCGGAACGATCAAATCTGGCGGAAAGTGCTTTAGGGAGGGAACCCTCGTCGCCACGCCCGACGGTTGGCGCCCGATCGAGCAGCTTCACATCGGCGACTTGGTACTCACACACCAAGGACCACGCCCGGTCGCCGATTTCATGCCCAACGGACCGAAGCTGTGCTATCGGGTGAAGACGCAAGAAGGTTACGAGGTCGAGGTCACAGAGGGTCACAAGTTCGCGTACTGGAACGATCTCGACGAAGGGTTCGACGTCAAGCCCATCGAACATTTCGCTCCTGGCGAGTCGCTCTACGCACTGGTCGAGCCGAGCACGGGCGGCTCCACCATCGCGCTTTTTCCGCCTGGGATTGCCGACGCAGCGAGCCCAGTCGAGATTCGATTCCCCTCGGAGCTCGATGATCGTCTCGCCTACGTGCTTGGCCTGTGGTACGGCGAAGGGGGGTTCCGGCCGACTGCTCCGAACGACCATGGGCTCGCGTTCTGCAAGGACCGCGTGGCCAGCATTGCCGCCGAGCGGTGCGCCCAGTACTGCCGCCAGCTCTTCGGTGCGCGGCCGCTTGTACTCGGTGGTGCCGGTGGCAGCCTACAGATCGGGTTCGCACACCGCGCCCTCGTCGATTTCTTGACCCATAATGGCCTCGCAAAGGGTAGAGCCGATGCACTTGGGTTCCCCGATGTGCTCTTCAGGGCCGAAGTGAGCGTGCGCGCAGCGTTCATTGCTGGAGTGGTCGACGCGAGCGGGGCGTATGACCAACTCCAAGGCTGGAACTTCACGTCGACCGATCGAGGCTTCCTGGTTCGGCTCCAGCAGCTCTTGCTCACCCTCGGCATCCCCTCGCAACTGACGGGAAGCAGGAACGCGCCGACGAAGCCCTCGACCTATCGGCTATCGGTTGTCGGCGCCACGTACGCCGAGCATCTCTTCGATTCCATCCGCGTGTATTCGGCGAGGGCGCAGGTCGACGGCACCGAAATGCTGCAGGCCGACGAGGACTGGAGCGTCGACGAACCGCTTGCACCTCGTTCCCACCAGCGGAGCGGAGGGTTTTCTCAGCGCCAGCTGGGCGCGACCGAGACAAACAGCGGCGTGGTCGCGACCCTTCTCGTGCGCCGAGGGCCGGCCGCAGCCCCGAATGAAATCTCACGTTGTGTTCGCCTCACGCTGGATTCCGTCACTCCAACCGAAGTCGCAGAAACCTACGACATCGAGGTCGAGGGAACCCATCTCCTCTCGGCGAACGGGATCTATGCATCGAATACGAGACGCGCTGCGAAGATGGTCATCCTCGACGCCGATCACCCTGACATTGAGGACTTCATCTGGTGCAAGGCGCTCGAGGAGCGCAAAGCGCGAGTGCTTCGCGACGCTGGATTCGACATGGACCTCGACGGCGCCGATAGCCACTCGATCCAATACCAGAACGCGAACAACTCCGTCCGTATGACGGACGAGTTCATGCAAGCCGTCATCGACGACGCTGAGTGGGAGCTCACTGCTCGCACCGATGGCTCGGTGATCAAGCGCGTCCGGGCACGAGACCTTTTCCGTCAGGTCGCGCACGCCGCATGGGAATGTGCCGATCCTGGCATCCAGTTCGATACGACTATCAATGCATGGCATACTGCACCGAGGGCTGGGCGGATCACGGCGAGCAATCCCTGCTTCCCAGGATCGGCGAGGGTGCATACCGACAAGGGTCTCATCTGCTTCTCCGAGCTCGTCAGTCGAGTCAACAGCGGTGAGTCGTTCGGTATCTACACTCACGACGCCACGAACGCAGATGAAGCGGCTGAACAGGTGCAGATCACCACGCCGGAAGCAATCATGATCACCGGCTACAACCAAATCGTTCGGCTCCGGTTCGACAACGGGATGGAACTTCGATGCACTCCCGGCCACCGCATCTTCACGACGAACCGTGGCTATGTCGAGGCGTGCGAGCTCAAGGCAACCGATGAGGTTAAGATTCTGGATCTCCCTGCTCCTGCAATCAATGCAGATCCGGCGCTCCCGGTCTCCACTGATCCAGCGGACTACTTAGCCAATGGTGAGCATCCGCGTGTGATGCGCTTTCCAGACCTTTGGACGCCGGAGTTCGCGCACTATTTGGGTTGGCTCGTCGGAGAGGGGAGCATTTCTGGGCGTTCCGTCGTCGCGACCACCTACCGGGGCGCCGATGCCCGCTGCGAGGTGCTGCCGCTTCACAAGGAGCTCGTTGAATGGGTGAACGGCGATTCCGCACTCAAGGTCCTCGAGCAAGAAGATGGGACAGCACATGTCCGGCTCGCCAGCCCCGCCTTCAAGCGATTCCTCGAGGCGCTTGGGGTTGGTGGTGCCGAGGGGGCTTTCCCCAAGCACGTTCCGTGGGCGATCGAGCAGGCGCCTCAGGAGGTGGTCGCTGCCTTCCTGAGGGGTCTCTACGACGCGGACGGTGACGCGTTCGGAGACGAAGGCGGTTCGTCCGTCGGGTTGCTCTCGGCGTCGCGTGAACTCCTCCTCGATGTTCAACGTCTGCTGACCACCTTCGGCATCTCGAGTCACTTGCACACGGTGGAGAGTGCCTACGAGCTTCGGGTTACCTCGGAATCGGTCACGAAGTTCGCAGAGCACATCGGCTTCTCGCTCTCGCACAAAGTGGCACTCCTGCGAGCCATCGTTGCTGATGTGCCGGGTCCTTCACGTCCTGTGTGCCCAACGGTGCGACTGACTGAACGTTCATTCGAAGGAATCGAACTGACCTACAACCTCACCGAGCCGCGGAATCACTCCTACATCGTCGATGGCGTCGTCGTTCGCAACTGCAGCGAGTACTTGCATCTCGACAATTCAGCTTGCAATCTGGCGAGCCTCAATCTGTTGAAGTTCCTCGACGAAGAAGGGAACTTCGATGTCGAGGGAATGAAGCACGCGGTGGAGGTGGTCTTCACTGCTCAGGAGATTCTCGTTGGGAATGCCGATTACCCAACACCGAAGATTGCTGAGACGTCGCGTCGCTTCCGAGAGCTAGGCCTAGGGTACGCAAACCTCGGAGCGCTCCTCATGGCAAAGGGGCTTCCTTACGACTCTGATGCCGGTCGGGCCTGGGCAGGCGCGATCACCGCGCTCATGTGTGGTCACGCCTACGCCGTGTCGGCTCGCACCGCGGCCCGAATGGGTCCGTTCGCGGGTTACCACGACAATGCCGATGCGATGCTCGGCGTCTTGCGGAAGCACCAGGCCCATGTCGCCAAGATCGACGAAGAGCTCGTGCCCCCGGAACTGCTCTCCGCGGCGCAGGAAGCGTGGGACGAAGCCGTTGAGCTCGCCCAACAGTTCGGAGTGCGCAATTCGCAGGCCACCGTTCTCGCCCCGACTGGGACCATCTCGTTCTTGCTCGACTGCGACACCACCGGCGTCGAGCCGGACCTGGGATTGGTGAAGATGAAGAAGCTTGTCGGTGGGGGGAGCATGTCGATCGTCAATCAGACGGTTCCTCGGGCCCTTCGCCAGCTTGGCTACCGCGCGGAGCAGATCGAGGCGATCGTGAAGCACATTGACGAGCACAAGACGATCGTGGGTGCGCCAGGTCTCAACCCTGACCACCTACCGGTGTTCGCGTGCTCGATGGGCGACAACACCATTCATTACCTCGGTCATGTGCGCATGATGGCTGCGATCCAGCCGTTCATCTCCGGTGCGATCTCCAAATGCGTAACTGGAGGCACGTTGATCCCGACCGAAGACGGACTTGTGCGGATCGGCAGCCTCTTTGAGGGTGAGGATCCCGACACCTTCCGTTCGGAGCACATCCTCGTCGCCTCTCTGGGGGGGAGTCAGAAGACAGACGCCTTCTATTACGGGGGCCAGCGGGCCGTGAGGAGGCTGCGGCTTCGTTCGGGCCACCACGTGACGGGGACGCCCAACCATCGGGTGCTCGTCGTCGGCGGTGGCGGCCCTGAGTGGAAGCGCCTCGACGAGATCCAGGTCGGTGACGAAGTGGCAACCCAGTACGGGGCCAACCTTTGGTCGCAGACGGCGCCGCGCATCAGGTTCCGGGAGAGCACGCCGTCGTGTTCGGCCGAACGCGGGCGGATCCCGAGCGAGATGAACGAAGATCTGGCGTTCCTCGCAGGCGCCTGCGTTGCGCAAGGCGATCTGGGATCGCGCGGGTCGATCCGGTTCACGAACGCCGATGCCGCGGTGCTCGAGTGCATCGCCGCCGCCGCACGCCGCGTCTTCGGGCTTGACGCAACCGTCAACCACCCCGACGATCGGTGCTCATGTGTCGAGCTCAGATCGCAGACCGCGGTTGAGCTGTTCGAGTGGCTCGGTTGTGGCGCTGGCACGAGGAGGCGGATCCCCGACCTCGTCCTGCGGTCACCGCGGTCCTGCGTGCTGGCGTTCCTGCAGGGATTGTTCCTTGGCGCGGGTTGTTCCGTGCTCCCGACGGGCAGGTGGGCGATCCGCCTCGACGCGCCAGGGCTCCTCGACGATCTCCAAGCGGTGCTCACCAACCTCGGCATCGTCCACTCCAGGATCAGCGTGCGTGTTGGCGCCGACGGCAAGCCATGCGACGAGGTCCACGCGCACGGAGCACACGCTCAGGCGATGGTGCGACTGGTCCCGTTCCTCGAATCCGAGAAGGCTGGTGCTGCAGAACGCCTGCTTGCTGAGCGTTTCGAGGAGGAAACGCTCGGCTTGGTACCGGGGATCTCGGGCGCAGACCTGTACCGGTTACTTCCGGCTTCGTGCCGATCACAGTTCCAGTTCCTCCTCGATCCGCAGGCCGGGAGGGTCAGCAGGCGGACGCTCGAGCAGGTCGCTGCAGTTGAAGGGGTGGTGTTACCGGACTGGCTGCGGATGATCCTCGACGACGGTCTGTACTTCAGCTCGGTGGTCGAGGTCACCGACGTTGGCCAACAGGACGTCTACGATCTCTCGGTTCCTGCGACCCACGCATTCGTTGGGAATGGCATCGTCAACCACAACACCGTCAACATGCCAGAGGACGCGACGGTCGAAGACGTCGAGAACCTGCACATGGAGGCATGGAGGCTCGGCCTGAAGGCGATTGCCATCTACCGCGACAACTGCAAGGTCGCCCAACCTTTGGCGACGACCAAGGCTGCCGGTTCAGTGCCTCCTGGATCGCCGGCGGAGGCGCACGATCGCGAACTTGCCGCACGGGTCGCGGAGCTCGAGCGGGCGCTCGAGAATGAGCGCCGCCGCAAGGATGAGCCGGTGGTGGTCGGTGCCGTCCGGGAGCGTCTCCCGAGGCGCCGGCTGTCGAAGACCTTTGCCTTCCGTGTGGCCGACTGCGAGGGCTACGTCACGGTTGGCGAGTACGAAGACGGCCGCCCGGGTGAGGTCTTCATCAAGGTCTCCAAGCAAGGTTCCACGCTCGCGGGCATCATGGACGCCTTCTCCATCTCGATCAGCCTCGGGCTCCAGCACGGCGTTCCACTTGCGACCTACGTTCGCAAGTACACGAACATGAAGTTTGAGCCTGCGGGCCTCACTGACGACCCGGACCTCCGTTTGGCGACGAGTCTGGTGGACTACATCTTCCGAAAGCTGGCGCTTGAGTACCTTCCCTACGAGGAACGTCTCGATCTCGGCGTGCTCTCGACGGCAGAGCGTACCCAGCCGACGCTTCCTGGGGTCGAGGAGACGACGACTCCCTCGGCCGGTTTGGTTGACGATCGCCCGATCGGGGGAACGTGGCACGCGCAGCAGGGCAGTCCGGTAACGTCGCAGGTGACGGGAATGAGTGCCGAGATGCGAGATGCTCCCTACTGCTACAACTGCGGCGATGCCATGATCCGCGCGGGATCGTGCTATGTGTGCACGAGCTGTGGGAGCACGAGCGGTTGCTCGTGAGGTGAGCATCCGGAGCTTCGAGGAAGCGGTGGCCGACGTCACCGCGCCGGGGCAGTTCTACGAGATCACCGACCTGACGATCGGTGGCGTCCGATACCGGGGGTTTCGCAATGCCCCCAAAAGCCTGCGGGAGCTCTTCGACTTGGCTCGCGGTCGTGGTGACGACGTCTTCCTCGTCTACGAGGACGAGCGTTGGAGCTACGCCCAGGTCATGGCGAGCGTTGACGCCCTGGGGGCGGCGCTGGTCAACGGCTACCAGGTGCACAAGGGCGACCGTGTTGCCATCGGGATGCGCAACCTCCCCGAATGGGTGATCGCCTTCGGCGCGATCCATTCGGTTGGCGCCGTCTCGGTGTCCTTGAATGCCTGGTGGTCAGGTGAGGAGCTGGGTCGGGCCCTGGAAGACAGCGGCACCGCGGTGTTGATCGCCGACGTCCACCGCGCGCAACGGGCTGCTCCAGCCTGCCGACGGCTTGGTATTCCGATCATCGTCGCCCGCTCCGAGCCGGGGGGGCTTGATGAGATCCTGCCCAATTCCGTTTCCCGTGCTGGAGGGGGTGCGGCGCCTCCACCGCTTGCGCGCTGGGAAGACGTCGTCGTCCCTGGGGCGCCGTTGCCCGAGGTGGCGATCGATCCGGAGGACGACGCGACGATCCTGTATACGGCCGGAACGACGGCATTCCCTCGTGGGGCGGTTTCCACGCAGCGGGCCGTCCTCCAGGCACTGACCGCGTTCGGTTGCCGCGTTGCGGTTGAGCAAGCGAGGGACCCTGACAACCCGGGCTGGGGGGAGCATCCCGTGAGCATCCTCGCCGTCCCGCTCTTCCACGTCACCGGCTGCATCCCGGTGATGCTCGCGGCGCTTGCCGTGGGCATGCGCCTGGTCATCATGCACCACTGGGACCCCGAAGAGGCGCTGGAGCTCATCGAAAGAGAGCGCGTGACCACCTTCGTCGGTGTCCCGACGGAGAGCTGGGACCTCCTCCAAGCGCTGCGGACGCACGAGCGCGACACCTCGAGCCTGGTGAACATCGCAGGCGGGGGGGCGCCCGCGCCACCAGCGCTGGCACGAGCGGTGAAGGACCGGTTTTCCAATGCCGCCCCCAGCATCGCCTACGGCATGACCGAGACGAATGCCTACGGTCCCGGGAACTTCGGCGAGGATTACCTCACGCATCCTGAGAGCGTGGGCCGGGCAGTTCCGATCCTCGAAATCGAGATCCGGGACCGGACCGGGGTCCCGGTTCCGGTGTCCCACAGCGGCGAGATCTGGCTCAAGGGCCCCAACCTCATTCGTGGGTACTGGAACAGCCCTGAGGACACAGCAAAGGCCCTCGTCGACGGCTGGTTGCGAACGGGCGACCTCGGCCACCTCGACGAAGAGGGGTTCTTGTACATCGAGGACCGCGTCAAAGACGTAGTGCTCCGTGGCGGGGAGAACATCTTCTCGCCTGAGGTCGAGGCGGTCCTCTATGAGCACCCTGCGGTGCTCGAAGCTGCAGTCTTCGGGGTTCCCGATGAGCGGCTCGGTGAGGAGCTGGCTGCCGCGGTTACCGTCAGGGAGGGACACGAGGTGACGGCTGAGGAGCTCCAAGCGCACGTCGCCGCCCGTCTTGCAAGCTTCAAGGTTCCCTCGCTGATCACGATCACTCATGAGCGGCTGCCTCGCAGCGCCGTCGGAAAGATCCTCAAGCGAGAGATCCGGTCCAGCTTTTACGGTCGCCATGCCGGGCAGAACGCGTGAGCACGACGGGCCCGGGATCGATTCGACCGCTGCCGGCGTGCTCCGAGTCAGTCCGACCCTTGTCATTCCACTCTCCGAACTCGAATGGCACACGGTGCCAGCGGGTGGCCCTGGTGGCCAGCACGCCAACCGGTCGAGCACCAGAGTCGAGGTGCGTTTCGACGTCACCCGCTCGGCTGCAGTCGGTCCGATTCAGCGGTCGCGGCTCCTCGAACGCTTCGGGCCGGTCGTCCGGGCGACCGCGGGCGAGCGGCGTTCGCAGTCCCAGAATCGCCAGGTGGCATTGGAGCGGCTGGCCGAACGCCTCGCCGGTGCACTGCGCCGCCCCCCTCCGAGGATCTCGACGGCACCGACCCCGGACGCCAGAGAGCGCCGGCTCGCCGAGAAGCACCGTCGTGCGCAGCGCAAGCAGCAGCGGCGAGCGCCCGACGTTGACGACTGACGTCGAGCTTCAGGGCGTCGCCAACGCCCGCGCTGCTGCGTCGATGGCCCGTTCAACCAGGCGGGAACTTTGCGCGCTGGTGTCCTCGTGCGTCCCGACGATCGGGGTCAAGGAGGCGTAGCCAGCGGCGACGAGCGCCGCGTCGTCATCGGGATCCTCTCCGCTGGTGCGGCCCAGCGACGGGACGGCTGCTCCGAGGTCCAGGCGGATCTCGCCATGGCGTGCTTGGCGACCGAGCGAGCCCAGGGCGCCGTCGTCGCCGTCCGCGGACCATGCAGCCTTGATGATGCCGCTCGATCCGATGCGACCCCGCCGGATTCCGCGGAGCTCGCCGAGCGGCAGCGCCGGGACGTTGAGGTTGAGGACCGTTGGTGTCGGTGCCTCGAAGAGGCTTGGCAGGACCGCAACGGCAGTGGCCGTTGCGGTCTCCCAGGGGGTCGGGTCCATGCCCGAGCGAAGCGAAACCGCCAGCCCGCGGACCCCCAGTTGCGCTCCGGCCAGGACGGCACCGACCGTGCCCGAGTGCAGAACGGACCGGCCGACGTTGGCTCCAAGGTTGACGCCTGAGACGATCAGGTCAGGCTTTGGGCCGAAGGCACCCAGAACCGCAACGATCGTCGCGAGCGCGGGGGGTGCGTCGACCCCGAACGCATCCACATCCTCGGCTCCGGGGATGTGGACGGCGCGGTAGGCGATGGTTTCTCGCTCATAGACGGTGCCAACTGCCGCAGACGCTCCGCTGTGATTGGCCAACGGCGCCACGACCACCAGCTCGTGGTCTCCTTGCGTGGCATCCCTTGCCCATTTGGAGAGCGCTTCAGTGATGGCAGCGAGCCCGGGCGCGTGTACGCCGTCGTCGTTCGTGAGCAGAATTCGCACCCATCGGTACGATACCGTCATCACGTTCTCGAATCGTTCCATTCCTCAGGTGTCGAGCACCGATCAGTGGCGACCAACTGGCCAACAGTGGACGATCAGGCATGGCGATCAGCAGGCGGTCGTCACCGAAGTCGGTGCCACGCTTCGCTCCTACGAGGTCGCGGGCCGCGCGATCATCGATGGCTTCGGGATCGACGAGTGGGCACAGGACGGGCGCGGACAGGTGTTGGCCCCCTGGCCCAACCGCCTCGGTGACGGGCGCTATGCATTCTCCGCCATCCAGGCGCAAGCCGCTCTTGACGAGCCTGAGCGCGGGAACGCCATTCACGGGTTGGTGCGATGGATCGCCTGGCGACTCGTCGCACACGCGCAGAACTCCGTGACCTTGGGATGTACCCTGCACCCAACGCCGGGCTACCCGTTTGCCTTGGCTCTTCGAGTGCAGTACCGCCTTGGGCGAGAAGGCCTCGTCGTGACTGCGATCGCTCGCAATCCAGGAGTCCAGGATGCACCGTTTGGCATCGGCTTCCACCCCTACCTGCGAGTACGGAGCGACCGAATCGATTCGGCAATCCTGCGTCTTCCCGCGCATGAGCGCCTTGTCCTCGACGCGCGAGGCCTGCCGACGAGCGAGGTGGTGAGTGTTCGCGGCACGGAGTTCGACTTCACTTGTGGGCGAGTGATCGGCTCTACGAGGCTCGATGCCGCGTATACCGGGCTCCACCGTGATGCAAATGGCTTGGCGTGGGCATCGCTCGCCGACCCTGAGTCGACCCAGCAGCTGTGCTTGTGGGTGGACGCGCAGTTCGATTATCTGATGTGCTACACCGGGGATGGCGTCACTGACGCCGAGCGCCGTCGGCGCGCGATCGCGATCGAGCCGATGACGTGCCCTCCCGATGCGTTTCGTTCCGGGATCGACGTGGTGACCCTTCCCCCCGGCGGCCATTGGGAGGGGGAGTGGGGCCTCCAGGTCCGCTGACTGCCCAGCGAACACCGGCACAAAACAGCCGCGCAGCGGGGACCACGGCCACCCGATCGAGGAGCGGGGGGTTCGGGAGCCGGAGGTCTGCCCGCGCCCAGGCAGGAAGGATGCTGATCGCCGCGGCAACGGTCACCGCATGCACGGCGCGATCCTCAGGACGGCGGCTCAGGCCGCGCAGAAGGAAGTCGCGTGCTTCGAGCGCCTGAGGTCCCGCGTACAGCTGGGGCCTCATGCGGAGCAGGTATGCCGTGACCTCCTCGGAGGATCGTGGTGCCCAGTTCGCCCCGATCGCCAGGGCGAGCTTGGACGTCTCGGCGAAATAGGCGTCACATTCCTCAGGGGTCAGCCGGCGGGGGCCGAACCGCTGTGCCGCGGCGAGAAAGCTCGACATCTCGGCGGTATGAATCCAGGTCAACAGCTCAGGATCGTTCGCCGAGTACGGCCGTCCGTCGGGGGCGATCCCCTTGACCCGCTCATGGATCACCTTGACCTCGGCAATGGCCCGGTCGACCTCTTCTTTCGACCCAAAGGTGGTCGTGCCGACGAATGCCGCCGTTCGCTGGAGACGCCCAGCTGCGTCGGCGCGGTAGTTCGAGTGCTCGGCGACCCCGGCCATCGCGAGAGGATGCAGTGTTTGGAGGAAGAGCGCGCTCAGCCCCCCGATCACCATCGAGGGCAAGTCGCTGTGCACGCGGCGAGCGACGCCAGCGGGATCGAAGAAGGCGGCGCGGGAATCCATCGATGGCGGGCCTGGGGGGTCGCCCAACCCGAAGGAGCGACGGAGGCCTCGGCCCAGGCTGGGCCTGATCGGCTCTGCCAGGTTCAGCACAAGGTGCAATGGCTCGAACAACGCTTGCGTCCCCAGGGCGACGAGGTGCCGGAGCACATCGCCACCAGCTGGACCGAGCGGGTTGCGGGTCGTCTCGCCCTCGTGGTGGTCGGCCATGCAGTCCAGCATCGCGCGGCAGCGCGCGGACGTTTCGCTCTCGATAACCTCGCGTTGCAGTGAGCCCGTTGGAGAGCGATCTCGAAGCTCCTCGAGGACTGCTCGAGCTCGGTGTGTTCGACCCCGACCACCTCGGGTCGGGCTTCGGCATGGAGTTCGACGGGCTCGTCGGCTGCGACGGGCCGGGTGGGCCCTCCGGCGGCGGGGGGTCTTCCGGCGGCGGCGACTGGTCCTGGGGGTGGTCAGGCGACTGGGAAGGGGAGCCCTGGGAGGAGCCCGAGCCAGGAGTGCATCGACGCTCCCGTGTGCTGCGGGTGGTGGCGCTGTTCACGGTCGTGATGATCGCGATTGGATCAGCGGGGGCGTGGATCGGGCTCCTGGTGCATCCTGGTTCCTAGGATCTCGGGTCCCCGAGCGGCCGGCCCGCCGTTGCCTCGGGCCGAAGACGCAGGTTTGGGCTCGGTGTCCTCGGAGGGAGCCCTCGAGGGCACAACTTGTCGAACGCTGAGGGCCTGCTCCTCGGGGCTCAGCGTCGAGAGGATGGCCGTCGAGAGGATGGCAAGGCCACCGTGGCCCGGCCCGGGGCGAGAACCGTTCCCTGCTCGGTTTCTGTCCAGACGTCGAGGTCCACGATGGTCTCACTGCCTTCCTGCTTTACGGCGGTGACCCGTCCGCGGGCGATGGTGCGGAGCCCACGGAGGTTTGGCGCGCGGAACTGACACGAGACCGAGACAATCCGCCCGTCGTCACCGATCCAGTTGCGGAGCACGGCATTGAGATAGGAGAACTGTAGGTTCCCCATGCCGAACGCACCGGGATAGCCCGCCTGACGCCCCGCCTCGTCATCCATGTGGATCGGCACGAATTCGTCGTTGACTGCGGCGAAGCGGTTCCAGGCGTGGAAGCCCGACATTCGTTCAAAGGTCGGGATCTCGTCTCCGACGTTGACGTTCACTGGTGGCGATCCTTCTGTAGCCATGAGGTTTCAGTACCGGATCAGGGTTCCTCTGGTGATCTTCACCATCTCTGCGTTCTGGTTCGTCCACGTCGTCTCGGTCGTCGTCATGAGCATGAGGCCGAGACGGCTCTGGCGCTCCTTGTACTCGACGACCTTTGAGCGGCTCGAGGTGATGACGTCGCCAGGCCGCATCCGGACACCGTAGGTGACCTCGATGCCGCCATTGAGGATGAAGTTCGTCTCCGGTGGGGCGACCCCGAACGCGCGCTCGGGACCGGCGTCGCGGATCGGCCCTTCGAAGCTCGGTGCGATCCGCGGCCCCTCGGCGGTGAACCATGCGAAGGGGTTGAACTCCTCCGGGGCGACGATGCCACCGTGGACGGTGGTTGCCGCGTACGCCTCGTCCCAGAACAGCCGTGGCGGCAGTTCCGGGTAGTAGATCGCGATGGCCCACTTCTTGATGTCGGAGAGCGAGATCGGAGCGGAAACCTGTTCCTCACCGAACTCGCGCCCGATCAGGGCACGCATGTCATCGGTGATCCAGGTGTCAGGCACGTCTCCGACCCTTGCACATGATGGGCGTGCGCCGCCAATGGAACCCGATGACCTCGCCCGTGCTCGCATCGTGCGATGCGGCGGGGGCAGCACCGGGATCGCCACCGAGGTCGATGGGCTTGGCGACACGACATCGAGGCAGGGATTGGAGAGCGAAGAAGAAAGAAGAAATTGACATAGAAGAGAATTGCAAGAGAGCAAAGATTTCTTGCAGCCTGTCGTCGCGAACCTTAAGAGGCCGCGCGAATAGGCACCTGAGCGCGGCCCTGTCAAGTATTTCCTGGTGAGGGCCGTGACCATCCACCGGTCGTGGTGTTGGCCCCGAGATGATCGGGGTG